>NZ_CP139482.1:837500-1520000 GCF_041222825.1 Candidatus Thalassolituus haligoni
CTCCAGTACGACTACGACGGTCATAAACGAATTCGTGAATCACTGAATGTGCCGATCCAGATGGGTGAGAACTGGATCGGACCAGAAGAAATGATGAACGCTTGCATGGCGGGGGCTTCAGACCTGGCGATGCCAGATATTATGAAAATCGGTGGAGTTACGGGCTGGCTGCGAGCCAGTGCATTGGCCCAGCAGTTTAGTCTGCCAATGTCGTCACACCTTTTCCAGGAGTTCAGTGCTCACTTATTAACAGTGACTCCCACTGCTGATTGGTTGGAAAAATTGGATATTGCGGAGTCGGTTGTAGACTCTTCACTCAAGTTCGTTGATGGAAATGTAATTATTTCTGATGAACCTGGGGCAGGTATCACCTGGAAGGAGTCGGAAATTGTAAAGTATATTATTTAAACTGTTAGACAGTTTTTGTAATTATATTAGATTATTAAAAACAAATAATTAAGCTCGATGCTGTTTGTCTATTCTTTAGGTAAGTTGACGAAAATACACGGATTTACCGTTTGTTTTTGCGTTGCATTGCCTGTTTTCCTGTTAACCCGCCGGGCTAATAGTCTTTAAAATAAGAAGGTTCTTATGTTTAATATTAAGAAAGTGATGCTGTCTGCCGCGTTATGTGTGCTTGCCAATACACAGGCATCTGCCGAAACGATCATGCATGTCGGAAGTTGGTTGCCGCCGACCCACCCGCAAAATGCCATTGTCCTTCCTACCTGGGCAAAATGGATCGAAGAGGCTACGCAGGGTGAGGTCAAGCTTCAAGTTAGCTACAATCTGGGCCATCCTAAGGATCTGTTCTCGCTCGTAGAAGATGGAGTTGTCGATGCCGCTTGGTCTTCAACCGGCTATGTTCCGGGGCGTTTCGAGCTGACACAGGTTGTAGAGTTGCCATTGCTCGGTACGAATGCCGAAGCCGCATCGGTGGCTTACTGGCGTATCCATGAAAAGTACCTGAAAAAGGCGAATGAATTTTCTGGTCTTGAAGTCGTGGGTCTTTTTACGCATGCGCCCGGGCAGATTCACACACTGGAGCCAATCTCCAGTCTAAGTGATCTTAAAGGCAGAAAGATTCGGCTTGGCGGCGGAGTTATGAATGAGTTGGCCGAAAAGATGGGGGCTGTCGGGGTCTCAGCGCCAGCCGGTAAAGTCTACGAGATGATGCAGCAGGGCGTTATCGACGGCACCTTCTTGCCCGTTTGTGAGCAGCGTACGCTACGACTGAATGAAATTGCGCGGAATCTGACGTTACTGCCTGGCGGGATGTACCAAACCAGTTTCGCGGTGTTCATCAATCCCGATTTTCTGGGCTCACTGTCCGAAGAAATCCGTACAGCCATTCTCAATGTCTCCGGTGAAAAACTCTCACGCCTTGCTGGCCAAGCCTGGGAGCAGTGCGGCGATGAAGCTCTTCAGGAGAGCATCGATAAAGGAGTTAGCGTAAAAATGGTTAAAGTCGGTGAACCGATGGCAGCAGAGTTCCAGGAAATTGCCACGGGAATCGACGACGAATGGTTAACCCGTGTTGCCAGCAAGGGTGTTGATGCCAGTGCCGCGCTTGCGGAACTACGTCAGACTGCACGCAATCTTGAAGCGCAGAAGTAGGAATCATCCGATGTCGTTGAGTGCCTGGATCAACCAGCACTATGTCGAGAGAGGCCCAGCCAAATGGCTGGCTTTCTCTCTCGAGGTGGCCGCTGCAATTATTCTCTTCGTTTTGATGGGGCTTACGTGTGTCGATGTCGTCGGCCGCTACCTGTTTAACAGCCCAGTGCACGGCAGTGTTGAGCTCACCGAGATTGGACTGGCGCTCATGGTATTTGCTGCGATGCCCGTAGTGACCTGGCGTTTTGGTCATGTGGTCGTGGATCTGCTGGATCGATTTATCGGAACCCGAATTCTAAAAGTCATTGGGTTACTGGTAGCGCTGCTGATCTCATCATCAATGTTTTTTCTGGCGTTCAGAATATTCGATTTGGGTGCGCGTTCGATTCTCCGTGGCGTCATAACCGAGTATCTCAGTTTCCCAAGAGGTTACATTGTTCAGTACATTGCCGTGATGAGCTGGGTAACAGCTTTCTGCGTGATTACATTTGGCGTTTATCGAATCCTGTCTCAGGAAAAAAAATAAAATATACTGGATAGATAGAGGTATTTATTATGTCAGTAATCTTAGTCGGATTTGCCGTACTCATTTTTATGATCATAGTTGCGCGAATACCGATTGCGTTTGCAATGGGCCTCGTGGGTTTTTTCGGTTTTGCGTTTATAATCGGGCTTGAATTAACAAATATCACTGATTTTCGTTGGACCATCCCGTTGTCGATGGCTTCTAATCGTATGATCGATACTGTGCAGGACTATGGCTTATCGGTCATTCCACTGTTTATATTGATGGGTAATCTGGTTACCCGATCAGGTCTTTCCGAGGAACTCTATGCCGCCTCGAACGCCTTTTTGGGACATCGCAAGGGCGGCTTATCGATGGCTACTGTAGTTGCCTGTGGTGGGTTTTCCGCCATCTGCGGTTCGAGTCTTGCCACCTCGGCCACGATGTCGAAAGTGGCCATGCCTGCAATGCGCAAATACGGATACGCGGACTCCCTTGCCACGGCCTCGATAGCGGCGGGTGGAACTCTCGGTATTCTTATTCCTCCGAGTGTCATCCTGGTGATTTACGGTTTGATGACAGAAAGCAGCATTCGTGAACTCTTTGCTGCTGGTCTGCTCCCTGGCCTGCTAGGAATACTGCTGTATCTGGGAGCGGTTCGTTACGTCGTCTGGCGCGATCCAGCCGCGGGACCGGCCGGTGAAAAGCTATCATGGCCCGAGCGCATACAGGCCCTGAAAGGGGTTTGGGGGGTGCTGGTACTGTTCACAGTGGTGATGGGGGGTATCTATCTGGGCGTTTTTACTCCGACAGAGGCCGCAGGTGTAGGCGCAGGCGGCGCTTTTATAATAGCGCTCAGCCGTAAACGCCTGACGTTGGGGACCTTGTTCCTGACGTTGGCGGAAACTGCCCGTACCTCTGCGATGCTGTTTGCAGTGGTGATAGGCGCACTGATTTTCTCCGACTTTGTTAACCGAGCCGGATTGCCGGATATGTTACTGCAGTTTGTGGCGGCACTAGATATTTCGCCGCTTGCTGTCATTCTGGTGATACTGGCTGTTTATATTGTCCTTGGGATGGTGTTTGAGAGCCTGTCGATGATACTTCTGACGGTACCGGTATTTTATCCACTGGTGGCAAGTATGGGCTTTGACTTGGTTTGGTTTGGCATCGTGGTTGTTATCGTTACAGAAATAAGTTTGATTACCCCGCCAGTAGGTATGAATGTCTTCGTGCTCAGTGCGGTTATTCCAGATATGAGAGCGAGTACTATTTTTAGAGGGGTTACGCCGTTCTGGTGTGCTGATATTGTACGTTTATTACTTGTAGTTTTTATCGCTCCGATAGCAATGCTGCTGCCGAAGTTTCTATATAGTTGAGGTGTATTTTTGTAAAATATATTATTTAATCGTACTTTCTGGATGGGAGATTTGAAATCGGATTGTAGTTTAAATCAAATATCGCTTGATAATTTAAGGCAGGGGGTGGGCGATAAATTAATTATATTTTGATGTGTCGAGTATACGAATAAAATAAAGGTCAGTAAGGCCTAACTCCGGAGAAAAAAGACAATGACTTCAAACGTATCTGCTCAATGGGATAGCAAACTTTATTTGGGAAGCTGGGTGTCTGGCCGCGGCGAGATCGTTCCGGTCATAGAGCCAGCGACAGGGAATCAGCTTGGGATGCTGGCGACAGGTACCAAGGATGATATTGATGATGCTGCCCGCATTGCCAAAGAGGCTCAGGTGCACTGGGCGGCTCTGTCTTTTGATCAGCGTGCTGCCATCATGCGTAAAGTCGCTCGCCAACTGGAGGATAATGCTGCCACCATCAATAACTGGAACGTTCGGGAATGTGGGTCTATCCCACCCAAGGCTGAATGGGAACTGCATGCCTGCATTGAGCAGGCCCATATGGCGGCAGCCCTGCCGATGCATGCAACGGGGGCAATCTTCCCGTCTTCGATGCCGGGGCGTCGCAATTACTGGAAGCGTATCCCTATCGGCGTGGTGGGTGTTATCGCTCCCTGGAATTTTCCCATCCTGCTGGGTCTGCGCTCAGTTCTGCCAGCACTTGCCATGGGGAATGCTGTGATTTTGAAGCCGGATGTACAAAGTGCAGTTTGCGGAGGCTTGTTGTTGGCCGAGCTTTTCGAAGCCGCGGGGATACCCAAAGGAGTCTTCCAGGTCGTTCCCGGCGCTGCAGATACAGGAGATGCGCTGGTACGGCACCCGGATGTCAAGATGATCTCCTTTACCGGCTCGACTCCAGTGGGCCGGCAGATTGGTGAGATTTGCGGACGTAGCCTGAAAAAAGTCTCATTGGAGCTCGGCGGTAACAACGCCATGGTCATTCTTGATGATGCTGATCTTGAATCTGCAGCATCTTGCGCGGCTTGGGGGGCTTTCCTGCACCAGGGGCAGATCTGCATGCAGACAGGGCGGCATCTGGTGCAACGCAAGGTGGCGCAGCGCTACGCTGAACTTTTGGCTGGCCGTGCCGCCAACCTAGCGGTGGGCAATCCAGCTACTGATCAGGTACATCTGGGCCCGTTGATCAATGACCGTCAAGCTGCAAGGGTTGGGGATATCGTCAACCGTTCTGTCGCACTCGGTGCGCAGGTACTCGCCGGTGGCAAGGCCAACGGTCGTTTCTTCCAGGCTACGGTCCTTGCGGACGTTACGCCCGACATGCCAGCCTGGAACGAGGAAATCTTCGGACCTGTGGCGCCGATCATGGTGTTCGATACAGAGGAAGAGGCCATCGCTCTGGTGAACAGTTCGGAATACGGTCTTGCTGTGGCGGTGCATAGCCAGTCCGAATCACGGGCCCTCAGTGTCGCCTCCAAGCTGCGTGCTGGCATGGTGCATATCAACGACCAGACGGTGAATAACGAGTTCCAGGTTCCATTCGGCGGCATGGGCGCATCGGGTAATGGCAGTCGTTTTGGTGGTCCTGCGAATATCGAAGAGTTCACTGAAACTCAGTGGGTCAGCGTGATGGGCCCAGGTATGCAGTATCCGTTTTAAATTCAAACGCCAAGGAAATTTTGGCTGGCGATGCTGCCCTGTGCTGGGACAGCATCGCTTAAAAGAGGGGATGGATTCACCAAGACTTTCGCCTGCGGCCGCCGTCCCGTATAAATCTGCGGATTATCACAATATGTATTGTGTGCATAGGGGAATCTGAAGCGGTCAACCAATACCGGAAATTAAGTATGGTTTTTCAGCATTGTAGGGCGGGCTGCCACAATTAAATTGATAAAGCGTGGCAATCTGTCAGATAGTATTAACCCGGCGGATAAATACATCGCTCATGCTGCATACAGAATGTGTCCTGCTCGGAAATAGGTTTTTACCCGCTCTGGCCGACGTTGCAATGTGAGCATGCACGATCGAGTGCGTTTCTTCAGGTCGCAGTTCAAGTATTCATCCGGGTTCAGTTCAGGCGAGTACGCGGGCAAAAAAACACTTCCAGATAGCGCTTCACGGGCTTCTTTGCGAGCCAGCGCTTCACGATCTTGGCATGGTGGACGCGCAGGTTATCAAGAATCAGAAACACTTTGCCGGGCGTCGACTCGATCAGTGCCCGAAGAAACTTGATCAGAACCTTGGCGTTCATCGTCGATTCGTACAGCATGAAACGCACGGCCCCCTGGTTGGTGATCGCCGAGATCATATTCAGTGATACGCGCTTGGCCGGCAGTGGCTGCACGGGCGTTTTGCCGATCGGAGCATAACTACGGCCATGCTGAGTTGTATTCTTGATCCCGGTTTCGTCACCCCAGAAAATCTGCGCGTTCTCTGCTTTGGCGCGAGCCTGGATTTGCGGATACTCCTCTTTCAGCCAAGCATCGACCCGGGCCGGGCTCTGTTCCCAGGCTTTCTTTAGCGGCTTCTGCGGCGAGAAGCCCCAGCGCTTGAGATAGTCTCCCAAAGTCCGAACCGGAATGTCGATCCCCCAGAATTGCTTGATTAGCTGAGCGATAGCACGCCGCGTCCAGAGCGCAAAACCCAGTTTGTACTGATCCGGCATCTGGTCTTTAACCGCCTCAATGACACGCTGCTCCTGCGCCTCTGTCAGGCGACGCGGTTTGTTCTTGGGGCCCCGTTTTTGTACTGTCAAAGCCGCCTTGCCGCCGGCTTCATAACGCTGGTACCAGCGTCCAACAGTATCGGGGTGAACATTGAGCAGCTGCCCGATTTCACGGAAAGTTTTACCTTTCAAACGGAGTCGAATGGCCTGCTGCCTGAGAAGTTCCTGTTGCTCTGTGCTGAGCTTGCGTGCCCTGTATGTCAACCTAAGCCTGAGCCAGTGGATTTTGAGATAACATCTAAATCAGGGCGCTCAGGAGAATGACTATGCCAAAACCTGCTACCACTGCTAATCCCAAAGTTGAACCCAGTCCCGCACTGGAAAAGCGGGTGCGCAGAGCCTTCAGTACCGAATACAAGTTATCCATCATCCAGCAAGCCGAGGCCTGCCAGCATGGTGAGTTAGGGGAACTGCTGCGCCATGAAAAATTGTATTCCAATCAACTGTCTCAATGGCGTCGGGAACGGGATGAGCGAGGGCTGGATGGTCTGAAAAAATCCGCCCCAGGTCCCGCGCCGAAGAAGACCGCTGAGCAAAAACGTATCGAACAGCTCGAAAAAGAGAACGACCGGCTACGCAAGCAGATCGAGATTCAGAATGGCTGCCTGACGCTCCAAAAAAAAGCCTTGGATCTACTGGACATGCTCGACGAGGACGCGTCATGAATCAGTTGCTGCAGGCACCATTACCCTCCGGTATTTCTGAACGCCTTGCTTGTCACGTGCTGGATATTGGTCGCAATACCTTTCGTGCCATACGCGCCCGTTATCACCTGTGCGGGCCGGTGAGCCCACACCGACGAAAGCGCAAGGATATCCAACCACGCGCCTTGAGTGTCGAAGAGCGTACTCAGGCAAAAGCGGTGTTGAGCCGTGCTGAGTATCATGACCAACCACCGGCGCAGGTGTATTACCGGTTTCGCTCCCAAGATGAACGCTTTGACGAACAAAAAGAGAAGTATGGCCACCGCCATGAAGAGCACCGCAAAAGCGAGTGTCACAAGCAAATCTCGGCCAGTGAATTTGACTACGATCCCGTGAAGCAAGCGTGTATTTGCCCACAGGGAAATGAACTGACGTTTAATGGCCTCAGATAAGATGATCAGGGAAACCAGGCGGCTTATTTTACTGGACGACTGTTCGCTTGTCGGGTGTGCCCGATTAAAGCCGATGGCATGGTCAATCCATCCTCGGCGGATCATCGTAACGGCTCGGGAAGGCAAGTCTCATTCCGAGTGTACAGCAAGGTACCGACGTACACGGATTGGATGACCAATCTGCCAGGAGCCGATTGGTGCGTCAGCCCGAAGGGCAAGTATCAGGACGATACGAGCAACCAGGCGTATCGACAGTGATGAAGGTAAACGAATTGACAGCCACAGGATGTCGACGGTGGAGTCAGTGTTTGCCAATATTGAATATAATAAAGGCTTGAAGCGATTCAGCCTGAGGGGTAAAAAGAAAGTTCAAGCGCAGTGGCAACTATTCAGTGTGGTGCACAATATTGAGAAGTGGTCACCGAGAATGAGCTATTGAAGAAGGAGTATAGAGAGGAATGGATGCAATGAAGCAGATTTTTCGATTAAAGACAGAGCGAATCCTGAGTTCGGACATTTCTGGGACAGAGTTTGGATCTGTTGGATTTTGTGACGGCTGTTTCGGATATGGTGAATAAATACCTTCCGAAAATACTTTTTCTACAGCTTCGTTATATTTTAGGAGTGAAGGTGAGAATACTGTTATTAATGTTGGCGATTTTCTTATCAGTACAATGTTGGTCGCAAGATGTTCCTGAACATGCTTCAAAAAATTCATATGGAGATGGCTGGGCGTGCAATAAGGGTTTTTATAAATCGGGTCGTCAATGTCAAAAAGTCAAAATACCGAAGAATGCAGGTTTGGATTTATATGGTAGTGATTGGAAGTGTAATGAAGGATTTAAGAGGGTTGGTAATGCGTGTTTGGTAATGATTCAAGGAGAACAGAAGCAACCGCGTGAGAAAATAAAAATACTGACGACGAAAATGCAATGCCTTGCAGTTGGAACTTGTAATTATAGCGCTGATGGCTCGAGTGTTGCTTGTGGTGGCCAGTCTGATATATGTGCATATAGCGCTGATGGCTCGAGTGTTGCTTGTGGTGGTCAGTCTGTAAAATGTGCATATAGTGCTGATGGTTCGAGTGTTGCTTGTGGTGGTCAGTCTGTAAAATGTGCATATAGTGCTGATGGTTCGAGTGTTGCTTGTGGTGGTCAGTCTGTAAAATGTGCATATAGTGCTGATGGTTCGAGTGTTGCTTGTGGTGGTCAGTCTGTAAAATGTGCATATAGTGCTGATGGTTCGAGTGTTTCTTGTGGCGGTCAGTCTGGCACATGTGCATATAGTGCTGATGGTAAAGATATGTCTTGTGCTTGCGACTAAAATGTAACAGGGCACTTAAACGGAACCCTGAATTCAGGTAGCAAATCGGAGCGATTTACCATTTCTGGTCATGTTTTGAAACAAATCGCAGAGGCAATCGATCATGAGTCAGCGAGATGTCGGTGCTGAGATCTTGGGCGGTATTAGAGAAATACAGCAGTACAAGAAAGGCAAGGTTCAATTCAAAACCGCAGAACTGTCGGAGCCGTGACCACCCCAAGTAATCCGTTAAAGCTCAAAATGTCTCAGTCAGCGTTTGCGGGGCGTCAGTATGCTCACGTTCCAAGATTGGGAGCAAGGCCACCGCGAACCGCAAGATCCGGCGGCTGCATGTAATGGATGCGGAGCATGGTGGGCAGCGGGTCATCAGGTCGACCAGTGGCTTTGACGGGGTGATATTGGCCCCGTTTTTTCTCGAGCTGGGCCCAGGGAATCAGCGGATCCATCTTTTCCAGAAAGATTTTACGACGGGTTTTGCGTTTTTTGATCTGCTCTTCGAGTTCGGCGAAGGTCATCTGAGTCGTGTTCAGTCATGCTGCTGACTGATCAGGCGATTGTCGCTGATTCGAGTGTGTTTTCAGAGCGTCCCTAGGGGTGATTCAGTAACAACGTCAGCGCGACCAGCAATAAAAGAACACCCATAATCACATCCAGCATCTGCCAGTGACGGGGTGAGCTGAGATAAGGTCTGAGCTGACGGGCAGCAATCACCAGAGTGCCAAACCACAACGCCGATCCGCAGGCTGCGCCCACGACAAACAGGCCCGGATGACTTTGCTGGGCACCGACACTGCCAATTAATACCACGGTATCCAGATACACATGGGGATTGATCAACGACAACATCATCACCTGGCCGGCACTGCGCCAGCGGTTGACCGGCTCCGATGCCGCAGCAACCACCAGGCCATCATTACCTTGTAGCGCCCGTCCAAAAGCTTGCAGCGCCAGCCACAGCAGCAGGGCAATACCGAGCCAGGTTAGCACCGGCACCAAACCCGGCATCAGGGTCTGGATATAATCCAGACCAAATACTCCGGTGGAAACGAGCAGGACGTCCAGCGCCACACAAACGCCCGCGATGGTCCAGGGGTTCTCTCCACGCAGGCTTTTTTGTAACACCCAGGCATTTTGTGCCCCGATGGCGACGATCAACCCCATGGTAATGGCAAAGCCAGTGATGAGCGGTTGTAGATTCAAGAACAGATCAGACACAAGCAGGGTGCTCCAGTACTCAGAAAACGCAGCGATCATAGCGGCAGCCGCAATACCGCTCCGCCCCCAGGCAGTAGCTGGCAGGCGGATGCGTGGCAGAGTAGGGAGAGACCTGCTATAAGTCCAAGTCATAAATCTAATGAGATATTAGAAGGTCTTATGATTGACTACCGTGCTCTGGAAGCCCTGGTCGCTGTGATTGAAACCCGTGGGTTTGAACGCGCCGCACAACGACTGAGTGTCAGTCAATCGGCGATTAGCCAGCGTATTCGTCAGCTGGAATTCAAACTTGGCCAGCCGGTATTACTGCGCACCACACCGCCGAAACCTACCGAACTGGGGCAGCGCCTCGCCAACCATTTGCAACAGGTGCAACAGTTGCAACAAGGTTTGCTGTTGAACGAAGAGGCAACCGGGCAATCCGTGCGGATACGCTTGGCGGTGAATGCCGACTCCCTGGATACCTGGCTGGTTCCCGCGCTGGCAGCGGCACCAGGCAGTGACAGCATGGACTTTGAGCTGCTGGTGGAAGATCAGGACGTTGGCCTGCGACGGATGAAAAATGGCGAAGTCATGGCCTGTATCTGCGCCGCCGACACCCCGGTTAATGGCGGCCTGGTGCAGCCGCTCGGCATCCTCAGATACCGGGCCTTTGCCAGCCCCGGTTTTGTCGCACGGTATGGTGCTGGTCAGCCGCTGTTAATGCCGCAACCGCCACTGGCACAATTGCCTTGCCTGATTTTTAACCAGGACGACCGTCTGCAGCATCGTTTTTTGCAGGCGCTGTGCCCGCAACAACCGGAACCGCAGCGTTATCATATTTCGCCCACCTCCGAAGGGTTTGTTCGTATGGCGCTGGAAGGCCTCGGCTACGGCATGATGCCGCAACTGCAAATCGCCAAATACCTCGAAGAGGGCACGCTGGTGGATGTGGTACCGGGTTATCACCTGGATGTGCCGTTGTACTGGCATTACTGGCAAACCGAAAGCCCGGTGATGCGCGGATTGAGGGCAGCGGTGGTGACGATGGCACGAGATCGTCTTATTCTGGCGACCGCATCCGCTTAAGCCAGTGCCCATGTCTCTTACCATATTTCTTAATCGGCGATACCTGCCAAGCCAGTAAAAAAATATCAGCTAGGGTGTATGAGCGGAACGCGTAATATACCCAATCAGTGTGATGTAATACGCCTTCGGCTATTACATCTTGCCTACTTCCCCGGTTTGCCTGGCTCGTTACTTGATCTGACTGAGCCGCCACACGCCGAAGACCACCAGTGCCATACCGGCGATGCTGAGCAGCGACAAACTTTCACCCAGAAAAATCACCGCCAGCGCTGTGGTGGCTACCGGGCCGATTGTGCCGCTCATGCTGGTGCGTTCGGGGCCGATTCGGGCAATGGCGGCACTGATCAGGAAGGAAGGCAACACCGTGGCAATGATTGCCAGTGCGGCAATTCCCAGCCAGATGGTGGCTGAATACTCTGGCACCAGCGGGTAGTCCACGCCGGTTAACCAGGAATCCACGCGTTGATGCACCAGAATCGCCAGCGTTGCCGAGGTCATGGCGATGCAGGTGAACAGAATGCTGCCAAGCTGGCGAATCGAGTTTTTGCTGAAGAGCAGATAGCAGGCAAAGGTCAACGCCGCGCTGAGTACCAGTCCGGCACCCATCATCAGCTGGTCGTTATTCACTCCGGGAACGGCTGCCAGCATGTCCATGTCATGGCCGTACATCAGGGCCAGGCCGCCGTAGGTGATAAGCAGGGGCAGAATGATGGCCGCTTTGAAGGTCTGACCAAAAAACAGCATGCCCAGTATGACAACCATGGATGGGTAGGCGTACAGCACCAGCCGTTCCAGCTGGGCGCTGACGTATTGTAGCCCATACAGGTCGAGTACGGATGACAGGTAGTATCCCAGCAAGCCGATGCTGGCGGCTTTCAGTAAATGCCTGGTGGCCGGTTTGCTGGCCAGTCTGGCCCAGGCCAGATACCCCATGATCAGGTAGAAAGGCAGAGCCATTGCCATGCGCAGCCAAATCAGCGGCAGTACCTCAACGCCAAGGCTGTACAGCCATTTGATCAGAATGGGTTTGGTGGAAAACAGCGTGGCGGCACACAGGGCAATGATCAGGCCGAAACGCTGATCGTTCTGGGTGGCTGCAGATGAATAGCGGGCAGTCATATTGCATACTCATTCAGGCGGGGTTGGGATCACGGCGTGAAGACTGGATGTTTGGCTGGTGGGTATGAGGATCTGGCTGAGACAATCCGACCGGTCGCTGCCATCAGTCCAACATGGCGAGAATATGGGCGAAACAGGCAAAAATCCGCAAAAACAGGGTAAATCATCGGGTTTTGCTGCAAACAGTCGAGCTACTGCCGAAATTACCATGACTTTACTGCCCGGAACAGGCCTAAACAAATTTACCCGAATTGGCGAATCTGCTAACCTGCCCTCCCATCTCGAGTGAAGGTTCTGCACCTTCCGTTTTGATTTATCACCTCTTTTCGCGGACCTTCTATGACACGATTTATCTTTGTCACAGGTGGTGTTGTTTCTTCGTTGGGGAAAGGCATCGCTTCTGCATCTCTGGCTGCCATTCTGGAAGCCCGTGGCCTCAAGGTCACCATGCTCAAGCTTGACCCTTATATCAACGTTGATCCTGGCACCATGAGCCCCTTCCAGCATGGCGAGGTGTTTGTTACCGAGGACGGCGCTGAGACCGACCTGGATCTTGGCCATTACGAACGTTTTATTCGCACCACCATGTCACGTCGGAATAACTTCACCACTGGCCGCATCTACACCGATGTACTGGCCAAGGAGCGGCGTGGTGACTACCTCGGCGGTACTGTGCAGGTGATTCCGCACATTACCGATGAAATCAAGCGCCGGGTACTTGAAGGCGCTGAAGGCGCGGACATCGCGCTGGTCGAAATTGGCGGCACCGTCGGCGATATTGAATCCCAGCCGTTCCTTGAAGCGGTGCGGCAGATGAAAGTCGAGCTTGGCTCGCGCCGGGCGTTGTCTATTCACCTGACGCTGGTGCCTTATATCGCCACCGCTGGTGAGACCAAAACCAAGCCGACCCAGCACTCGGTAAAAGAGATGCGCACCATTGGCTTGCAGCCCGATGTGCTGATCTGTCGTTCCGATCACAAGATTGAAGCCTCGGCGTTACGCAAGATCGCGCTTTTTACCAACGTTGAAGAACGTGCGGTGATTCCGCTGGAAGATGCCGACACCATCTACAAGATTCCGCGTCATCTCCACGACGCCGGGCTTGATGATCTGATCGTTGAGAAATTTGATCTGTCCTGCAAGGATGCCGACCTGTCTGAGTGGGATGCCGTGGCGGATGCCAAGCTGAACCCGGAAAAGGAAGTCACCATTGCCATGGTCGGCAAGTACATGGATTTGCTGGATGCCTACAAGTCGCTGATCGAAGCGATTGATCATGCCGGTATCCAGCACCGTGCCAAGGTACATATCCGCTACATCGACGCCGAAGATGTTGAACGCAAGGGCGTTGATATTCTGGCCGGTGTGGATGCCATTCTGGTGCCTGGTGGCTTTGGTAACCGGGGTGTGGAAGGCAAGATCCGCACGGTACAGTACGCCCGCGAAAACAAGGTGCCGTATCTGGGTATCTGTTTGGGCATGCAAGTAGCCGTTATTGAATTCGCTCGTAACGTGGTTGGTTGGACGGATGCCCATTCGTCTGAGTTCAGCACCGAGACCACGCATCCTGTGGTTGGCCTGATTACTGAGTGGACAACCGCCGAAGGCACGACAGAAGTCCGTAGCGAAGCATCGGATCTGGGCGGCACCATGCGTCTGGGTGGCCAGGAATGTGTGCTGTTGCCCGATTCCACCACCTCGCAGGCCTACGGTCAGGATGTCGTACTTGAGCGTCATCGTCATCGTTACGAAGTGAACTCGTCGCTGGTGCCAGAGCTGGAAGCCGCTGGCTTGCGGATTTCCGGCCGTTCTGTTGATGGCGAGCTGGTGGAAGTGGTTGAAGTGGCTGATCATCCCTGGTTTGTCGGCTGTCAGTTCCATCCGGAGTTTACGTCGACCCCCCGTGATGGCCATGGCCTGTTTTCCGCCTTTATCAATGCAGCATTGATCCACAAAGAAAAAATATAACGACCGGCAATCCTGCCCGACTCAACGGAGTCGGGTCAGAGCATTCAATTTGCCAATTACTCATGGAGAAACCTTATGGCTAAGATCGTAGACATCAAGGCACGCGAAGTGCTGGACTCCCGCGGTAACCCGACCATCGAAGCGGACGTTACTCTTGAAGGCGGCTTTTTTGGTACCGCATGCGCTCCTTCCGGTGCATCGACAGGAACCCGTGAAGCGCTCGAACTGCGTGATGGCGACAAGAGCCGTTACCTGGGCAAGGGCGTATTGACAGCGGTTGCCAACGTCAACGACATCATCAAGCCTGCTCTGCTGGGGATGGACGCCACCGGACAGCGCGCTCTGGACGAAAAAATGCTGGAGCTGGACGGCACCGACAACAAGGCCAAGCTGGGTGCCAACGCCATTCTTGCCGTGTCTCTGGCAGCCGCCAAGGCTGCGGCTGTTGCCAAAGGTGTTGAACTGTACGAACACATTGCCGACCTGAACGGCACTTCTGGCCAGTACTCCATGCCAGTGCCGATGATGAACATCATCAACGGCGGTGAACACGCCGACAACAATGTCGATATTCAGGAATTTATGGTGCAGCCCGTGGGCGCTCCGACGTTTGCTGAAGCCCTGCGTGCCGGTGCTGAAATTTTCCACAGCCTGAAAAAAGTACTGAGCAGCAAGGGCCTGAGCACGTCTGTTGGTGATGAAGGTGGTTTTGCGCCCGATCTGGCCTCCAATGCCGATGCTTTGGCGGCTATTCAGGAAGCCGTTGCCGGAGCCGGTTATGAGCTGGGTAAAGACATTACCCTGGCGCTCGACTGTGCATCGTCTGAGTTTTATAAAGACGGCAAGTACGACCTGAAAGGCGAAGGCAAAGTTTTCAGTGCAGAAGAGTTCTCGGACTATCTGTACGACCTGTGTGAGCAGTACCCGATCGTATCTGTCGAAGATGGCCAGGACGAATCGGACTGGGCAGGCTGGAAATACCAGACTGAAAAGCTGGGTGCCAAGGTGCAGCTGGTGGGTGACGACCTGTTTGTGACCAACACCAAGATCCTCAAAGAAGGCATCGAGAAGCACATTGCCAACTCGATCCTGATCAAGTTCAACCAGATCGGTTCGCTGACCGAAACCCTGGAAGCGATCAAGATGGCGAAAGATGCCGGTTACACAGCGGTGATTTCACACCGTTCCGGCGAAACCGAAGATACCACCATTGCGGATCTGGCGGTGGGTACCTGTGCGGGCCAGATCAAGACCGGTTCGCTGTGTCGTTCTGACCGGGTTTCCAAGTACAACCGCTTGCTGCGGATTGAAGAGCAGCTGGGTGCCAAGGCCCCTTATAATGGCCTGAAAGAGATCAAGGGTCAGTAATCGACAGCTGATCAGCTAACAAAGCCGGGCCTCTGCCCGGCTTTGTGCGCCTGACTTCCGGACATGCCATGAGCACTATTACCCAGCGCGCTATGTTACTCATCGGTACACTGTTAGTACTGGTTCTCCAGTATCGCATCTGGTGGGATGACAGTGGCGTGCTGGCCAGTCGGACGCTTGAACAGCTGATTGAGCGTATTGCTGAAGATATCGACGTATTGCAGGGTCGCAACGACCAGTTGAAGCTGGAAGTGACAGACCTGCGCGATGGCAGCGCGATTCTGGAAGAAAAGGCCCGCGAAGACCTGGGCCTTGTACAGGATGGTGAAACCCTGATCCTGTTTGTTGAGCCACAACAGTGACGGTCTGGCCATTAGTTGTCGCGGCGGGTGTTGGCCGTCGTATGCAGGCCGATCGCCCGAAACAATATCTGCGTCTGAATCAGCGCCTGCTGATGGACTATACCCTCGATACCCTGCTGACCTATCCGGGCGTGACGCGTCTGGTATTGGTGCTGTCCGCACACGACCCCTATTGGCCCGCCAGTGAATTTGCCCATGATGCACGGATTCTGCGTGCCGCTGGTGGTGCGGAACGTTCTGACTCGGTATTAAATGGACTACGTACCCTACAGGCGATTGCTTCAGTGGATGACTGGGTGATGGTGCATGATGTGGCGCGTCCGTGTCTGCAACACAGCGACCTCGATGCCTTGCTGGCGCAGCTGACATTCCCCGGTGCTATTCTGGCCAGCCCGACACGAGACACCATGAAGCGTGGCCGTCTCAATGCCGCAGGACAAACTGAAATCAGCGCCACCGTTGAACGCGAACAACTCTGGCATGCCTTGACGCCGCAGGTGTTTCCGCTGGGGTTGTTGATTCGTGCGCTGGAGTTCTGCCTTGAGCAGGGCGTAGCGGTGACGGATGAAGCCTCAGCCATCGAGCACCTCGGCCATGCCCCCAGGCTGGTGGAGGGGCGGGCAGACAATATCAAGGTTACCCGCCCGGCGGATCTGGCGCTGGTGGCATTTTATTTACAGCAGGCCCGGTCTGGGCTAACCAATAAACGAGGTGGGTTGTGAGAATTGGCCACGGTTTTGACGTCCACGCTTTTGAAGATGGCGACTTTATTACTCTGGGTGGAGTCGAAATCCCTCATGATCAGGGACTCAAGGCCCACTCCGATGGTGATGTTGCCTTGCATGCGTTGGCCGATGCCCTGTTGGGCGCTGCCGCGCTGGGTGATATTGGCCAGCATTTTCCCGATACCGACGCGCAATGGGCCGGGGCCGACAGTCGTATGCTGTTGCGTCACGTGGTTTGCCTGCTGGCGGATCGGGGTTATGGAATCGGCAATGTGGATATCACGATTGTTGCCCAGGCCCCGAAAATGGCCCCCCATATTGCGCTGATGCGTCAGACGATTGCTGCTGACCTGAACGTGCGTCTGGACGATGTTAACGTCAAGGCAACCACCACTGAAAAACTGGGGTATGTCGGCCGCAAGGAAGGCATTGCGGTACATGCCGTTGCGCTGATTATGGCAACGCCCTGAGTATTGCAACGCCCTGAGTATTGCAACGAATTGACTGATCTGATTTTAAACCCATTGGCCAGGCCGACCACCGTCGCCAGCCCTGAACGTTGAGTACACCATTCATTGACTGATTCCACCCATATCCATACCACGACTGCTACTCCTGTTTTGCCATTAGCGACCGAGGGAGCCACTACATCGGTTGACTGGCCTATTGGTTGGCCTGCCGCACTCCCGGATACCGGCGCGCGCGGTGTACTCAAGTTTGTCCCGGACGATTTTGTCGTGGATGAACTGCCGCTGGCGTTGCCTCAGGGAGAGGGCGAACACATCTGGTTATGGGTCGAAAAGCGCGGTGCCAATACCGCCTGGGTGGCCGCCGAACTGGCGCGTTATGCTGGAGTTCGGGAGCTGGATGTCGGCTTTGCTGGTCTCAAGGATCGTTATGCGGTAACACGGCAGTGGTTCAGTATTTATTTCCCCAAAGGCGAAACCCCGGATTTTTTGGCTCTGCAACACGACGAGTTTCGTGTGTTACAGCAGCTGCGCCATAACAAAAAATTGCGGCGTGGTGATTTGCTCGGCAACCACTTTGAATTATTAATCCGAGCGGTGGAAGGCCCGATTGAGGCGATAGAGGCCAATCTGACGGCGATTCGTGATCACGGCTACCCCAACTACTTTGGCCCCCAGCGTTTTGGCCATGGCGGCGCTAATGTTCCCCAAGGTATTGCCATGCTGCGCCGCGAAATCCGGGTGCGGAATGCCAGCAAAAAAGGCCTGTATCTCTCGGCTGTGCGATCCTGGCTGTTTAATCAGGTGGTGGCGGCACGAGTGGTGGCCGGTGACTGGACTGTCCCGCTGGAAGGCGAGCCGCTGACCGCCAGCGGTACGACCACGGCCCCCCTGTGGGGACGTGGCCGTTCATTGTCCACGGCGCAGGCATTAGCTTTCGAAGACGCTGTGCTGGCGCCCTACACCGAAGTGCTCGACGCGCTGGAACACAGTGGCTTGAGTCAGGAACGGCGGGCGCTGGTGGTGAAGCCGGAACGGATGAGTTGGCAATGGCAACAAGCCGACGACCAGACTCCCCAATTGCGAGTCTGTTTTTCCTTGGGAGCCGGGTATTATGCGACGTCACTATTACAGGAAGTGCTGGCGGTGAGTGAGCCGGATCGCATGCTAGCGGTCGCGTCAGATGCCACCGCAGCAGGAGAAAACACATGAGCCGGTTGATGCTTTCCAATGACGATGGTGCCCATGCGCTCGGTTTGCGCACGCTGGCCAATGCCTTGCAGCAGGCGGGCTATTCGTTATCAGTAATTGCTCCCGACCGTGACCGCAGCGGCGCCAGCAATTCGCTGACCCTGGATCGCCCGCTGCATCCGGTATTGCTCGAAAACGGTTTTTATTGTGTCAACGGCACCCCGACCGACTGCGTGCACCTGGGTACCAACGCACTGTTCCGCGATCAGTGTGAACGGGTGGTGTCCGGTATTAATGCCGGTGCCAATCTCGGCGATGACGTCTTGTATTCCGGCACGGTCGCGGCGGCGATGGAAGGTCGTTTTCTCCGTAAAACCCCAGTGGCGGTATCATTGGTCGGCAAACAGCATTTTGATACCGCCGCCCGTGTGCTGGTGGAGCTGCTACCCCGGCTGGAACAGCTGCAATTGCCGCCGCATTCGGTGATCAACATCAATGTGCCAGACCGGCCGTACAGTGAATTACGGGGTCAGCGTATTACCCGTCTTGGTCATCGTCATCGTTCCGATAATCCGGTATTGGCCACCAACCCGCGTGGCAAAGAGTGTTACTGGATTTCTGCCGCAGGCGAGGTGGCAGATGCCGGGCCGGAAACCGATTTTTTTGCAGTAGAAGCAGGGTATGTTTCGATTACCCCGATCCAGATGGACATGACCCAGCACACAGCGCTGGAACATATGCAAACAGTGCTTGGCTAATGGAGGAGTGCGGTTGGATACGCAGCAACTGAGCGGAATTGGCATGACATCCCAGCGTACCCGTAATCGGCTGGTACAGCGCTTGCGGGAAGCGGGTATCAGCAATGAACAGGTACTCAGCGTGATGGCATCGACACCCAGGCATGTGTTTATCGACGAAGCCCTGGCTCACCGTGCCTATGAAGACACGGCCTTGCCGATTGGTTATGGCCAGACTATCAGCCAGCCCTATACCGTTGCCCGTATGACCGAAGAGTTGCTGGGCAACCAGCGTCGGTTGGGACGGGTACTGGAAGTTGGCACCGGTTGCGGTTATCAGTCGGCGGTATTGTCACCGCTGGTGGAGCAGCTGTTTAGTGTCGAGCGTATCGAACCGCTGTTTTCCCGCGCCAGAAACCGTCTTTACGATCTGAAATACCGTAACGTCCATTGCTCACTCTCCGACGGTAGTTGGGGCTTGCCAGACAAGGGGCCGTTTGACGGTATCCTGGTGGCAGCCGCTCCTGAACAGGTGCCTTATGCCTTACTGGAGCAACTGGTTGACGGGGGCCGCATGGTGATTCCGCTGGGCGGCGAACAGCAAAAATTGACCCTGATTTCCCGCGATGGTGACGAGTTTGTCACCCGTATCCTGGAAGATGCGTTGTTTGTCCCTTTTCTGTCCGGGGTTCAGCGTTAATTTTCTTTTTCTGTTAACAAGGATTAGTCATGCACCACCTCTGGTTGTTTCTGAAAGGTATTGCAATGGGATCGGCAGACGTCGTTCCCGGTGTATCGGGAGGTACGATTGCTTTTGTGACCGGCATTTATGATCAGTTACTGGGTTCCATTCGCAAAGTGGATGCCCAGGCGCTGGTACTGCTGTTCAAACAGGGGCCAAGGGCGGCCTGGCAACATATAAATGGTACTTTTCTAGTGGTGCTGGGGGCCGGTGTACTGACCGCATTGCTGAGCCTGGCCAAAGGTATTCACTTTTTACTGCTGCATTACCCGGTCTGGTTGTGGGCGTTTTTCTTTGGCTTGATCATCGCCTCTGTGTTTCACGTTGGCCGTGAAATCCGCCAGTGGAATGCTGTTACGCTGGTTCTGCTGGCCGCTGGAGCCGTGGTTGCTGGCTGGATCAGTATGGCATCTCCGACGTCAATTGAAGCCACGCCATTCGTGGTCTTTCTGGCGGGCAGTATCGCCATCTGTGCGATGATTCTGCCCGGTATATCGGGCAGTTTTATTTTGCTGTTGATGGGGTTGTATGAGCCGATTCTGGGGGCGCTCAAGAATCTTGACCTGGGTATTATGGCGTTGTTTGGTGCCGGTGCCGTGATCGGACTGCTTTCTTTCTCCCGTTTGCTCAGTTGGCTGCTGGCCGGCTGGCGAGAAGCCACATTTGCCGTGCTGACCGGATTTATGCTCGGTTCTCTGGTCAAGGTTTGGCCCTGGAAGGAAACCCTGTCGACCCGGCTGAACAGCAAAGGTGAAACCGTACCCTTCCTGCAGCAGAACATCCTGCCAGAGCCGGGAGCCGATCTGTTATGGGCGTTATTGCTGATGGTCGCGGGTGCGGCGCTGGTGTTGCTGCTGGAATGGGTTGCCAATCGCCAGCAAGACAATCAATTAACAGCCTGTTAACGGTATGGGTATGCGTACCCGCCGCTGATATTTGGCTGACACTTAATAAAGGAGTAGACCAGGCTGGCGGCAAGTCCAGATGAAAAATAATCCCAACTAGTAATAATTCTGATAAATAGGTTGTTCTTTTAGATCTTTTTAGAATATTAGGAGGTTATTTAATATCTTGTTGTTAGATTGGTTCAATAATGCACCTATTAACGGAAATCTGTCACTTCAGGGTGTCAAGAACCAACCGCTCAGGAAAAACCATGAAGCGCCTGACTGTTGTCACTATCGTCGCGATTGTTGCCATCACGGCTGGTTGTACGACTGGCAGTGGATTTGTGTCAGTGGAACAAAAATTTGGCAATTCTGAACGACCGGTCTATAAACAAACAGAGCGTGCCGAAAAATCGTCAGGTTTTCATATCGTCGAAAAAGGCGACACTCTTTATTCAATTGCCTGGCGTTATGGCGTGGATCATCACGACTTGGCCAAAGCTAACGGCATTACCAGTCCCTATACCATTTTTCCGGGTCAGAAAATTGACGTACGAGCAACCGCGCCTGTGGTTGTCGCGATCAAAAAACCCACTCCTTCAAAAAGTGTCAGTAAACCGGCGCCTCAGGTGTCAATTCCGCCGACACCGGTTGCCGTTCCAGTGATAACTGGTCAAAACCCGCCAGAACCTGTTGTGGAGAGTACCGAGAACGACTGGGTATGGCCGGTACCCGGCAAAATAATGGCTCAGTTCTCAACCCAAAAGCCCGTTAACAAGGGGATTGATCTGGCCGGTGCCATGGGGGAATCTGTGTCTGCAGCAGCGGCAGGAACCGTGGTGTATGCCGGTCAAGGCCTCAGGGGTTACGGCAATCTGGTGATCATCAAGCACGATGAAACCTACCTCAGTGCATACGCCCACACCAGTCGGATTCTGGTTAGCGAAAAAGAAGTTGTTAAAGCTGGACAGATAATTGCCGAAACAGGTTCTACCGGTACCGATAAAGTGAAACTTCACTTTGAGGTCCGCAAGAACGGTAAACCGGTCGACCCGCTGTTGTACTTGCCAAAACGGTAAAGTCCCAGTCGGGATTACTTACCAACCGTTCTGGCACAGTTCCTGTTTAACTATCAGGACAATAAGACAAACCAAAAGGCGGGGAAATATCATGGCGGTACAACAGCAGCGTGATGTCAACGAAAATATCCTTGATGAGCGTGACACAGCCACTTCTGGCTCAGACGATCATCAAACGGATACGGCACCAGAACGTTTTGCAGCCGACAGCTCCTACAAAGCAATGGATGCTACTCAACTTTACCTGAACGAAATCGGCTTTTCGCCGTTGTTGTCTGCGGAAGAGGAAGTGCATTACGCACGCCTGGCCCGTAAGGGTGATGAGATGGGTCGTCGACGTATGATTGAAAGTAATCTGCGTCTGGTGGTAAAGATTTCCCGTCGTTATATCAATCGTGGGCTGGCATTGCTGGATCTGATTGAAGAGGGCAACCTGGGTCTGATTCGCGCCGTGGAAAAATTTGATCCTGAACGTGGCTTTCGTTTTTCAACCTACGCTACCTGGTGGATTCGTCAGACTATCGAACGCGCCATCATGAACCAGACCCGTACCATCCGTTTGCCGATTCATGTGGTCAAGGAACTGAATGTTTACCTGCGTGCGGCACGAGAGCTGACCCAGAAGCTGGATCATGAACCGAGTGCAGAAGAGATCGCCGAACTGCTGGAAAAGCCAGTGGCCGACGTCAAGCGCATGCTCAAGCTGAATGAACGCGTTACCTCGGTTGATACGCCACTGGGGGTGTCTTCCGACAAATCCATACTGGATACCATTGCCGATGAGCGCAGTGCTGATCCAGGTGAAGAGCTGCAAAACAACGATATTCAGAACAACCTGGAGCAGTGGATTGACGAGCTGCCAGAAAAACAACGGGAAGTGCTGTCGCGCCGTTTCGGGTTGCGTGGTCATGAAACCAGTACGCTGGAAGATGTCGGTCGTGAAATTGGCCTGACTCGTGAACGCGTGCGTCAGATCCAGGTTGAGGCGTTAAAACGTCTGCGTGAAGTGATGGAAGGTCAGGGTCTGAACGCAGAAACCTTGTTTGGGGAAGCGTGACACTGATGACTCCGAGGGGGTCGGAGTCATCAGTATCGGGTTGTGCAACCCGATCACCCGTTAGTCGTACCGCCTGCGGTTAACGGGTGCTCAGTGGTTTTTTGGGCTGGGTTTTCTGGACTGGTGTTTCAGAATCGATGTTTCGGGCCTGACTGGCTCACTCAGGGCGATCCAGTTTCTGCGAGTACTTTATTGCAGTAATCACTGCAGAGTACCGCAAAAAATACTTCAGAAACGTCTCGATCAGACAGACCTCAACAAGTCAGCGTATTAACGCTCCAGCTGACCAATCTTGTTTTCAACACCATCCCATTCTTCTGCATCGGGTAGCGGTTCCTTACGCTCGGCGATGTTGGGCCATATTTCTGCCAACTCGGCGTTTAGTTCAATAAACTGTTCCTGACCTGTCGGGATTTCGTCCTCGGAATAAATCGCTTCGGCCGGACATTCCGGTTCGCATAATGCGCAGTCGATGCACTCGTCCGGGTGGATCACCAGAAAGTTGGGTCCTTCGTAAAAACAGTCGACCGGGCAAACTTCTACACAGTCGGTGTATTTGCATTTGATGCAGTTGTCGGTGACAACAAAAGGCATGGAGTATCTCCTCATATCGCGCCGGGTACAGTCAGCGCATGGCGTAATCGGTTATATACCCGAGTTCTTTGCTCAGGCTTGGGAATAATCGTTCATTCTAGGTATCCACCTGTCAGGCCGCAAGCCAAACAACCGCCCGGTGTTGCTGTGCGGCTTATTTCGTTCTTGATGGCTACTGTTGCTCATACATCAGACCAGGCGTTTCAGTTCATAGAGTAGCTCAAGTGCAGCGCGTGGCGTCAGGTTGTTCGGGTCGAGTTCGGCCAGCCGGGTTTCGACGGCCGACGGCACGCTGGCAAACATATCCGTCTGGTGGGGCGGGTCGGTGACGCCGGGTTCGACAAACCTCGGGCTGGTCGGGGGCAAGCTGCCCTGTTCCAGTTTCTGCAGTTGAATACGAGCATTTTGAATAACGGTAGCAGGCACACCGGCCAGCTGCGCGACCTGCAAACCATAACTCTGACTGGCCGGGCCATCCTCGACCGAATGCAGGAAGATAATCCGGTCGTCGTGTTCAGTGGCCTTGAGGTGCACATTCACGACCCGATGATGGGATTCCGGCAACGCCGTCATTTCAAAGTAGTGGGTAGCAAACAGCGTGTAGGCAGCGGTTTTTTCCGCCAGATGAGCGGCACTGGCCCAGGCCAGTGACAGGCCATCAAAGGTACTGGTGCCACGCCCGACTTCATCCATCAGCACCAGGCTGTTGGCGGTGGCATTGTGCAGGATGTTGGCGGTTTCGGTCATCTCGACCATAAAGGTGGAGCGACCACCGGCGACATCGTCAGCCGAACCCATGCGGGTAAAAATACGGTCAACCGTGGTAAGGGTACACTGGTCAGCGGGTACAAAACTGCCGATATGGGCGAGCAGTACAATCACCGCTACCTGACGCATGTAGGTTGATTTACCGCCCATGTTGGGGCCGGTGATGATCTGCATTTTGCGGCTGTCATCCAGACGGGTGTCGTTGGCAACAAAAGGGTCGTCGATCAGGGCTTCGACAACCGGATGGCGGCCCTGGCGAATATCAATCACGGCGTCACTGGTCAGGGTTGGGCAAGTCAGTCTCAGGGTGTCGGCGCGTTCACTCAGATTCACCAGAACATCCAGCTGCGACAGTGCCGCCGCGCAGGTTTGCAGCCCCGGCAGCTGCAGCCCCAGATCCACGACCAGTTGATCGTAGAGGTGTTTTTCCCGGCTCAGGGAACGGCTTTTGGCGCTCAGTGCCTTGTCTTCAAAGGTTTTTAATTCCGGGGTGATAAAACGCTCGGCGTTTTTTAACGTCTGGCGGCGGATGTATTCGGTCGGTGCATCGGCGGCCTGGGCCTTGCTGATCTCGATGTAGTAGCCGTGCACCCGGTTGTAACCGACTTTCAAGGTGCTGATACCACTGCGTTCACGCTCGCGGGTTTCCAGTTGCAGCAGGAAATCACCGGCGTTTTCGCTCAGGCTGCGTAACTCATCCAGCTCGTCATCATAGCCAGTAGCAATGACGCCACCGTCCCGAATCACCACTGGCGGGTTGTCGATAATAGCGGCCTGCAGCCGTTCCACCCACTGGGGGAATTCCTGAATCTCGCTCCATAACTGCCGGGCCAGCAGGCTGTCGATGGGTTCCAGCAGGGTTCTGACGGCGGGTAATACCGACAAGGCATCACGCAGGCGGGCAAGGTCACGAGGACGGGCCGACCCCAGCGCTACACGGGACAGAATCCGTTCGATGTCACCAATCTGGCGCAACAGCGGTTGCTGATCCTGCCAGGCACCGGTCTCTAACAGCTGTTTGATCAGGGTCTGGCGCTGCTCCAGCAAGGTGAGGTTACGGATCGGGCGATTAAGCCAGCGCTTGAGCAGACGGCTGCCCATGGCGGTGGCGGTTTTATCCATGATCCAGGCCAGGGTGTGGCTGCTTTCACCCTGCTGGTTAATGTCGATTTCGAGATTTCGGCGGCTGGCCGGGTCGATCACAATGGCATCGTCCGACAATTCGACCTGTAAAGAACGAACGTGAGGCAGGTCATTACGCTGGGTTTCTCGGGCGTAATGCAACAGTGCTCCGGCAGCCCGTACCGCCAGCGTCATGCCCTCGCAGCCAAAGCCCCGCAAGTCTTTGGTTTTTAGCTGCTGGGTCAGCAAACGAAAGGCGCTGTCGGAGTCAAAATGCCAGGGTGCCTGACTGCGTGCCCCGGCACGTTCGTTCACCCCTGCCGGCAGCGGCTGGTCTTCGGCATAGAGCAGTTCAGCCGGCCGCAGCCGCTCGATCTCGGCCAGCAACTCGGCTTCCGAGGCTACTTCCAGTACTGAAAATCGCCCGGTGGATATTTCCAGCACCGAGATGCCATAAGCGTCCTGGTGGCGGCAGACGGCGGCAATCAGGTTGTCGGCGCGTTCATCCAGATAGGCTTCGTCGGTCAGGGTGCCGGGGGTGATTACCCGCACCACCTTGCGTTCGACCGGGCCTTTGCTGGTGGCCGGGTCGCCAATCTGTTCGGCAATGGCGATCGACACACCCTGCTTGACCAGCCGGGCGATGTAGTTATCGGCAGCATGATAGGGCACACCGGCCATGGGAATCGGTTTACCTTCACTTTGACCACGTGCCGTCAGAGTGATGTCCAGCAGTTGCGCGGCCTTCCTGGCGTCGTCAAAAAACAGTTCGTAGAAGTCCCCCATGCGGTAAAACAGGATGGTGTCCGGGAACTCGGATTTGATCCGCAAATACTGCGTCATCATCGGGGTTTGAGCGGGTTTTGAGTCTTTTTTTACTGTGGCTTGCATACGCACCGAGGACAATAAGGAATTAGGGGATGTTCTAGGGGGCGTTCTCAATTAGTTAACGCGTCCTGTTATGGAGAAAAAATCCATCAGGCAAGGCGTTGAACGCAGAGAATGGTGGGCCCTTTTCAAGTTCAACAACACCGCATGATGGATCTTTAACCATAACCCTTCGGGCTGAGGCCAGTTGACTCCAGAACGGTGTTATTCGTCGCTTATTGAGCACGCCCTGTTTATTAAACACAGGAGGCACTCCTCATGGCTTGTTCTGAAGCCAACGGGCTCTCAGCAGATCCGATTGACCAATTGAGAACGCCCCCTAGACATAGAGCGGGTAAGGTTACCAAACCACTCTCAACTAGGACACCCATCAAGATACCGTTCGCGGTAACAGCTGCCCTGTTGTCTGGTAGGAAGCACCAATGATGGAACGTAACCACTGGCTGGCCTTGTCGGACTCGCTGCTGGCGTGCCAGTACAGGTAGGAGTCCACTTCCGGTGCCGCAAACGGTGCCCGGCAGATTTGATGTTGCGTCGGGTCGAAGTGATGACTGATCAGACTCTCCGCCACCGTCATCAGCAGGTTCGACTGCCGTACCAGCTCCAGTCCGGTCGTGATTTGCTGGCAGCGTGCCACCACCCGGCGACTGATGCCCTGGCGGGCCAGCATCAGGTCTTCAACACCGTGACCTTCCGGTCGCGACGATACCAGCAAGTGCTGCTGGGCAAGATAACGGTCGATATCGATCTGTCCGGCGTTAATCGCCGGGTGATCACGCCGGGCCACCACCACAATCGGGGTGCTGGACAAATGCTGGCGACAGATGGTGTCAGGCAGGGATAGAAACACATCAATCGCGACGCTGAGTTTACCACTGGTCAGTTCAGCGGCCAGATTGTTACGGTCGAACTGTACCGATGACAGCCCGGCAGAGGGAGCGTGCTGAGTGATCTGACGCATCAATGGTGGGAAAAAAGCACCTTCCATCAAGGGCCGCATACCAATTACAAAATGCTGATTGGCGGTCTGGGGGTCAAACCCTTCCAGGTCACTGAGAGAGGATTCCAGCAGTTGCAACGCCTGGCGTACGGGATAAATCAGTTTTTGGGCAACCTGGGTGGGTGCCAGTTTCTGGCCGTTGCGTACAAATAACGGATCGCCCACACGATCGCGCAAGCGAGACAAGGCATGGCTGACACTGGGCTGGGTCAGATGCAGTACCTCTGCCGCACGGGTCACGCTGCCCTGGGTATAGATGCAGTCAAACACCACCAACAGATTCAGATCGGTTCGGTAAATATGCATGCGGACTCCCGGCTGTCAGATACATGTGATTTATCTATAGATGATCATGCTAACTATTGATTTTACATATGTATTGGCGGAGCACACTATCAATTCACACCCAATCTGATTCAGGAGCCTGGCTGTGACCACGTCTGCACCAATCACAACTTCGATGGATGCTGCACCGTTTGATCTCGTGCGACTGACAGACTATCTGCGTCAGTATCTGGACTGTGGGCCTGAAGGGGCCACCGCAGAGCTGACGCCGATTGCTGGCGGATTTTCCAATCCAACATTTTTTCTCAAATACTCCGACAGCGCTGACTATGTGCTGCGCAAGAAGCCCGCTGGTGACTTGCTGCCATCGGCCCATGCCATCGACCGTGAATACCGGGTTATGGCGGCGCTGGAGCATACCGACGTGCCAGTACCTAAAATGCTGCATTACTGCGAGGACGACAGCCTGGTGGGAACGCCGTTCTACATTATGGAACGGGTGCCAGGACGGGTATTACACGACAGCACCTTGCCGGGCATGAGTGCGGAAGAACGCGGTCAGTATTACGCCGCCATGAACGCCGCCCTGGCGAAACTACACGCAGTGGATTTTCGTGCCGTCGGGCTGGAAGGTTTTGGTCGCGAAGGTGGTTTTATCGAGCGCCAGATTCGGCGCTGGAGTGCTCAGTACGACAAAAGCGGCAGCTCGGTGGCAGAGATCGAAGCGCTGGGGCAGTGGCTGGCAGACAACCTGCCAGACGACGATGTCACCACCATCGTCCATGGTGATTTTCGCCTGGGCAACCTGATGTTCCACCCGGACAAGCCGGAAGTGGTGGCGGTGCTGGACTGGGAACTGTCGACCCTGGGCCACCCGATGTCGGATCTTGGTTACAACCTGATGGTGTGGAAAATGCGCGGTGACGAATTTCACGGCATAGCCGATCAGGACTTTGCTGCCTGTGGCATCCCGGTGTTTGACGACTATATACAGGCATATTTCGACAATCGCGCTATCAGTAACAACTTTAACCCCTTCTATCTGGCTTTTTCCTTCTTCCGGCTGGCGGTAATTTTCGACGGCGTATTAAGCCGAGGTGGCGGTGACCCGGAGGCACATCCGGGCGTGGACATCAGCCGCTTGCACCATGTTTTTGCCGGTATCGGCTTGCAAGTTGCCCACGGCCAGCTGTAACCGACGCGGCAAGCGTCACCAGACAACTCAATTGACGACAGGACATCATTATGGATTTTGCCTACAACCAGACCACCCAAGAGCTGGCACAGAAGCTCAACAACTTTATGGATGACCACGTGATTCCGCGCAATGCGCAGTTTCTGCGGGAATTCCATGACAATGGCTACCACATATCCTTTCTGGACGATCTGAAAGCGCTGGCCAAATCCGAAGGCCTGTGGAACCTGTTTTTGCCGCACTTGCGTGACGGCGAACCGGGCACGCGTCTGACCAATATGGAATACGCTCCGCTGGCCGAAATTATGGGCCGCATGACTTGGGCTTCCGAAGTATTTAACTGCTCCGCCCCGGATACTGGCAACATGGAGTTGTTGCACATGTTCGGCACCGACGAGCAAAAATCCCAATGGCTGGAGCCCTTGTTGAGTGGCGCGATTCGCTCCTGTTTTGCCATGACCGAGCCCGATGTCGCGTCATCCGATGCCACCAACGTGACCACGCTGATTCAGCGTGACGGCGAAGATTATGTCATTAACGGTCGCAAGTGGTTTATTACCGGAGCGCTGAACCCGAACTGCAAAGTCGCGATCGTGATGGGCAAAACCGATCCCAACGCCGATGTGCATAGTCAGCAAAGCATGATTCTGGTGCCGATGAACACACCAGGGCTGACCGTGGTACGTGATCTGTCGGTGATGAATCACCACAGCTACGAAACCCATTGCGAGCTGCTGTTCAAGAACGTCCGCGTGCCCGCCAGTCATTTGCTGGGTGAAGAAGGTTCCGGTTTTGCCCTGGCTCAGGCGCGCCTCGGGCCGGGTCGGATTCACCATTGCATGCGTTGCATCGGCCAGGCTCAGTTGGCACTGGACTTGATGGCGGAACGTTCACTGGAACGTAAAACCTTTGGTCAGTACCTGCATGAACAGGGTGTGATACGTGAATTCCTGGCCGAATCCATGTACGAAATTGAACAGGCCCGCCTGCTGGTATTAAAAGCGGCCTGGTTGATTGATCAGGGTGGTGCCAAGCTGGCGCGTAACGAAATTGCCATGATCAAGGTGGCTGTGCCACGGATGCAATTGAAAGTGGTTGACCGTGCCATGCAGGTATTTGGTGGGATGGGTCTATCGCCGGATACACCACTGCCGGAACTGTGGACCATGGGCCGCGCCCTGCGTATCGCCGATGGCCCGGATGAAGTGCACCTGCGTTCGATTGCCCGTGGTGCCATCAAAAAAGCCAAGGATAGTTATGGTCAGGCGGCCCGTTTCCTGACCCCGCCGGATCGTGCCGAAGAACGTGATGCCCGTCTGGATTTGCCGTTTGACTACGGCTTGGCCAGCGCCGATGAGGCTGAAATGGTATGACAGCCTCGCCCCTTGAACCTGTGCGGCAGACCCTGGTGCGGGATGCCGCCCAGCTCAAGCATGCGGACAGCTGGCAGCAACAGTCGATAATGGCTTTGCCAAAGCAGCTAACGGCAGCGGATCGGCAGGGGTTTGAAGATATTCGCAAGGTCGCTGTGATTGGTGCCGGAGCCATGGGGCGCTGCATCGCCATTGCCTTGGCCCGGTTGGGCAAACAGGTGACTCTGGTCGATGCGGACGCCGATTCCCTTGACCTCGCCCAGCGCTTTATTGACCAGTATCTTGCCAGTCAGCAGATACGTGGCCAACTGGATGAAAATGCCGCAGCGCAGCTGCAATCCTGTTTTGAATTCTCGGTCGAGCTGGCCAGTATTACCGGGTCAGGCCTGGTGGTAGAAGCGGTGCCGGAGATACTCGAACTGAAACAGCAGGTGATGCAAGCCATCGAGGCGCTGGTCGCTGATGACTGTGTGCTGGCAACCAATACCTCGACGCTGGATATGGATGCCATTGCCGCTGCGGTTAACCATCCTGAACGGGTGATCGGTACGCATTTTTTTATCCCTGCACACATTACCCGGTTGCTGGAAATTGTACCCGCGCAAACCACCTCGGCGGCGGTGACAGGGCTGATCAAAGCCATGGCGCTGGCGTTGGGCAAAGTGTTTGTGGTGGCGGGCAACTGTGACGGTTTTATTGGCAATCGCCTGTTTGACCGCTTTCACCAGGAGGCCATGTATTTGCTGGAAGAAGGCGCAACCCCGGCGCAGGTGGATCGGGTGCTGGAAGACTGGGGCATGGCGATTGGCCCGCTGCGGGCACTGGATATGGTGGGCAACGACATCCCCTGGATGGTGCGCTGTCAGCGTCAGCAGCGTACTCCCGATATCCTGCAGCCTCGGATCGGTGATGCTCTGTGCGAACAGGGCCGTTATGGACAGAAAACCGGTTCCGGCTGGTATTGCTACGAAGCCGGTTCCCGCACCGCCCTGCCCAGTGCCGAGACCGATGCGCTGTTGCAACAAGTGTCTGCCGAGCTGGGACATACGCGTCGGGACATCAGTAATGACGAAATACTGGGGCGCTGCATTCTGGCGCTGGTGAACGAAGGCTGTGCCATTGTGCGGCAAGGTTTTGCCAGTGGGCCGGTGGATATCGACCTGGCATTTGTTAATGGCTACGGTTTCCCGGCCGCCGCCGGAGGGCCGATGTATCTGGCTGAGCAACTGGGGCTGAGTCAGCTGGTTGGAGAAATGCGCCAATATCAGCGTTACGCCAGCCACGGCAAGGTGCTGTGGGAACCGGATGAATTGATCAGCCGTCAGGCCCAGCGGGGTGGCTCGTTGTTGGCACGAGTGGTTTTTATGAGCGACGCCTGAAGGCCTGGCGCGCTGGTCGGGCACGCACCATCAAGCACTATCCAGCCCCATCAATAAAATAAAACGCCAACCTATAAAAATATAAAATCAATCACTATAGAGCAGGTACTCCTATGTTTGATCTCTCTGGTAAAACCGCGCTGATTACCGGCGGCTCTCGTGGGCTGGGGTTACAAATTGCCGCAGCCTACCTGCAACAGGGCGCACGGGTGATTCTGACCGCCCGCAAGGCCGCCGAGTTGGAAGAAGCCAAAACGGAACTGCTGCCCGTCGCCAAGGGTGATGCCAGCCGTATCCTGAGCTGCGTCAGCGACTTGCAGGATCTGGATGCCATTCCGGCCATGGTCGAGCAGTTACTGGCCGAGGTCGGCAGCATTGACATTCTGGTCAACAATGCTGGCACCAGTTGGGCCGCGCCGATGGAGGAGCATCCGCTGGAAGCCTGGAACAAGGTCATGACGCTGAATATTACCGCGCCCTTTGTCCTGACCCGTGAAATCGGACGTCAGTGCATGATTGCCCGGCGTTACGGCAAGATCATTAATATCGCCTCTATTGGTGGTCTGAGCGGCAACCCCCCAGGGCTGAATATGAATACCATCGGCTACAACACCTCCAAGGCTGCAATGATCAACTTCACCAAGGCGCTGGCCAGCGAGTGGGGCAAGTACAACATCAATGTGAATGCTCTGTGCCCCGGTTTTTTCCAGTCGAAACTGTCGGCCAAGCTGCTGGCAAGTATCTCCGATCAGGTGCTGCCTGCGGTTCCCTTGCAGCGATTTGGTGCTGAAACCGACCTCCAGGGCCCGGCCGTATTTTTTGCTGCCGATGCCTCCTGCCATGTAACCGGCACCGCACTGGCCGTCGACGGTGGCGTGACCTGCGCATGAGCCGGGTGAGCCCAAATGGTTTGCGGCTGTTACCCCTGCCACCAGTGCATCCGCACAAAGGCGAGCCATTACTGCGGCGTATCCTGATTACCAACGATGATGGCTACGATGCCCCCGGTATTCAGTTGTTGGCGGAACTGGCGGCGGAACTGGCGGAAGAAGTCTGGATTGTGGCTCCGGCAACAGACCAGAGCGGCACCGCCCAGAGTGTGTCGTTACACCAGCCGATTCGTTGTAAACCCCTGGCTGAACGTCACTTTGCGGTGCGTGGTACGCCTTCGGATTGTGTCTTGCTGGGGGCGTTTCATTTGATGCCGGAAAAACCGGATCTGCTGCTGTCGGGCATCAACCAGGGCATCAATATGGCCGATACCGTGGGCTTCTCCGGCACCTTGGGAGCGGCGCTGACCGCCAGTCTGTTTGATATACCGGCCATTGCTCTGAGTCAGGCCTGGAAAGATCGCCACAAGATCCACTGGGATACGCCGCGTCGTTATACCGGGGCGCTGATTCGCCAGTTGCTGACTGAGCCGCTCCCTGGCGGTATGGTCACCAACATCAACTTTCCATCGGTAGCACCGCAGCAGGTCAGCGGCATAGCCAACGCCAGCATGAATGGTCAGTCGCTGACCGGAGCCGGTGTTGACCAACGGCTCGACCAGCGCCAGCAGGATTACTTCTGGTTGTCGTTCCAGCATCATTACCGGGCAGTATCTGACCCGAACAGCGATGTAAATGCACTGCGAGAGCGTGCTATCTCAGTGTCGTTTATCGAGCGCCAATTAGCACAGGGCCTGAACCCGGAGCTGTTCAGCCGCTTCGGTCAGGCTGGTTGACGCCGCATCAATGCGGCACACTCCTTGGTGCTGTAAAGACCGATCCATACCGACTGTGAAAACTGACCCTGGAGACTGACTATGTCCGAGCCGATATCGAAGCCGATGTCCGAGCCAATTCCTGCCTCACCGCGCACTCCCTTGCACCGTCGCAATATCGATGTGCAGGGCTATTTACGTGAAGACGGGCTGTGGGAAATAGAAGGCGTACTGGAAGATACCAAGGGTTATGACATTGAACTGTTTGACCGTGGCCGGATTGAGGTTGGCGGATTTCTGCATCGTATGAGGCTGACCCTGATCATCAACGACCAACTGCAGATACTGGACGCTCGTGCCACCATGTATCACACACCGTATCAGGACTGCCCCGGTGCGGCGCAGCAATATCAGGCGCTGGTCGGGCTGCACATTGGCAAGGGCTGGCTGGCCGACGCCCGCAAGGCGGTGGGGCGGTTAAGTGGCTGTACCCATCTGACCGAAATGTTGCCAGTGTTGGCGACCGCCGCGATGCAGACCATTCGTGGTTATCACCTCAGCCATACCGCAGGGTACAGCAACGGCAGCGAGGAACGTAAAGCGGTACTGAACACCTGTTATGGTTTTCGGCCCGGAGGCCGGGCGCAGATTCATCTGTGGCCAGAAGAATAGTGGCCATAAGAAGAGTAGCCAGAAGAAGAGTAGCAGGAGACAAATAGTGGCCGGAGAAAAATGGTAGCTGGAGCAAGAACTCCGGCTTGACGGTTATGCTCAGACACTCAGACCGTGGGTCAGGGCATATTTGATCAGCTCGGCATTGTTGGTCAGATTCAGCTTTTCCAGAATCCGGGTACGGTAGGTACTGACGGTTTTTACACTGAGGAACATGCGGCTGCCAATGTCAGTGAGTGATTCGCCGTTGGCCAGACTTTTGAGAATATCCAGTTCCCGTTCGGACAGTCGTTCGTGAGGATAGCCCTGGTTGGGGGTATCGTCCGTTGCCAGTCTGGCAGACGGGTTCAGCCAGATTCCGCCAGTTACGATACTGCTTAAGGCCAGCTGCAGTTCTTCGTGACAGGCATCCTTGCTCAGATAAGCATTGGCACCGGCTCGATAGGCGGCAGCGGCAAACTGGTCAGGTGGGTACATCGACATGATCAGAATCGGGATGTCGGCGTGGAACTGACGCAACAGCGGGATCTGGTCGAGGGAATTCTGGCCCGCCAGATTGATGTCGAGAATCATCAGCGCCAGTTCAGGTTGCTGCTGCAAACAGGCGCAGGCCTGTTCAATGGTGGCGGCTTCCGCCTGGATCATAAAACATTCGCTTTCGGCCAATAATTTGCTCAGGCCGCTGCGGAATATCGTGTGGTCGTCGACCTGCAATATCGGGTACTTGTTGGACGTTGTCATTGTTTTTCTCCTAAGTCCGACAGGCTGCTAGAGCCTCATGCCGGGTTCCAGCAAGGGCACCGGTTTGCGGTTGCGTTCGTTCAGCGGCAGGATCAGGCACACTCGGGTACCGCCCTCCGGTATCCCTGTGACCGTCAATTCACCATCAAAATCTGCCGCCCGCTCACGCATGAACAGCAGCCCCAGAGAGCCTTCTCTGGCAATGGATTCATGAATACCAATGCCATCATCAAGGATACAGGCTTGTAATTGGTCAGCGTCGGCGCTCAGGGTAACGGTTACCTCGGTTGCCCTGGCGTGGCGCACAACGTTGGTCAGGGACTCTTGTACGATCCGGTAAACCATCAACTCAGCATCGGCCGACAGGCGTGGAATCGGCGACTGGGTCACCAGCTGGCAGGCCAGTTCACTGCGTTGCTGGAACTGGTTCAGCAAACTGTCCAGCGCGGGCTTGAGGCCAAGGTAGGTCAACGTGGTGGGGTAGAGCTGTTCCGATTTGTGGCGGGCAAAGTGAATGCTTTCCTGCGCCAGATTGATGATGTCTTCGGCAATCTCCGCGACATTGGCCGACGGCTGGTGGTTGAGGATACGGGTGGCGTCCATCTTGATGGAAGTGAGCAAACCGCCCAGTACATCGTGAATCTCCCGCGCCATTTCCTGCCGCCGCTGTTCCCGCAACTTGATGGTGTAACGCGTCAGCTGTTGTAACTGGTCGTGGGACTCGCGGAATTCCCGCTCGTATTTCAGTCGTTTGGTGACGTTCACTGCGACACCGGCAATAGCGGGGCGACCTTCGTGCAGGATTGAACGGCCATGTACTTCCAGATCCACCAGATAACCATCCACATGCACCGCCTTGTTGAAATAACGGGTGCTGTTGCCGATGCCCTGGCCAATCCGGTTGTCAATATTGTTGAGCACCCGGTGGATGCTTTCTGGAGCCACCATAGTGGCAATATTTCTGCCTATCGCCTGTTCAGGGGTATGGCCGGTAATGCCAGCAAAGGCGGTGTTGCAATATTTGAGAATGCCATCCTGAATCAGATAGATGCCGACCAAGGATTGCTCCACCAGAACCTGGTAGGGAATCTCATTGATAATACGGCGTTCCAGCTGCTGGTCTCGCTGTGAAGTCATACTGGGCCTCTTTTTTTTGTTGTTTGGCCGATGCGTCTGTCTGTGTTGATCACAGATTACAGGTTTTTTTGTTTAGTAATTCAATAATTGATGTGTCCATCGATCAAATCAGAATATTCCTACAGACCGCCTTCTTTGCCCAATGTACCGTAATTACCAGTTCAAATAACAATAACTCACGGATACCGGAACATGGCTTACCGCACTCCTCTGGATGATTTACGTTTTTTACTGCACGAGCTGGTGGATTTTCCGGCAGCGGTCAGTGATCCCGAGATGATGACCCAGGAGCTGGCGCTGACCATCTGGGAAGAAGCAGGCAAATTTGCCGCTGGCGTATTGTCGCCACTGAATGCTTGCGGCGACCGTAGCGGGCTGTCCCTGGAAGATGGCGTTGTTACCACTCCGGATGGTTTTGCCGCAGCCTGGCAACAACTGATTGCCAATGGCTGGAACAACATGGCTTTGCCTGAAAGCATTGGTGGGCAAGGGTTGCCATGGATGATCAGCACGCTGGCGACTGAGATGTTCAGCTCCGCCAACAAGTCGTTCACCATGTGCCCCGGTTTGACTCAGGGTGCAATTGAAGCCATTTATGCAGCCGGCTCCGATGAGCTGAAACAGAAGTATTTACCGAAAATGGTGGCGGGCGAATGGACCGGCACCATGAATCTGACCGAGCCTCAAGCGGGTTCTGATGTGGGGGCTATTCGTACCCGAGCCATGCCCCAGGCGGATGGTAGCTATCGTATAAAAGGCCAGAAGATTTTTATCTCGTTCGGTGAACATGACCTGGCCGACAACATTATTCACCTGGTACTGGCCCGTACCCCGGATGCGCCTGCGGGTGTTCGGGGTATCTCGTTGTTCCTGGTGCCCAAGTTTTTGGTCAACGATGACGGCTCACTGGGTGAACGCAACGATCTGGTCTGTGCCGCACTGGAACATAAACTCGGTATTCACGCCAGTCCCACCGCCGTGATGGCGTTTGGTGAGCAGGACGGTGCCATCGGTTATCTGGTGGGTGAAGAAAACAAGGGGCTGGCGGCGATGTTCGTGATGATGAACATGGCCCGGCTGGCGGTAGGGATTGAAGGGCTGGCTTCGGCCGAAGCGGCCTTGCAACTGGCCTGGGCTTACGCCCTTGAGCGAGTTCAGGGGGCAACTCCGGCAGAACCAGGTAAACCGGCGGTGATCGCCGAACACCCGGATGTTCGCCGCATGCTGATGCTGATGCAGTCACGGACGCGCGCCATGCGTGCCATGGCGATGGTGATTGCCGAAGCGCAGGACATGCACGAAAACCACGCCGATGCCGAGGTGCGCCAGCAGCAACAGAAGTTTGTTGAGCTGATGATTCCGGTATTCAAGGCCTGGGCGACCGAGTCCGGTGTAGAAGTGGCTTCGCTGGGTATCCAGATCCACGGTGGGATGGGGTTTGTGGAAGAAACCGGTGCTGCGCAAATCTGGCGTGATGCTCGTATCAGCCCGATTTATGAGGGTACGACCGGTATTCAGGCGCAGGATCTGATTGGCCGCAAGCTCTATCGTGACAAGGGCGAAACCTTCGCCCTGCTGGTGAGCCGTATGCGCGAGACGGTGACGGCGATGCAGGGAAATGGGCTGAATACGCTGGCGACAAAACTGGCGGTGGCGATCAACAGTCTGGAAAGTACGGCGGCGGCGGTGATGAAACGCTGTGCCGATGACATGCCGCTGGCACAACTGATGTCGGTGCCATTCCTGATGATGTTTGGTCATGTTGCCGGTGGCTGGTTGCTTGGCCGTTGTGCGCTGGCGGCCCGCTTTCACCAGAATGGTGAAGACTATACCGCTGCCCAACTGGCCAGCTGGTTACAAAGTGCCGATTTTTATTGTCGCTACAGCCTGGCCGAAGTTGCCGGCATGGAGCGGCAGGTGATGAATTATCTGGCTGATGATGCAGATGCCTGTCTGCCGGATATCCCGGAAGTGGGCGACTGAGTCGGTTTATTCCCGTCATCACCAAACCCTGCGGCAGCAGGGTGTTGTCCCCGGCTTTTTTGGTAAGGCCGGTTACTGAATAACAATAAAAAGTAATTACAAAAGGTGTATCTATGAAAATCAGAATGCTGTCTCTGACCGTCGCAGCTGCCTCCATGCTGGCGATGGCTGCGCCATCGGTGCAGGCAAAGACCATTCGTGCGGTCAGTGGTTTTGGCCCAGCCCACGTGCTGGCGACCACGGCTTACCCGAAAATGTCTGAAAAACTGCAGGAATTTACCAACGGCGAGTGGAAAATCCGCGATACCCCATCCGGTCTGCTGTCCATCGGCGAAATGAACGAAGGTCTGAAAAACGGCGTCGCCGAGATGGGCACCATTATCATGCCGTATTTTGCGGCCGACTATTCCGAAAGCGCTTTGGTGGCAGAGTTGTCGATTGTGGGTACTGACAATCGCGCTATTTCCTCTGCGGTGACCGAATACATCTCGACCTGTAATGAATGCCTGGCCGAGTTCAAGGCCAATGGCCAGGTGTATACCGGCAGTGATGCCACCGTAACCTATGAATTGCTGACCACCAAACCGGTGCGCAACAGTGCTGATCTCAAAGGCATGCGTATTCGTACCGCCGGTTCGGTGTTTACCCGTTTTGTCTCGGATATGGGTGGTGTGGCGGTGCAGATGCCTTCCAGTGAGCTGTTTGAAGGACTGTCTTCGGGTGTCCTGGATGGTACTTACAGCTCTACCCCCGACCTGAAAAACTCCCGTCTGTACGACGTCGTCAAGTACGTCACCAATATTCATCAGGGGGTGTTTAACGCCTCGGCCTTCCCCAATGTTGGTAGCAAGCTATGGAGCAAGATGGATGAAAAAGAGCGTCAGGCGCTGGTGCATGCTGCCCAGTACGCCCAGGTCGCCAGTATCTATGGCTGGATAAACACTCTGGAAGAAGCCACTCGTGAAGGCAAAAAAGCCGGTATCCAGTTTCTTGAGCCGGATGATTCACTCAAGGCCAAAGCTGCACAGTTCAAGAAAGATCACCTGGCGACCGTTGCCAAAACCCTGGAAGAACGCGGCGTGAAAAACGCTCAGGCCAAGGTAGATCGTTACATCGCACTGGTTGAAAAGTGGAGCAAGCTGGTGGCCAGTGTCAGCAGTGAAGACGAGCTGGCCGAGCTGCGTTACCAGGAAATCTGGGCCAAGCGAGATCTGAGCCACTATGGCAACTAACACACCGGGTAACTGACTGGCTGAGTGGAAGAGAGATGAAACAACTTGAGAACTGGATTGGCCGACTGACCATCTGGATTGGCTGCACCATCCTGATCCTGATGGTGCTGCAGATTGTGATCGATGTGGCCATGCGCTCACTGTTGGGAGCGGGTTTTCTCGCCACTTCAGAGCTGGTCAGCAAGTACTACATGGTGGCGGTCAGTTTTTTGCCGATCGCTTACGCCGAGATTCGTCGTCGCCATGTCGAGGCCACTATTTTCACCGACAAGCTGCCACCGCGAGCCAAGCTGCTGGTGACTCTGATGGGTTTTATTCTCTCGCTGCTGGTCTACGCCGTGCTCTGCTGGGGCACGCTGGTGGAGGCCATTGCCAACACCAGCAAGGGATCGTATGTGGAGTCGGGGGTGGACATGTTTTACACCTGGCCAAGTTACTGGGTTTTACCGGTGTCGTTCGGATTAATGGTGCTGGTACTGCTGTTGCGCGTGATTACCAGCACCGTCGAGCTGGTCACCAACCGTATTCAGGATCATGGCCATGACCCTGACATGATGAATGTCACCCTGGCCCAGGTGGAGGAATGATCATGGAAATCGAACCGGTCACTATCGGTTTTGCCGCCCTGGTTGGCGTGATGGCGCTGATTATGTTGCGCGTCCCCATTGCGGTCAGTCTGATCACCGTCTCTGCGGTTGGCATTATGGCCATCGTCGGAGCTGAGTCGGCGGTCAGTATGTTATCGAATATTCCCTACAGCTTTGCTTCCAGCTGGACGCTCAGCTCGGTGCCGATGTTCCTGCTGATGGGCTATGTCGCCTTTCATACCGGTATGACGCGGGGGCTGTTCAGCGCCGCTCGTGCCTGGCTGGGCTGGATGCCCGGTGGGCTGGCAATTTCCGCTATTGGTGGTGCCAGCGGCTTTGCGGCGGTGACCGGTTCATCGGTGGCCTGTAGCGCTGCGATTGGCCGGATCGCCATTCCCGAAATGCACCGCATGAATTACGACATTCGCACCGCAACCGGCTCGGTTGCAGCCGGCGGCACCATCGGCGCGCTGATTCCACCGAGTATCTTGCTGATTATTTACGGTATTCAGGCGGAAGAATCCATCAACGACCTGTTTGTCGGTGGTCTGGCGTTGGGGCTGCTGTCGATGCTGTTCTACTTCGCAGTAATCTGGCTGACCTACCTGAGTGCACCGGAGCGTTTACCCGGCGTCGAGAGCACGACCTTCAAAGAAAAAATCAGTGCCAGCATGGACATCTGGCCGGTACTGCTGCTGATCATCGTGGTGTTTGGGGGATTGTTTGGCGGCATCTTTACTGCCACCGAGGCCGGAGCGATTGGTGCCTTTTTCACCATCATTATTGGCCTGAGCCGTAAGGAGCTGAACAAAGAACGCTTTATCGACAGCTGTCTCGATACGCTGCTGTCCAGCGGCGCGCTGTTTATGATCGCAATTGGTGCCAGCCTGTTTACCCGCTTGATCGCCCTGACTGGCCTCTCGTATGAAGTGGCTGACTGGATCGACGGCAACGGCTTCAGTGTGCTGGGTATCCTGTTGGTGATCGTCTTTATCTATCTGGCGTTAGGTATGTTCCTGGAGCCGATTGGCGCGATGTTGCTGACCTTGCCGCTGTTCCTGCCACTGGTGGTTGAACACGGTATCGACAAGGTCTGGTTCGGGCTGCTGGTGGCCAAGTTGCTGGAGATCGGCATGATCACCCCACCGGTGGGGCTGAACGTGTTCGTGATTCACTCGGTGGCGAAAGACTACGCCTCGCTGGAAAAAATCTTTGCCGGGGTATTGCCCTTTATTCTTGCCGACCTGGTGCTGGTGGTGGTGATGCTTATTTACCAAAACTACATGTAACCGTCTGAATCAATGCCCCGCTGTGTGCTGGCGGGGGTCTGACTTACCCCATTTTGTTTGGAGAACCACCTTATGAACGTGGAGAGCTTCGTTCGCCTTGAGGAAATGGAAAACGGCCTGTATCAGCTGGTTCTGGACGCTGCCGATGCCCGTATGAATATCCTCAGCAAGGCCGCCATTGCCAGCCTGGAGCAGGCGATTGCGCAGTTGCCGCTGGCATCGATCAAAGGACTGCTGATCACCAGTGCCAAGGACAGCTTTGTTGCCGGTGCCGACATTACCGAATTCTGTGACAGCTTTGCCCAGAGCGCCGATACCATCTTCGACTACAGCATGAAGGTGCACCGGTTGTTTAATCGGATTGAAGATCTGCCCTTTCCGACCGTAGCCGCTGTTCGGGGTGAAGCCCTGGGTGGTGGTATGGAACTGGCGCTCTGTGCCGACTACCGGGTGGTGACCGAGCAAGCGCGCCTGGGGTTGCCGGAAGTGAATCTGGGCATTATGCCGGGTTGGGGTGGCAGCGTGCGTCTGCCGCGACTGATCGGGGTGGATAATGCCCTGACCTGGATGACTCAGGGGCGGCCGATGAAAGCCGCTGACGCCTTGCGGGCAGGGGTTGCGGATGCGGTGGTCGCCGACGACAAACTCGCCGCTGCCGCCTTGAAAGTCTTGCAACAGGCGGTAGATGGTCGCCTCAAATATCTGCCCCGCCGTGGTCTGAAGACCCGCGCCATGACCCTGAATGAACTGGAACTGGCGATGGCCTGTGACACCGCCGAAGGCATGGTGTCGATGTTCAGCAGTGATCATTATCCGGCCGCACGTACCATTGTGCAGTCGGTGCGCGCCAGTGTGCGGATGAACCGTGAAACTGCCGGTGCACACGAAAGCCGCGACTTTATTCAGCTGGCCAATACGGCCGTATCCCGCAGTCTGGTGAACCTGTTCCTCAGCGATCAGGCCCTCAAACGTAAAAATCGCCAGTATGCCAACACTGGCCAACCGGTCGCCCAGGCGGCGGTATTGGGTGCAGGCATTATGGGAGGTGGAGTGGCTTATCAGAGCGCCTCCACCGGCACCCCGATCTTGATGAAAGACATTACCAGCCAAGCGCTGGAGGCCGGTACGGCCGAAGCCAACCGGCTGATGCTGGGCCAACTCAAACGCAAGAAAATGCAACCGCAACAGGCGCTGGCCACCAGCCAGCGTATTCAGCCAACGCTGGACTACAAGGGCTTTGACCATGCTGATCTGGTGGTCGAGGCAGTGGTGGAAAACCCTAATATCAAACGGGCAGTGTTGGCCGAAGTGGAACAACAGGTTGGCCGTGACTGCGTGCTGGCCACCAATACCTCGACCTTGACCGTCAAGGAACTGGTGGGTGAGTTGCAGCGGCCGGAAAACTTTTGCGGTATGCACTTCTTTAATCCGGTACATCGTATGCCGCTGGTGGAAATTATTCGTGGTGAGCAAACCTCGGATGCCGCCGTCAGCCGGGCGGTGTCGTATGCGCTGGCAATGAAGAAAGTCCCGATCGTGGTGAATGACTGCCCCGGATTCCTGGTCAACCGGGTATTACTGCCCTACGTACACGCCTTCGCCCGGTTGGTAATAGATGGTGTGGATTTCGAACGTATCGACCAGGTGATGGAACGTTTTGGCTGGCCGATGGGCCCGGCCACGCTGGCCGACATCGTCGGTATGGATACCGGTCATCATGCTGAAGGACTGATTGCCGCTGCCTACCCGGATCGTTATCTGACCGGCGTCAAAACCCCGACCGATGCCCTGTTTGCTGCGGGCCGTCTGGGACAAAAAAGTGGTGCCGGTTACTACCGCTATGAAGCCGACAAGCGCGGCAAACTGAAGAAATCCTCCGATCCGGCGGCGCACGACGTTATCCAGTCGGTCGTCAGTGGTTCGCTGCTGCTGACGGACGACGACATTGTTCAGCGCATGATGATTCCGCTCTGTCTGGAAGCGATGCGCTGTCTGGAAGAAGGTATTGCCGATGCGGTTGCGGATATCGACGTGGCGTTGATCAACGGCGTGGGTTTCCCCCGTTATCTTGGTGGAGCGTTTGGCTACATGGACAGCGTAGGGCTGCAAGACTTTGTCAGCCAGTGCGACCACTACAGCGATCTCGGCATGGCCTACCAGCCAACGGCGCGCCTGCGTGATATGGCCGCCGCTGGCCAGTGTTTTTACGCCACAGAATCAGCCACTTCATCCGTCACTTCAGCATCCGCTAACCGGGTTTGAGGAATCAGTCATGAATTTCAAAGACAACGACGTCGTCATTATTGATGCAGCCCGTACTGCGATGGGTCGTTCACGAGGCGGCGTATTCCGCCATGTACGGGCCGATAGCTTGTCCGCACGTCTGGTCGAAGGGCTGCTGGCACGTAACCCGAACTTTAACCCCGAACGAGTCGAAGATCTGATCTGGGGCTGTGTTAACCAGACATTGGAGCAGGGGCTGAACATCGCCAAAGGTGTGGCGATTCTGGCTGATTTGCCTACCGGCATTGCGGCACAAACCGTTAACCGCCTGTGTGGTTCGTCGATGGCCGGTTTGCACACCGCCGCCGCGTCCATTAGCGCCGGTCTGGGGGACACTTTCATCGTCGGTGGTGTCGAGCACATTGGCCATATCGCCATGACCCACGGCATCGACATTAACCCGGAGTTGAGCCGTTCGATCTCCAGTCACTCGATGAACATGGGTCTGACTGCCGAAGCCCTGGGTCGCAAACATAGTGTTAGCCGCCAGATGCAGGACGCCTTTGGCTACCGATCACAACAGCGTGCTCACCAAGCCACGATTGAAGGCCGCTTCGCCAACGAATTGATGGCCATTGACGGTCACGACGCCGACGGTGTGTTGATCGCGGTAACGGAAGACGAAGTGATTCGTGCCGACGTGTCGCTGGAGGGACTGTCGACCTTGCCGCCGGTGTTTATTCCACAAACCGGCACCATTACCGCAGGTACGGCGTCGGCCATGGCGGATGGCGCATCCGCCATGCTGGTGATGTCGGGCAAGGCCGCCCGTGAAGCGGGGTTGCAGCCCATGGCCAGAATCGTCTCGATGGCCGTCGCCGGGTGTGAAGCCGCAATCATGGGTTATGGCCCGGTGCCTGCCACCCACAAGGCGCTCAAGCGTGCCGGTCTGACCATGCAGGACATGCAAACCGTGGAATTAAACGAAGCCTTCGCGGCGCAGGCGATTCCGGTGCTGCAGGATCTGGATCTGCTGGAGGTGGTGGACGACAAGGTCAACCTCAACGGGGGAGCCATTGCTCTCGGACATCCGTTCGGTTGCTCGGGAACACGCATCTCCACCACGCTGCTGAACGTGATGCAACAGCAAGACACCACGCTGGGCCTGGCCACCATGTGTATCGGCATGGGACAGGGAATCAGCACCATCTTTGAGCGTCTGGACTGAGGAGCGGGCTATGTATCAGAAGAACTTTTCCGTCTGGCCACCGGGCCAGCCCGAAGACCTGGAACTGCCAGAAACCACGGTTTACCAGAATTTTGAACACTCGGTGGCCGAGTGTGCCGACAAGCCAGCGCTGGTGTTTTATGAAACCTGTATCGGCTATCAGGAGATGCACAACGATGTGTGTCGCCTGGCTGCCTGGATGGCCACGAGCGCCGGTGTCTGCAAGGGTGATCGGGTGGGTATCTTTTCGCAAAACAGCCCGCAGTATGTGATCGCTTACTACGCTGCTCTGCGCCTTGGCGCAGTCGTGGTGCCAATGAACCCGATGTATGTTGAAGACGAACTGGCGTACTTGCTGGACAACAGTGGGGCGACCTTGCTGTTTGCTGCGCTGGAGCTTCATCACGCGTTTGTCGGGGTGATGGATCGCCGTGATATCCAGGTGGTCGGGATTGAATACAAGGATTATCTGCGTACTGCTACTGACCTGCCGATTCCGGCGGCTATTCGTCAGCAGGATTGCCCACCAGATCTCGACCAGCACCCGCATTTTATCCGCTGGCAGCAGGCCATGTCGTGCACTGCGGAGGTTGCCATGGCCGAGCTGGTGATGGATGACCTGGTGATGCTGCCTTATACCTCCGGCTCCACCGGTAACCCGAAAGGCTGCATGCACAACAATATCAATGTGCAACACGCCTTGCGCGGCGTGTATGACTGGTTCGGTATTGGTCGCGAGGATGTGATTCTGGCGGTTGCGCCGATGTTCCATGTCGTTGGCTTGCAGGCAGGCATGAACACCGCGATGGCACGGGGTAGCACGCTGATTATTCTGCCGCGCTGGGATCGTGAGGTCGCCGCCCATGCCATTCACAATTTTCATGTCACCGTCTGGCCAGCGGTGCCGACCATGGCCATAGACCTGATTAATATGCCGGGCTTTGAGTTGTGCGATGTGTCGTCATTACGGGTGATGTTTGGCGGCGGCTCCAGCATGCCGGAGGCCGTTGCGGCCAAATTGTACCAACTCTGTGGCGTTACCTTCCTGGAAGGTTACGGCATGACCGAAACCTGCTGTCCGGGAACGGCTAATCCGCCCCAGGCCCCGAAAGCCGGTTGTGCCGGTATTCCGGTGTTTAATACCCACTGCCGTATTGTTGATCACGATAGCCTGGCCGATATGCCGGAAGGCGACGTCGGCGAGGTATTGATTGCCGGGCCACAGGTGATGGTGGGTTACTGGCAGGATGAAACAGCCAATAACGACTCTTTTATCGAACTGGATGGCCAGCGTTATTTACGTACCGGTGATCTGGGTTATGTTGATGAATCTGGGTATCTGTTTATCGTGGATCGTATTAAACGGATGATTAACGCCTCAGGTTTTAAAGTGTGGCCAAATCAGGTGGAAGCGGTATTGTATCGCCATCCTGCCATCAAGGAAGTCTGTGTTATTGCTCAAAAAGATCCGAAACGGGGTGAAACCGTCAAGGCACTGGTTGTAGTGGCTGACGAATACCCGGATATTCAGGCCGCTGATATTATCGAATGGAGTCGTGAGCATATGGCTGCCTATAAAATTCCCCGTTTAATACGGTTTGTGGATACATTGCCAAAATCTGGCAGTGGTAAGGTCTTATGGCGCGAAATTCAGGAGGAGGAAAAACGCATTATCCAGATATAACAGTGACAGAGTGTTAATAAACTGGCTGCAGGGCACATCTATAAAATACTGCGCTCGAAATAACAGCGTTAAAAATCGACTCAAAATGCTCATTTATCAATAATGAGCTGCGCTTTTTCGTCGATTTTTGCCTTGTTCTTTTATCGCTCGCTACATTTTTAGATACACCCTGAAGGTCAAGTCATCGGATGAGTCAAGATTACGAGCATATATAGCCCGCAATGGATCGGCTTATCTATTGGCGATGAAACGGATCATTTTATAACGATAGATTTTCTGTCGGGGATTCGTTTGCTTGTTCGATATATATCGAAAGGCGCTGCCTTTCATGATGATGAATATTTAATCAAGATAATAATAAATGAGGATTGTTCATGAAACTGAATCGTAAAGTGATGGTGTTGTCCATGGCGCTGCTGGCCGGTGTTGGTGCTACTGCTGTGCAGGCGGAAGGTGATATTCATAAAGGGCCGAATTTTTCCGGCAAACTGAATGCCGGTATTTTGCAGGCAGGCTCTCGTGACTACGATGTCTGGGCATTCAAGGCCGATCTGGGTGTGGATGGCATGTACATTACCGAAAGTGGCGTGAAGCTGAAGTATCAATTTGTTGCCGACTTTGCCGGTGAGCTGAACGGTGTAGACAGCGGCGGTGAAACCTGGACTTCTGGTGAATCTTCCGACCTGGATAACGGCAATTCTGAAGGCGACGTTGACGTTCATACCGCGCGGATTTTTGTGATTACCGATTATGGTCTGTTCCTGGTAGCTCCTCGTACTATTTCCGGTCAGTGGGCCCAGCTGTACGGTAATGTCGACAAGTTTGAATATAACCGCATGCACGGCAAAACCGGGCCAAGTGCTATTTTTGCGCAAATCGAACAGGCAAACGATGTCGTCGCCTATATCACACCTGAATTTGCTGGTGGCGTCCGCTTTATTGCCGCCGCATTAACCATTGACGATTACAATAAAGAAGACCTTGATGCACTGGTGTGGCGTTTTGTGTATAACAACAAAAAAGGGTTTAATGCCGGTTTGGGTAATGTCATGGTCAGTGACAAGCTGGTGCCGGAAACCTATAACCGTACCGCAGCGACTATTGGTTATGACTTTGGTTCGTTTTCTCTGGGGGGTACCTATGAAATGAACGATAAACACCCCTCCGGTGATTTTGACTCCTATGCGGTAGTGGCAGAAACCAGCCTTTCCCAACGGGTTTCGGCGAGCCTGGGTTATGCCAATAAAAATCATGACAACGACGCCCTGGATAACAGCGGTGTTATGGCCAAGGTGAAATACCAGACGGGTGACAAATCCTACCTGTATGTGGAAGGTGCTCAGTACGATCATTCGGTTAATAACTTTTTGGCAGGTATTAGTGTGAGCTTCTGATTGATCCTGGAAACGCCGCTCAGGTTAATGCTTCAATGTGCATGATGAATATTAATTCATTAACCTTGTTGCTGCGTTGCTGCGAATTACCATCGCTCTCCTTCGTTTGACTCGCGAAAGATGGTTCAGATACAGCCGCTAATATAATGGCCATGCCCGGAAACTTTCCGGGCTTTTTTTGAGGCTGTGTCCAGTCATGATCACGACGAAATTGGCCGATATGGGTAACGCTAATATCGCTATATTATACCCTTAAATTTGCTCGCTCATTGACAGGAAATAATAATGAAAAACATCCTCGGCGCTGCATTTCTGCTGATTGTTGTCTCGCTGGCTAACCAGGTCGCAGCCGCTAGCGGCCCGATCAAGCTCGGGTTGAATTACCCATCAACCGGCCGCTTTTCCTCCGATGGTATTGCGGAGGCCCAGGGGGCCATGCTGGCGGTAGAAGAGATTAATCAAAACGGCGGTATGGCAGGACGTCCCATTGAACTGATAACCGCGAATACCGCCTCGCAACCGGAAAAGGCGATTGACAATGTCCGTCAAATGGCAAAACAGGGCGTCAGTATGGTATTTGGCGGTGTCACCAGCACGGTGACTATTGCGGCAGGAAAAGAAGCGGCTCAGCATGGGCTGCTGTATTTTGGCACCTTGAGTTATGCCAACCAGACGACGGGGGAAGAAGCCCAGCGCTATATGTTCCGTGAGTGTCATAACTCCTGGATGATGGCCAAGTCGCTGGCGGGATACCTGTTGGAGCATCATAGCAAGGATCGGATCGGTTATATCACTGCCGACTACAGTTGGGGCTGGTCGACAGAATCTTCGCTCAGAGGCTTGTCGGGTACGGCCGACAAGGTGGTGCATCCGTCTTTTTTATTACCCTTTCCCAAACCTCGTCACCAGCAAATGGCAGAGACACTGGACGCCGTGCTCCAGAGTGGCGTTGATACCCTGGTCATCACACTGGGCGGGCAAAATCTCGTCGCCATGTTAAGGATGATCAAAAATAATCCTGCTACTGAAAACCTGACGCTTATTGCCACCGCATTTACGTTGGGGATGGCCCGTAATGCCGGGCCTTATCTGCTGGACGGAGTGATTGGTACGGTGCCCTGGAGCTGGAATATCCCCTATGAACTGGGTTACGAAAAAGGCCAGCGTTTTGTTGAAGCCTACGTCCGAAAATATGACCAGTACCCGTCAAGCCCGGCTGCTTCGGCTTATAACATCGTTTATCAATACAAGGATGCCGTTGAACGTGCGGGTACGCTGGACACCGATAGCGTTATCAAGGCGCTGGAAGGTCATCGTTACACTGCGCTCAAGGATGAACAGGTGTGGCGGGCATTTGATCACCAGAATGTACAAAGTGTTTATCTGGTCAAAGGGCGGCCCCGGAATGAAGTTATTCAGGACAAATATCGGGAAAACTTCTTTCAGGTGCTGCAGTCATTTCGTGGTGATGAGCTGGTGCGGAGCTATGACGAGTGGAAAGCCGTGCGTACCAAGGCGGGCAAACCCACGTATCTTGAATAACTGGCTTGCCGGACTGGCCAGCGCAACTGACCCGGACAGCCAGCGCCGCCGGTCTGGGTCAGCTGTCCGGTAATTTTAATATACCGATGGCTCGTCTGACGTTGCCGGTGCCTTCTCCGGGTTGAAACGGCCAACCAGCTCAGCCGAAGATTTCAGCAGCAAACCGGTATCAGTACCGACACCGACAAACATGGCGCCGAGGTCGATATAGCGTTTGGCCAGGGTTTCATCGCCAATCAGAATACCGGGAGCCTTGCCTGCTTTGACAATGCGGGCGATGCAGTCTTCGATCACGGCCTGAACTTCCGGGTGGGCGGGGTTGTTCAAATGACCCATGGAGGCGCTCAGGTCGGCGGGGCCAATAAAGACACCATCAACGCCTTCGACGGTCAGAATGCTGTCCAGGTTGGTTACTCCCAGGGCGGTTTCAATCTGGATCAGCACACAGATTTGTTCATTGGCGGTTTCCAGGTAATCCGCCGTGCGGTTGAACTGGGAAGCACGCGCCAGTGGGCTGCCAACGCCGCGAATACCTTCGGGCGGGTAACGGGTGGCCGCCACCACCCCCGCAGCCTGTTCGGCAGTATCGACCATGGGGGCCAGAATGGTTTGTACACCCAGATCCAGAATTTGTTTGATACGAACGGAATCCGGCCAGACTGGACGCACGATAGGTGCCGTCGGGTAAGGCGCAATGGCCTGCAACTGTTCCAGAATGGTACGCAAATCGTTGGGGGAATGCTCACCGTCGATCAATAACCAGTCAAAGCCGGCTCCGGCCAGCAGCTCGGCGGTGTAGCTGTTGGCAAGACCCAGCCACAGGCCTATCTGGGCACGGTTGGTCGGTACGGCACCTGTGCGGATGGCATTCTTGAAATGATTAATCGGGGCAGGCATTGGAGATTCCTCAACTATGGATCAGATAGACATACCCCGATCATGAGAGAAAGTGGTGGCCGGTTCAAACCATCATTAATGGCAATTAACGAAGCCATTAACGGGATTTACTCTACCCGGCCTCCAATACCCGGCCCCAACACTCGATCTCCGTTACAACACCCGCGTTACAACACCCGCGTTACAACAGCTGCCGATCCAGTAGTCGTACCAGGCCCAATACCGTGGAGGCAAACGGGGTTTCAATTCCGAGCTGTTGCGCCAGATTGCAGAAGGCACCCAGCAAGGCGTTGATCTCCAGGGTTTTCCCCGCTTCCACGTCTTGCAACATGGACGTTTTGAAGGCCCCGAGTTTGAGGGTTTCCTGATTGCGGCAGGCCGGAGTGGTGTCGAGCTGGCAGCCGATACGTGTTCCCACCTGCTGGGCTTCGGCCATGATGTCTTCCGACAACTGCCGGGTGAGCGGGTCGGAGATGATCTGATCGGTGGTGGCTCGGGTCAGTGCTGAAATCGGGTTATGGGACATATTGCCCCACAGCTTGAACCAGATGTCCTTGTGGATATGGTCCGTGGTGCTGGCATCAAACCCGGCACCGGTGAGTAAGTTGGCAATGCCGTCCAGCGCTGCGGAAGGGCCGCCGAGGGCTTCACCGAGAATCATGCGATTACCCATCTTGTGCTGAATCACACCTGGCGTCGGGCAAGTACAGGCCATGTGCAGGACACAACCGATCACCTGTTCAGCGGGCATCAGCGCACTGAGGTGATGATGAGGATCGAGCGGTTCCAGATGCAGCGCCGAGCCGCCTGGCAGCCCGGCACCAAACCACCAGGGAATGCCGTTCATAGCGGTGACAATACGGGTATGGGGCTTGACCAGGTGACGTAATTGCGGCACCAGTCCCGCCAGTGCTGGCTCCTTGACGGCGATAATCACCAGATCCTGTGGCGGCAAGTCACTGGCCTGTGCCACGGCATTCACCGGGAAATACTGCACCGGCTGATTATCTTCGATCAGGCCGATGCCATGCTGTTGCAGTTGGGTCAGCGTTTCGCCTCGGGCAATCAGGTTGACGTGGCAGCCCTGTTGCGACAAACGGGCGGCGATATAACCGCCAATGGCACCGGCCCCCAGAATACATACGTTCATTGGCTATTCTCCTGAATACCTGCGGATGATCCGTTACGGCCGGAAAGCCCGGAGCGGATCTGGCCGCCAATCATTATCGAAATCGAAATCGAAATCGAAACCGAACGCGGACAAGCGGGTGTTGTTGTCCGCGTCACGGCGGTGTGACGGATCTTGTTACGGCTGCTCAACATGATTGACAGCGTGTTGCTGTTCATAAGACAGCGCCTGTTGTTTCAGGTAATTCATTGCCTGGGTAGCATCGACGTTGCGATCTGCAACACTGATCACCCATTCCTCCGGCAAATACGCCAGCCTGTCACGGAAGGCGATTGTTAGCGCGTCTTCTTCGCGTAATTGCAGGATCTTGACCCCTGCGGCACGGGCAGTCTTGTAGCCTTCCTTGTCGCCGGTTTCCCAGGCACGTCCTGCCAGGGCGGACAGCTTTTCACCTGAGACACTGAGAATGGCGTCGCGGTCACGGGGATCCAGACTGTCCATAAACTCCGGGTTGGCAAAGAAGGCAAAGGAGCTGGCGTAGAGACCCTTGGGGATAACCGTGAGTTGCTGGCTGACTTCGCTCAGGCGGGAGTATTTCTGCTCCAGTGCTGGCATAAAGGTGCCGTCGACCACGCCTTGCTGCATCATTTCATACGTTTTTGGGGCAGGTGCTTGTACCGGGGTGACACCCAGACGTTCTGCGATTGGCCCCTGCAGACCGCCACCAATCCGAATTTTCATCTGCGACAGTTCTTCCAGAGTATCAAATCGGTTACGGGTATGAATCTGGGACGGGCCATGGACGAACATCCCCAGTAATTCAAGGCCGTCAAATTCATGGGCACTGGCAAAGTATTTTTCCTGCGTGCGCCACAAAGCAACTGAGGTCGCTTCGGCGCTGTTACTGATATTCGGCAGCTCCGCCACCAATGGCAGTTTGAAGCGCCCCGGAATATAGCCCAGCACACTGAATCCCATATCAACCACGCCATCTTCCACCAGCGCAAACAGCGATTTGGGGTGGCCCATACCGTACTCCAGTTTTACCGTAACACGTCCTTCGGTGGCGTCTTCAACCCATTTGATCCAGGTTGGCCAGACCACCGCGTTTTGCGGGTTGGACGGCGGCAACCAGGTGGCGACGCGGATAGTGGTTTGTGCCTGGACGCTGACAGACAGCAGCAGGCTAAAAAACAAGCTGACAAGATATTTCATGATTCGCTCTTTTACCGTTGGTTATTTTTTATTGTTATGGCGTACCCGACGACAGGTGGTTGCAACCGGGTACTACACTGTCGAACTAACGAGTGTTTCAGGTCTTGAGGGTATTGCCAGTGTTACTGGCTAACCGCTTAGTATCAGTATTTGAACGAGGGATCCTGCTTCTCGACCAGCCGAATAAATGCTGCCAGAGCATCTTCACCGGCACCAAAACGCGGATCGAAATTCAACGAATCTGCGACACAGCGCTCGAGTACATCTTTAGCAATACTTTGCGGCTTGCCCATGCTCAGCGTCGCCAGCTGGCATTCACAGGCACGGTTCACCAGCCACATCAGCGAAAAAGCCTGGGCCAGGGTATGGCCAATAATCACCGGGCCGTGGTTTTTCAGCATCAAGACCGGTTTGTCGCCAGCACTGGCCAAAATGCGATTGCCTTCATCGGCGTGCACGGTAATCCCTTCAAAGTCATGCCAGGCGACCTTGCCGTACAGCTGGGCCGAATAAAAATTACTGTAAGACAGGCCATCTTCAAGACAACACACCGCCAGTGTTGGCGTAGTGTGAACATGCATCACGCAATGACCGTCGGCGACCTGGGCATGAATGGCACCGTGGAAGGTGAAACCGGCCGGATTAATGGGCCAGTCGGAATGACCCATTAACGTGCCGTTGATATCCACTTTCACCAGATTCGAGGCCGTCACCTCGCTGTAATGCAGCCCAAACGGATTAATCAGAAAATATTCAGTGCCGGGAATACGCAGCGAAATATGGTTGTAGATGCCTTCATCCCAGCCCATATAAGCGAACACCCGATAGGTACCTGCCAGCTTGACACGCGCTTGCCATTCTTCTGCACTGAAACGGGTTGGCTTGTTGAAATTGTTTTGGTCACGGATCAAGGCGTCATTCTGCACATCAGTCATGGTGTTACCCCGGTGTAGAGGAGAGGTTATTTTCGTTAGCATGTTAATTATTGACATCAAGGGCGGGTAGACTGATCTTTATGGAAGGGGTTATAGGTAAAGCTGATAGCCTTGTGTTGGCAGTCTGTGCCAGTACTCAGATATGGATGGATCACAAGCGTGAATACCCGACAATTGCTGTATTTGATCACCTGCGCCCGCACCGGCTCCATCGCGGCGGCGGCTCGTGAACTGGATATCGCCCAGCCCAGCATCAGCCAGCAACTGGCCGCGCTGGAACATGAATTAAAAACCCGACTGCTGGAACGCGACCACAAAGGCGTGCGGTTAACAGCGGCAGGACAACGGTTTTTGCCAGTTGCCAGCACGGCCTTGCAACAGCTGGAGGGTGCCAAGGTTGCCTTGCAGGAGTCTGCCGCCGACCCGTTTGGTCGCGTGGTGATTGGTATGACACAACCCACGGGGAACGCCCTGGCAATCCCGTTGTTTGCCGACATTAACCGGCGCTATCCAGGGATAGAACTGGATTTGTACACCGGTTTGTCCAGCCGCTTGTATGAGCAGTTGCGCAAAGGCGAAGTGGACTTGCTGGTGTGCCCGGAAGATGCCAGCTCGCACATGGGTATGGTCAGCGAACCACTACTGACCGAACGCTTGTTTCTGGCGGTGAGCACCCGAGCGGATGGTGATTATGCCCAGCTGGCCAGTCGCGACAGCCTCCGTTTCAGTGAACTGGCCAACTACCAGGTGATGTACACCAGCGAACAGGATTCTTTGGGCTTTAGAGTCGCACAGTATGAGAAACTAACGGGTGTTCGTCTGCAGCGGCAGATACCTTTCGGTCAGCTACTGACCAGCATGCGCTACGTGGCGGAAGGCTACGGTTTGATGATTTGCTCGACGACGGCAGCTTACCCGCAAGTGCGTCAGGGAGAGGTGAAACTGCTCCCGGTGATCGAGCCGGACATGACTCGCCAGATGAACCTGGTATACCTGCACGAATACAAGCAAAACGCCGCGTTTATACGAGTGGTCGAAGCGATCCGGCAGCAGTGCCAGCAGTTGGTGGACGACGGCACCTGGGTAACGACCGAGGCGCCGCGTTAGCGTGAAACCAGGCCGATAGCATACGTTTGATGTCAGCCTGTTGCTGTTTGGTGATGGGAATCACCCGGTAAAAGGAATAGCGGCGTGAGGTACAGCAGCGGTGCGTAGCCAATATCGTCAAACGCCACTACTTTGCCAAGCACCTTACCAAGCAGAGTCGAGTGGTTGCCACCATCGATACGCTGGTCGTTTTTGTACTGAAAACGGGCGGCACATATGATCGGTGATAGACCAGAACAGGTTGCGCCAGGCGACCACCTCGCCCAGTTCGGCACCCACATTACGGAAATCGATTTAACAATCGCGTGGTTCAAATACAGACAGTTTTCCTGAATACGCTGGTACCAGGTACGGGCGTTATCGGCAAAGTCACCATAAAACTCCGGGTTGGCACCCAGAACATCCCCAAAGGCGGCTTTATAGTCGGCAGTACGACCCATCCAGCCATAACTCATACGCGCCCATTCCGCGATGGCATCCCGCTGTTCCAACAATTCCTGTGGTGAGCGGGCGTAACGGAAAAATTTGTGCGTATAACCGCCATTGCCGGTATCCGTCGCCCAGCACAGTTTGTCTTTGGTTTCCTCAGCGTGCAAAGCATCGTACATGGCGGCAACCGACGCAGCGGCATTCTTGAAGGCCGGGTGCGCGGTGACATTCTCGACCCGCTCACCGGCGTAATACACCTCACGGCCATCGTTCAGGCTGGCAAGAAACTCCGCACCATTAAACGGGCGTCCGGTTTGCTGGATCAGACGCAACAGCACATAACTGATCATCGCCATTAAAACCTGCAATTTGACGGCGTTTTCTGACGTACCATAGAACTGTTTGATCTTGAGATTCTGCTTGATCCACTTGAAAAACAATTCAATCTGCCAGCGCTGTTTGTACAAATCCGCAATCGCCAGAGCGCTGCGTTTCAGGTCATTGGTGATGAAGACCAGCTCCTTGTCATCCTGCTGACGATGAAACACGACTCGCCTCAAGGTGCGGCCTTTCAGATACGATCGGGTCTCGATTTTTTCATCGCTCACCACCCCCACGCCTGTTGGCGGCAGAGACTTTGTGACCTTGTAATTCATATCTTTCTTCATCCTGCCCACAAACAGACAGCCCTCATTCACGAGTTTTCGAGCCATGCCCCACCGTTATAAGCACGCTCAAATACGTAAATAGTCCCTTTAAAAACAGAGAGTTGAGAGATGGCGCGGCCATCATTGACCCTGAGTGATGACTTCTCGACGGCCTTTCTGTCTGGCCAAGCGGGACAGCAAGCGAAAGAACAGCACGTAATACACCCGCGTGGAGCGCTTTTGATTGGCATCGGCCAGTGTGCTTTTGCGGACGGGCTTCAGGCTCAGGTGGTACAGACGGCAGGATTGAACATCGAGCTGTTCAACCAGCCTTCGCAGAGAGGAAGCACCACTCAGCTGACCCACCAGCAAGGCCACAAATTGCCCCCAGCATGACAAGGTTCGTGTGCGTTTGTCGGCTTGGTATTGATCGACGGTTTTCTGAAATTGATGACGAGGGATGACGTTGAGTCGCTGTGCCAGCACGGTGTTAGCCTGTGCCAAGCCCGGTTCCTCTGAATGATGTCTGTGAGAAGCTTCATTTTACCGGAAACGGCATGGGAACCGGGCTTCTTTCTTTTGGCGGGTCAGTTAACCGGACAGTAGTGGGCGTAAACCGCTGTATCGGATAAAACACTTGATCCATTGAAGATAGGTCTTCTCTGTTCTGAGGCTGCATCCATTCAGCCGCATGAATCTGGAGACTTGATTGATGAAAGGTCTTTTGCTCATGCTTCTGCCTCTCTCTATAAGTCTGTATGTATGAACAGTATAATCAAGTCGGAGAGAAAATCCATGCGCGTATTTCCAGAGAGCTTGCGCATTTTTTCGGTTGGTGTTAGCGTAACCTCATGAAATACCTGCCCTCCTTTCGCAACAAATCGTGCCACCAGAAAAACGCGCATGCGCATGAATAAACTGTTATGTGTTTCTTGCGGGGATGTGAATCGCGTTGAAGATGAGGGTAATCGAGGTTCTAGTAGTTATATTCATTTTATTAACTTTAAAATACTTGAGACTCTATATCTCCCATAACTTAATAATAAATCTAAAAAAACTTCTAATTCTTTATCAATGCCTATAAAAACAATAAGATAACACCCATCTCCTGTTACCTTAAACGCTTGATTTACTAGGTTTTGTTGTTTTAAAAACTCATCAAACTTCACGAAGTCTCTTGTATCCATGAAAACTGTTATAAAGTGTTGCTTAAGATTATCTTGCTTGATGGTGTAACCCGATATAATGCCTAAGTCTTCCATCTGTTTTACACGGGTTGCCACAGCTTGTCCTGTTAAGTGAACTTTCTTTCCAATATCTTGCCAACTCATTCTGCCATTTTGCTTAAGGCAATCCAGTATTTTTGTATTCATCTTATCCAAAGTATTAATCCTTTCATAATGTAAGTAATGGCACTAAATGTCTTTCGTTATGCAATTCTTTAAAAAAAATCCCTCTGTATTATTACTCACTTAATCAATTCTACAGAGAGAAATGAAATGAAAGAAGCACTATTAATTATCGACTTGCAAAATGACTATTTTTGTGGTGGCAAAATGGAACTTGAAGGGGTGGAAGAAGCGTTAAATAAAACGAATGAGTTAATTTCATATGCAAGAACTCATGAATATGAAATATTTTTCATTCAGCATTTTTCTACAAGAGAAGGGGCAACGTTCTTTATACCTGAAACAAAAGGTGTAGAGCTCCATGAAAGTCTGGATTTTACTAATGATACAATTATCAAAAAAAATTATCCAAACAGCTTTAGAGAAACGAGCCTACAAGAACATTTGGACAAAGAAAAAATAAAAGAGTTAATTATTTGCGGTGCAATGACTCATATGTGCATTGAATCAACGGTGAGAGCTGGATTTGATCTTGGGTATAAAATTACATTAGCTTCAGATGCCTGTGCTACTAGGTCATTAAACTATAACCAACAAACTATAAAGGCAAAAGATGTACAATTAAGTTGCATAGCTTCATTAAATGGAATATTTTGCCAAGCTAAATTGGTGAAAGAGATAAACACATAACAAGTTGCTTAAACGGAATAAAAACAGTTGGCCATCGCTTCGCGATTATAGCCAACCATTTTTATCCGCTTAGCAAGGCGTTATTTCAATGCCATTAACTTAAGCCTGTTGAAAGAGATCTCAATCTCCTCCATTGTCACCGGCTAACTCCTGATAACTCGATAAACCAACGTGACTCCTGACCAACTACAGAACATTGTCGGCCATCTCATTGATCAGCTTGAGACCGACATCTTTCGAGAAAAAGCCCGGCGCACCCACTCAGATTTCATTCGTGACCGCCGCCTGCCACTGAAAGATCTGATTCTGCTGCTATTGAGCAACATGACCTCATCGATTGATCATGAACTGTTTCGTTATCTTCCCGAGCAGGACATGCCCGTTTCTGCCGCTGCATTTTGCAAACAACGCGACAAGCTCAACCCGGAGGCACTGGCATACCTCAATCGCCTGATGGTCAATCAAGTGCCAGAACAACGGCGTAACGGATTGCGATGGCTAGCGATTGATGGCACCACATTAAACCTGCCCAACCATGTGTCAACCTGCCAGGTATATTGCCCGATGAGATTAGGAATCTGTATTTGGCGTTGGAATGATAAGATTGACAATGATTGCCAAATAATGTCATCTTGGAAGTGTAGTAGTTGATTGTTTCTAAAAGAAAGGCGGTTTCCATGGCGACAATGAATATTTCTTTACCTGACCAGATGCGCGATTGGGTTGAGTTGCAGATCGACAGTGGTCTTTACTCTAACAACAGTGATTATGTGCGTGATTTGATCCGTAAAGATCAACAGCGCAACCACAAAATTCAAGCGATGCAACAAGCCATTGATGAAGGTTTGCAGAGCGGTACGCCCAAACCGTTCAATAAACAGGCATTTAAGACGCGTATGGAAGAAAGCGTTAAGAATGCGTGAAGCCCTGCTATACCCGCAAGCGGAAGCTGATCTTGAAAGTATTTGGCGTTATACCCAGTCAACGTGGGGTACAGCGCAGGCTAACCGTTATATTGATGAATTTGATGAGAACTTCGCAGTTCTGGCTGATAATCCGCTGATTTGCCGAGAGCGCACGGAATACACGCCCACACTTCGTATTTACCGTCATGCTCACCATCTTATTGTATATGTTCACACCGAGACGACGCTGGAAGTGATCCGTATCCTGCATGAAAACATGGATGTTGATCGCCAACTGAACGTGGACGATCTAACGGAAATGTAGCTAATCAAGGCGTTAGCTTAGGCTCGAATTTCTCCTGCACTCCTTGCTGTATCTGTTGATACTGTTCAATATCCCTATTCAGGGATTGCCCCCGCGTTTGATCAAAATTCTCTAGCCGTTCGATGCGTTGCTGCATGGTGCGCTTAAATCCAGCGGTCGCTATCGCAACGCCAGTGAAGCGGTCAGAGCGGGTTTGCGCTTATTAGAAGAACAAGAAACGGAATATCAGACCAAGCTTGAAGCATTGCGTCACGCTCTGAAAGAGGGTGAAGAAAGTCGAGAAAGCCAGCTAAGCCATGAAGAGCTGATTGCTCAAGCGAAAGCAGGATTACATGACGCTTAGCATTACCTGTTCTGGCAAAGCCTCTCAATACGTGATCAAAATCTATCAAGATACCGCTAAGCAATGGGGCATCAATTAAGCCGATAAATATGATGGCGGCTTGGTCAACACGTTAAGGCTGCTGCAAAATAACCCGCACAGGGATAGGGATGGATGCTCGTTGTTATTGTTGTGATGCAAACCTGATTGTTGTTCAGTGTAATCAATTTTGATTGGCTGGCTGTCGTTATTTTTGGGGGACAGGCAAGGGCAGGGCAAGCAAGGGTGGGAGCCGTATTTATATCGGTGACAAACCCTCCTGCGTGGATATATCCCGGTAGAAGGTGGCTTGCCGCCGATATGGGTGGGGATTGGTGGTCAGTGGTGTTGGTTACTGTACGGCGTCCAGCACTTTGCGGAAGGTGGCAACGTCTTCGGCGCTGAACTGGCCAAATACGTCAGTCTGACGGTCGTTAGCTACTTTCCATAAGGTGGCTGCCTGTTCGATACCGGCGCTGGTCAGGCTGAGAATGTCGTCGCTGGCGGCAATCCATTCTTTGCGTTTGAGGGTGTCCAATGCGGCTTTCAAATCCTGATCCGGCATGCCAATACGTTGTTCCAGTTCACTGGCGGCGAGGCTGCCGAAGTCGTTCAGGGTCATGATCATGCGGGCTTCGATGGTGCGCAGGCCGGTGGCCAGTTGCAGCGGTTGGTAGCTGGCCTGGTAACGCTTCACTGCCTGAATCATCTGGTAGTAGAGGTTGTCGTGCAGACGCTGGGCGTTTTTCTCTTCGCCTTTGCTGGAGGCGTCAGAATCTTTCGGTTTGACTCCGGCGTGGGGTATCACGGCGGAGTAGGCTCCGCCGTGGTACAGCAATGGGGCGCGGCCAATGTCGTCGAAGGCGACGACGTTACCGATCAGAATCCAGTGGTCGCCACCGTCGATACGCTGGTAGTTTTCGCACTGAAAACGGGCGGCACAGTCGGGTAACAGAGGTGCGTTACCCAGACCTTTTTCGTAGTCGATGCGGGCAAATTTGTCGTCGGACGGACGGGCAAAGTGATTCGACAGGTTGATCTGATCGGCGGCCAGCACGTTGACAGCAAAGTGGCTGGCTTGCTCGAAAATATCGACGCTGGCGGAGGTTTTCATGATGCTCCACAGCACCAGTGCCGGGTCGAGGGAGACCGAGTTAAAGCTGTTGGCGGTGACGCCGGTTTGTACGCCGTTCGGGGTGCAGGCGGTAATGACGGTGACGCCGGTGGCGAAGTTGCCGAGGGCGCGGCGGAAGGCTTTGGGGTCGAAGTCGGTGGCGGTTTGTGTGGCTGACATGGTGAGTATCCTGTGCTGGCGCAGTGGTGCGCAGTGCGCACCCTGAGGCGTAAATTTCTTGTTCCTACGCTCCGCGTGGTAATGCGCGGGGCGAATTGGGCCTAGGAGTCTGTCGGGCTTAGGGCTGCTCTACTGCGGTAAAGCTGAATCTGGCTCTTTTTTGAGCAAATTCTGGTTAAGTTAAATAGAACCATTATTCGCCTCAAATTTGCGCAAAAATGGCTCAAACCAGTCTTTCCCTCGCGACGAACGCCTAAGTCCTACAGGCTCCTAGCTCAGTGTCGGGTTGGTCCAGCCATTCAGATCGTAGTCTTCCATGCATTGCTGCGACAGCTGCCGCATCTTGGCCATACTGCCAGTGGCGCGAGCCGATCCCAGGCATTGCAGGCGAATAGCATCGGCAGTGCCCGCGTAGTTGAGTTCATACAGATGATGACGCCCACCAAATTCAGAGCCAACGGCATCCCACAGCAATTTCATGATCTTGATGCGTTCGAGGTGTGAAATATCACCTGAGCCGCGACAGTAACGAGCCAGATCCGTGTTCAACTGCGGATTTTTCAGATCCAGATGACTGCCCGGCAAATAGATCAGGCCGCTGGCGGCGGTGGTCTTGATGATGTGGCAAATCTTGTCGTACGCCATGGGAGCGAAGGCGCGATAGTTGAAAGCCGATTCCGTGGGGGGCAGCCAGGCACCGGATTTCCATTCTTCGGCGGCCAGGCACATATGATCGGTGATAGACCAGAACAGGTTGCGCCAGGCGACCACCTCGCCCAGTTCGGCACCTACATTACGGAAATCGATGGCACCGGTGCATTCCAGCGCCTGCTCCAGCAGACCGGCCATAAAGTCGAGCTTTACCGCAAACCGGGTACAGGCCTGCAACGGGTAAAGACGCCCAAAACCGGCGGCAAATCCCCATTGCATCAGCTTTTGTTTGTCTTTGTAGATCAGTACGTCTTCCCATGGAATAAACACATTCTCCAGAATCAGGATGGCGTCGTTTTCATCAAAACGGGACGACAGTGGATAGTCGAATGGCGACGCAGTGTCGGTCGCATTTTTTTCATACGAAACCCGAGAAATCAGTTTTACGCCGTTGGCATTCATCGGAGTAATAAACAGCAGGGCAAAATCCGGGTCATCACCAATGTCTTGTACGGCAGTCTGACCAATAAAGTTGTAATGGGTCAGTGCCGAGTTGGTCGCCACTACCTTGGCACCGTTGACGTAAATCCCGTCACTGGTTTCACGAGTGACATGAACATAAACATCCTTGACCTCATCGCTAGGCTTATTGCGGTCGATCGGCGGGTTAACAATCGCGTGGTTCAAATACAGACAGTTTTCCTGAATACGCTGGTACCAGGTACGGGCGTTATCGGCAAAGTCACCATAAAACTCCGGGTTGGCACCCAGAACATCCCCAAAGGCGGCTTTATAGTCGGCAGTACGACCCATCCAGCCATAACTCATACGCGCCCATTCCGCGATGGCATCCCGCTGTTCCAACAATTCCTGTGGTGAGCGGGCGTAACGGAAAAACTTGTGCGTATAACCGCCATTGCCGGTATCCGTCGCCCAGCACAGTTTGTCTTTGGTTTCCTCAGCGTGCAAAGCATCGTACATGGCGGCAACCGACGCAGCGGCATTCTTGAAGGCCGGATGCGCGGTGACATTCTCGACCCGCTCACCGGCGTAATACACCTCACGGCCATCGTTCAGGCTGGCAAGAAACTCCGCACCATTAAACGGACGTCCGGTTTGCTGGATATGACTTTCAGGTTTCATCTGAGTGCTCCGTATTATTGTTGTTTGATCGTGATGACGAAGCACAGGTTACTGAAAAGCCGGGTGGGGGAATGTCCTCAGAAAATGGGGACACAAAACACCGACGTCGTCCGGGATTCACGCAGGAGGTGACTTGCCGCCGACACGACGTGCCATTGGTCAGTGTTACTGGAAGGTGTTTGGTCATAAACGATGGCCCGTTGTTCGCTACTGCTAGAAAAACTCGCCTTTCGTATAAAGTTCACGGATCATCGTGCCAAGCGATACGGATCCAATTGGTTTGGTGGCATATGTTGACCAAACGCTGCGTATATATTAAATATTCAATAAAATCATTAGGTTAGGTTCTTTTGAGCAGATGCGATACTCAAAAAAATAGCGGCGTTGCAATGAATCGTTATGCACTTACTAAAAATAATCGCCTTGAATGTAAAGGGATCATCTATTTAATCCTGCACCGCCAGATATGGGCCATTGCCAACGATGTCCGAGGCGCAGTCGACGGCTGGGATTTCAAGCTCGACAAGTTCGATACCCTAACCAACTCAATCAGCGAGGGCTTGACCCGTGAAATCAAGCTACCGGGATCAGCTGTTGAGTTTCCCCAAGCCAGACACGGCCACCGTCGCCCAATAAAGGAAGTAGCCCATGAGCCGAGCGTTGACCCTGCAAGATCAGGCCACTGAATTTCTGCTGTATACCGCACCGGATGCCATTGTGGCGTTGTTACAGGCCAGCAGTCATCTGACCCGTCAGCCGCTGGCGGAGATCACCGGTAAAGACATTCAATACGTTCGCCGCTGGGAGGTAAAGGACGCCTACCAGAGCGAAGATGAGCTTGAGCGGGATCTGATCCGGGATTTACAGAATCAGGATACGCAGGTGGTGGCGAGGATATTAGATGGGGTTAATGGAGCGGTTACGAAAATGTGGTAGAACAGCGATGGTTGTTTGCAAAAAAAGGACACAAAATAAGGTAGGCGTGTGCCATGTTTGTGGCGTTGTTCGTTTGATGGTCATGCCGGATTGCTGAGGACGATAATAAAGAAATCTGTGTGGCGGGGATATTTTGGAGAAGCAGCTGCGGATTCTCTTATTTATACCAAGTGTGTCGGTTATGCTGTAGAGGGCATCTATTTAATCCGGCAGCCCCCCAGGGAGCGGGTTGCCGCCGTCCAGAGCGGTGTTGTCGAATGTGAAAAGGACTCGTCATTTCGCTGCATTCGCTGCCTTGCTCTGATCACCGGCAACACTCGCGCAGCGTCGTGCCGGATTAAATAGATGTCTCCTGTAAATATAAGAAAATTGTTAACATGAAAATAAAGGGTTGTTTATGAGTGATGATAAGTCTTGTTGGTTCAAAGAGCCGGATATCGAAGAATTGAATTTCTTGGCAAAAGGCACTGCTAACGAACGTGTTGGTATTGAGATTACAGAAGCTGGCAATGATTATTTAAAAGGCCGAATGGAGGTCAATGAGAAAACCCGGCAACCGGCTGGTGTTCTTCATGGTGGCATGTCGGTTGTTCTGGCAGAAACGCTCGCTTCCTGGGGGGCTGCATGTGCCGTTGATCCTTCTAAATATCATTGTGTTGGTCAAGAAATCAACGCGAACCATATTCGTGCCGTCGATTCAGGATGGGTCTACGGTGTCGCGAAACCGTTGCATATTGGGCGAAAGACACATGTTTGGGAAGTGCGTATTCGAAATGAAGGTGAAAAGCTGGTCTGTGTTTCTCGCGTGACGATTGCCGTGCTTGAGACTCCGTCACAGTATAAGCCACAGGATAACAATATGGCTTAAATGCAGCCTTATATAGGCATTCGGATTCTTTCTGCAGGAGGGCGCAAGCGCTTTTCTGCAGGAGGTCGCAAGTATCCTGCACATCGTTATCGGCCGATGAGTTAATGGCATTACATCGCCAACGATTGCATCAAATTCAGGAATCCTTTCACCGACACAAGGCAAATAACTGCGCCCGCGAGCAAATACCGAGCTTGTCGTAGGCGCGTTTTTTGTAGGTCACTACGCTGCTGGGGGAAATGGTCAGGTCGTGGGCAATGGTTTCGGATTTTTTGCCTGCCAGTACGGCTTCACACACCTGGCGTTCGCGTTCCGATAAAAACGCCAGCGGCCCCTGATTGAGCAGTTGGTTGTTCAGCAGGTAATGTTTGCTGACCAGCAGGGCAAGCAGCCGTGCAATACCTTGCTCTTGTTGCTGGCTGTTGTTGAATAATGGTCTGAAATAGCCGCGACGGCTGTAGAGATTGATGTAGTAGTTGCCGCTGTCTGAGTGGCAAATCACGGACCATTTGTCGAGAAAACCTGGCTGTTCAAAAAAACGATTGCGGTAGTGCAGCCCCATGTTGCCACTGAGAACACCATAATGTTCGGTAATCAGTTGGTCTGGTTGGCAGTGACGTAGCTTGTCGAAGTTCGGGTCGTGGAGGTACTGGCGCTCGGAAATATAGGCCATGGCCAGCTGGCGGGCTGAGGCGTCGTGGCTGAAGTCTTTGTACAGCAGCGTACTGACGTGTTCGCCATCGGGGCAGAAAAAGATCATGCATTGGTCGCTGAGTAGCTGGTGTTGTAGCCAGTTGAGAAAGTGGTCGAAGAACGCCGGGGTGCCCAGCGATTCCAGCAGCGTCAGTTGTTGCTCGGTGGGTGGCGTGACTATTGGCTGATCCATAGGGATGGATGCTCGTTGTTATTGTTGTGATGCAAACCTGATTGTTGTTCAGTGTAATCAATTTTGACTGGCTGGCTGTCGTTATTTTTGGGGGACAGGCAAGGGCAGGGCAAGCAAGGGTGGGAGCCGTATTTATATCGGTGGCAAACCCTCCTGCGTGGATATATCCCGGTAGAAGGTGGCTTGCCGCCGATATGGGTGGGGATTGGTGGTCAGTGGTGTTGGTTACTGTACGGCGTCCAGCACTTTGCGGAAGGTGGCAACGTCTTCGGCGCTGAACTGGCCAAATACGTCAGTCTGACGGTCGTTAGCTACTTTCCATAAGGTGGCTGCCTGTTCGATACCGGCGCGGGTCAGGCTGAGGATGTCGTCGCTGGCGGCAATCCATTCTTTGCGTTTGAGGGTGTCCAGTGCGGCTTTCAAATCCTGATCCGGCATGCCAATACGTTGTTCCAGTTCACTGGCGGCGAGGCTGCCGAAGTCGTTCAGGGTCATGATCATGCGGGCTTCGATGGTACGCAGGCCGGTGGCCAGTTGCAGCGGTTGGTAACTGGTTTGGTAACGCTTCACTGCCTGAATCATCTGGTAGTAGAGGTTGTCGTGCAGACGCTGGGCGTTTTTCTCTTCGCCTTTGCTGGAGGCGTCAGAATCTTTTGGTTTGACTCCGGCATGGGGTATCACGGCGGAGTAGGCTCCGCCGTGATACAGCAATGGGGCGCGGCCAATGTCGTCGAAGGCGACGACGTTACCGATCAGAATCCAGTGGTCGCCACCGTCGATACGCTGGTAGTTTTCGCACTGAAAACGGGCGGCACAGTCGGGTAACAGGGGGGCGTTACCCAGACCTTTTTCGTAGTCGATGCGGGCAAATTTGTCGTCGGACGGACGGGCAAAGTGGTTCGACAGGTTGATCTGATCGGCGGCCAGCACGTTGACAGCAAAGTGGCTGGCTTGCTCGAAAATATCGACGCTGGCGGAGGTTTTCATGATGCTCCACAGCACCAGTGCCGGGTCGAGGGAGACCGAGTTAAAGCTGTTGGCGGTGACGCCGGTTTGTACGCCGTTCGGGGTGCAGGCGGTAATGACGGTGACGCCGGTGGCGAAGTTGCCGAGGGCGCGGCGGAAGGCTTTGGGGTCGAAGTCGGTGGCGGTTTGTGTGGCTGACATGGTGAGTATCCTGTGCTGGCGCAGTGGTGCGCAGTGCGCACCCTGAGGCGTCAATTTTGTGTTTCTCGTTCCCTCATTCTTGTGAGGGAACGCTGCGGTGGGCCGGGATCTCTGGCGACCACGCCGGAGCGTGGGGGCCAGGTGAGAGCCGCTTACAGCAGGCTGGGATCGGGTTCCATACCGAGCAGTTCGCGGCCAATGATCTGCGCACAAACGTCGTAGTCGGTGTAGGCGTGGGCGGCGGTCATGTTGGATTCGCGCCACAGCCGCTGGCCTTCGCGCTCGTTATACCAGTTGGAGCCGCCCATCACGGCCCAGAGGCGGTTAACGGCTTCGACACACATCTTGATGGCGTAGGCCTGGTTGGTGCGCCAATGGGCCAGGGTGTAGCGATCCGGGTATTGGTGACGCTCGCCGTATTCCTTGTGCTCGTTCCAGGTTTTTTCGAGGTAGGCGCGGGCGGCGCAGACTTGCTGGTAGGACTCAGCCATGCGCAATACCGGCGCGACAGATCCCGCTACTTTGGCGCCGGTGTAGGCGCGGACGCGGTTTTGGGTGATGTCTTTGTACACGGCGATCATGCGTTCGGCTACGCCCAGGCTCATGGCGGCAAAACCACAGGCGAAGTATGGCCGGTATGGGGTGTGGTAGATGTTACTTTCTGGATACAGGTCACGGCCAATATGACGGCCTTCCATCATGTTTTTGGCGGCCTGGATGCGGCGTTCGGGTACAAACACACCTTCGATACGGGCGGTTTTGGTGCCGGAACCACACATGCCAGCGGCGTACCAGTCGTCGATGATGGTGAATTCGGCTTTCGGAATAATCGCGAAGCTGTAGATTTTTTCGTCGTTGACCATGCGGTTGAGGCCAACCAATATCCAGTCAGCGTGGTCAACCCCCGAGCTCCATTTCATATCACCGGTAAAGACGATGCCGCCGTTGGTTTCTTCGTAACGGCCAAACGGTGCAATCGAAGACGATGCCACGACATCGGGGTTTTCACCCCAGATCTCGTCCTGGGTTTCTTTGCTGAACATGGCAATCTGATGATTGTGAGTGCACAACAGGCTGTAGCCCCAGGCGGTGGAGCAGCAGGCACCAGCCAGTGCGGCGATGCAGTCGGTGAATTCCGGCAGGCTCATTTCCAAACCGCCGTAGGCTTTCGGCAGGAAAGCGCGGTTCAGGCCGATGCCGTGCAGCATGTCGACGTTTTCTTGCGGGATCATGCGGATCTCTTCTGCTTTTGACGCATTGGCGCGAATCGCAGGCAGGATTTCGTGCAGCTTTTCCAACATCGGGTTGTTTGCAGTCATGGTATTCAGCCTTGGGTATTTTGTTGTTTTTAATATCAGCAAGGTGTTGTCGGGCCCTGAGCAACACAGCGGAAGCTATTGCCGGAGCGTTTAGCTTCGATGGATTCATTATTGCGGCAGGCCATACTGGGGAACATGACGTTTTCTGGCTGGAAATGGGACTTTTCTGTTTGAATGGTTAGAGAAGATGGAACGTGGCGTGTGTGTGGCGTGGTTGTGGAGTGGTTGTGGCGTGGCGTGTGTGTGGCGTGGGTTGGAAAAAGGAGGGGAAGATAACAGAGCGCCGCCACTGACGACGGCCCTCTGCTAATAGCGCTTACTCTCCGATAAAGGCCAGACTTAATCCGGGCCAGAAGGTAATCACCAATACCGTTGCCAGCAGGATAAAGAAGAAAGGCAAGGTAGCGCGATACAACTCCATTACCGGTTTGTTAAAACGGAAGCTGGCAATAAACAGGTTCATACCGACCGGCGGAGTGAAGTATCCCAGCTGCATGTTGGCGAGGAATAAAATCCCCAAGTGAATCGGATGAATACCGTATTCCACCGCAATCGGCAGAATAATCGGAATCATGATCACAATGGCGGAGAAGATGTCCAGCATCATGCCCAGAATCAGCAGGAACACCGTGAGCAGCAGCAAGAAAGTAAAACTGTCGCTGACGTGTTGCTGAATAAAGCCGAAGATTTTTTCCGGTACTCCAGCATCAATCATGTAGTTGGTGGATGCCATGGACACCGCCAGAATCAGCAGAATCGCCCCGACCAGCTTCATTGAATCCCGCATGACGGTAATCAGCTGTTTAAACGGAATTTCACGGCGAATCAGCGTAGAAACGATGAGGACGTAAAACGCGGTAATGGCGGCTGCTTCCGATACCGCAAACCAGCCGCCATAAATGCCACCCAATACCAGGAATGGCAGGGGCATTTCCCATTTGGTGTCTTTCAGCGCTGCCCAGGCTTCGGTCTTGTCGAAAGGATGGTGATTGCGTTCGGTCTTGCGTGACACCCAGCCGCTATAAAGCGACAGTGCGACCAGCATCAGACCACCGGGAAGCAAACCGGCGAGGAACAGGTCATCGATACTAACCGCCACGTCCAGTGACATTTGCTGCGCCACCACGCCGTATAAAATTAGCGGCAGTGAAGGAGCAAACAGCAAGCCAAGTGAGCCGGAGGTGGTGACCAGTCCGAGATTAAATCGCTCCGGGTAACCGGATTTCTGCAGGGCTGGTACCAGCAGTGCACCCAATGCAACGATGGTGACGCCGGAAGCACCGGTAAAGGCGGTGAACAGCGCACAGGTAACCAGTGCGACAATGGCCAGCCCGCCGGGCATCCAGCCGAGAAAGGCGTCGGTAATACGCACCAGCCGCTGTGGTGCCTTGCTTTCTCCCAGCAGGTAACCGGCAAAGGTAAACAACGGAATGGCAATCAGCACCGGCATTTCAGCAATCCGGTAAATCTCGACCGCCATTACCATCAGGTCAATATCGGTCTGATAAAATCCCCAGATGGCACTGGCGGCAATCACCACAAACAGCGGTGTACCGGACAATGCCAGTAATAACAGAATCAGTGGAACCAGTACGCTCATGAATGGGCCTCGGCTGCGGGGTGTTTGCCCAGCACTTTGATGACGGCTTCAATACTTTGAATGGCAAAGCGTAATGCCATTACCGTAAAACTGAAGGGGATAATCAGTTGTAGCGGCCAGGCAGGAATCTTGCCGAAAGCGATATCGCCAAATTCTATCGCCAGTTCGATGTAGGCATAGCCGTTCCAGGCCACAATGGCACAGATAAAGGCTGCAAACGCGGAGGTGACGACGGAGATGGCTTCGGATACAGCCTTGGGTGCCAGCCGGTTCACCAGGTCGATGGCAATGTGTTCGCGCCCGCGAGTGGCAACCATGCCGCCCAGCAAGCCGAGCCATAACACCATCACCCGCAGCGCGGGAGGAATCCACATAACGCCGCCACCAAAGACACTGCGGGCGACAATATCAATGCCTGCCAGCAGTACCATAATCAGCAATACCAGTACCAACAGGCCGTCTTCCAATGTGTGAATGGCGCTGAGAAGACGCCGCAAAGGGGAGTGTTTCAAGGTTATTGACCTGCCCGAATCGCGGCAATACGCGCCTGCAATTTCTTATACAGATCAACCGGATAGACTCCCTTGCTGGCCAGTTCGGTGAGGCTGTCGTCGGCCAGTTTCTGCCAGGTGGCTTTTTCGGCGTCGGTCAGTTGTACGAAGATCATGCCGCTGTCTTCCAGTGCCTTGCGAGCGCCGATTTCGTCTTCAGCGTTTTGTTTGTCCATCCGGGCGTAGGTTGCTTTCATGATGCGACGGACGATGGTCTGGTCTTCCGCTGACAGTTTGTCGAAGGCTTTCTGGTCGACCACCATCATGCCCAGCAGCGACAGCAGTGGCAGGTCGGTAACATGGCTCAGCTTGCTGTGCCATTGCAGTGCGATCGAGGCGGTGAGATTCACCCCGACAGTGTCGATCAGGCCGGTTTGCAGGCTGGTGTAAACGTCAGAAATCGGCAGTGAAATCGGCTCGATACCGGCTTTCTGGAAGACTGTCTGGCTGACGATGTCGCCTTCTGGAGCCCAGACTTTCTGGCCCTGGAAATCGGCAGTGGTTTTGAGTGGCTTGTTACCCATGATGTAGGCGAAGCCGCCTTCCGTCAGACCTAGTACGACGTAGCCTCTGGCTTCCAGGGCATCAACAATATAGTGGTCGAATTCGGCTCGGACAGCGCTTAATTCCGCCGGATCTCGGAAGGTAAAAGGCAAGCTGTAGAGCTGCACTTCGTTGGCAATATTGGTCAGTGCGCCGGAAGATACTGCGCCACCTTGCAGCTGGCCGATTTGCATTTTGCGCAGCACGCTCTTGTCGCTGCCCTGTACCCCACCGGGGAAGTATTTGATTTTGACGCGGCCTGCGGTTTCTTGCTTGATCTCGTCGGCAGCGGCACGCATCTGTTTCATCCAGTTGGTGCCGTCGGGGGCCAGGGTGGCGATTTTCAGCGTTGCCGCCTGGGACATCGGACTCAGGCACAGCAGCATCAGGCCCAGGGCAATCAGTTTGTTTTTCATAGGTGGTTACTCTTGGCTTGTGGTCAAAAGGCGATTATTCAAAAAAGTCGGCGGATTCTGCCAGTAGTTCAGCTGCCTGACGCTGGGCCAGGTAGTTGATCATGGTCAGACCTTCGGCTTCCGGGTCGGCGGCAATGGCTTCGTTGAGCAGGCGGTCGTGAAGTTCCTGGTCAAACATCAGCCGTGCGTACTGCTTGGCATATAAAACCTTGGCCATCAGGTGTTTGCCATTGCTGTATTGCAGCGCTTTTTCAAAATGTTCTCTGCCGACTTCCGGACGGCCACCCAGAGACGGGGGCAGCTGAGTTTCCATGACACCGAGGTAGACCTGAAGTGTGCCTTGGTCGTAATCCGGTTTGATATTGGCGACCCACTGCATCAGCGCCTTGGTTTTGCCCAGTTCGGCAATCGCGCCCCAGTCGCTGCTGTTGGCTTGAATCCAGCCTGCCTTGGCGGCAGCGTAGGCATAGAAGACATGAATATCGTCTTCGTCGAACTGGTGGTTAAGCGCATCCAGCATCTCGTCTTGTGGCAATTTGACGGCGGCGCAAGCATCGTCGTCGTATTCACACAGGCCACGGGTGGCGTATTCCAGTGCCTTGTCGGCCATGCGTTTGGTCTGGATCGGGTCTCTGGAGAATACGCCGGAGTAAGCACCATAAAGCTTGGAGGCTGACAGCAGGAAATCTTCGTCATCCGGGTAGGTCAGTACCAGGGCATCGAGCAGCAGCAGATAGGCCGGTGCTCCGGCGGCAACTACTTCCGGGTTGTCGCTGTTCATCATCGAACGGGACAGGTTTTTCGGCAGGTTGCCAACTGAGCAGGCACTCAGCGCCAGGGCGGCCAGTGCAATAGTGAGTCGTTTCATAGTCACGGGTGCTTGTAAAAATTTGGCGCAATTGTACACACCTTGGTGCCTGTCTTTAATGAGCAATACTCACAAGCATTCTGAACCAGTCGTTATTACACAAGAATTCAGTGTTCCGCAGATGACGGTTTGTCTGCTGTTGTTGCATCGGGGTTGTCTTGCGGGTTGCTGCGGGCATTGGCCAACTTGCGATACAGGGTGCGCTCGCTGATACCCAACTGTTTGGCCAGGCGGGCATTGTCGCCGCCAAACTGGTGGGCGATGGCCAGCAGGTAGCGGGCTTCGAGCTGATCCAGTGGCATGGCCTGATCGATACCGGTGGTCAGGTTGACGGACTGGATATTGTGGGAAGCTTGTGCGGTAGTCAGCAGTGAGTCGGGCAAGGTCAGGTGGCGCGGTTCAATCTCGCGGTCATCACACAGAATAGTGGCCCGTTCCAGCCGGTTTCTCAGCTCGCGGATATTGCCAGGAAACTGCTGCTGTTCGAGCCAGTCGCAAGACGCGGCAGACAATACCCGTGGACGATCCTGGCTCAGCTGTTGCAACAGTCTGCGCGCCAGCGGGACGATGTCTGCCCGCCGTTCGGCCAACGATGGCAGCAGAATCGGAAACGGTGATATGCGGTAGTACAGGTCTTGTCGAAAGGTGCCTGCCTCAACCATCTGGGTCAGCTGGCGATGGGTGGCACAGACCAGCCGGAAGTCGGCCTGCTGCGGGGTGACGCTGCCAACCAGGCGATAGCTGCCGGTTTCGATCAGGCGCAGCAATTTGACCTGCATGGCGAGCGGAATATCACCGACTTCATCAAGAAACAGGGTGCCGCCGCGAGCGGCTTCGACCAGACCCGGCTTGCGCTGGGTGGCACCGGTAAACGCGCCTTTTTCGTGGCCAAACAATTCGCTTTCGAACAGGCTTTCAGTCAGGCCGGAACATTCCACGGTAACAAAGGGTTTGTTGGCCCGTGCGCTGTGCTGGTGGATATGACGGGCGGCCAGTTCTTTGCCAGTACCGGATTCACCCAACAGCAGCACGCTGATTTCAGACGGTGCGGCCCGACCCAGCATGGCCAGCATCTCGGTATAAGCCTGACTGAACCCCAGCATTGGCCGCGACCCTGGCGTATCCGGGGTGCGTACCGGGGCCATTATTTCGACAAAGAATTCAATTTGGCCGTCGTCATTACGCACCGGACTCAGTTCGACATCGACGTGTTCCTTGCCTTGGCAGGTGTTGTGAATGTGCAGGATGCGCTGGCGCTGACCGGTGCGCAGGCAGCCTTGCAGAGGGCAGGTTTCACCGGCCTGATCACAGGGTACCTGATAGCCATGGGAGACTTCGTAGCAATGACGTCCGAGCAGGGCTTCGTTACCTGAAAAATGCTCCCGGTAAGCCTGGTTGGCAGCGCAAATACGGTAGTCACGATCCATCAGAATGGCGGGTGCGGAGATGGCGTCGAGCAAGGAGGAGATGCCGGGCAGGCTGCTGTAACTGCGAAGGTCTGACATAGGTGTCACCGGTCTGACAGTATTGGCAGAATGGTAGACGATGGCTGCTGTATTTTAAAGGCGTATTCGTTGCCAATCCTCTTGCCCGGTCTTTTTTGTCGGGCTTGTATTTTATCGAAAGCCCAGTAATAGCGCGCTTTTGAGCTGTTTTATGAGGATCTGGAAAATAAATGCCGCAGGGGCTTGGCAGACTGGCCCGTGATTTGCTGTTCCACTGGCATAGTCAGCGACCAATGTCAGCTGTGACGGATACGAGACAACCGGCAGGAAGGGTATGGCCAGAGTGAAACAATGGCGGATCAATCAACAACTCAGTTATTTACTGTTTGATCCGATCTCCCGTCGTGGCGCGGTGATTGATCCACAACCGGCACTGGTGTCCTGCTATTTGCAGACGCTGGAGCAATTGGGGGTTGGTAATGCCTATTTGCTGTTCACCGGTGCGGTGGCCAGTGGCGTGAATGTCCCCGGTCAGGTGTTAGGTGCGGATATGTTCTCCGCTGGGGCACTGTCTGGCCCGGTAGCACCGGATGCGCTGGCATTGGGAGAGAGCCGTATACGGATTATTGTTGATCCGGCAACCGCTCGGGTGGCTTATGCTTGTGACGGGCTGGTCTTTACCGGTTTATGGTGGCTGGCGGGTGGGCTGCGACCATTTGTCGCATCTGAGCCAGAGGCTGACGTTGATAAGCTGCCGCTCCTCCAACTTCCAGATGACTATGTGATCTACCCCGGACGGGTGTCCAGGGGGTTATGCATCAGTTCGGTAGCACAGGAAAAAGCCCTGTGTTGTGACCCGCTTCCTGCCGCTGTCGGAGCTCATTATGGCTAGTACATCCTCTCTTTGGTCGAAGCCGATCGTACGTGATCTGGCGTTGATCCTGGTGCTCAAGCTGGCATTGATTTTTACCTTGCGAGCACTGTTTTTTTCTCAGCCTGTGGATCTGAGCGATCCACAGGCTGCCTTGTTACAGCAGCTGGGCAACGGTGAAGAACATGTTTCTCCCGCTCGTCCGGCGACTGAATTTTCGCTTCCTCAACACTCAACTGAACGTTCCACGGCCCTGCCTTTGGAGGATCAACCATGATCAGTGAAAGTCTGGTGGACTTGTCGCGGCTGCAATTTGCCATTACCGCGCTGTACCACTTTTTGTTTGTACCCCTGACACTGGGGTTATCGTTTATTCTCGCCATCATGGAATCTGCCTATGTGATGACGGGCAAGCAGGTGTATCAGGACATGGTCAAGTTCTGGGGCAAGCTGTTTGGTATCAACTTTGCTTTGGGTGTGACCACCGGTCTGACGATGGAATTCCAGTTTGGTACTAACTGGGCTTACTACTCCCATTATGTCGGCGATATTTTTGGTGCGCCGCTGGCGATTGAAGGCTTGATGGCCTTTTTCCTTGAAAGTACGTTTATCGGCCTGTTCTTTTTTGGCTGGGATCGCTTGACCCGCCTGCAGCATCTGATGGTGACCTGGCTGGTTGCGCTGGGTTCGAACCTGTCGGCGTTGTGGATTCTGATTGCCAATGGCTGGATGCAAAACCCGGTTGGGGCCGAGTTCAACTACAACACCATGCGGATGGAGATGACCAGCTTCGCCGACGTTATCTTTAATCCGGTTGCCCAGGTCAAGTTTGTCCACACGGTGTCGGCTGGTTATGTCACGGGGGCGATGTTTGTCCTGGGCGTGTCGTCCTATTATCTGCTGAAAAAGCGTGATCTGCCGTTCGCCCGTCGTTCTTTTGCCATTGCCTCCAGCTTTGGTATGGCGGCTATTCTGAGCGTGATTTTGCTGGGCGATGAGTCCGGTTATGAAATCGGCGATGTGCAAAAAACCAAGCTGGCGGCGATTGAAGCTGAGTGGGAAACCCATCCGGCACCGGCTGCCTTTACGCTGTTTGGTATTCCTAATGAGGAAACCATGGAAACCGACTATGCCGTGCGGATTCCCTGGGTTCTGGGCCTGATTGCTACTCGCTCGACCGATGAGGAAGTGGTGGGTATCAAGGATTTGCTGGTGGAACACGAAGAGCGGGTGCGTAATGGTATCGGGGCATACCAGCTATTTACGCAGTTGAAAGCCGGGGATGAATCTCCCGCAACCATGGCGGCGTTTGATGCGGTCAAGCACGATCTGGGCTATGGCTTGCTATTAAAAAAATACACACCGACCGTGACCAACGCGACGGAAGAGCAGATCAAGTCTGCGGCGCGTGACACCATTCCTGGAGTCGCACCGATGTTCTTTACCTTCCGCATTATGGTGGCCATTGGCTTCGCCATGTTCCTGCTGATTGCGCTGGCGTTCTGGCACTCCGCTCGCCAGACCATCGATAAGCAAACCTGGCTGCAAAAAGCGCTGTTGTGGGCGATTCCATTACCCTTCCTGGCCTGTGAAATGGGCTGGTTCGTGGCTGAGTTTGGCCGTCAGCCCTGGTCGATTGGTGAAGTGCTGCCAACCCATTTGTCCGCCTCCAGCCGTTCGGTTGAAGACTTGTGGATGAGTATCGGTGGCTTCGTCGTGTTCTATACCGGCTTGCTGATTGCCGAGATGTTCCTGATGTTCAAGTTTGCTCGCCTGGGGCCATCGGCCATTCATACCGGCCGCTATCACTTTGAGAAAGATGATGATCACACCACTGCGGGTGGTACAGCGGCTGGGCCACAGGCGCAACCGTTGCAAGCACGTAACGAACAGGCGTAAGGGGGAGTTATGGATTACGAAGTATTAAAAATGGTGTGGTGGGTACTGATCGGGGTGCTGCTGATCGGGTTTGCGGTTACCGATGGCTTCGATATGGGGGTGGGGGCGCTGCTGCGTATTCTTGGCCGTACCGATACTGAACGACGGGTGATGCTGAATACCATTGGGCCGCACTGGGATGGCAATCAGGTGTGGTTTATTACCGCAGGCGGGGCCATTTTTGCGGCCTGGCCTGTGGTGTATGCAGTGGCGTTTTCCGGCTTTTACTGGGCCTTGTTGCTGGTGTTGTTTTCGATGTTTTTCCGGCCGGTCGGGTTTGAATATCGCTCGAAAGTGGATGATCCGCGCTGGCGTAATTTGTGGGACTGGGGCCTGACCATTGGCGGAGCCGTACCGGCGCTGGTGTTTGGTGTGGCCTTTGGCAACCTGATTCTGGGGGTGCCGTTTGATCTCGATGAATTTATGCGCTCAACCTATACCGGCTCATTCTGGGCGCTGCTGAATCCGTTTGGTCTGCTGGCCGGACTGGTGAGTCTGGGTATGTTGATGATGCACGGTTCGACCTGGCTGCAAATGCGTACTGATGGTGCCCTGCATGAACGCGCCCGTCGTATGGCGGTGGCGCTGGCGGTATTGGTGGCGGCGTTGTTTGCACTGGCCGGAGTCTGGATCTGGATGGGTATTGATGGCTATGTGATTGTGGATATCAAAAGTACCGCAGCGGCAGTCACGCCGCTGGATAAGCTGGTGATCACCCAGGAAGGTGCCTGGCTGGCCAATTACAGCACATACCCCTGGATGCTGGCAGCACCGTTGCTGGGCTTCGCCGGACTGGCGCTGACGGCACTGATGTCGATGTTGAATCGCGGTGCCCTGGCGTTCGTATCCAGCTCGCTGGCAGTCACCGGGATTATTCTGACGGCTGGTTTCTCCTTGTTCCCGTTTGTGATGCCGTCCAGCCTGGAGCCGTCTCACAGCCTTACCGTGTGGGATGTGGTATCCAGCGAAATGACGCTGAACATCATGTTCTGGGTCGCGGTGATTTTTGTACCTATCGTGCTGAGTTACACCATCTGGGGTTACTACAAAATGTGGGGCCGGATGACCAACAAGTTTATTGAAGATAACAAATACAGCACGTATTGATGAACCGACGCTGGTTATTCTGCAATATCAAAACCCGGAAATGGGGTCAGACGCCCGACGTCTGACTCAAACAACGAGGAAAATAGTATGTGGTATTTTGCCTGGATTCTCGGTGTATTACTGGCCTGCTCCTTTGGCCTGATTAACGCCATGTGGCTGGAGTTTTATGAAGACCTGGATCGGGACGCGGAGTAGTTTCATGGCGTCTTCAACCAATACTCCGGTAGATTATGCGGCCTATGGGCCGCTGTATGCGGGCTGGGCACGAGCGCTGTCCTTTCTGGGCGCGCTGGTGCTGTCCGGTTTGCTGTTGGCCATGCCGCAGCTGGTGGCCGTTGGTTTGCACGAGTTGGATCACGGCTCGTTGTCGGCGGGGTTATGGGGTATTTCCGCCGGGTTTGTCCACGGTGTCGGCTATGTTCCGACAACCCGGCTCTGGCGGTATGCCTTCAGCCCTTATGTCGGCTGGCCATTGATGGGGCTGTGTGTGTACCTGTGGCTGCTCTGATCTGACAGCAGCGGGTGTCGGTAGTGAGTTGGGTGTCAGTTCAGTCACGGGTGTCTGTGGTCAGTCATGGGTGTAGGTATAGTGGTTGTGAGAGCAGATGGCTGTGGGGCCAGAGGTTGTACCGCCGGAGGATGACGGTTATATAGACTGTTGGGGACATCTATTTAATCCTGCACGGCTCTGCGCGAGTGTTGCCGGATGATCTCGACTCGGTGTCGCCGACGTTTGACTTGACCCGTCAGGCCTGCAAGTCGGCTTCGTGATTCGAAACCATCCGCTGGCCCAGAGTGAGCGCCGGATTAAATAGAAGTCTCCTATTTATTAACACGGATGTTGAGAACTCCCGATGGAAACTGATTCTTTTGCTGGCCGGATGGCCACCGCAGCCAATGGCCATGACGATGTGACACCGCCTCCACGACCGAGTGAGGGTGGTGCGAGAGACGTACGAGTACTGTTTTCTGGCCGCAATCTGGAATACCAGAAACTCTGGCTGGTCAATATGTTGTTGACCCTGCTGACGCTGGGCATTTACAGCGCCTGGGCCAAGGTACGTAATCACCGTTACCTGTATGGCCATACCTCGCTGGATGGCCATCGTTTCAGTTATCTGGCCAAACCGCTGCAAATCTTGCGAGGGCGCCTGATTGCCCTGCTGGTGTTGGTGCTGCTGTCAGGTGTTGCCTATGTCAGCCCGATAGCGGCGAGCTTGATGTATTTTCTGCTGATGTTTGCGGTGCCATGGCTGATTTGTCAGGGCATTCGCTTCACTTTGCGGATGACTTCCTACCGCCAGGTTCGTTTTGATTTTACCGGTGACTATGGCGGTATCATGGCGCATTTTATTTTTTTGCCGCTGATCGCCATGTTCACCTTCTACTTCGCACTGCCCTGGGTACTGAAGAAGATTGATCAGTACACCCATAACAACATCACCTATGGCGGCAAGGCCTTCAACGTGAGTAACCGGACGAGTGCGTATTATCACGCGGCACTGGTGTGTGTCGGCCTTGGCATACTCAGTATGGTGCTGCTGCTGCCGTTGTTCAGCCTGCTATCCGGTATTGGGGAGGGCGAGGGCGACGCTCCCCCGCGCTTCTGGTTGCCGGTGCTGCTGTTTGTGGCGATGTTTGTGATCAGTCAACTAGTTGCCGCCATATGGAGTGCCATGATCCGCAATCACCTGCTGGCCAATCTGTCGCTGGATGGCATCGCCACTTTTCGATCGGATGTCACGCCTATCGGTTACGCCGGGCTGGCAATATCTAATGCCCTGCTGTTAATCGTAACCTTGGGGTTGGCGTATCCGGTTACTCAGGTACGTATGCTGTGTTATTTGGCGGAACATACCGAGGTAACGATTCAGCCCGCGATGGATTCCATGATCAATACCGTGACGTCGCAGGATGGCGCTTTTGGTGAGGAAGCCGCAGGTTTGTTTGATGTTGATGTCTCGGTGCTGGGATGACAGCGGCTGTTGCCGGACAGTATCAGTTTGCCGATCGTGCTCTGGCCGTTGCGGCTGAGGCATTGCTGGATGACACCGGCGCGATTCATGTGAATCGCACGGACGTACAACAAGGGCTGAAATACGCAGCAGCGGGCCAGTTTGTAGTAGAAAGTGCGGTGCCTGGCTTACCCCAAGAAGTCGTGTTTGAAGATAACGCCCGCTTTATTCCCGCCGATGTACATTGGCGCTGGTTAGTGGCTGGCCGTCGGCAATGTATACCTGAATGGCTGGAAAGCCGTTGGCTGGTGGTGCTGGTTGCGGCTTTGGCGGTGCCGCTGTGTTTATGGTGGGTCACGTTTCGTGGCATTCCAGCACTGGCGCAAACCACGGTAGAATGGTTGCCAGTACAGGTATCGCAGCAGGTTGGCCAACACACCCTGCAGGTTCTCGACTCGCTGCATTTTGAGCCGTCATCACTGCCCTTGCCACAACAGCAGCAGTTGCGTGTGCACTGGCAACAGGTGCTGGAACGGTTACAGCTTGAACCGGCGCAGTATCCCCTGATTTTCCGTACCGGGGATATGGGCGCGAATGCCTTTGCGCTGCCCGATGGCACCGTATTGGTAACAGACCAGATGGTGGATCTTACCGCGTCCGATGTGGATGCCCTGATCGCCGTTATGCTGCACGAAATTGGCCATGTGGAGTATCAGCATGGGATGCAGCTGATGGCGCGATCGGCCGCCACCTCAGTGTTGTTTGGCTTACTGTTTGGCGATATAGAGGGTAGCTCCGAGCTGCTGCTGGGGGCCGGAACCGGTTTGCTGGAAAATGCCTTCTCCAGGGAGATGGAGCGGCAAGCGGATGATTTTGCCATTGCCAGGCTGCAGCAACTTGGCCGGTCGCCGCTGGATTTTGCCCGTGCCATGCGGTTATTGATGGCGTCACATGCGGATGATCCGCTATCAACAGATCAACCGGGCTGGCAGCAGTATCTGAGTTCGCATCCTGCTACGCTTGAACGTATCGAGGCGGCTGAGCAAGCCGGAGCAGCGGCAGCTGATGCGGCGGCGAGTTGCATCAATTGTGATTAAGCCGGTTGGTTTGTATGGCGTTTGGGTGCACACTAATAATATGCCTGCATGGGCATGTTTGTTCCGGTTCGTTGGTCAAGAGGAAACCTGATGATACTCAAAAAAGAAGATTTGTTGGCCGAAGCACGGGTATCGGTTAACCCGGTTAACGTCGAAGAGGCAGAGTCCTTGTTGACCGCCGGTGCCGTGGTACTGGACGTGCGGGAGCCGGCCGAGTTCGAGATGGGACATTTGCCAGGGGCCGTGAATGTGCCTCGTGGAGTGCTGGAATTTCGGGTCGGTGATCATCCGGCGCTGATGGATACAGCAGCCACGATTGTATTGTATTGCAAGAATGGTGGCCGCAGCACACTGGCAGCTCATACCCTCAAGCGTATGGGGTTTGACCAGGTAAAAATGCTGGTGGGTGGTTTTGACGGCTGGAGCGGTGACGTCCACAAGGTGGAAGTTAATCCTAGCGTATACCAGTAAATATACGGCCATAAGCCATTACAAACGGTAATTTGCCGTTCGCCATTCGCGGCAGATGGACACCAAGACAGGAGCGGATCGTGTTGATACATGTATCCGCTTTTTCAGAATATTAATATTCCTTTGTGCGTATTTAGTTATTTATGGAGAGCATAACGATGAAAAAATTATTGACGCTGGTCTGTGTACTGGGTGGCTCATTCGGGTCGCTGACCAGTGCAACCGTCAAGGCTGAACAGCTTGATGACGCCAGCCTGCGTATTGAAGCCCGGCAGCAGGCCATGACGTTTGGCAAACAGCTGAAACAAACGGTACAGCAGGGGATGAAGGCGGGCGGCCCAACCGCAGCCATTCATCTGTGTAATACCCAGGCACCGGCAATTGCCGCTGCCAACAGCCAGGGCGACTGGACGGTGGGGCGTACCTCGTTGCAGTTGCGCAATCCGGCCAATGCCCCGGACGCCTGGGAACTGGCGACCTTAAAATCTTTCGACCAGCGTCTGGCGGCAGGCGAACCTCCGGCTGCGCTGGAAGCCAGCATGCTGGAGAACGGTGAATATCGTTATATGAAAGCGATTCCGACCGGAGCCTTGTGTCTGAACTGCCATGGTTCAGCGTTGGCTGAGCCGGTTAAAACTCGTCTCAGTGAGCTGTACCCGGCTGACCAGGCGGTGGGTTATCAGGTGGGTCAATTACGGGGTGCCTTTACCCTGCGCAAAACACTGGCTGACTAACCCCGTCAATGGTATTGATTGGTGATCCCCTATCCCTGGAAGCACAATAAATGACAGCGAAGGTTTCAGAACACGGCATGGATTTACACTGGCAGCGTGAGGGTGAGTTCTCTCACCTGGGTTTTGAGCGCCGCCATCAACTCGACTTTGGCCATCAGGCACACATAGCAGCCGGAGGCGCTGGTAATGACTACGGCTGTGATCCTGAGCAGATGCTGGCAGCATCGATGGCCAGTTGCCATATGATGACCTTTTTGGCGCTGGCAGCCAAAAAGCGGCTGACCGTGGTGTCGTACGATGACCGTGCAGTAGCAGAGCTGGCACAGCGAGACGATGGCCGTTTCCATGTCGCCTGCATCCGTTTGTCACCACGGGTGGTGTTTGAGGGTGACAAGGTGCCCGATGCTGAAGCCATTATGGCCATGCATCACAAAGCTCATGAGCACTGTTTTATTGCCAACTCGGTACTGTGTGAGGTAGAGGTTAGCCCGCGTTAGCAGACGGTTGTGTCATATAACGTAGGGCCCGGCTCCATCCGTGGCCATTGCCGGTTCCATCGTGGCCAATCGTGGCCGTTGTGCAATATGCGCGGCCGTTTCGGACAGCCACGGAGGGCGTCCCTACGGCGTGTTGTATCCCCGTATTTTACCGACCCTTTGGGATTTTCTGGGTTTTGAATCAAATAATAACGTAGGGCCCGGCTCCGTCCGTGGCCGTTGTGCAATATGCGTGGCCGTTGCCGGTTCTGTCCGTGGCCGTTGTGCAATCTGCGTAGCCGTTTCGGACAGCCACGGAGGGCGTCCCTACGGCGTGTTGTATCCCCGTATTTTACCGACCCTTTGGGATTCTGGGTTTTGAATCAAATAATAACGTAGGGCCCGGCTCCGTCCGTGGCCGTTGTGCAATATGCGTGGCCGTTGCCGGTTCCATCGTGGCCATTGTGCAATATGCGCGGCCGTTTCGGACAGCCACGGAGGGCGTCCCTACGGCGTGTTGTATCCCCGTATTTTACCGACCCTTTGGGATCTTGGGTTTTGAATCAAATAATAACGTAGGGCCCGGCTCCGTCCGTGGCCGTTGTGCAATATGCGTGGCCGTTGCCGGTTCTGTCCGTGGCCGTTGCCGGTTCCATCGTGGCCGTTGTGCAATATGCGCGGCCGTTTCGGACAGCCACGGAGGGCGTCCCTACGGCGTGTTGTATCCCCGTATTTTACCGACCCTTTGGGATCTTGAATCAAATAATAACGTAGGGCCCGGCTCCGTCCGTGGCCGTTGTGTAATATGCGCGGCCGTTGCCGGTTCCATCGTGGCCGTTGTGCAATATGCGTGGCCGTTGCCGGTTCCATCGTGGCCGTTGTGCAATGCGTGGCCGTTTCGGACAGCCACGGAGGGCGTCCCTACGCTGACGGCGAGCATGTCTTCACTGATGATGCAGCAGGATGAAGCGGGCCAATCCCGGCTAATACGGGAGCAATCTCGCCAGCTCAAGGTGTTGGAGCAACGCCTTGAGCGTATCGAAAAGAAGCTGGATATGTTGTGAGAGCCACTTCCATGCGTGTTGTTTTCTCAGGCCTGCTGTTCGTGCCGACTGGCACATTGCAGGCAGCGAATTGCATAAGGCACTGCTTCCAACCGTGCGCTTTCGATGGTTTCTCCACATTCAATACAGCTGCCGTAAGTGCCCTGTTCAATTCGCTCCAGCGCCTGCTGGATCGCTACTGCTTCAATACAGGCTTCGCCGCTGATAGCGCCCAGTACCTCGTCGTTTTCACGCTCGGTTGCCTGTTCGGCAAAATCTGCCGACAGTGGGTTGTCACGGTGACTGGCGAGTCGTTCGGCATCGACAGAGCGGGTTTGAAGCTCATCCAGCTGTTGTCTCAAGCGGCTCCGTAGTGCATCAATGTTCATCGGATTCTCCTTAATAAACGTCGAATATATTGGCGTGTCTGGCTGTCAAATTACGTTGGCTGTTGCCCGACCGCCTTGATATGGGTCAGCGGCGTGCAAGACAGCTTTGGCTAGACTGAAGAGAGTGGCTTTTGCCTTGTTTTTGTTCGTTTCTGCTCCTGGAGGTCGTTATGGCCAATGCCTCAGAACAGCGTTTTATCGACCCCTACCAGCAGTTGGCGCAGCCGCTGTCATTCGGTGATCGGTTGCAGCATCTCTATCGGGTGTTGCGTGAACAGTATTCCGGTATTGATCGTTTGTCGCTGGCGTTGTATCAGCCAGACAGTGATCAGCTATCGACCTTTACCTGTGCCGGAGATGACGCATCGCCACTAACGGGGTACAGCGTGTTATTAGACGCGGTGCCATCGTTAAAAGTTCTGGCCGATAACCCGCTGGTGCGGGTGGTCGGTGATATGCGCGAGTTTCGCTCTGATGAGCTGTCAACGCATACGGCGGCGCTGTTGGGGCAGGGTTATCGCTCAAGCCTGACGATGCCATTGACGGTGGAAGGACATTTCCTCGGGATGCTGTTTCTGAATGCTCGTACCATTGACTATTTCTCGGCGCCCATGGCGGCGTATTGCACCCTGTGGGGCCATTTGGTGGGGCAGACGCTGGCGCAGGAACAGGAGACGTTACGCCGTCTGCATGCGCTGGCACGTTGGGCACTGGATGTCAGTGGCGTGCGCTGTATTGAATCGGACGACCATATGCAGCGTATGGCCGCATACACTCGGCTGATTGCCCGGCAATTACAATCGTCACAGCCGTTGTCAGACAGCTGGATAGAATATCTGACGCTGTTTGCGCCGTTACATGATATTGGCAAAATATCGGTGCCGGATCGGATTCTGCACAAGCCGGGCAGTCTGACCGCAGAGGAATTTGATGAAATGAAGCGTCATGTTTCTGGGGGCAAGACACTGCTTGAAAAGGCGATTCGGCGTTTTGATCTGGCCCGGATCGAGCACATCGATATGCTGATGAATATTATCCAGTACCACCACGAGAAGCTGGATGGTTCCGGTTATCTGGGGCTGAATGGTACCCATGAAATTCCGCTGGAAGCTCGTATTGTCGCCGTGGCGGATATTCTGGATGCGTTGCTGAATGCCCGTTGTTACAAGCAGGCATGGGAAGAAGATGCGGTGTGGCAGGAACTGGAGCGGCTTTCCGGTCGCCAGCTGGATCCCGACTGCGTAGCGGCGGTGCTGGATAACAAAGCCGCGATTCAGGATATTCAGCAACGCTGGCCTGCCCGTTAGGTTGGCACCGGATTGGGTTTGGTGCCGGAGCAAGTATTAAAAACGATCGCTAGTTGTTCTGTTGCAGTAACGTAATGGCCAGTTTTACAAAGTCTTGTGATGTCAGCATGCCGACCAGTACCTTGTGTTCATCGGTGACCAGCACACACCCTTGGCGGCGATTGGCGCGCAGGCTTTCACCCGCTTGCTGCAATGAGGTATCGGGCGTCACAGTGACAACCTCATGCTGCATGCACTGGCTGATGCCGGTTTTGCTCAGGTATTCCTGCAAGTGGTGGGCACCAAATTTATCGGTGATGCGGAATGCTTCCGTCAGAAATTCCCGTTGGCTCATCAGGCCACAGAGTTTGCCCTCTTCATCCACCACAGGAATATGGCGAATATGGTGTTCTGCCATCGTCTTTTCTGCATCGCGCAGGGTATCCGTTGGCAAATGGGTATGAAGGTGAGTGGTCATCAGTTGTTTGACGAGTTGCATGGTGGTTCCTGCCTTGGCTGTTCTGATTACAGTAAAGCAGGAAAATACCGATCCGGCGGATAAATACGAAAACCCATCACTGTCTATTGAATCGCTGTTACAGCCCTTGGTCAGCCTCCTTGAAAGCGGTTGGGTTCAGTCAGCCGCGTTGGCCGCATTATGTGCAGTGATTTAGGACTGCCCTGTTGGTCGATAAGTGATACCCCTGGCCACCACGCCGGAGCGTGGTGGCCAGGGGTATGCAGAGCAGCCTGGTGATACTGCCAACAACCTGTCAACAACCGCGCTTCAGTTACCCCAGATTTCAGCCACCAGTTCCGGGTGGTCGATAAAGGGATTACGGTTGCCCTGGTGGCTGTAGGCGGCGTCGTTACGATCAAGTTCTTTCTGGCTGACGGGGTCGGCGTTGTGCCAGCTTTTCATCAGGTTCAGGTACCAGATTTCAAAGACCTGATCGCTGCTGCCATTGAGTACGGCATCGCCATAGCTGGACTGGGTCTCCCAGCCGGAAATCACGTCTTCGTAGCGGGTGGCCATGTAGAAATAGGTGCGGGCCAAATCGCCTTTGAACTCGTCGATGGGTTCGAATACGGTGCCGGAGTAGCCCAATCCGGATTCGGCACTGCCCAGTTTGGAGCCATTGCTGGAGGTGTAGCTGGCGGTAGCCACTTCGCCGTAAGGGTAGCTGCTGCGCTTGCCGTTGACATAGCCATCGGAGGCGTAAATATGGTGTACGTCGGAGTTCATCGGTTCTATTGCACCACCAAACCAACTGCGTGGGAAAGTATGTTCTCGGTTATAGCAGGAGCCTTCGCCGCTGTAGCTGCCGCACTGGTCACTGCTGCTGGTGTAGGTGTATGGGTCTGAACCGTTCGGATTTTCGGAGTAAATATCCAGCAGGCTGCCGTCGGCTTCGTAATAATTATCGCGTTCGTAGTTGCTGTAGAAGGTCCATAAGGCACTGTAGCCCTGGGCGCTGTGGCCAGCGCTGATGATGTTGTGCAGCTCAGTTTTGAGGACATAGCCACTCAGGCCATTGGCACTGGCGTAGTAGCCAATGAGGTCGGTGCTGCCGGTTCCTGTACCGGTATCTGTCCCAGCTCCGGTGTCTGTAGCGGAACCCAGGATGAAACTGGTGCTTTCGCTGCTGGCAAATTCGCTGCCGCTGGCGACGCTGGTGCCGTCGAGAACGAGGTCGTAGGAACCGTTACCAAATGAGCAGCACATACCGTCGTCATAGCTGTCGTTAATGGTGAAGGTGTAGTCGTCGTCTTCCAGGCAAATATCTTCGCTGTAGCTGGTGTTGCTGCTGTAGCCGTTACCATTGGCGATGTCGGTGCCGCTGCTGTTGCTGATGGCCCAGCTGGTTTCGGCGCCGTAGTTGTCGGTAGTCAGGCTCAGAGTGCCTGCTGTGCAACTGGCACCACTATCCGTTGCTCCTGTACCACCGGATGAACCTCCGCCAGTTTCTGTGCCGCCGGATGATCCGTCGCTGCTATCGGCGACAGTAACGCTGTTGCTCTGGCTGCTGGTGAACTGGTCGCCACTGACCACTTCGGTACCAGCCACCACCACTGCAAAAGAGCCGTTGCCGTACGAGCAGCAAATACCATCGCCGTAGCTGTCGAGAATGGTAAAGGTGTAGTTACCGGTATCCAGGCAGAATGTTTCGGTGTTGCTGCTGTTGTTGTCGTAATTGCCGCCGCTGGCGACTTCGGTGCCGCTGGCATTGAGGATGTACCAGCTGGTTTCGGAGCCGTAATTATCGGTCGTGATATTGACGTCGGTCGTGACGCAGCTGCCACTGCTTCCTGTGTTGCCGCTGTCTGCACCAGTGTCTGTCGCGCTGTCGGTGGTTGGTTCAAAGTCGTCGACATACACCAGTTCCGAGCCATCAAAGCCGCTTTGGTCGTAAAAACGCAGGCCCACTTCGATGGAACCTGTGCTGGTGGCGGTATAGCTGTAGCTGAGTTGCTGCCATTGATCGGTCAGGCTGTTATCGGAATAGCCCTGATAATCGGCGACATACAGGCGTGCCTGGACGTGGCCTTCGGTGTGATAAATCCAGGCACTGAAGTCGTAGTGGGTACCGCTGGTGACACTGACGGTCTGGCGCAAGTCGGTAGAACTTTGGGTGCCGGTATTGACCGTAATGGCGGCCGACTGGTTGCCGCTATACACCACACTGCTGGACGCGGCAAGACTGATGCCGCTGTCGATGGTGGTCCAGTCGTCGGGAGTTGAGTTAGTCCATTGTTCAAAATCGCCATTGGCGACGGTCGCATGGCCGGTACTGGCAACGGCGAGTGCCGATGACAGTAACAGCGCGGCGGAAATCTGTTTCAACATGATCATCATCCTGGGTGGTTCTGACGTAGTTTGGGTCTGGTCAAGCAGAACGGCGCAGGCTAGTTGAGAGAGATGACAACAAGACTGAAAAAAGATGACAGTGACTTCCCGCTGCGGTTTTTGTGAACCGATAGCGTTTGTTGATCTGACGGGTTATGTAACAGCTGTTCTATTGGTTCCCGTAACGCCGCTGTTAATACTGTGACACAGTGTCGCACGGTCTGGATTTGAACGGATGTCCCCCGCATTATCGCCGCTGGCTGGCACTCACAGCCAACGGCGAATTCTTAATGTCATCCAGTAAGGACACATCCATGACCGTTCTTTTTACTCTCCCCAGCGCGACTTTTTTAACCGCTTTCAGTGTGATGACCGCCAGTGTTTTGCTGGTCGGTTGTGGCAGTGACAGTGGCAGCGACAAAGATTCAGCCACGGCAGATTCATCTGCCAGCTACAGCCTGCCGTTTTCTGCATCCGTTGGTGCCGAACCCCTGGCCTGTGGTGAGCGAACCACTTTGGCGGGTAACGCCAATGAAGGGAATGGCAGTCTGCCGCAGATCAGCGATTTCCGTTTGTATATCTCCGACGTACAGCTGGCAACCGCCAACGGAGACTTCGTCAGTCTGACACTGGATCAGACCGACTGGCAGTACAACAATGTGGCACTGCTGGATTTTGAAGATGGCACCAGCACTTGCACTGCATCCACCACGGCAACCAACAGGGTGATTAGCGGAACGGCCCCAGCCGCAGACTACAGCCGGGTGCGTTTTACTCTGGGTGTGCCGGAAGAACTCAATCATCTGGATCGTGCCACGGCGCTATCACCGCTGAATATTGATGGCCTGACCTGGAGCTGGGCAGGGGGTTACAAGCACGCCCGGATGGATATTGTTGGCTGGAATATCCACCTTGGCACGACCGGTTGTACGCTGGATGAAAATAACACCAATCTGGATTGCTCTAACGCACGTCCGAACCGTCCGACCTACACCTTTGCCAGCCTGACGCCGGGCAGCAGTACCATCAATTTTGACTATGCGGCACTGGTTGCCGGGTCTGATCTGAGCAGTAATACCGAGGGCACGGCGATCGGCTGCATGTCGTCCGCCGATGATCCCGAATGTGAGGCCCTGTTTACCCGTATGGGGCTGGATGTGACCACTGGTCAATGCCTGGCTGATGGCTGTGACTCCCAGTCCTGGGTGACGGTCGAATAAATGCAGCTGATCAGTTTATCTGTCCGGTGGCTGGCAGTCGGGTGTCTGTTGTTGCTGGCGGGGTGTCAGTCGTCCGACTTTGATCTGCAGCTGCAGCAGCAGGCAGAAGGCGTTACCTTGTTGCAACTCAGCAGTGAGGGCGGTTTTGTGCTGCCTGCTATCCCGGACGAGAATCCGCTGACAGATGCCAAAATTACCCTGGGCCGTTTTCTGTTTTACGACCCCCGGCTGTCGGCCAATCAGACCCAGAGTTGCGAGAGCTGCCATTTTCAGGCGTTGGCTTTTACCGATGGTAAAGCGGTGCCGACCGGCTCGACCGGTGAGGCTCTGGTGCGTAATTCGCAAACGCTGACCAACGTGGCCTATAACGCGACTTATACTTGGTGGAATCCGATTTTCACCCGCATTGAATTACAGTTGGCGATGCCTCTGACCGGGGATACCCCAGCAGAGCTGGGAATTAATGACGCCAATCTGGCCGCGATTCTTCAACGCTTTCGCAGTGATACGGTTTACCAGGCCTTGTTTGCTAACGCCTTTCCGACAGCGACGGACCCTTTTACCCTGACCAATATCACCCGTGCGCTGGCGTCCTTTACCCGCACGATGATTTCCGATCGCTCACCCTATGACCGTAATGAACTGTCGGACTCTGCCCGTCGGGGCGAGGCGTTATTTTTCTCCGAGGCGCTGGAGTGCTTCCACTGTCACAACGGTTTTAATTTTTCCAGCTCCACTATCACCACGAACACCCGCTTTCCGGAACGGCCCTTTTTTAATACCGGTTTGTACAACATCGATAATCAGGGCAGTTATCCGAGCGACAATACCGGCAAGTATCAGGTTACGGGTGACTGGAATGATATGGGGGCTTTTCGTCCGCCGACCCTGCGTAATATCGAATTGACCGCACCCTATATGCACGACGGTTCCATTGCCACGCTGGCAGCCGTGGTGGACTTTTACGCAGCTGGAGGGCGAAACCTGACCGCTGGTGCTTATCGCGGTGATGGTCGTAATAATCCGTACAAGAGCAGTTTTGTGAATGGTTTTGACCTGACGGCCGCAGACAAGACGGATCTGATCAATTTTCTTCACAGCCTGACCGACCAGGAATTTATTAGCGATGACCGTTTTGCCAATCCGTTTGAATAATCTCCGTTGTTTTGCGGCGGCCTCCAGTCTGATGGTTTTACCGGTACTGGCTGACAGTGGTCATCAGCATGAAACCGCCGCTGCGGGTGAGACTGGGCAAGACCGGACGCCGTGGCAACTGGATGTAGTGATGGGCTATCAGAAGACCGCGACACCACTGATTGCCGGTTTTCTGCCTTACGACGGTCATTACCGCAGCGCCGGATTTGGCTTGCAACACCTGGATATCGGACGGTCGTTTCGGTTGCCAGATCAGGGCGTGTATGGGCAGGTGGTGGTGTCGCGTCACCGCAGCAGTACCGACATCCACGAAGCCTGGATCGGACACCGTAGCGGTGCTTGGCAGCTACAGGCTGGGCAGCAGCTGGTTGATCTTGGTTGGCTGAATCGATTGCATAGCCACGACCGCTTGTTTGTTGATCTGCCGCTGATGTATCAGGCGATGTGGGGTGGTGAGTGGTCAGAAGCCGAAGTACGGCTGGGCTATCAGAGGCAGGATTTGGATTCAAATTCGGGTCTGTGGCAGTGGCATTCAGCGCTGAGTTTGCTGGGCACCAGCCAAATGAACACCGCCAGGGACGGCGTGGCTGCCATGGTCACTACTGCCGTCAGTGCTCGCTACGGGCAGTGGCAGCATGCCATCAAACTGGATGTGTATGGAGCCGAGGTGGGGCAACGGGGCATGCAGTTGTTCTCCACCAGTACGGCCACTCATAGTCATGGCTCGACGGCGACCGAGTATTTTGACGGTGGTATTGGTCATATCGCCATGGGCTTGTCCAGTGAGTGGGACAACACATGGGGCCGCTGGCGGCTACAGGGCGAGTATCAACAACGTCAGGAAAAAGGGGATCTCAGCAGTGCTGCCGGGCAAACCACCGATGCCAGCGCAGTACTGGATCTGCGCAGCTGGGGCAGTTATCTCGACCTGTCGTGGCAGCAATCAAGGCTGGCAGCCGGTGTACGCTGGCAGACGCTGGGCAGTGATGTGGGCTTGAGCCGGGTATCTGGAGATGATCTGGCCGATTCGATTCTTAACCACCAGAGCCGCAGCCCCAGCTATCTGAATATGCTGATCGCCTGGCGTTTGCCATGGCAGGGCAGCAAGCTGCGGCTGCAATATAATGTGCCCCTGACCGATGCCCTGGCGCTGCCCAGAATACAGCTGCAGTGGCTGTACAGCGTGGCGTTTTAATCAGCTCTCGCTGGCAATAGCCGCCAGTTTTCCGCGCGTTAGCGCCAACAAGTCGGCGGCTGCCAGTTCGATCTCCAGCCCGCGACGGCCACCGCTGACATTGATGGTGGTCTGCTGTTCGGCGCTGCTGTCCAGTACGGTGGGTAATAACTTTTTCTGCCCCAGCGGACTGATGCCTCCCACCACATAACCGGTGGTTTTTTCCGCAACAGCAGGATCGGCCATATCGGCTTTTTTGGCACCCAATGCTTTGGCGATGGCTTTCAGGCTGAGTTTTTTGTCCACCGGGATAATCGCCACAGCCAGGGTGCTTTGATGGCCACTGAGGCTGACCAATAAGGTTTTGAACACCTGTGAGGGAGGCAGGCCGAGTGCTTCCGCAGCCTCACCACCCCAAGAGTCGGCCTTGGGATCGTGTGGGTATTCATGCAGGGTGAACGTGATCCCGGCTTTTTTGGCCAGGTTAATGGCAGGGGTCATAACGCATCCACAGGCAGGGTGTCCGGCTTGGACGGCAGCTCGATAGGCCCCAGATAATCAAACCGGGCAACCGCTTTGCCTTCCACATCGATTGTTTCAATAAACATCCGGTATGGCCGTACCCAATGGCTGAAGTCGCCATACAGGGTGCGGTAGTGCACCAGCCATTCTTCGGTTTCGCTATGGCGTACCAGACCGAAGACTTCGTAGTCCTGGCCCTTGTAATGGCGGTAACGCCCAGGACGCAGGCCCGCCGGGCAGGGATTAACGGTGTTGGCTGTGACAGTGTTGGCTGTGGGGTGCTGCAGACTCATGGTATGACTCGTCCTTATTCCAGTTCAAAACGCACATCGACACTGGCGCTGATGGTTTGTTGCTGTACCAGCATAGGGGCGCTTTTGCTGCGGGTATCGGCGGCCATTTCCCGCATGGCGTACATCGGCTGGGGTGAGCTGGAACCGCTTTCGCTAATCGCCAAGACGTTCCCCAGCCGGCTACCGAGGGTGCTGGCCATCAGTTTGGCCTTGTCTCTGGCTTTCAGCAAGGCGGCCTTCAGTGCCTGGTTTTCCAGCCCATCGCGATCGTCGAAACGAAATTGACTCTGGCTGATTTGCACCAATGGGTTTTGCATCAGTTGATGCACCAGTTCGCCGTAGTTATCCAACTGGCGCAGGGTAATCGCGATCTGGCGGGTGACCTGTTCACCGACATAGGTGCGGCCTTTTTCATGCCATTGGTATTGGGGGTAGTTGGAGATTTGCTCAGCTCGCACCGAATCTTCGGCAATGTTCAGCTTGCGGGTGACTTCCATCAGCTGATGAAAGCTGTCGTCGACCTGACGTTTGGCGTCTGCCAGGGTCGGGCGGGTATCGCTGATATTCAGGTTGAGCAACAGGTAATCCGGGGTTGCCTGAACATCGGCGCTGGCAGAGACCTGGACGTAGGCCTCTTCGGCAGCCTGGCTCGGCAGTGCCAGCAAGGTGATCAGCGGCAAACACAACAGCAGGGCAGTATGGGTGAGGCGTGTCATGGGCATTCCTTTGGCAGGGCGTTGAGTGGTGGTTCTGACCTCATTCCGGTTCAGAAGTGCTGGTAGCCGGATGTTTTCAGCTGCAACGGCAGGCCATCAAGCGAAACGGTCACTGCGGGTGGCTGACCAGGGGCTGCTGGCAGGCACTGGCCAATACGACTCAGGGGAAGAGCCAGTCGTTGCGCCAGTGTCTGAATGTTGGCCTGCTGTGCAGGGGAGGCGGTAAATAATAATTCATAATCGTCGCCACCCGTCAGGCAGTTGGGCCAGTCGGGATGACCACAGCCGACGGCTGTCGGAATCTGCTCTCCGGTCAGGGCCAGGCTAACCGCCGAGGCGGTGGCAATATGGTGGGCGTCTTGCAACAGGCCGTCGGAAATATCCAGCGCGGCTGTGGCGATCCCTAGCAGTGACTGGCCGAGTGACAGCCGGGGTGTGGGGTAATAATAAGCGGCAGCGAGCCCATCGGTGGTCTCAGGGTTGGCCAGCACGGTGGGCAAGGACAGGGCTGCGGCACCAATATATCCACTGACCCAAACATCATCTCCGACCCTGGCACCGCTGCGCGTCAAACCGGTTGGTGTCGGGGCAGTGGCTACCCAGCCCTGTACCAGGATGCTGATTACCAGGGCTGGCCCACGAGTGGTGTCGCCCCCCAACAGGCTGATACCGAATTCGGTAGCGGCGTCGCGCAAGCCATGAGCAAAATCATCAAGCCAGTCCGTTTGGTTGTCTGGCAGAGTGAGGCCGAGTAAAAAACCCTGTGGCGTCGCACCCATGGCCGCCAGATCACTGACGGCACAGCGCAGAGTGCGCTGGGCGATCAGTTGGGCAGGAGCGTTGGCAGGGAAATGGACGTCGGCAACCTGGGTGTCGAGGCTTTGTACCAGGTGCTGACCCGCAGGCGGGCAAATAACGCTGGCATCGTCACCAACGCCCAGCAGGGTCGCAGCGTTTTGCGGGTAGCCGCTGCTGAAGCAGCGCTGTATCAGCGCAAATTCAGAACCACCCGGCTGCTCGCTCACTGTTCTTTGTTGTCCTGCCGCTGTGGTGCACGGGCACCACGAATCTCGACCCCCCGTTCACGCTGGGCCAGTTTGTCGAGGACGCCATTGATGTACTTGTGGCCGTCGGTGGCACCAAAGATTTTGGCCAATTCCACCGATTCGTTAATTACGACCTTGTAGGGTACATCTGGCCGACGGCACATTTCGAAGGCACCAAGACGCAGAATGGACAGCTCAACCGGTGTCATTTCATCAAGGCGACGATCCATCAGCGGGGCTATTTTTTCATCCAGGGCAGAACGCTCACGCGGTACGCCGTGGAGAATGTCGTGGAAATATTCCAGGTCGACCTTGCTCATGTCGTTATCGGCACGAAATTCCGATTCAATCTGAGTCAGGTTGGCACCGGCGATATGCCACTGGTACAGCGCCTGCAAGGCAAAACCACGCGCTTTGCGGCGCGCAGCAGGACTGGGTTTATGGTTGCCAGAAGCACGTGACATGCGGATCAGGCCTCCAGGGCGGACAGCAGGGAAACCATTTCAAAGGCAGACATTGCCGCTTCTTCCCCTTTGTTGCCGGCCTTGGTGCCAGAGCGTTCAATCGCCTGTTCAATGCTGTCGACGGTCAGTACACCGAAGGAAACCGGTACGCTGTATTCCAGCGAGACGTTGGCCAGGCCTTTGGTGCATTCACCAGCGACGTATTCGAAGTGTGGTGTCCCACCACGAATCACTGCGCCGAGGGCAATGATGGCATCGTATTGTTCAGAGGCGGCGATACGCTGCACTACCAGAGGAATCTCAAACGCACCCGGTGCACGAATAATCGTGATGTTTTCTTCGTCAACACCGTGACGCAGCAGGCTGTCGACTGCGCCTTCAAGCAGGCTTTCCACAACAAAGGCGTTCCAGCGACCAACGACAATGGCGTATTTACCGTCGTTCGGGGTGAGGTTGCCTTCAATGGTTCTGATCTGTTTCATGAGTATTTCCAGTTTGTAAGCAGGGGAATGTCAGGCATCAAATGGCAAGTATTCGGTAATTTCGAGATCGAAACCCGAGATGCCGCTGTATTTCATTTCCGAGCTGAGCAGGCGCATTTTCTGAACGCCCAGCTCGCGCAGGATTTGGGAGCCGGTGCCAATGGTCAGGAAGGCACCGGAGCTGTCCTTGTTGGGACTACGCACCGGGCGGGCGCGGCCAAAGAAGTCACCAAGGCTGTCTTCAATCGATTCGCGCTGACCCGCCGACAACAACACCAGTACGCCTTCGCCTTCATCGGCGATACGTTGCAGCGCATGGGAAGACGACCAGCTGGAGCCGCTGGTTGGGCGCATGCCCAGCACGTCGCGCAGATAGTTATTGGTCTGTACCCGCACCACGCAGGGGCTGTCCGGGTGAATGTCACCGAGGGTCAGCGCCAGATGTGTTTCGTTCTGGATGGTGTCGCGGAAGGTGTGTAACACAAAATCGCCATATTCGGTGGAGATGTCGTCCTTGCTGACCAGCTCAACGGTTTTTTCATTGGCGATGCGGTAGTGGATCAGGTCGGCGATTGTACCGATCTTGATGCCATGCTTTTCCGCAAACACTTCCAGTTCCGGGCGACGGGCCATGGTGCCATCAGGGTTTAATACCTCAACGATGGCAGCGGCGGGGTTAAGACCCGCCAGGCGTGCCAGGTCACAACCGGCTTCAGTATGGCCAGCGCGACTCAGCACCCCCCCCGGACGGGCGCGTAACGGGAATATATGCCCCGGCTGGACGATGTCTTCCGGTTTACCCATCGGGTTCACGGCGGCGAGAATAGTGGCGGCACGGTCGGCGGCAGAAATACCGGTAGTGACGCCTTCGGCGGCTTCAATGGAAACCGTGAACGGGGTGTAAAACTTGGCGCCGTTGGCGGTTACCATGGCGGGTAAACCGAGGTAATCACAACGTTCTGCTGACAAGGGAAGACAGATAAGACCACGCGCTTCGGTGGCCATAAAGTTGATGATTTCTGGCGTCACTTTCTCTGCAGCAACAATAATATCGCCTTCGTTTTCACGGTCTTCGTCATCCATCAGGATGACCATTTTACCGTCATGGATGTCGGCAATAATTTCTTCGATGGTGTTCAGTGCCATAATGAGCCTGTTCAGAATAACCTGTGAGTGTGTGTCGGTGCCGATCTTGTTGCCGGTCAGTTCCGCCTATTTCCAAAACCCGTGTTGCGCCAGAAAAGCCGCATCCATGGGTGTTTTTTCTGTGGTTGCTGGTGCCTTGACCAACTGTTCCAGATAGCGGGCAATCATATCAACTTCCAGGTGAACCTGCTGACCCGGCTGAATGGAAATCAATGTTGTCTCCGCCGCAGTATGGGGCACAATATTCAGTGTAAAGCCGTCGTCGTTGAGGGCATTGACAGTCAGGCTGACGCCATCGACGGTAATTGAACCCTTGGCGGCGATATAACGCGTCAGTTCTGCCGGAGCATTGACGCCGAGGCGAATGGAACGTGCATCGGCCTGACGACTGCTGATACGGCCAACGCCATCAACGTGGCCACTGACCATATGGCCGCCCAGGCGGGTCGTCGGCAGTAGCGCCTTTTCCAGATTCACCCGTGTGCCTGCTTGCCAGGCACTAATACGCGTGTGGGACAGTGACTCGCGTGAGACATCGGCCACAAAACCGTCGCCGGGCAGTGCCACGACCGTCAGGCAAACGCCGTTGGTGGCAATGCTGTCGCCGAGTTTGACATCAGTCAGATCCAGCGCACCGCTGCGGATCGTCAGACGCAGGTCGCCAGAGACGCTGGTAACGCTGGCGACGGTGCCGATCGCTTCGATAATTCCTGTAAACATGGCTGCTCTCTATCGGTCTCTATTTCTATTGGCATTGGCGACAAGCCGGATGCCGTTGCTCAGCATTCGGCTAACCGGGCTGATTTTGTTCAGGTCGTAAGATCAGGCGCAGATCGTTGCCAATCATGCGTATATCCTGCCATTGCCAGCGCATCTGTTGTTGCATGCTCTCTAGTGGCAGCACCAGTAACGGGCGGGCACTGCTGCCCAACAAGGTGGGTGCGCAGTACAACACCAGTTCGTTTACCAGACCGGATTCGACAAAGGCCGCCGCCAGGTGAGCGCCACTTTCGACCAGCACTTCGTTGTGGCCTTGTGCGGCCAGAAACTGCAGCAGGGCTGGCAGGTCGACCTTGCCAGAACGGGTCGGCGGGCTTTGCCAGAGCGTCAGTTGGCCCAATTCTGCCGCCCGCTGGACGGTGACGCGAGTCGGGTCGGTAACCGCCAGCAAAATATCCCCAGACTGGTTAAACAGTTTTTCGTTGCCGCTCAGCCGTTGCTGGCCGTCAATCACCACCCGCAAGGGCTGACGCCACAGGTGTTCAGGCTGTTCAATACCGGTTTCGGCTGGCCGGACGGTCATCGACGGATTGTCGATCAGCACCGAGCTGGCACCGGTAATGACGGCACAGCTGCGCGCCCGTAAGCGTTGAACATCACGTCGGGCGTCCGGGCCGGTGATCCATTGGCTTGCGCCGCTGGCCATGGCAGTACGTCCATCCAGGCTTTGGGCCAGTTTGATGCTGACCCAGGGCAGCCCACTGCGCATACGCTGGATAAAACCGGTATTCAGAGCTTCGGCCTGGGCTTGCAAGCAGCTTTCTGTGACCTCGATTCCGGCATCGCGCAGGTGTTGAAAGCCGCGTCCGCCTACTTGGGGGTTGGGGTCGCGGCAAGCGCCAACCACTCGGGCTACACCGGCTGCTGCCAGGGCATTGGCACAGGGGGGGGTGCGGCCAAAATGGCTGCAGGGTTCGAGGGTGACGTAAGCGGTGGCATGTTGGGCCTGATCACCGGCCATGCGCAGGGCGTGCACTTCGGCGTGTGGTCCACCGGCTTGCTGGTGCCAGCCTTCGCCGATCAAGCGGTTGTCCTTGACGATGACACAGCCAACTCGGGGGTTGGGGCTGGTGGAATAAAGGCCGCGTTCAGCCAGTCGCAGCGCTTTGGCCATCCAGTATTCATCGCTGTGTTCAATAGGGGTATTCATGCGTCGACTGCTGTGATGACGGCAGCGGTGACGCTGTCTGTCAGGCGTTCAATTTCGGCGCGGAATTCGTCCAGATCCTTGAAGCTGCGGTATACCGAGGCAAAGCGGACGTAAGCGACTTGATCCAGCTGGCGTAATTCGGCCATGACACATTCGCCGATCTGGCGACTGGAAATTTCCCGGTCGTTTTTGTTACGAATGGTTTGCAGAATGCGATGGATGGCAGCATCCATGGTGTCGACCGGAATCGGGCGTTTTTCCAGCGCTCGTTCAATACCACTGCGGAGTTTGCTCTCGCGGAAGGTTTCCCGTTCGCCATTTTGTTTGATCACATGGGGAAAGGTCAGTTCGACGCATTCAAACGTGGTGAAACGCTCGGCACAGCCCAAGCATTCGCGACGACGGCGAACCTGGGCGCCGTCAGCCATCAAGCGTGAGTCGACCACCTTGGTTTCCGGATGTGAACAGAATGGACAATGCATAGGCGGAACTGACTAAAGAGCGTGATACGGCCGTAGTGGCCAAAGCGCGCCAGTGTACTCCTGACGGAATGGTCAGGCAATGGCATTCGCTGCAGTGGTGTCGCCGGAATTGACTTCAGGCGCTCTCGCAAGCGCTGGCGGTCAGGCGTTCGATCAGTTCATCCAGAGGCGTCGGGTCGGGTTCAAAGTGATCGATATTGCCCCAGTTGCGGAATGGACTCACGGCAAAGCCCTGGGTGACATCGTTAAAATAAAGACAGTGGCGGCTGAAGGTCGCCAGTACCCAGAAGCCGCAGCCTTCATCGGCCCAAGGGTGCTGTTGCCATATTTCGGCATCCGGCAGGCGCACCAGTTCCCAGAGGGCTTTGACAGGTGCTTCCATGCTGGTTTCTGCGCGTTTGATCAGATCCAGTAGGCGGGACTCGGAAATAGGAGTCCAGCCACAGGCGCATTGTTCGGTTGACGTCGTCATCAGAGGCATCCTGAGTATCAGAAAGAGTACGATCGGAACTTCTTGCACGAGCGCTGCGATTCTAAAACGTCGGGGTCAAGTTGCAATAAAAAACTGCAGTGTCGGGTGAAAATCTGTGTTGAGCAGACTCCTGGACGATGGAGCGTAGCCGCTAGCGGCCGGTCGGGGCGGGCATCGCGCCACAGCAAGTGTGGCGCGATGTGACAGGTCGATCGATGTTAGCGGTAAACCGGGAATTGGTCACACAAGGCAATTACCTTGGCTTTCACTTCGGCTTCAACGTGTGCTGAGGTGCCATTTTCCAGACTATCCAGAACGTCACAGATCCAGCCCGCCAGTTCCGTGGCTTGCGCTTCACCAAAACCACGGGAAGTGATTGCCGGACTACCGATACGCAGACCCGAGGTTACGAACGGAGAACGTGGGTCGTTGGGAACGGAGTTTTTGTTGACAGTGATATTGGCGCGACCGAGTGCGGCGTCGGCGTCTTTGCCGGTGTATTCCTTGCCAATCAGATCCACCAGGAACAGGTGGTCGTCGGTACCGCCAGAAACGATGTTGATGCCACGTTCAATAAAGGTTTTCGCCATGGCCTGGGCGTTTTTTACCACCTGAGCCTGATACGTTTTGTATTCCTCCGACATGGCTTCCTTGAAACACACGGCCTTGGCGGCAATCACGTGCATCAGCGGGCCACCCTGGGATTCCGGGAAGACGGCGAAGTTGAGTTTTTTGTTCAGTTCTTCGTCTTCTTTCGCCAGAATCAGGCCACCACGCGGGCCACGCAGGGTTTTGTGAGTGGTGGTGGTAACGACATCGGCGATACCGACAGGCGTCGGGTAGACACCGGCAGCAACCAGACCGGCAACGTGAGCCATGTCGACGAACAGGTAGGCACCGACGGCATCAGCGATGTCGCGGAAACGCTGCCAATCGACGATACGGGAGTAGGCCGAGAAACCGGCGATGATCATCTTCGGCTGGTGTTCTTTTGCCAGGCGTTCAACTTCTTCGTAGTCGATTTCACCGGTTTCCGGGTTCAGCCCGTACTGGATGGCATTGTAGATGCGACCAGAGAAAGAGACCGACGCGCCGTGCGTCAGGTGACCACCGTGGGCCAGGCTCATGCCCAATACGGTATCGCCAGGCTTGACCAGCGCCATAAAGACGGCGGCGTTGGCCTGGGAGCCAGAGTGAGGCTGAACGTTGGCGTACGGTGCACCAAACAGTTCCTTGGCGCGGTCGATGGCCAGCTGTTCGATCACATCAACGTGTTCACAACCACCGTAGTAACGCTTGCCTGGATAACCTTCGGCGTACTTGTTGGTCAGCTGGGAACCCTGGGCTTCCATGACCCGTGGGCTGGTGTAGTTTTCGGAAGCAATCAGCTCGATATGGTGTTCCTGACGCTGGTCTTCAGCCTGCATGGCTGACCAGAGATCCGGGTCAAAGTCGGCAATGTTCATGTCGCGGCTAAACATCAGGGCGTCCTCGGTGTGTGGGGCGTTGCGCATCGGGTCGTGGCTACGCCGGGCAATTTAAAAGGGCGAGCATTCTACCCTAAATTGTGGCTTGCTGGCACGTGAGTGTTATTCACCGTCAGACTGAGTGTCTTTCAACTGCATTGCACAACAAACTTGTTGGGTTTTAATGCGGTTTTCGAGCTCTTCGGCGGTGGCCGGGTATGACAACAGGTAACCCTGGATCTTTTCACAGCGGGCCTTGACCAGGAATTCGAGCTGGTCGCAGTTTTCGACGCCTTCCGCAATCACACCGAGGCCGAGGTTGTGGGCCATGGCGATAATCGTGCGGGTGATCTGGGCGTCATCACGGTTGGCTGGCAGGTTCTGGATAAAACTGCGGTCGATCTTGAGCATATCGACCGGGAATTGTTTCAGGTAGTTGAGTGACGAATAGCCGGTACCAAAATCATCAATCGAGATGCGTACACCCAGTGCCCGTAATTCGTGTAATACCGACAAGGTGAAGTCGATGTCGTCAATCAACACCGATTCGGTCAGTTCCAGCTCAAGATGGCTGGCTGATATGCCGGATTTTATGATTGCCTGTTTGACCTCCTCGACAAAGCCCGGATATTTGAACTGGCGCGCCGATACATTGACCGCGATCAGACGAACCGAACTGTTGAGTTCGAGCCAGCGCGCCATTTGCAGACAGGATTGTTCCAACACCCAGCGCCCCACTGACACAATCAGACCGGTATCTTCCAGAATGGGCACAAACACCTGGGGTAATACTTCGCCCCGCACCGGGTGTTGCCAGCGTAGCAGGGTTTCCACGCCGACGGCCTTGAGCGTCCTGGAGTCGTATTGTGGCTGGAACAGCAGATACAGCTCCTGTTTCTGAATCACCTGGTGCAGGTCATTTTCCAGTTCCATGCGTTCAACCGCCCGTCGATTCATGGTGGCGTCGTAGAATTGCAGGTTGTTACGACCGGCATCCTTGGCGTGGTACATCGCCATGTCGGCGTTTTTCAACAGTTCGATGACACTGTTGCCATCGCTCGGGTAGGTGGCGATACCAATGCTGGCACTGAGAAACAGCTGGTGCTTGCCAATGTAATAGGGTTGGTTGATTTCTTTGAGAATGCGTTCTGATACCCGTTGGGAAATCGCGACTACATCGTCGGCGGAATCCTTGAAGGCGAGGCTGATGGTGAACTCGTCGCCGCCCATCCGGCACACCATGTCACCACTTTTAACACAGTGACGCAGGCGTTCGGCAACCTCGATCAATACCTTGTCGCCCGCCGGGTGACCAAGTGAATCGTTGATCGGCTTGAAGCGGTCGAGATCGATAAACAGCAATGACAGGAAACCGTCGGAACTGTCGGTCTTGTGCATCAACAACTCCAGCCGTTCGTGCATCTGGGCGCGGTTGGCAAGGCCGGTCAGCGGGTCGTAATACGCCAGGCGGTGAATGCGTTCTTCGTTGGCTTTACGTTCGGTGACGTCCGACATGATGATGGTCAGGCTCTGAATCTCGTGCTGCTGATCGCGAATGATGCTGATGCCGGTCCAGGATGTGCGGATTTCGCCATTCAGACAGCGGTATTTCAGCTCTCCCTGCCAGTAGTTTTCAATCACCAGGGTTTCGATAATCTCGTGCATGTACTGGTTGTTGCGATGTTCCGGTGCTACCAGGTGATCCGGGGTCTTGCCAATGATTTCATTACTCGCAAAGCCGGTGATATGGGTAAAGGCCCGGTTAACCTTGACCACCCGGAAGTGGGCATCGGCAACAATAATGGCCTCGTTGGTGTTTTCAAACACATCGGCCGCCAGTAGCAGTTCGCGCTCGTTCTGACGTTTTTCGGTGACGTCGCGGCAGATGCCGATGATGCCTTGCATCGCACCGTCCTGGCCCCAAATCATACTGGCCTGCAGCTCCAGCAAGCAGCGTGTGCCACTGCGAGTTTTAGCCTGAATGTCTTTTTGTACCAGGACATTGCGGTAGAGTCCGGGGTCGTTGCCGTTATTCTGCAACGCCTGACGCAGGCTTTGCTGTAATTCACGGAACAAGCTGCGGATATCCCGGCGGCTGAAAATCGCGCCGATACCGAGGCCAAGCAACTCGTCTGGCGGATAGCCCAGCAGCCGCTGTACCGACGAGCTGACAAAGTTGAGCTGCATCTGATCGTCTGTTGCCCAGATGACGTCGGTCATGTTCTCGGCCACCATGCGGTAACGGGCTTCGCTTTCGGCGACTTGTTGTTGCTTGGTAAGCTCGGCGGTTACATCCCGAGCCGTGCCTATATAACGATCCACCTTGCCGTTATCACTGTGCTGGAATGGCGTAAACTCGAAGCGAATAACCCGGATGCTGCCATCGTAATGACGGAATTGGGCGCTGGTGACCAGTGGTTGTCCGGGAGGCAGTTTTCTGACGACCGTCATGACCTGGAGACAGTGTTTTTTTACCTCGTCAGAGGCATACAGCAGCCAGTCGTGGCCATCACGATTATCGGTTGCCGGGTAACCAAGCGTTTGGGAACCGGTGCGGTTGCAGTAAACAAGATCGGGTTCCAGCCGATCATCGAGATTGGCGACAAAGACGGTATCCGGCATGGCAGCCATCACGGCAGCCCAGAAGGCTTCCTGTTCCCGTGTCTGTTCTGAGGCACGCTTTTCTTCGGTGATATCAATCAGGGAGATCATCAGTTTGTGGTCGAAGCCGGGACTGAAGTGGGCCGACAGTTCTCGCTGTTGGCCATCAAAGCGTTTGACGGAGACATTGGTGTGGGTATAGCGGGTCTGTTCGTTGAGGCTGTGGCGGATCATCTCGAGAAAGGCTTTACCGTCATCAATAAACAGTTCCCGAAACTGCAGTTGCAGTTGTGGCCGACTGGTGGCTCCTGCCAGCACCACGGCCGCCTGGTTGGCATTAACAATCACCAGGCTGGAGAGCGTGTTGCGGAACTCGGAAACATCCAATAACCAGTGGGCCACACCCGCTTCTTCGAACAGGGACATATAACGCTGGCGGCTCAGTTCCAGTTCGCGACGGGTGCGCACCGAAATGCTGATGTCACGCAGTATCCAGACGATGCCATCCAGTTGCCGGTCGCGATACAGCGGGTGGTAGCTTTGCTCCAGAATGCGGGACTCGCCGTCGAGGGAGATCGACAGAGTGCGACCATTATCGCGCAGGACTTCCAGCTCGCGGGCGTTGAGGCCGTGGGACCACAATGCCCGAGGATGCGGCCAGGCTTCGGCGAGTGTGCGGCCGAGGACAATCGCGTGACCATTTTGCTCAAGCAGTAGCTTGGCGCGGTTGTTGATATAATTAATGATGCCGTCGGCGTCGGTAGAAATCAGGGCGTCTTCTATCGACTGCAGCACCAGATCGGCCCGTTCTTCAGCCTGTTGACGCTGGCTATCCGCATGCCTGGCGGCCTGCTCGGCTTTGCGAATAAAACGCCAGAATGCCAGCGCAAATGCTATCAGTACCAAGATCAGCAGCAGTGGTGCAACCAGACGTCCGGCGAGCTGGCGCTCCAGATAACCTGGCACCTGTCGCGCAACGACAGACCACTCAGTGCCGGTGATTGTTTTTTGTGCCAATGGTGCATCATGGGGGAGGTTGTCTGGCCGATTATTTAATGTGTCGCCTAATGCGCTGCCAGAACGGCTATTCACCAGACTGAGGCTGATATCCGGGTTGCTGCTGGACAGGGTATTGGCACTGAAGTGGTTAACCGAGTGGCGGCTGGCAACCTGATACTGCTGATTGCTGCGATTGCACCAGGACACCAGATAGAGTTGTCCATTGACTAGTTGCGGTTGTGTTGCCAGCTGACGTTGCGGATTTTCTGCCAGGGCAAACAGCAGCTCCTGGCTGACTGGCAGACCTGACAACGTGTGTTGATAGATGATGTTTTGAGCCGATGCCACGATGGCGATGGCTTCCAGTGACGGTGTTAATCCGGCCAGTTGATCGAGTTTGGCTGTGGCTGACAACTGCTCGGCTGTGGGGATATGTTCGCGCAGATGGCACTGTAATGGCGTATAGGCCAACAGCAGGGAACTGAGAGCGGTGGCCTGTTGGTTAACGATAATACTGGCGCTGGTGAGTAGTTTTTCCCGATCGGAACAGACGTGCTGATACACATTGAATACGACAATCGTAACCATGATGACAAAGGCGGGGATAAAAAAGCGCTGTGGGCCTGCTCCTGACTGCACGGGGTTGCCTGTTTGTTTGTCATGCTGCATCGATCTGATTCCTGCTCATAGCCTTACTCTACTGAGTGCCGAATCAGCCCATTGGCTGATCATCGCCCTTGAAAGCCAAATCACGCCGGAACCGACCGCTAGCAATGGGATAGTGATGTCGCTGATTGCCATTTTCGGCGGATTTGAGTAGTTTGGCGCAGCATTTATAGTTAAGGGTTTCACCATGGCACAGTATGTATTTACGATGAACCGTCTGGGCAAGATTGTACCGCCCAAGCGTCAGATTCTACGCGATATCTCTCTATCTTTTTTCCCCGGTGCCAAAATTGGTGTACTTGGTCTGAATGGCTCCGGTAAATCGACCCTGCTGAAGATTATGGCAGGCGTTGATCAGGATTTCATTGGCGAAGCCCGTCCCCAGCCCGACCTGAACATAGGCTATTTATCTCAGGAGCCGGAACTCGATCCGGCCAAAGATGTCAAGGGCAACGTCGAAGACGGCCTCAGTGAGCTGATGAATGCCAAGACCGAACTGGATGCAGTTTATGCGGCGTATGCCGAGCCGGATGCCGATTTTGATGCACTGGCTAAAAAACAGGGCCAGCTCGAAGCCCTGATCGAAACCGCCGGTGGCCATGATATTGATCGCCAGATGGAAATCGCCGCCGACGCCTTGCGGCTGCCACCCTGGGATGCCGATGTCACCAAGCTGTCGGGTGGTGAGCGTCGTCGTGTTGCCTTATGCCGATTGTTGATGTCGAAGCCGGACATGTTGCTGCTGGACGAACCGACCAACCATCTGGATGCCGAATCGGTCGGCTGGCTGGAGAAATTTCTCGAAGAGTACCCCGGCACCGTGGTGGCGATTACCCACGACCGTTACTTCCTCGATAACTGTGCCGAGTGGATTTTGGAGCTGGATCGTGGCCACGGTATCCCTTACGAGGGCAACTACACCACCTGGCTGGAAGCGAAAGAGAAGCGTCTGGATCAGGAAAAGAAAGAAGAAGATGCTCACGCCAAGGCCATCAGGCACGAACTGGAATGGGTGCGTCAAGGAGCCAAGGGCCGTCAGTCGAAGTCCAAGGCGCGTTTGGCCCGGTTCGAAGAGATGAACTCGCGCGAGTTCCAGACCCGCAACGAAACCAACGAAATCTACATCCCACCTGGCCCGCGCCTGGGTGACAAGGTAATTGAATTCCATAACGTCACCAAATCTTTCGGTGATCGGGTGTTGATTGATGACCTCAGCTTTACCGTACCGGCTGGTGCCATTGTTGGTATTGTTGGTGGTAACGGTGCGGGTAAATCAACCTTGTTCCGCATGATTGCGGGGCAGGAACAACCGGATTCCGGCGCAGTCGTGATGGGTGAAACCGTCAAGCTGGCATTTGTTGAACAGCTGCGTGATGAGCTGGACGACAAGAAAACGGTATGGGAGGCGATTTCTGACGGCCAGGATATGTTGAATATCAATGGCAAGGAATACCCAAGCCGCTCCTATATTGGCCGCTTCAACTTCAAGGGTGGTGACCAGCAGAAGCGTGTGGGCGACTTGTCCGGTGGTGAGCGTGGCCGCTTGCAGCTGGCTTATACCTTAAAGCAAGGGGCTAACGTACTGTTGCTGGACGAACCGTCCAACGACCTGGATGTGGAAACCCTGCGGGCACTGGAAGAAGCGGTATTGGCCTTTCCGGGCGCGGTAATGGTGGTCTCCCACGATCGCTGGTTCCTCGACCGTATTGCCACGCACATCATGGCGTACGAAGGCGATTCCAAAGTGAACTTCTTTGAAGGCAACTACACCGAATACGAAGCCGATCGCAAAAAACGTCTGGGTGCCGATGCTGCGCCAAAACGTATGAAGTACAAGCGCCTGGCGTAAGTCGGGCTGGTGTGATGCGAGATGTGATGCGTGTCGGGAGTGGCTCATACGTACGTCCGGGTATGACTGTTTTTTTGTACTATTCTTGGGCCACCCCGTACCCGCAGGCACAAACAGGCACGACAGGCCGCGTCCAATAATTGAGGAGGCGGCCAAGACACAATGGTCGATTAATCGAATAGCGAACCAATGTTTCTTCCGCATGGTTACACCCGGAAGGGTGGTATGCTGATACCTCGTCCGATCATTCTTCCGCTTTCGACCCAGGTCAATTCAACAAGTACATCATGAGTAGCCATCCACTGTTTACCGATTTTTCCATCCCCTTGTCCGTGACGCTGGCCGCCACAATCGGGCTGGAGGACGCTGTCTTGCTGACCATTATCAATCAGGCTGCGGTATTGCAGCACGACAGTAGCCGTCATGGCATTCGGTTGGCGCGGGAAACGGTGCGGCAGCAATTACCCTTTTGGGATGATGTGACGATTCGTCGTACCCTGGCCAGTCTGGTCGACAAGGGGCTGGTGCGCTTGCACGGCCCGATGTATCCGGAAAGTATTGAACTGGTACTGAGCTTTGATCAGAACCAGTCCTCGGTCAACGCTTCCGCCCAGCGAGTCGAAACCAGCCAGGCCATGGGCACCGGGTCTATGGGGCGTGGGCCTATAGGCACAGGGTCGCCGCCAACCAGCGCGATACCGACAGGTCACCAGGGGATCAGCAACGAGTGGCAGCCCGGTGCTGACACTCTGACGCGACTGCAACAGCATGGTATTCCCACCAGTTTTATCTGGACCCAGCGGGATGTCTTTTTATTGCAGGGGCAAGAGCAGGGGGCTAATCGTAATGACTGGAATACCCGCTTTTTCCGCTTTGTCAAAAAACAGTGGGTGTACGCCCAGAACGACGCCGAACGTCAACGGCTACAGCAGGAAAACCAGCTGAATCGCAGTGGTTTTAATGTTGCCAGTGACGAAGCTGCACCCATTGGCCACCAATGGCGACCAAGTGAGGACGCGCTACAGATTTTGCAACGTTCAGGTATCGATCAGCAGTTTATTGACGACGCGGTAGCCGAGTTTATTCTTTACTGGCGCGAGCGGGGCGATGCGTTAAAAACCTGGAACAGCAAGTTTATTCAGCATATTCGCCAGCAATGGGCACGCTATTCAGCAGCCATGGAACACTCTACGGTGCCCTTGCCGATCGCCAGCGACTGGCAGCCCTCGCGCGATTGTTACGATATTCTCGCCATGGCTCATATTGATCCGCAATTTGCCCGCGAACGGGTAGCCGAGTTTGTACTCTACTGGCGTGACTCCCATCAGGTGCATAACAGCTGGAACAGTCGCTTTTTGCAATACATCAAACAACAGTGGGCTCGTCAGTTGTCGCAACCGACCACCCAAGGAGGCAAGAATGGACAAACAACTGCTGAACCGGACTACACAACAGTTGAAGCAAGTTTGCGCCGACTCAACGACACCAGCTGGTGATGATGGCTCGCGAGAAGCCAACACCGCACAAAAATCAGCACTGAATCAAATGTTCGAGCTGTTTCGCTTCAACTACCACAACCAGTTTCTTAAAGCCTTTCCCGACGCGGCGACCCTGATCACCGCCAAGCGATTGTGGGCCAGGTTGTTAATGGACTATCCGGCCAGCATGATATTGTCGGCGGCTGAGCGAGCAGTGAAGGAGTGCAGTTACCTGCCGAATGTGCATGAGGTGATTTCTCGTTGTGATCTGGCGGCAGAATTTGGTGTTCCAGACGCTCACGCCGCTTATATAGAAGCCTGTCGGGCACCGTCACCAAAAAAGGACTTCGGCTGGAGTCACCCTATCGTCTATTTTGCCGGGCGCGCCAGCGACTGGTTTTTTCTCGCCAACAGTACTGAGCAGCAGGCATTTTCGGTGTTCAAGCGTAACTACGACTTGCTGCTGCAACGACTGCAACAGGGTGAGGATATTCAGCTGGCCGTCGACAAGGCGCTGCCCGTCACCATCGAACGCCCACTGGATCGTCAGCAGCAACAAGCGAATTTGCAGCAGCTGAAGTCATTGCTGTGACGGGATCAATATCCTTCTAACGGGTAATTGAAGAGGATTTTTCGTCAGATCGTTTGGGTCATTCGTAGTAACAGGTACAAAAAACCCGGCCGAAGCCGGGTTGCAGAGCGGGTAGTTCAAAACATTTTAGTGATCCTGAGCGGCGCCAGCGCCTTTGGGAACACGGATACTTTCGACCATTTCTTCAATATGTTTAGGTACGGGAGCTGTCATGCTGGTTACCGCAAAGGCAACAACAAAGTTGATCAGCGCACCCATGGCACCAAAGGCTTCCGGTGCAATACCAAGGAACCAGTTGTCCGGTGTGTTTGGCAACATTTCGGTGCCAGCAACAAAGAACCAGCCTTTGTAGGTGAAGATGTATACCAGGGTAGACAGCAGACCAGCCAGCATACCGGCGACCGCTCCGGTGTTGTTGATCTTGGTGCTGAAGATACCCATCATCAATGCCGGGAAGATCGAGGACGCTGCCAGACCAAAGGCCAGAGCCACTACCTGAGCCGCGAATCCGGGCGGATTCAGACCAAGGTAACCCGCCACCAATATGGCACCTGCCATGGCGATACGAGCAGCCATGAGTTCCTGCTTCTCACTGATGCCTGGCATAAAGGTGCTTTTCAGCAAGTCGTGCGAGATAGCCGAAGAGATTGCCAGCAACAAACCGGCTGCTGTTGACAGTGCAGCTGCCAGACCACCAGCGGCTACCAGTGCAATGACCCAGTTAGGCAGGTTGGCAATTTCAGGGTTGGCCAATACCATGATGTCTCGGTCAACCTTGACCATTTCATTGCCTTTCCAGCCGTATGATTCAGCTTTGGCGGCGAACTCAGGGTTTGAGTCATCGTAGTACTGGATACGACCGTCACCGTTTTTATCTTCAAACTGCAACAGACCGGTGGTTTCCCAGTTCTTGAACCAATTTGGACGCTTTTCATATTCCAGGTTGGCTTGCGGGTCGCCTACAGCAAATTCAGGGTTCTGAATGGTGTTGGTCAGATTCAGGCGGGCCATGGAGCCAACGGCTGGAGCCGTGGTATAGAGGATGGCAATGAACAGTAATGCCCAGCCAGCAGATTTACGCGCATCGGATACTTTCGGTACGGTGAAGAAGCGGATGATCACGTGAGGCAAGCCAGCTGTACCAAACATCAGTGACAGGGTGTACATCATCATGTTGAAGGTACCGCCTTTCTGGGCAGTGTATTCTGCAAAGCCGAGATCAACCAGGGTTTGATCCAGTTTGACCAGTAGCGGCGTGCCATCAGCCGTATCGCTGAGGAAACCCAGTTGTGGCAGCGGGTTGCCGGTCAGGTTCAGCGAGATAAACACCGCAGGAACGGTGTAGGCAAAAATCAGTACACAGTATTGCGCGATCTGAGTGTAGGTAACGCCCTTCATGCCGCCCAATACGGCGTAGAAGAATACAATCGCCATACCGGAGTACAGGCCGGTTGCGTAGTCAACGTCGAGGAAGCGCGAAAAGGCCACGCCGATCCCTTTCATCTGACCAATAACGTACGTCAGTGACGCCACAATCAGACAGATAACAGCAACGATACGGGCGGTTTTGGAGTAGTAACGGTCGCCAATAAAGTCAGGCACCGTGAATTTGCCAAATTTACGCAGGTAAGGTGCCAGGCACAGTGCCAGCAGTACATAGCCACCGGTCCAGCCCATCAGGAAGATGGAGGCATCATAGCCTTTAAAGGCGATCAGGCCGGCCATGCCGATAAAAGAAGCCGCAGACATCCAGTCGGCACCGGTTGCCATGCCATTAGCGACCGGATGAATACCACCGCCTGCAGAGTAAAATTCGCCGGTCGTGCCCGCTCGGGCCCATACCGCAATACCCATATACAGGGCAAAGGTCAGACCTACAACGATGTAGGTTAAGGTCGTGAGATCCATTATTGATTCCTCAGCTATTTATTTTTATTAGTCTTCAACGCCGAATTCACGATCGAGATCGCGCATTTTCTTGGCGTAATAAAATACGATTGCGAGGAACACATAAATGGAACCTTGCTGAGCGAACCAGAATCCCAACCCAACGCCACCCACCGGGATAACATCGAGTATCGGACGAAGCAAAATACCGAATCCATATGAGCATAAAGCCCAAATTACCAGCAGCACTTTCATCAGATTGATGTTTCTGCGCCAGTAGGCCTTTTTGTCGTCATCAGACTTGAAAGCCATAACCCCTCCTAATTGTTATTTTATAGGTAAGCTAAAACTAGCAGCTAAGTCTGATCGCGCAACAGATAGACCTTGGTAGTAGCCTCAAAATAGGCCACATTTGTGGATAAAATATTTGTTAAATCAGCAGGTTATAGAAAGTCAGCCGGTTGCTATACCATGGTCGCAAGCATCAGGCCTCGCCTGTTTGACCGCGTGGGCGGGGAGACAGCCTGAGGGTTGACGTTGTGGGCTGAACGGCGGGTTGAAAAGGGTGCGTTCCGATCAACGCGCCAGGTGTCTAGCCCGGCATATAAGCAGTAGTGAACGGAGCAGAGTCTATGGAAAAGCAACCGCATGGCGGGCGCATGAACTGGCGGCAATTACTGTTGCCGCTGCGCTACGGCGAAACCCAGGCACGTCTGGCGCTGGATATCGGCCGTACTCCCTTTCACAAGGACTACGACCGTATTATTTTTTCGTCGGCGTTTCGGCGGTTGAATCGTAAAACCCAGGTGCATCCGCTGACCGAGAACGATCATTTGCACAGTCGCCTGACTCATTCACTGGAAGTGGGGTGTGTCGGCCGCTCGCTCGGCAGCATGGTCGGTAACGCCATGGCGCATAAACTGCCGGAGTTTATCGATGCTGGCGATCTCGGTGCATTGGTTCAGGCCGCTTGTCTGGCTCACGATATTGGTAATCCTCCCTATGGACACAGTGGTGAAGACGCTATTCGGCACTGGTTTATGGATCCACAGAATCACCATTTTCTTGAAGGCTTGTCTGCACTGGAGCAGGCCGACCTGATGACCTTTGAGGGTAACGCCCAAGGGTTACGGCTGGTGACTCAGGTGGAATACAACCGCTTCAAGGGCGGTATGCGGTTAACCTATGCGACGTTGGGGACGTTTCTCAAATACCCCTGGAGTGTTGCCGAAGTGACGCAGGGCAGAGCGAAAAAATTTGGCTGTTATCAGTCGGAGCTGCCGATTCTGCGAGAAGTCGCCAGCGCCTTGGGGCTGCTCAAGCGGGGAGAGGATCGCTGGTGTCGCCACCCGCTGGTGTATTTGGTCGAGGCCGCTGATGATATTTGTTACGGTCTGATTGATCTTGAAGATGGCGTTGAAGTGGGCTTGTTGCAGTATCACGAGGTCGAAACCCTGCTCAGTCCGTTATTGGTCGATCAGTGGGAACAGGTTCAGGAAGACCTGGCCAACGAAGAGGGTGACCGGCGCAAGTTACAGATTCTGCGCGGTTATGCGATGGAGGTGATGGTACAAGCGGTCAGTGCCAGCTTTACTCGCCATGAAGCGCAACTGCTGCAGGGCTGTCTGGACGGCGGCATTATTGACTATTGCCCGGAAGCTGTGCGCCATGTGGTGGCGGATGCCAAGGAACTGGCGCGCCAGCGCATCTTCAGAGACGGGCGCAAGCTGACAATCGAGATTGGCTCCTACACGACATTGGGTATTCTGCTGGACGCTTTTCTCAGTGCGGCGCGAGAGTGTTCAACCAGTCAGGCTCCGACGTTTCGTAATGCCCGCTTGCTGGAATTGATGGGAGGTTCGGCTCCACAGCCCGGCTGGACACTGTATGAGAGTTATATGCGCACCATCGATTATATCTCGGGTATGACCGATACCTATGCGGCCAGTCTGGCGCGGCAGTTTTCCGGCTATTACCCACCAACGCAGGGGTAAGAGACAACAAACAGAGGCCAGTGGCCCCTGTTTGGGTGGATAGCAGAACCAGCCGGTTCTGGCTCAGAACCCGGTGCAGCTGCCACTGCTGTGATTGCAGCTGTCCGTGCCAATATAGGATTGGGTGGAGTATTCACTGATGGGCAGCTTGTTGACGGTTTGGCCAGCGTCACTGAGCTGCTTGACGTAGTCCATGAAGCCTTGCGCATACTCGGTAAAAGTATCGACATAGGCATCCCCGGTGATCTCGGCAAAGGTGGTGTAACCGTCCTGGCCAGCGGCAATATAGTTGTTGGTCACCACGGTATAGGTGGCGGCGAGATCAAGGGCGCCCCAGTCACCGGCGACGCGGGAGTTGACTTCCAGATTGCTGAAACGGCTGCCCTTGGCCTGCGAGGCATCTACGTCAAAACGCAGGCCGGATGCGTAAGGGTACGAACCGGTAGAACCGCCCTCACTGAGGGCGTAGTCGAACGCATCTTCCAGAACATTCTTGATCTGTTGGCCAGTCATTTCCAGAGTTGCCATGGTGTTGGCAAATGGCAGCAGCGAGTAAGCGTCTGCAATGGTGTAGTCACCGCTGGCGACGTCGACCCGGACGCCGCCGCCATTTTGAATGGCGATGTCAGCCGTTGGCGTGATGGTCATAAAGGCTTTGGCGACGATGTTGGAGATATCGCTGCCATGCACGGTGGTATCCGATACATCACAAATACTGGAGCGGCCCTGGCCGGGAATACGCTCAAGGCAGAGATCTTCCGAGATGGTGCCAATGACGGTTTGACGCAGTACATCGGCAACCTGATCGTAGCCTGCCAGAATAGCGGCACTGTTGCTGTCGGCGACGGTAGACACCACGTCGTCGTCAGCGGTCAGCTGCTGTGTCACTGTAAACGCATCCACGGCGTCCAGCGTGCGATCTTCACTGCCGTTATAGGCATATGTGAAAGTGGTGCCAATTGGCAGGTAGGGGTGACCGGAACATTGGGTGACAACCCCGTCGGCATCAAACCTGACATCCAGTTTGCCCAACAAATGGGCGTATTCCCAGGCATGTACAACACAGGTGGTGTCACCATCCTTGTTGGTGACGATGGTGGGGTATGCCGCTACCGGATTGAAGCCCAGCTTGGTAAAGGTACTGTCACCCAGCAGGGTGTGTGAATCGCCCCCGACAATCACATCAACGCCAGTCAGGTTGGATGCCAGAGTCAGATCGTTGGCATATTGATAGTGGGTCATCAGGATGATCTTGTTAATCCCCGCCGCTGTTAACTCGTCGATGTACTGTTGGGCGGTTTCGGTCTCATCCAGCAACAGGGTACCGGCATCGAGGAAGGAGGAATTCTGGGTTTTGCTGGCGATATCGATACCAATAATACCAATTTTTTCACCGTCTTTTTCAACGATGGTATAGGGCTGAATATAACCACTGGCGATGGCCGATGTGGCGGATGGTTGCACATTGGCAGCCAGGGTCGCGGTTTCGCAAGCGCTGGCGTTGAGGGAGTCGAGGAAGTTGGCCAGGCCGGAGTCGCCGCCATCAAATTCGTGGTTGCCGAGGGCAAAGGCATCAAAGCAGATCTGGTTCATAACGGCAGCATCGGCAGTACCGTTGAACAGTGAAAAGTACAGCGTACCGGTAACCGCATCACCGGAGTGCAGTTTCAGCACATTGGTGTGCTGGTTGCTCAGGGTGTTGAACAGCGTGGTCAGCATCGGGAAGCCGCCGTATTCAACCGCGACTTCGCTGATGGCTTCGTCGGCTTCCGTTTTGGCGTTTAACGCCAGCGCCGAGGTGTCGATATCCAGTGTTTCTGCCGAGAGATGCGAGTGGTGGTCATTCATATGCAGAATGGTCAGATCCAGCGCTTTGGCGGTTGGCGCGTTCGTTCCGTCGCTGCCATTGGATCCATTCTGACCGTCTTGACCGTCTTGACCGTCCTTGACCGTCCTTGCCATCACTGCCACACGCCGCCAGTACGATTGCCAGTGCAAGCGTGGATAATCTGAATAGGTTCATGTCATCGTCCTCTGAAGATTGGGATTAGCCGAGAATGAGAAACGCTATGGTTGGTTGATGAATTTCCGGTTACTTGCAGATGACGCATGAATGACAATCGCTGACCTTTCTTTGACATTGTCCAGGCTTATCCTGCGAGGCGAATCGCCTGCAGCGGTTGCAACAAGGCGCGGAAACCACCATTTTGTCGCCATCAGCCGGATCAGGTCGTCAGGAAAACTGCCATGTTAGTAATTGTTGCGTATTTACTGGTCATCCTTATTTGGTCGACCACACCACTGGCGTTACAAGCGAGCCAGGAAGGTATCGGGTTTTTTATGGCCGCCATGCTGCGAATGACCGTGAGCGCCATGCTGTCGCTACCGCTGGTATGGATTATGGGGCAGCGGCTGGAGCGCTCGCGGCAGGCGATCAACAGTTATGTTGGCGGCACCATCGGTATTTATGGCGCCATGATGGCGGTGTATTGGGGGGCTCATTACATCCCGTCCGGGTTGATCTCGGTGCTGTACGGACTGAGTCCGATGCTGTCGGGGGCGATTGCCTGGGTTTGGCTGAAAGAACGTGAGTTGACGCCTGCCAGAGTGTTTGCCTTGCTGGTGGCGCTGGCTGGGCTTGGACTGGTCGTGGCTGCTCGCCTGGATCTGGATGAGCAGTCCTGGCGGGGCATTGTCGGCACTCTGGTCTCGGTATTTTGTTTTGCCTTGAGTGCCGTCTGGGTCAAACGCTCCAACGCCGGGTTGCATCCGATGGTACAGACCAGCGGCAGTTTGTTGTTGTCGTCGGTGTTGTACGTCTTGTCGATTCCGTTTTTCGGTTTGGTCTGGCCTGATCGATGGCCAACCAGAGGGTTGCTCAGTCTTGGTTACCTGACGGTGTTTGGCTCACTGCTCGGGTTTGTACTGTATTTCCTGGTGTTGCGTCATTACAGCGCCGCGCGGGTCACCATGATTACGTTGATTGCACCGGTTTTGGCGGTGCTCTGGGGCCATCTGTTGAACGATGAAACGCTGCAGCTGGCGACGTTGCAGGGCGCTGGTTTGCTGCTGCTGGCGCTGGCCTTGTATCAGTGGCCACAGAGGCTGGATCGTCTGCTGCATCATGGGCTGCTGGCTCCGCAACGTTGGCGGGCGCGGAAAAAAGCTTAACTCAATGTATTTTCGGCCGATAACTGCTGTAAACCGGTCGGAGATCATCATGAAACGAGTGCTATATCTGCAGATACTTGTCTGTACGGCGTTAATAATGACAGGGTGTAGCGACATGCTGATGCGCCACAGCAGCACACCGAAAGACGCCGAAGCGTATTTTTCACCGGTAGAACAACAAATTGATCCGATCGCCCCCATGCTGCTGCGAGTGGTGGGGTATGGCGCAATGGCAAATGGCAAAGGCATGACGGACGCCCAGCGGCGTTTGTTGGCGATTCGTGCTGCCCGTATGGATGCTTATCGAGCCATGGCTGAACGGGTGTACGGAACGGCCATTCAAGGGAGTACCACGGTGCGCGATATGGTGGTCGAAAACGACCGTCTGAAAACCTATATCGAAACCTGGCTGCATGGCGCCCGCGTGGTCAGTTCGGATGTGATGCCGGATGGGACGGTGGAAACTCTGCTGGAAATGACCATTGATCAGGGCTTCCGTAACTGTCTGCAAACCATGGATAACCAGCGGGTTAACGTTGATTGTCGAGTTTCCCTTGGCGGCGCGAGCTTGAGCCAGTTTGTTGAACGCCAGCGCAGCCGGGTCAAGGGTGAAGCGCCCGTGCCTGACTCCGGTTTTTATTTTATCGAATGATGATGGTTCCTGACCGGAGCCGGGAGGCTGCAATGTGTGCAATATGGTATGCCGGAGTCAGTAGTGTGCTGCTGTTGTTGCTCAGTGGGCCAGTACAGGCGCAGACGGTGGAGGTGACCGGTCGCGCCGTCATTGAAATATCGGTTAATCAGGCCCGCGAAGATGCCCTGACCGATGCGTTACGGCAGGCGGGGTTGACGGCTGGAGCCAGTATCCGCTCGACCCAACGTCTGTCTGCCGGGCAGTTGGAGCAGGATGATATGGATATTCGCAGTCGTGCCCGAGTGCACAATATCGAAGTATTGGGAGAAGGTCAGCACAACGGCATCTACGAGCTGGAAATTCGGGCAGAGGTGCGCCCGGAAGCCATGTGTTCGACCAGTCAGCAATCCTATCGCAAGGCGATTGCAGTGGCTGGGTTTGGTCTGGCACAACCGTCCCAGGCAACTCTGGGACGGCTGCAGAATATCGAACAGGATTTACCGCGAGTACTGATCAGTGAATTGAATAACAGCCGCTTTGTTCAAGCGCTTGATGCCAGCCGAATCAGCCTGTACGAAGATCCACGCCGGGCACCATCAATGGAGACGAGTCAGCAGCGGTTGACGACATCGGTGGCGCTGGCAACCCGGTTGGGAGCGCAATATGTAGTGTCTGGTGTGGTGCGGCAGCTGGGGCAAGGCAATCCGGGCAAGCAAACTGAACCCGAACCACAGGCCGGTTGGAGGTCGCTATTGGGGCTGGATAGGGCAACCCTGGAGCGTGAGTTTGTCGCCGATCTGTTTGTGCATGACGGCCTGAGCGGTGCCTTGTTGTTTCAGCGTACTTATCAGGGTTCTGGCGCCTGGACACCGGAGCGGAATGCCAGCGTCGGGTTTGCTTCGCCGGTATTCTGGGACACTCCCTATGGCAAGGAAGTGGGACATATTCTGGAAGCCATGGTCGATGACATTGGAGAAGTCATACGGTGTCAGCCATTCATGGCTCGTATCGTGGCAGCCCGAGGCAAGCGTATACACATTGAAGCCAGTGGTGGTACCGGTATTCGTCCCGGTGACAAGTTTCAGGTGTACCGCACTGGCACCTTTTATAATCTTGACCTTGAACCCCGTACCGAGCTGACTGATATGGCAACCGAAGTCGTGATCAAGCAGGTACAGCCCCAGTTTGTGGTGGCAGAAATGACCAGTGACGCGGCCTCGCTGGCGATCCAGCGCGATGATCTGGTGATTGCCTGGTGATTGCCTGGTGATTGTTGGTAATTGACGAGAAAATTAATCGAAGAGTTGAGAGGTTGCGGACGGCCCGACTCCAGGGAGTCGGGCCTCTATCCTCGCTCGGGTGCTGGCTGACAGCGTTAGTCTGCTACTTTCATGGAAGGGCAGCTGTGCTTGCTCATCAGTTTGCCATCCTTGTAGGTTTCCAGATGAATATCAAACCCCCACAGATAATTAAGATGCTTGAGCACCTCGTGCACATCGGTGGAGAGCGGCGTGCCATCCTGCATGGTATGGCGCAACGTCATGGAACGATCCCCTTGCAGGTCGACGGACCAGACCTGGATATTCGGCTCCCTGACCGACAGGTCGTACTGGCGCGCCAGCATTTCCCGCACCTTGCGATAGCCGCTGTCGTTGTGAATGGCTTCGATCTCGTAATGGGAGCGCTCGTCATCGTCATAAAGACTGAAGAGATGGAATTCCCGCATCAGGTGAGGTGACAAGAATTGCTGTACAAAACTCTCGTCCTTGAAGTTGTGCATGGCAAAGTGCAAGGTCTCCAGCCAGTCTTTACCGGCGATATCCGGAAACCATTCATAATCTTCAGCGGTCGGGTTTTCGCAAATCCGTTTGATGTCCCTGAACATGTTGAAGCCGAGTGCGTAGGGGTTGATGCCTGAGTAATAGGGCGAGTCAAAGCTCGGTTGGTGCACCACATTTGAATGCGATGACAGCACCTCCATCATAAAACCATCGGTGACCTTGCCTTCATCATACAGGTGGTTCAGCAGGGTATAATGCCAGAAGGTAGCCCAACCTTCGTTCATCACCTGGGTCTGGCGTTGTGGATAAAAATATTGCGAAATCTTGCGCACGATACGCACCAGCTCCCGCTGCCAGGGGGCCAGAATCGGGGCGTTTTTTTCGAGAAAATAGAGCAGGTTTTCCTGCGGTTCTTCCGGGAATTTACCTTGTTTGTTTTTGACTTCATCAGTGTTGTAGGTCGGTAGCGTACGCCAGAGATCGTTGATTTGCCGTTGCATCTGGTCTTCCCGTTCTTCCTGGCGCAACTTTTCTTCGGCGGCGGATATTGGCCGTGGTCGGCGATAGCGATCAACACCATAGTTCTGCAGTGAATGGCAGGCATCCAGCACACGTTCAACTTCTTCGCTACCGTAACGTTCTTCGCACTTGCGGACGTAGTGCTTGGCAAACAGCAGGTAATCAATGATAGAGCTGGCGTCTGTCCAGGTCTGGAACAGGTAGTTACCCTTGAAAAAGGAGTTGTGGCCGTAACAGGCATGGGCAATCACCAGTGCCTGCATCGGCATGGTGTTTTCTTCCATCAGGTAAGCAATGCAGGGGTCTGAGTTAATGACAATCTCGTAAGCCAGACCCATTTGCCCGCGCTGGTAGCTTTTCTGGGTAGCCAGAAACTGCTTGCCGTAAGACCAATGGTTGTAGCCAATCGGCATGCCCACCGATGAGTAGGCATCCATCATTTGTTCAGCGCTGATGATTTCAATTTGGTTTGGATAGGTTTGGAGGCCATAACCCTTGGCGATACGGGCAATTTCCCGATCGTAGTCTTCCAGCAGTGCAAAGGTCCAGTCAGAATCCGTGGACAGGTACTCGCGCTTGTCTGACGTTTGATTGAGACTCATACGGCCTCCTTGTAACGCTCTTTGGCAAACAGTTCCCGGAAGACCGGAAAGATATCACCGGGATTACGGATCTGGGCGGTGGCGAACTGGTGGGCATTGGCTTTGGCAACGCTTTGATAGGCGTACCAGAGTGCCTGATGCTCATGCGGGGTGATTTCTATATAGGCAAAGTGCTGGATGATGGGCAACAGCTGATCGGCGAGTATTCTGGCGCAAATAGGGGAGTCGTCATCCCAGTTGTCGCCGTCAGATGCCTGGGCACCGTAGATGTTCCAGCCACCACTGAGGTAGCGCTCCTGAACAATGTCATTCATCAGCTTCAGCGCACTTGATACGATGGTGCCGCCGGTTTCTCTGGAGTAGAAAAACTCTTCTTCGGTGACTTCCTTGGCGCTGGTGTGGTGACGAATAAACACAATCTCGATGTGCTCATAGTTCTTTTCCAGAAAGAGGTAGAGCAACAGGTAAAAGCGTTTGGCCAGATCCTTGACGTCCTGGGTCATGGAACCGGAGACATCCATCAGACAAAACATCACCGCCTTGCTGGTAGGGGTTGGGACTTTGACCTGATTGCGGTAGCGCAGGTCAAGCTGGTCGATAAAAGGCAGCAGCTTGAGTTTTTTCTCCAGTGATTCGATTTCTTCCCGCATGGCGGTTATCTGGTCTGCATGGGTTTTGGTATTGCCAGCCGCCAGCATGGCTTCGATTTCGCTGGTCAGTTCCCGAATACGCCGACGTTTGCCTGCTCCCATCCCGATGCGGCGAGCATGGGCATTACGCAGGGAGCGGACAACCGAGAGGTTGTTGGGCGTGCCTTCCGAGACAAAACCGGCCCTCCGGGTCTTGAACTCTTTCGACTGCGACAGGGTTTTCTTGACCATGTTGGGTAGTTCAAGGTCATCAAACAGGTATTTGAGAAACTCGTCCTTGGTAATAAAAAAGCTGAAGTCGTCTTCCCCTTCGCCCTGATTGCTGGCTTTGCCGGAACCGGAGCCGCCACCACCACCTTTGGGTTTTTCCAGCTGGTCGCCGGTATTGAATTCCTTGTTGCCCGGAAAGACCCGATGCTGTTTACCACCCTGGCCATGGCTGATAACGGGTTCATGGGTATTGCGGGTCGGGATGCTGATTTGCTCTCCCCGCTCCATATCGGTGATGGAGCGGCGATTGACGGCGTCGGATACGGCTTCCTTGATGTGCTGGCGATAGCGGCGTAAAAAACGCTGCCGATTCACCATACTCTTGTTTTTGCCGTTAAGACGTCGATCAATGATATATGACATATATAGTCTCCACACGTCAGAAGCTCCCCGGTGGAGCTTCTCTGGCCCATAAGCCGCCCGGCTTTGAGCAAGGCTGGCTATTCGGGCAGACCATCGGCCGGAAACCGTGCAGCGACTAACTAAACGCTACACGGGTTTAAACCGGTTACTGGGACTTGCGTACGCGCAGGTACCACTCGGATAGCAAGCGCACCTGTTTCTCGGTATAGCCTCGTTCAGTCATGCGAGCAACAAAATCGTTATGTTTCTTCTGATCCTGGTTGGAAGACTTGGCAGAGAAGGAAATAACTGGCAGCAGGTCTTCGGTATTGGAGAACATTTTTTTCTCGATAACGGAGCGCATTTTCTCGTACGACTGCCAGGAAGGATTGTTGCCGTTGTGGTTGGCTCTGGCGCGTAAAACGAAGTTGACGATCTCGTTGCGGAAATCTTTCGGGTTGCTGATACCGGCGGACTTCTCGATTTTTTCCAGTTCTTCGTTGATCGCTACACGATCCAGTATTTCGCCGGTTTCCGGGTCGCGGTATTCCTGATCCTGAATCCAGAAGTCGGCATAGGTAACGTAGCGGTCAAAAATATTCTGGCCGTATTCAGAATAGGATTCGAGATAAGCGGTCTGGATTTCCTTGCCGATAAATTCAACGTAATCCTGGGCCAGATATTCTTTCAGGTAATTGAGATAGCGGTTGTGGGTTTCTTCTGGATATTGCTCCTGCTCGATCGCCTGTTCGAGAATGTACATCAGATGTACCGGATTGGCGGCGACTTCGGTGGCGTCAAAGTTGAAGACCTTGGAGAGGATCTTGAAGGCGAAACGGGTGGATATCCCGTTCATGCCTTCATCAACACCGGCTGCGTCGCGATATTCCTGCAGTGACTTGGCCTTGGGATCGGTATCCTTGAGATTTTCACCGTTATAGATACGCATCTTGGAGTAGACACTGGAGTTTTCTGGTTCTTTCAGACGGGACAGAACGGTGAACTTGGCCAGCATCTTCAGGGTATCTGGTGCGCAAGGAGCATGAGCCAGCGAGCTGTGTTCCAGCAGCTTTTCGTAGATTTTCACTTCTTCGTTAACGCGCAGGCAGTAAGGCACCTTGACGATGTAAACACGGTCGAGGAAGGCTTCGTTGTTCTTGTTGTTCTTGAAGGTTTGCCATTCCGATTCGTTGGAGTGAGCCAGAATAACGCCTTCAAACGGAATCGCACCCATGCCTTCAGTGCCATTGTAGTTACCTTCCTGAGTGGCGGTTAGCAAGGGGTGCAGCACCTTGATCGGTGCCTTGAACATCTCGACAAATTCCATCAGGCCCTGGTTGGAGCGGCACAAGGCACCGGAATAGGCGTAGGCATCCGGGTCATCCTGGGAATAGTCTTCCAGTTTGCGAATATCCACCTTGCCCACCAGTGAGGAAATATCCTGGTTGTTTTCGTCGCCCGGCTCGGTTTTGGCCACCCCGATCTGGTCGAGAGTCGAAGGGTAAAGCTTGACCACTTCGAATTTGCTGATATCGCCGCCCATTTCATGCAGGCGCTTGACCGCCCAGGGCGACATCACCCGACCGAGGTAACGGCGCGGAATGCCAAAATCTTCTTCCAGAATGTCGGCATCTTCGGCCGGGTCAAACAGCCCCAGCGGCGATTCGAAGACCGGTGAACCCTTGATGGCATAAAACGGCACATTCTGGATCAACAGTTTCAGGCGTTCAGCCAGCGACGATTTACCGCCGCCAACTGGCCCCAGCAGATACAGCACCTGCTTGCGTTCTTCCAGCCCCTGAGCAGCATGACGGAAGTAGGAAACGATACTTTCTACCGCTTCTTCCATGCCGTAAAACTCATTAAATGCCGGATAACGCTTGATGACCTTGTTGGAGAATATGCGACTGAGGCGCAGGTCTTTGGACGTGTCTACCAGTTGCGGCTCACCGATGGCCAATAACAAACGTTCGGCGGCTGTGGCATACACACTCGGGTCTTTTTTGCAGAGCTCGAGGTAGTCTTGCAGGCTCATGACTTCTTGCTGAGTGGCCTGATAACGATCTTGATAGCGGCTGAATACACTCATTGGGCACCTCTTCGGCTGGTAGATATCGTTGTTCAATTGACGTCCAGAACTGCGGCGTTCCTCTTTTTGATTCGGTTGTTCAGATACAAAAGCATACTTTCCAATGCCTTTAAAGCTCGCTGTCTAATGCTTTGGTTTGGCAGCACCGGATTGGTTCAGTCTAGTCGTTGTTTGACGCTGATGACTTTTTGACTCTTCAATGTGTTATGCATTGAGTGTGCCGTAACAGCGTATGCCAACGTCAAAATGGAAGGTCGACAATGGCGGGAGCTAACAGGGGTTAGACCTGTGGCAAGGAATTGGCTACTGCACGGGAGCAAACGGGCGTGACGAAAAGGTGCTTGTCATTGTCCTGACGACGGTATGGTTAACAAAGGTTCATGCGGCGAAGACGCAGGCGTGGCCAGGATCATGCGGAGGAGGTATCAGAGGCGCGGATAGTGGCCTGATGGTGGCGGTGAGATTGGCCTGCAAGTCTGATCGCCGCAGGCCCTGCGGGAGAGAGCTTGCCGGATGTTAGCAAGCCCTGATATCGCGGTGGTTAACCGTGTTGACACAATTCTGGGCAGGTCACTTTCCACATCTCGTAACCCCCTTTCAGGCTGTACACCGACTCGTAACCCTGCTCGGCAAAGAACTGGGCCGCACCCTGGCTGGAATTGCCATGATAGCAACAGACGATCAGGGGTTTTTGCTTGCTGGTCGCTGCGATAAAGTCATTCAGGTTCTGGTTGTCGACACGTTGTGCCGCATTCATATGGCCAGACTGGTAGCTCATGGCATCACGGATATCGGCGATCTGAACATCACCGTTGGCGATCATGGCTTTGGCATCGGCTGCATTTATCTGGGTAAAACCGCTCATCTGTTACTCCTTTAATAGGCGTCAGGCCGAAGCTGGTACGGCATAGCGCTGTCTGTTGTTCAGGCTCATGGCTGTTAGCTGTCCGCCCCAGACACAGCCAGTGTCGAGGGCTTCGATATGATTGTGGTGAATATTGCCGTTCAGTGCTGCCCAGTGACCAAAAATCAGGCGTGTTTGAGTGTTGCTTGCCTCAAACCAGGGCATAAATCCTTTCGGTGCACTGTCGAGACCTTCCTTGGCGCTAAAATCAAGGCGGCAATGAGTATCGATAAAGCGCATGCGTGTCAAATAGTTGACAATCGTGCGCCAGCGCTCAGGCCCTGTTAATTGTTCATCCCAGATGTCCGGTGCATTGCCGTATAGCTCGCGCAGCAGGTCTTGACTCTGGTCTCCCTGCAAGATCTGCTCGACTTCTGCTGCCAGTGCTCTGGCCTGTGTTGCCGACCAGATGGGTGGAATACCGGCATGGCTCATACACCATTGCTGGTCATCACTCAGGTGCACTAATGGGCAATAGCGTAACCAGTGCATCAGTTCATCGCAATCCGGTGCGTTCAGGACGCTGTCGAGGGTGTCGCTTTTGCTCTTGCGACTACTGCCGTAGTAACGCGCCAGCAGGTGCAGGTCGTGGTTACCTAATACGGCGACAACGCTGTCTCCCAGCGAGCTGGCCCAGCGTAATACCTCCAGACTTTGCGGGCCCCGGTTAACCAAGTCTCCCGCGAGCCAGAGCTGATCATGCTGTGGATCAAAATGTATCAGTTCCAACAGCCGTTGTAGCGGTTCATAACAGCCCTGAATATCACCAATGGCGTAAGTGGTCACGGTCTGGCTCCCTGTCAGACGGATTGAAAATCTGTCCGCGTTACGATGACTGCGTTAAAAATGACCTTTAAATACGCATTTCTGACTGCTAAACCGCTTTTTTAATCATTTTTGTCTTGCGCTGACGGCATCGAAAGCGTTGCTCAGCGCCCCCTAATTCAAGGCGTAGGTGGTTGCCAGGGTGAATACCGGGATGGTGGCGTGAAACAGGGTGCCATCATCCGCTTCCATCACATAGTAACCACGCATACTGCCAACCGGGGTGCTCAGTACGGCCCCAGAGGTATAATCGAACTGCTGTTGCGGGGCAATATTGGGCTGTTCTCCGACTACGCCTTCACCTTTGACTTCCTGTATATCGCCATTGCCATTGGTAATAAACCAGTGGCGGGTTTTTAACGTGGCACCCTGATCCCCCTGGTTGCTGATGCAAACCTGGTAGGAAAATACAAAACGTTCATCTTCCGGGTCAGATTGTTCTTCCAGATACTCTGGCAGCACGGTCACCCGGATGCATTCACTCAGTCCCATTTTCTTTCTCCGCTTGCTCAGACAGCTGTAATACGGCATCGGCAATACGGACATAGTCTTCCAGTGTCAGTACTTCCGGGCGCAGCTGTGTATCAATGCCCAATGCTTCCAGTTGTTCGGCGCTGATGAGCTTTTTTAAAGTGTTTCGTATGGTTTTACGACGCATACTGAAGGCTTCACGTACGACGGTTTGTAGCATTTTTGTATCTTTAGCGACGATCGGCAGTGTTTCGTAAGGCGTCATTCTGACAATGGCAGACTCTACTTTGGGCGGCGGATTAAACGATCCTGGCCCGACAATAAACAGCAGCTCTACCTTGCAATAATACTGTGTCATGATGCTCAAGCGGCCATAGTCGGAGTTACCCGGTACCGCTGCCAGGCGTTCGACCACTTCTTTTTGCAACATGAAATGCATGTCTTGCACCAGTGCATGGTGGCTCAGCAAATGAAAAATCAGTGGTGTGGAAATATTGTAGGGCAAATTGCCAATAATACGCAGACGTTTGCCGGGTTCAGCCAGCTGACTGAAATCGAACTTGAGGGCATCCCCTTCGTGAATTTGCAGGCCGGGATAATTAAAGAACTTGGTGCGCAAGATGGGAATCAGATCACGATCCAGCTCAACCACGTTTAACTTGCCAGTGGCTTCCAGCAGCGGCTCGGTAATGGCGCCCATGCCTGGGCCAATTTCTACCAGACAATCATCATCCTTGGGGTAAATGGCGTTGATGATGTTGCTGATCACATAGGGGTCATGGAGAAAGTTCTGCCCAAAGCGCTTGCGGGCCTTGTGGCCGTGCAGATTGGGTTTGGGGTGGCGACTCATGCGGTTTTGACTCCGGCGGTGTGGCGGCTGTCGGCCATGTGTGCTGCGACGGCAATGGCCGTGTGCAGGCTACCACTGTCGGCCTTGCCGGTGGCGGCAAGGTCGAGGGCGGTACCATGGTCGACAGAAGTACGAATAAAGGGCAGCCCCAGTGTGATGTTGGCGGCGCGCCCGAAACCATGAAATTTCAGCACTGGCAGGCCTTGATCGTGATACATGGCGAGGGTGGCGTCAGCGCCAGCGAGATGTTTGGGTGTATACAGGGTATCGGCGGGCAGTGGCCCGATCAGATGGATGCCTTCCTGGCGCAGCTGTGCCAGCGTGGGTTCGATAATGTCCTGTTCCTCGTGGCCCAGATGGCCATTTTCTCCGGCGTGAGGATTGAGGCCAGCCACCAGAATACGTGGCTGCGGGCAGCCAAAAAACATTTTCAGGTCATGATCCAGAATACGGATAACCCGGCTCAGGCGCTCGGGGGTGATAGCATCGGCGACGTCCCGTAGCGGCAAGTGGGTGGTGACCAGAGCCACCCGCAGATCGGTGGTGGCCAACATCATCACAACTTCTTCCACACCGGCAAAATCACGGAAGTATTCGGTATGGCCACTGAATGGCATACCGGCATCATTGATCACACCTTTGTGCACCGGGGCGGTGACAATCGCATCCCAGTGACCCTCGTTGCATCCCTGAGCTGCGATGGTCAGGGTATCCAGTACATAACGGGCATTGGCCGGGTTGAGTTCACCGGCAACGGCGGGTTGTTGCAAGGCGACCGGCTGAACATACAGCGTACCCGTTGGGGTCGGAACTGTGGCGCTGGCCGGGTTAAAATCCACCAGGGTCAGCGGCAAGCGGAGTTGTCTGGCCCGTTCAGCCAGCAGCTGTGGGTCTGCGATCACCACCAGTTGGTGTTCACTTCCCTGCTGAGCCAGCTGAATACAAAGGTCGGGGCCAATACCGCCGGGTTCTCCGGCTGTTATTGCCAGACGCAGGGTCATGCAGGCTCCTTGATGTCAACATAGGCTTCGGTGCGGATTTTGCGCAGCCACAACGGCAGCTCTTCTTCAAAGCGACGCGAGTACAGCAATTGACGGATCTGGTTGCGTTGCATTTCCTTACCGATATCACTTTGGCGTTGGGCTTGCACCTGCAATATGTGCCAACCGAACTGGGTTTCAAATGGTGCACTGATATTGCCGATTTGTGCCTGCTGCATGGTGGCATCAAACTCTGGCACCATGGCACCGGGACTGACCCAGCCAAGGTCGCCACCGGCGGAGCCACTGCCAGGGTCGTCGCTGAATTCTTTCGCCAGTACGGCGAAGTCTGCTCCTTGTAACAGCCGTTGATACAGTTGATTGATCAGTGTTTCACTTTCGTCTTTGCTGCGTAATTCATTCGGACTGACAAGAATATGGCGCACCTGGTACTGGGTGATTAATTGGCTGTTGCCGCCACGCTTTTCCAGCACGGCAACCAGGTGGTAGCCACTGGAACTGCGGATAGGGTCAGAGACTTCACCGGCTGCCAGTGTCGGTACAACCGCAGCAAAAATCCCCGGTAGCTGACCTTCTTTGCGCCAGCCCAGGTCGCCGCCCTTGAGCGCGTTACGACCATCTGATTCGCCAATGGCAACGTCAGTGAAGTTGGCACCAGCGCGAATACGGGCAACCAGGGCGCGGGCCTTCAATTCGGCTTTTTGCAAGTCGCTGGCGCTGGCATCGGCAGGAACAGACACCAGAATATGGCCAAGGCGGTATTCGGCGGCAGAGGCCATTTTGCCGATTTCGGAGGCGAGAAAATAATCGACATCCTGATCGGTGATCTGAATGGTTTCTCCGACCCGGATACGCTGCAGCCGGCTGGTGATCATCTCGGTTTCAATCTGTTCCCTGGCAGTAGCAAAGGGAATGCCTTCGGCTTCCATCGCAGCGCGGAACTGCTCCAGATTCATCTTGTTCTGGGCGGCAATACGTTGCAGGGAGTCGTTCAGCTGGGCATCGCTGATACGAATACCAATGCGCTTGGCCAGCTGCAGTTGAATACTTTCCTCAATCAGACGATCCAGTACCTGTTTTTTCAGTACCGAGTCATCAGGCAGGTTGGCTCCACGGTTCTGGCTGCGGACATTCTGCACCCGCTGCTGCAACTGTGAGGCCATGATCGCGTCGTCATCAACGATTGCAACGACTTGGTCAATCAGTACCGGCTCGGCGTGGCTCAGCGTGCTGCTGAGGGTGAGGAAAAACAGGAAAATCAGCTTGTTAATAGTCATGGTATTGCCGTCTGGAGTAACCTTTGATGCTGTTGCGAACGGTGGCGTCGGTGCCGCCACCCAGCGTGCTGAGACCTTTGAGCTGAATACTGAACATCAGGCTCTGGCTCTTTTCGGTGCTGTAGCTGGCGCTGTCATCGGCTGTCGGAGAAGACTCCTTGTACAGCACTTGCAAGCGCCAGCAACAATTCTGGTATTCAAATCCGGCCAGCGATTCCAGTACGGAGCTGGTGGGGCGACGCTCGCCTTCCGGGTAGTTCTTCATATCCTTGAGTACGCGTCCGGTCAGGGCCCAGCGATCACTGAGCGCCCAGAAGGCGTTGATATCGGCCTGATACAGGTCAGTCTCGATCGTACCACTATCGGAATTCTCGCTTTGAACCTTGTTAACAGAAAGGTTCAGCATGCGGTTGCTGAGCGGCGCATAGCCGACTCCCAGACGGCGCTGGCGAGCATAGTCGCCATACACATCCCACTCCAGTGTCTGGTTCAAACGCCAGTGTCTGCCCGGACGCCATTCCACTTCGGCCAGTGTACTGGAGGTGGCGTGGCTGTCATTGACTTCGTCGCTGTCGAGCTGAACCTTGCGACGATCGCCGAAATAGACCCGGCCGAGGCTAAAACGCAGCCATTCATCCCCGCGCTGATCGATAATCCGGCTGGTGACGCCAAGGCTGACCTGTTCGAGATCGGCGAGACGATCGGCACCGATAAAACGATCACCCTGAAACAGGCTGTCGTAGCTGACACTGGTGACCTTGGTATCAAAGGCGGGAATTGCATCCTGGCCCGACTGGTAAGGGCTTTTGACCCAGAACAGGCGCGGTTCCAGCGTTTGGATCTGGATAGTATCAAACCAGTGTAACGGTCGTTCAAAAAACAGCCCTGAATCGAGACTGTAACGGGGGACGCCGTAATTGACCACGGTGTTGTAATCGAAGCTGTCTGGACTGCTCAGACGATAATAGCGATAGCGGTAACTGGCTTCCGGCTGGATATAACTGTACGGCTGTTCGAAACGCCAGGCGATGGCGTTGTCGCTGACCAGCCGACGGCCATCGAGAGAAGCAAAGCCGGTCAGAGTCTGCTCACTGCCGTTGATGGTAGCGCTGTCTTCCCGTTCGAAACGACTGCCTTGCAAACGGCTGCTTACCCGCCAGCGATCGTATCGTTGCTGATAGTCGAGGGTGGCCTGAGGCAAGCGTTTGTAAGGCCGGTCAGCCAGGTCAATGGTATCGTCGATGGTCTGAAAACCCTCGGCCAGCAACTCAAACCGCCAGGCATCGTTCTGGTAACGCAGCTGGCCCAAACGCGGTAAGTGGGTAGTACGGTCGATCGCGGTGGATGAGTTCAGATCGGCGAGATAGTCGTTGTCGCTGACGTGGTTGTAGACCCAGCGATGTTGCCAGTGCGGCCCCAGAGTGCCGGACTGCTGGTAGTTGATCAGCCAGCGTTCACGCTCGTCGGTGGCGTCCTGATTAAGGTAGGCATAGTTCAGCTCACCGTCGCCAAGCCAACGGGTTTTGTGGCGCAACTGGCTTTCCCACAACCAGCCGCGCTGGTTGAAGTAGTGCGGCGCGATAGTCGCGTCCAGATTGCTGGCCAGATTCAGGTAGAACGGCAACTTCAGTTCTTCCAGACCGGCGTTACCGCCCAGCGAGAAGCTGGGATCGAGGAAACCCGTGGTACGACGATCATCAATCGGGAAACGATAATAGGGGATGTAGAAAACAGGGACATCCATCACTTCCAGACGGGTGTTCCAGGCACTGCCAATGCCCTGCTGTTGATCGAGATAAATATGGCTGGCTGCGATACGCCAATCGTCCTGGCCCGGTTCACACCAGGTGACGGTGGCTTCATTCAGTTCGATGGTGCCTTCCGAACGGGTTGTCATACTGGTTGCAGTACCGCGCATATGGCGTGCGGGTAGCGCATAGCGGGCACTTTCCAGTACCAGTTCACTACGACTGTTGGCGGCGCTCTGCTGTTCTTGAAAGCGAGCATGGTCACTGTGGACGGTCACTTCGTCATTAAAAAAACTGACGTCGCTATCAAACTCTGCCTGACGCAGGCTGGCATCCCAGCGCGCAGAATCGCTTTTTAATACGTAGTCTTCTCGTCGCATGCTGACGGAACCGGTGAACTCGGCGTTGCCATTACGATCTACGAACGCCTGCTCGGATTCGGCTTCGAGACGGCCATCAGAGAGCGGTAGCAGCTGGTTGGGCAGGTAGCGACCGGAGCAGAATGACGGCAGCCCGGCAAGCTCAGCATCACTCAGTAGCGCCCGTGGATACCAATTCAGCAGCGGTGTTTCAGCCTGAGCCAGGGCGCTGGTGCTCGCCGTGCAGAAGGCGATCAGTAGCAGCCTGCAGGCGTAACGAGCAGGCAGGCGCGATGGCGTCAGCGGCATGCGAATGGGCATCGGCTGTGTATGGATTGCATCTGAATGTCTGTGATCCGCCATGGCTGAGCGTGGGTGCCTGTACTGTGAAGTGTGCTATCTTAGCGCGCAGATGATACGGGGGGCGCTCAACGCGCGCAATTTTAGATCGATAACAAATGTGAGGCCAGCATGGATCCGCGCCTTGATCACCTGGTTGACTGGGCGTCCAGTACCATTCGCCGCGAGGCGAACCTGGATGTTAATACTAGCCTGGAAACGGTGTCTGGTGATGCCAGTTTCCGCCGTTACTTCCGCCTGAGAGGCCTGGGCAAGAGCTGGATTCTTGTCGACGCCCCGCCAGACAAGGAAGATAACCCGCGTTTTATTCGTATTGCCGAGCAATGGCGTCACCAGCAGGTGGCGGTTCCCCAAGTACTGGCCGCAGATATCGACCAGGGTTTTATGTTACTCGAAGACTTTGGTGACCATCTGCTATGGGCGGCTTTGCACGATCCGGCTGCAACCGACAAGCAAATACTGGCGCTGTATCGGCAGGCGATTGAGCAACTGGTGCAGCTACAGGGTGTCAGCTGCCGTCAGCTGCCTGCTTATGATGAAGCGTGTCTGCAACGAGAAATGGAGCTGTTTCGTGACTGGTTGTGCGGCCAACAGCTGCAACTGGCACTGACAGCCGCCGAACACTGCATGCTGGATCGGGTGTTTGATCTGCTTGCTCGCCAGGCATTAGCGCAACCAATAGTAACGGTGCACCGGGATTATCACTCCCGCAACCTGATGCTGAAACCGGATGGCGGGTTGGGCATTATTGATTTTCAGGATGCCCTGGCTGGCCCTTCCACTTACGATCTGGTGTCGCTGGTTCGAGATTGCTACGTGCGCTGGCCGCAGGCGCTGGTGGATGAACTGGTGGCCTATTATTGGGAGTTGGCCCGACCGTTTGGTTATTATCTCGGTGATTGGGAACACTGCGTGCGGGACGTTGACTGGATGGGTCTGCAGCGACACCTCAAGGCCGCCGGTATTTTTGCCCGCCTCAATTTGCGCGACCATAAACCGACCTATCTGGCCGATATTCCCAATACCTGCCAGTACCTGGTGGATATTGCCAGACGTTACGACGAACTGAGTGACTTCAGTCTCTGGCTCAACCAGCGGCTGATGCCCGCACTGGTGCAGTTATCCCGATGAAAGCAATGATCCTGGCTGCTGGTCGAGGCCAGCGTATGGCGCCATTGACCGATCATTGCCCCAAACCGTTGTTACCACTGGCGGGCAAACCGCTGATTGTTCATCATATTGAAAAACTGGTCGCGGCAGGTATCACCGAACTGGTGATTAACCACGCCTGGCTAGGAGATATGCTTGAAACCCAGCTACAGGATGGCCAGCAATGGGGTGCAACCATTCGCTATTCCGCTGAAGCGATTGCCCTGGAAACCGCTGGCGGCGTACGACAGGCGCTGCCGTTGCTGGGAGATCAGCCGTTTTTATTGGTTAACGGCGATGTCTGGACTGACTGGGACTATCAGGAAGCGGTCAGAACCTTATCCTCCGGGGTACTCGACGACGGCACTCTGGCCTGGCTGTGGCTGACGGATAACCCGCTTCATAACCCGGCGGGCGATTTTTCCCTTGACGGTACCGAGGTTGCGGCAGAGGCTGGCGACCAGGGTTTGACGTTTACCGGTATCAGTCTGATTCACCCCGACTTGTTGGCCGGAATATCTATGGGGAAGCAGGCATTGGCACCGATATTACGTCAGGCAATGGCACGCAAGCAGGTAAAAGGCTGCTTGCTTAATGGTTGCTGGACAGATGTGGGTACTCCACAGCGTCTGGCAGAACTGGAACAGCAACTCACCAGAGAGACGTTCTGATGCTATGGATGGGAAAAGCCATGGGCAGCATGCTCGGTTTTATGACCGGCGGCCCGTTTGGCATGATGATAGGCGCATTTGTAGGCCATATGTTCGACCAGAACCTGGAAAATGCCTGGGGTGGCCAGTTAATGACACTGGCTCGCCCCGGCGGTGCTGGTGATGTTCGCCAGCTGTATGTGTCATCCCTGTGTCGTTGCATGGGGCGGATTGCCAAGGCTGATGGCCGCGTCAGTGAGGAAGAAATAGCCGCTGCCAATTTTATTATGGACCGGATGCAGCTCAAGGACGCTGCCAGGCAGCAAGCGATTGCCTGGTTTCAGGAAGGTAAAGACACGGAGTTTTCATTCGATAGCGAGCTGGAACAGCTGCGGCCGCGACTGAGCTTGCCGATGGCACAGATGTTTCTGGAAGTGGTGATGACCATCGGTTACGCCGATGGCGAGTTGTCACCCGCAGAGTGGGCCATGATTGAGCATCTCAGTAACGTACTGGGTATTAGCCAGACGCAGATCGATCGGGTCAAAGAACGGATCGAAGCAGCCATGTTTCAGGCGCGTAACGGCGGTGTCAGCCAAAGCCAGCAATTGGAGCAGGCTTATAAAACACTGGGCGTGCGGTCTGATGTTGATGACGAAACGCTGAAAAAAACCTATCGACGGTTAATGAGCCAGAATCACCCCGACAAGCTCTCTGCCAGTGGTATGCCAGAAGAAATGCTGCGCTTGGCGAAAGAAAAAACCCAGCAAATCCAGACCTCCTACGCCATGATCCGCAAGGCGCGATCACTCTGACGAGTGTTGTGTGGCACAGGCCTCAGGGCCTGTGACCATGTTGTGACTCGAACTGTCTCATCACCAAGCAAGCCCATTGACCTACTGGCCAACAAAACCCGCTTCCCGCAGTAGAACGCCCCCTGGACTGACAGACTCCTAGCAGGCCGTTGATTTTATCCCTGATGCCTACTGGCTTCGATACAATACTCTTTTTCAATGGATTCCCGGACTCCCATGCGTGGCGCTGACATTACCCAAGAAGCCTTGTTCACCACCATCAAACTGGATGAACTGGTTCCACAGGATCACCCTTTGAGATCCATCAAAATCCTGTTTGATCAGGCGCTCACCAATATCGATTGGAAACTCAGCCTGATCTATTCCGAGCGTGGCCGGGAATCTATTCCTCCGGAGCGTCTATTGAGAGCCTTGCTGCTGCAAATCCTCTTCAGTATTCGCAGCGAACGGCAACTGGTCGAGCAGATTCAGTACAACATGCTTTATCGCTGGTTTATTGGTTTGAGTATTGATGATCCGGTCTGGGATCATTCGACTTTCAGCGTCAATCGGGATCGTTTGATCCGCCATGACGTCAGCACCGAATTATTCGCCGAGGTGATTGCCACAGCCCGAAAACAACAACTCCTGTCGAACGATCATTTTAGTGTCGATGGCACATTGATGCAGGCCTGGGCTTCCCAAAAGAGTTTTCGGCCAAAGCAATCTGATGACGATCAGGATAAGGGCGAAGGGCCATCCGGACGCAATCAGGAAGAGAACTTTCGTGGCACCAAACGCCGTAATGACACGCATGAATCAACCACGGATCCGGATGCGAGGCTGTTCAAAAAATCCAAAGGACAAGAGGCCCGATTATCCTTCATGGGACACACTGTCATGGAAAATCGGAATGGTTTGATCGTTGCGACACAAGCCAGTCTGGCGACCGGAACAGCGGAAAGAGACGTCGCCCAAGGGCTTTTAAAAGCACTGCCGGGAGCTCATCGTAAAACCGTGGGTGCGGATAAAAACTACGACACCAAAGGGTTTGTGAAGGAATGCAGGAAGCACCGCATCACGCCCCATGTTGCTCGCAATGACAAACGGTCAGGTGGCTCAGCCATCGATGGTCGAACCAGTAACAAAGCGGGTTATGCCGCCAGTCAGATTGTGCGTAAACGTGTCGAGGAACCTTTCGGCTGGGGTAAGACCGTCGGCCACTTACGGCAGTTAAAAGTGAGAGGACTTGCGAAGGTCAACAGTGTTCTTGAGATGACCATGATGGCTTATAACCTGGTGCGAATGTCCAAGTTACAGGGTCAATCCGTCTGATGACCGGAAACGGGATGGATCATCCTGTTTCCGGTGGAAAAACCACTCAAAAAACAACCAAATAAGCGTGATTTAGCGAGTTGAAAAGCTTCTGTCAGCAAAGCGAATAAGAATTTCAACAGCCTGCTAGGTATCGACCTTGCCGACTTTACCGCGCAGGTTTTTGATCTGCCCGCGCCGGGTTTTCTGATCGACCCGTTTACGCTGTGACGAACGGGTGGGTCGGGTAGCGACTCTGGGTGGCAAGACAACGGTTGCCTTGCGGATCAGCTCGGCCAGACGCTCCAGCGCATCCTGACGGTTTTTTTCCTGGGTGCGGTGTTGCTGCGCCTTGATCACAATAATACCGTCTTTGCTGATACGACTGTCGGAGGTATTGGCAAGGCGTTCCTTGATATAGGCCGGCAAGGACGATGCGCCAATATCAAAGCGCAGGTGGATAGCGCTGGATACCTTGTTAACATTCTGGCCCCCAGCCCCTTGAGCGCGGATGGCCAGTAATTCGATCTGATACAGCGGGACGGAGAGGCGGCTGGAAATTTCCAGTTCAGTTTCGGAGTCAGTCATGGCGTTCTGTTGGTTATAAAAGTGTCAGCCAGTGGTGTCGGGATGGGATGCCGCAGACATCGCCGGAGCGATGTTTGCTACGGGTAAATCCGCGAGGCCAAAGGCAATGGCCCAAAAATGACAGAATACGCCAGCAATCACAAATAAATGCCAGATTTCGTGGAAGCCAAAGGTGTCAGGCCAGGGGTTTGGCCATTTGCAGGCGTAAATAACCGCGCCTATGGTATAGAAACCACCGCCACAGGCCAGCCAGATCAACGCATCGGTTGGAATACGTTCTATCGCTGGCTGGGCAGCGACTATGATCAGCCAGCCCATGGCGATATACACCAGCGTAGACAGCCAGCGTGGTGCGGTGATCCAGAAGAGCTTCAGCGCCACGCCAAGCAGCGCCAGTAACCATACGGTGCCAAGCAGCCACCAGCCAATGGTGCCGTGGAGAGGAACCAGGCAAACCGGCGTATAAGTACCGGCGATCAGTAAAAAAATGGCGATATGATCAATCCGTTTGAGCCAGGCAATCCATTGCTCGGAACCATATGACAGGTGATAGACCGCACTGCTGGCAAACATCAGCAGCATGGTGGTGCCAAATACGCTGAACGATACAATATGCCAAATGCTGCCATGTAGCGTTGCCTGGACACTCAGAATGCACAGCGCAACAATGGCAAACAGCGCACCGGCAAGATGGGTGAGGCCACTGACTGGTTCGCGAAACAGCGGGCGACCTGGGTGCATTAAAAACTCCTTGGCGGGCTGTGAGTGACCATAGTGGATAACGCAATTACCTTTGGGGTTTATACCGATTTTATGGCAGCAAACAGTGTAGCGCGACTGAGTATACCGGCAGATCAGGTAAATTATGACGCCGACCTGGCAGAAGGTTCCTCTGATATCAAACCTGCCACTGAATCTGCTCCTGACGCAGGCTGGTTTTTGTATTTTATTCGTACCCGCCACAACACCTTGTATTGTGGCGTTACGACGAATGTGATTCGGCGCTTTCGCGAGCACAACTCCGGTAGCGTGCGTGCTGCGCGGGCGTTGCGAGGCAAGGCACCCTTGCAGTTGGATTTTAGCTGGTTGTTGCCGAGCAAGTCGGTGGCACTGAAAGTCGAATACCGGGCGAAACGGTTGAGCCGACCCCAAAAGGAACGGCTGATCGCTGGAGACCGCGCACTGCAACAGCGCTTGTTGCACGATGTGGCGTGAATCGTGTTATGAGGTAATGAGGTACGCGGTGAAAGGTTTATCAGACGCAAGCTGAACACTTGTTACCGATACACTGCGTAATTGTTACATGGATGTCATAACTTCGCTTTAGACTCCGGCGCCCTGTCAGTAGAATGACACGCAATTTATAGCGACACGGATACCATCATCATCATGTTTGCAGCCATTTGGGCAACTCGCTGGTACCTGCTTCTCGGCCTGTTTACCTTTCTTGTATTTCTGGCCATCAATGCGCCATTACACTTTGTCTGGCGCATGCTGGAACCTGATGTGCGGAATTTACCGGTCGATGTTCGGTCAGTTTCCGGCACACTCTGGCATGGTCATCTCCAGGCCGAGCAACGACAACTTGGCCCCATTGATGCGGAGTGGCGGTTGTCGCCCTGGGCGTTGTTGACGGCGGCGGCTGAAGTTGACTTGACGTTGACAGCACCTGCGATCCGAATGAATGGTCTGGTGCGTTTGGAGGCCGATCAGCAGTTACATGTCACCGGGCTGGACGGTTTTGTTGATACTGATTTATTGAAGCCGTTACTGAAACCATTGCAGATTGATCTGTCTGGCAACATCGAAGCCAATGATGTGGCTGCCGTGATTGAGTTGGATACCCGGCAGCTGACCGCACTGGGTGGCCGCCTGGTTTTCAGTGGTGGTGCTGCGGCTTTTCCGGTACAACGCAAACGGGTGACGGCCGAGGTGCCGATGTTGGTTGGGGCTCTGGGTATGGATAAAGAACGTGCGGTGCTGGATGTGACGTCAATGGAAGGCCAGAAGCTGGTACAAGGGTTCATCCAGCCGGATGGCTGGGGTGGAGTGGCGATACGACGTCGCATGTTTGATGTGTTAGGGCAAACCTGGCCAGACAAAGCCGATGTGGATACCGTGGTTTTTGAAGTGTCACGAAAGATTCTATAACCTTGGCGCCGATTCGGAGCAGTCGATTTGGATAAGAATGTGGTAGAGCTGTTGCTGTGGCAAAAATGGATATTGCTGGCGGGCAAGCTGATGCTGACGGTGTTATTGAGCTGGCAGGCAGCACAACTGGTGTGGCTGGTGGCCGCCCCGGCACCGCTGGTATTAAAAGCGCCCGTTCAAGGTAATGCTGAGGCGGCAGATGGTCATGTGCGGGGAACCGCAGCCTATCACCTGTTCGGTGAAGCAACGGCGGTCGCTCCAGTGGTGGTACAAAAAGAAGTGGAGGCACCGGATACCCGTCTGAAGCTGACCCTGCTGGGGGTTAATCAGTCCTCGCGAGAGGAATACTCCAGTGCCATCATCTCTGCGGCGGGTCGGGCTGGGGAATTTTATCGGATGGGGGATGCCGTTCAAGGCCGTACCCGGCTGGCCGGTGTGTATTCGGACAAAGTCATTCTGGATACGGTGGGCAAGTTGGAAACCCTCAAGTTTGACGAGCAGACAAGTCGTGGCTCGGATGTGCGGATTGTCCCTCGTGACGATACTGACAGGGGTAACCCGAGTGCCTCTAGCGGGCGTTCCGGTTCGTTAAAGGAGCGTTTTGGCAAGATCCGTAATGCCACTGAATTTGTCGATCTGGCGACGTCTGAACTGGAGGATGATCCGCTTGAAGCGCTGGGACGCATGGGGCTGGAGCCGCAAGGGGATGGTTTGGGCTATCGGGTGCAACCCGGTTCGCCGCTGATGCAGTTCAAACTCCGACCAGGTGATTTGCTGTTGTCGATCAACGGCCAGTCACTCGGAGACCCCGCCAGTGACCAGAGCCTGTTGGCTGATTTGCAAAATACCGATAGCGTGCGTATCGAAGTACAGCGCGGCAATGATCGTTTCACCGTTAACCACAGGCTGAATTAAGGATATGGGTGTGTTCAAACATTGGGTAGTGGCTGTCTTGTTATCACTGAGCTTCACCGTCAGTGCTCAGGAGAGCTGGCAGATCAATCTGAAAGAAGCCGATATCGGCGCCTTTATCAGCCAGGTGGCGGATATTACCGGAAAAAGCTTTGTGGTCGATCCGCGCGTCAAGGGCAAGGTTAATGTCCTGACCAGTGAGGCGATGGATTCCAACGGCGTATATGAGTTGTTTCTGTCGGTGTTGCAGGTGCACGGTTATGCCGCCGTACCAGCCGGAGATGTGGTGCTGATTGTCCAACAGAACGAGGTGAAACAGGTTGGTCGTGACCTGAACACCCAATCGGCCAATGATAGCCAGGAAATGCTTACCAAGGTAATCATGATCAAGAATACACCGGCGCTGGATCTGGTGCCTATTTTGCGCCCGTTGGTGGCCAAATACGGCCATCTGGCCGGGGTCAAATCCGCCAACGCGCTGATCATTTCAGATCATGCCATGAATATTCAGCGCATCGAGCAGATTATCGATCGCCTCGATAAGTCCGGCAGTGAAGAACTGGAAGTGGTGCAACTCAAAGAAGCCTGGGTCGGCAATGTCGTTACCATGTTACAAAGCCTGGATCCCTCCAAGGTTTCCCAGGGCAATGGCGATAATAACAATACCGCTGGCAGCATTCGGGTGGTGGCCGACGAGCGCAGCAATCGGCTGATTATCAAGGGCGAAAAAACGGCTCGCGAACGTATTCGCCATCTGATCGAGCAGCTTGACCAGCCATCCTATTTCAGCGGCAGTGCCCAGGTGATTCGGCTGCAGTACGCCGATGCCACCAAGCTGGCGGATCTGCTCAAAAACCTGATGGGTGAAGTGAGCAGTAATGACAAGGATGCCCAGCAAGTGAAGGGTTCTGTCGGTATTCACGCCGATGAAGAACTGAATGCCTTGGTGGTGCGTGCCGAACCGTCATTGATGAAAGAGATTCAGGAACTGGTCGCGTCACTGGATGTACGCCGTGCACAGGTGTTGATTGAATCGGCGATTGTTGAAGTGACGGGTGATGTGAACGATGCACTGGGCGTGCAATGGGTTTCTGGTGATCTGGATAATCCGGTATCCATGACTAATTTCAGCGACGCCGGGCCGTCGCTCAGTACCATCGCCACCAGTGTTGCGTCCGGGTCGTATGCCAGTGCCATTGGCAGTGGCCTGACGGTTGGTGGTTACAGTGAGAATAACGGTGTGCTGGACTTCGGCGTGATCTTGCAGGCATTGCAGAGTGACAGCAATACCAACTTGCTGTCGACCCCCAGCATCATGACTATGGACAATCAGGAAGCGGAAATCATTGTCGGTCAGAACGTACCGTTTATTACTGGCTCGACGTCGTCGTCGACCAATTCCAATCCTTTCACCACCATCACCCGTGAAGATGTTGGTGTGACGCTGAAGGTGAAGCCACACATTCATGACGGCACGGATATTCGTCTGGAAGTGGAAGCTACGGCAGAATCCGTATCGGCCACCTCGGTGTCGGGCAGTGCGGATCTGATTACTAACAAACGATCGATCAAAACCATGATTCTGACTGGTAATCAGGAAACCATCGTCCTGGGCGGCCTGATTCGTGATGACGTGATCGAGAGTGAAAGCAAGGTGCCTTGGCTGGGTGATATTCCGGTGCTGGGCTGGTTGTTCCGCTCATCCAGTAGCGAGCACGTCAAAAGTAATCTGATGGTGTTTTTACGTCCGACCATTGTTAATAACGCTGAAACCTCCCGTGCACTGACCCGTGAAAAATACAACGGTATCTGGGAGTTTGAAGTGTCTGATCAGCTTGGTACGGACGATATTGATGCCTCGCTTGAACGACTGTTTGAGGGTCGTCCAACCAATCGCTAGTGGGCCTTCAGGCCACGCCGTCACTCTGTCGCGGTCGCATCGCAGGTTTACCCCCCGTCGTTATCATGACTGGTGGGCTTCCTAGCGATGCCGGGCCGCCAACTGCAGTGGGTTCAGTCCTGCTGCTCTCATTAAATCGCACAAGCGGATTAATGGCAGCCCAATCAGGCTATTGATATCCCGCCCATGCAAGGCTTCAAACAGATGGATGCCGAGGCCTTCGACCTTGAAGCTGCCAGCACAATCGTAGGGTTGCTCCAGTCTCAGATAATCTTCAATTTCCTCGGCTGACAGAGCCCGAAACTGCACATCAAAGTGCTCAACGGCACTGCTTGTTTTACCTTGATGCCAAAGTGCAATACCGGTCGAAAAACGAATGGTCTTCCCGGCGCTGGCCAGTAGTTGCTGACGGGCGTTGTCATGGTTTTCCGGTTTGCTGACTACCGCGCCATTCAGTGAACAGGCCTGATCGCTGCCGATAATCCAGTGCTGCGGGTACTGTGCTGCCATGGCGAGGGCTTTTTGTTCCGCCAGGCGCTGGACATAGGCATCGATGGTTTCATCGACGTACGGGGTTTCATCAATATCCGGACTGGCCCAGTCGAATGGAATACCCAGCTGTGCCAGTTGCTGGCGACGATAGCGAGATGATGAGGCGAGTAACAGTTGCATTCAGGCTCCTGTAGCGTAGCCGACACTGCGCTGGAAAAGGTAAGGAAGGAAAGGCGGCCAGTTAATAAAAACCAAGCCAACAAAAAAGGGAGCCGAGGCTCCCTTTTTATCAATGCAGTGATCAGGCAGCGAAGTTAGCGTTCGCAAATTCCCAGTTCACCAGTGCCCAGAAACCTTTCAGGTAATCCGGACGTACGTTGCGATAGTCGATGTAGTAGGCGTGTTCCCACAGGTCAACGGTCAGCAGCGGCGTCAGACCTTCTTCAGTGATCGGGGTAGCAGCGTTGGACGTGTTGACGATGTCCAGTGTGCCGTCTGCCTTTTTCACCAGCCAGGTCCAGCTGGAGCCGAAGTTGTTCACCGCCATATCGTTGAACTTGGTCTGGAATTCTTCGAATGAACCAAACGCAGCGTTGATGGCGTCGGCGATAGCGCCAGTCGGTGCACCACCGGCATTCGGTGCCAGACTGTTCCAGTAGAAGGTGTGGTTCCAGATTTGGGCTGCGTTGTTGAATACGCCGCCAGAAGAAGTCTTGATGATTTCTTCCAGAGTCTTGCCTTCAAATTCAGTACCACCAATCAAACCATTCAGTTTGGTGACGTAGGTGTTGTGGTGCTTACCGTAGTGGAAATCGAGGGTTTCTGCAGAGATGTGAGGTTCCAGTGCAGTTTTTTCGTATGGCAGAGCGGGAAGTTCGAAGGCCATGAGCGTTCTCCATTATCAGGCTAGGTGGTTGCATTCAGGGGTGTAGATGGGGCTTTATAAAAATAATTCAACGGCTCCATCCCGCCTTCCGAAGTCGCAGCATGATAACACCGGAGCGGCCGGAGCGGCTATGTGTTGCTAATAGTGAATCACTATTATGGAAAGGATGAATTCTTGCTCTACAGGTGTGTCTGATGCTCTGGTCAGGCGTGAAAATTCCCGGCTGCGGTCGGTATTTCAGCGTTAATGTTTGTATACTGCGGGCCGTTTATCTCCTGATCGCCAGTTCCGGAAATCCTAATGGACAACGTTAAAGAACCGCTTATACCCGACATCAAACCCTCGAAAGACGATATTGAAATGCGTCAGCGGCAAAATAAATCGCGGCGTTCACCGGCGGCAGCCGGGTCTGCCAACACAACAGGCAAGTCCGCTGGGGCCGGGCTGGTGGCTGTGGCACTGTTGCTGGCTCTGCTTGGTCTCGCCGCCGCCGGGTATCTTTATACCCTGGTGCAGACGATGCAGACCGAGCTGCTGGCGGCCAGACAGACCCTTCAGCAGCAGTCGGTTAATCTGCAACAACTAAATGAGCGTTTGTCGGTTACTGGCGAAAACGCCAGTTTGTCACTCGATGCGCTCAAGGTGCTGCTGAAAGAACATGATTCTGAAATTCGCAAGCTGTGGGATGTTGCCAATAAGCGTAACAAGGGCATGATCGCCAGTAATGAAAAAGCCATAGCGAGCAATGTGGCGACTGTCAAAAGACTCAAGTCTGAGGCCGACAAGCAGCAGATCAGCCTGACCACGCAGCAAGCGACGCTGGAGCAGCAACAGCTGGCCAGCAGCGCACTGTCGGAGCGGGTATCTTCCGCCGAAGCGGCACTGCTGTCCTTGCCGGAATCCGAGTTGCGTATTGCCCAGAACAGCGAGGCGGTACAAATGACGGGGCGTAGCGTCGCCATCCTGAAAGAATCCCTGGCCAATCGTCAGCAAGAGATTGAGACCTTACGCAAGCAGCTGCGTCAGGTGGAGTCGCGTATCACCACACTGCACACTCCGGCCGCGACCAAACCCTGACATTTGACTAAAGGCGCCTGTCGATCGCATTTGAGCCGCTTGTTCCTTCGGGTACAATCGGCCACCGTTCGCGCCAGCATCGGTCTGGCGCATATCACTGCTGAGTGTTTTGTCGCAAGACGGAGCCAGGGCACCCGAGAGAGAGCACAGAGAGAGAACTCGCCATGACAGTGATCAAGCAAGAAGACCTGATCCAAAGCGTCGCTGATGCGCTGCAGTACATTTCCTACTACCACCCCAAAGATTTTATCGACGCCGTTCACGCAGCGTACGAGCGTGAAGAGTCCAAGGCCGCCAAAGACGCCATGGCGCAGATTCTGATCAACTCTCGTATGTGTGCCATGGGCAAACGTCCGATCTGTCAGGATACTGGTATCGTTACCGTTTTTCTGACCATTGGTATGGATGTCAAATTTGAAAGCGACATGTCGGTCGAAGACATGTGTAACGAAGGGGTTCGTCGTGCTTACCTGAACCCGGACAACGTCTTGCGTGCTTCGGTACTGGCGGATCCGGACGGCAAGCGGGTCAACACCAAGGACAATACTCCGGCGGTTATTCATATGAAACTGGTGCCGGGGAATACCGTCGACGTGCATGTCGCAGCCAAGGGCGGCGGCTCCGAAGCCAAATCCAAGTTCGCCATGCTGAACCCGTCTGACGATGTGGTTGAATGGGTACTGAAGCAGATTCCGACCATGGGGGCTGGCTGGTGTCCGCCGGGCATGTTGGGTATCGGCATTGGCGGCACGGCTGAAAAAGCCATGCAAATTGCCAAGGAATCGCTGCTGGAGCCAATCAATATCCAGGAACTGCAGGCGCGTGGTGCCAGTAATCGTGCCGAAGAACTGCGCCTGGAGTTGTTCGATAAGGTCAACAAGCTGGGCATCGGCGCTCAGGGGCTGGGTGGTCTGACCACGGTACTGGATGTGAAAGTGGCGGATTATCCGACCCATGCCGCCAACAAGCCGGTAGCCATTATTCCTAACTGTGCGGCAACCCGTCACACCCATTTTGTGCTGGATGGTTCCGGGGTTGCCTCGCTGCCAGTGCCAAAGCTGGAAGACTGGCCGGAAATCAGCTGGGAAGTTGGTGACAGTGTTCGCCGCGTTGACCTGAACACCGTAACGCCGGAAGACGTCAAGGATTGGAAAACCGGTGAAACCGTACTGCTGTCTGGCAAGATGCTGACCGGCCGGGATGCCGCTCACAAACGTATGGTCGAAATGCTGGCCCGTGGTGAAGAACTGCCGGTTGATCTGAAAGGTCGCTTTATCTATTACGTTGGCCCGGTTGATCCGGTTCGCGACGAAGTAGTTGGCCCTGCTGGCCCGACCACAGCCACCCGGATGGACAAGTTTACCCGTACTATCCTTGAACAAACCGGACTGCTGGGCATGATCGGTAAATCCGAGCGTGGCCCGATCGCGATTGAAGCCATCAAGGACAACGAAGCCGTGTACCTGATGGCCGTCGGCGGTGCGGCTTACCTGGTTTCCCAGGCGATCAAGGGTGCGGAAGTGCTGGGTTTTGCGGATCTGGGTATGGAAGCCATCTACGAGTTTGACGTGGTGGATATGCCCGTCACCGTTGCTGTCGATACCAAAGGTGAATCGGTACACATGACCGGCCCGATCGAATGGGCGGCGCGTATCGCCGCGAAAGAAGTGAGCTGATCACGCTGTTCTGATTGAATAACCCGGCCCTGTGTTAACAGCGCCGGGTTTTTTGTTTTTTACTGCGGATACCGGAGCAAGCACTGACACCATCTTCACTCACTCAGGATGAAATCGTTCGTGTTTTGGCGGGGCTGCTGTCCGCCTGGGAATTGATAAGCGAAGAGAACCAATCGATGTTACAGCGCAAGGTAAAGACCCAGAATTTCGGGCAATCGCTGGGGTTGGCTAATCGCACAGGAGAACTGGCAGAGGAACAGAATCACCACCCCTAGTGGTGGTGGGGTAGCCTGACGATTCATATCTGAAGCCACGAGCAACGGGCCATTTCTCCCTTCTGCACCCAGTTGGCCATCTTGAGATGATGCTCTTGTCCGAAGGTTGAGTACCCTGGAATCTGAGGCCATTTTTGGCAACCATAGCCGGCAGATTGCACCATTGATACCTCAATAAAGCTCCAGTACAAACGCGTCATGGGAGTGTATCGACGTCAAATTCGTTATTAATAGCTGTCACAATAATGTCTTCTTTCTGACATAAAAGCTCATTCAAGTTGTCATTTTCTGCGACTAGCCTATGCCGCACTTAGACCTCTATAAACAATCGATGAGAGAGTGCGTTATGGAATTCAAGAAAAACAAACTGCTGCAGGCATTGCTGATGGCCGCTCTGGCTACTGGTCTGGCTGCTTGTGGTTCAGATGGCGACGATGGCAAAGACGGCGTTGCTGGTGCTGACGGTGACAAGGGTGATCCAGGTACTCCAGGTACTGACGGTACTCCTGCTGCTGGTACTGGTAAACTGACTTTTACTGGTGTTCCTGCTCCTGCAACCGATGCTCAGAAACGTGCAATCCTGGTGTCTGAAGCGGTTATTGATGGCGAATCTTTCGGTGGTCAATACCATGAGTTCGCCCGTTCTGGTGATGAAATCACTGGCGTAACATTCGGCCAGCTGGTTGATGATATGGGCACTGCCCTGACTGAAGAAGACAGTTCACTGCGTATTACTGACGCTAACGAACACACCTCCTTGTTGCCAGTGAATGGTCGCCTGTTCTCTGTTTCCCAGATGGAAACCCGTCCGGGCGCCATGTTCCTGTTCGAACTGGATCAGGATGAAACGACTGGCGCTCTTTCACCAATCAGCCTGACCCAGCTGGATCAGAAAGGCGTTGATGGTGGCTGGGTACATTGTGCTGCTTCTGTGACCCCATGGAACACCCACCTGGCGTCTGAAGAATATGAGCCGGATGCCCGCTCGCTGCCGACGGCTACTGAAGCCGCTGCTGATAGCTACCCTGCTACCCAACTGGACTACTACGTTTCCGGTGATCTGAGCTGGAACCCTTACTACTACGGCTGGAACACTGAAATTGAAGTGAGCACTGACGCCACGGATGCCACCAGTACTCCAACCGTTGATATGACCAAGCACTACGCCATGGGCCGTGTGGCCATTGAGCTGGCTTATGTCATGCCGGACTCCAAAACTGCCTACATCACGGATGACGGTTCCAACGTTGGTTTCTTCATGTTCGTGGCCGACACCGCTGGTGATCTGAGTGCCGGTAACCTGTATGCAGCCAAGTGGAACCAGGTTTCTGCTACAGGCGCTGGTGAAGCGACTCTGGACTGGATCTCTCTGGGTCATGCAGACAACGCGACTGTCAGTGCCTACGTACACGGTACCGACACCACCGATCCGCTGCTGTTTACTGACATCTTCGCAACCTCCGAAGTGCAGACTGACGGCACCTGTGCTAACGCTGCCCACACCAAAATTGCTGCCAACGGTTCAACCGAATGTCTGGCTGTGAAAACCGGTATGGAAGTGGCTGCTTCCCGTCTGGAAACCCGTCGTTACGCTGCCTTGATGGGTGCAACCACCGAGTTCTCCAAGGAAGAAGGTGTTACTTACGATAGCAAGCGCAACAAGCTGTATGTTGCTATGTCTCGTGTGTATAACAGCATGCAAGCCGATGCCTCTGCACCGGTAGACCATATCCAGCTGAACAAGAATCGTTGTGGTGCGGTTTATGAACTGGATCTGCTGGTTGATAGCACTATTGGTTCCAACTACGTTGCCAAAACCATGAAAGGACTGGTCGTTGGTCGTCCAACCAAGGCCAGCAACGGTGTTGAGGGCGTGAACGTTGAAGCCCAGCTGGCGGGTTTCGAAGACGAAAACAGCTGTCATATCAATGGTATTTCCGAGCCGGATAACGTGACCTACATGTCCGGTTATGATTACCTGATCATTGGTGAAGATACTGGTAACCACCAGAACGACGTCATCTGGGCTTACGACTTTGCCAGCCAGGATCTGATTCGTATCCAGACCACTCCATATGGTTCTGAAACGACTTCTCCATACTGGTATCCAAACATCAATGGTTTCGCCTACCTGATGTCTGTGGTTCAGCATCCTTATGGTGAGTCTGACCAAGAAGAAGATACAACGGGTGATGCACACCGTGCATACACTGGCTATATCGGGCCTTTCCCTGCTATTGCAGAGTAAGTTTTGGTAGTTATCGCTTGATCGATCAACAAAAAGGGCGGCGCTTAGCTGCCCTTTTTTTAAAGGTATTGTTAAATGAACACATTCCGAATTTGCCTACTGCTGGTTCCTTTGGTTTTGTCCGCCTGTTTTGATAACAGTGGATCTTCTCATACAGCTGACAGTAACTCGGATGCCAGTGAACATGATGAAAACCAGACTGAAGATAGTAGTTCCCCGGATAGCAGCAGTGATAATAATCAACAAGAGACGACGAATCCTGTTGCTACCAATCTGGCTTACGGCACTCTGACCGATATCACCAGAGATGTTTCCGAGAGTCCGACGCCTTATATCCCGCCTCAGTGTTACACCAATCCGGTCAAGGAAAATGGGGAAGTATCCAACCCCTGTTATGCGTGTCATGGTGAGAGTAAACGCCCCAACTATCTCAACGATACTGACGTACAGGAAGCGTACGCTTTTCCAGAGAGTGGTGTAGTGAATCGTTGGGCCAATATCCGTAAGGATCGCACGAATGATATAGCGGCGATTTCAGACGACGACATTCTGCGATACGTTCGCGAGGATAACTACCGCGCTGACAATGGCGGCATCATTCTCGCAGCAAAACTCGCCAACCCTCCTGCCGAATGGGATCGTAATGGTGATGGCAAATGGGAGGGTTATTCCCCGGATGCCTGGTTTGATTTTAATGAGCAGGGCTTTGATATTGCCCCGGATGGACAGTACAGCGGCTGGCGCGTTTATGCTTACTACCCGTTCCTGGGCACCTTTATGCCCACCAATGGCTCAACAGACGATGTGATGATCAGACTGCCGGAAGCTTTCCAGCAACTGACGACAGGAACCTTTGACCTGGAGACCTACAAGATCAACCTGGCCATTGTCGAAGCGCTGCTGAAAGAACAAGATGTCATGATTGATGCCACCGATGAAACGCGTTTTGGTGTCGATCTGGATAACAATGGTGTATTGGGCACTGCAACTCAAATTACCTACGATTGGGCCCCGAATGACGGCCGATATATGACTTACGTGGGGGTGGCCAAATCGCAACTGGAAAAAGGTGATATTCATCTGGCTGCGCGTTTGTTCCCGGAAGGTACCGAATTTCTGCATAGTGTGCGTTACCTGGATATCAACGAGGCCACTGGCAATACCGGCATGGCGGCTCGTATGAAGGAACTGCGTTATAGCCGCAAGATGGGCTGGCGCACCTATTACGACCTGCGCGAAATCGTGAACAAGGAAATCAAGGAGCGTCACGATTTCCCGAGTCGTACCAAAACCATCTTCGGCAACATGGAAGTAGGTGTTTACGCTTCGCATGGTTGGCTGTATCAAGGCTTTATTGAAGATGATGCCGGGCAACTGCGTCCGCAAACGTACGAAGAAAACGCGTTTTGCCTGGGTTGTCATGGCTTTATTGGTGCACACAACGACACGGTTCTTTCATTCGAACGCAAGTTTGATACCCAAAACAGCTTTCGTCAGGGCTGGTATCACTGGCTGGAGAAGGGTTTCTCGGGGGTTGCAGACCTGAAGCGTGAAGACGGTGCTGGCGAGTTTGCCTATTACCTGGCACATAACCCAACCGGTAATGAATTCCGCACCAACGACGAAGTGTTAGCGAAATTCTTTGATTCCGAGGGTAACCCTGTTGCCGCAGAATTTGCCAAAATTTCTGACGATATCAGCTATCTGTTAATGCCTTCGGCTGAGCGAGCATTGAAGTTAAATAAAGCTTATCGGGTGATCGTTAAAGAGCAGAGTTTTAATCTGGGCCGCGAAGCGGTGATCACACCCTTGACGAACGTGTACGATGAAGTTGAAGTCGATCAGAAGACGGGTATCACGGAAATACTCAGTCACTACTGAAGCACGACGGTGGCTGCAATACGCCCGTACCTGCTTGGTGTTTGAAAGGCAGGTACGGGTTCGACTTACTCCAAGACTCCCCGACTTGAAATACGGTAGCAGGGAGTATACTCCCCTGTTATCTTCATACGCCCGTTAGCCACCATGCGAGCCAGCAGGGCGTCCATCTCGGCCATAATTTGCGGATCACCATTCAACAGATACGGGCCATGCTCCTGTACCCGCTTGATGCCGTCTGCTTTTACGTTACCTGCAACAATGCCGGAAAAGGCACGGCGCAAGTCGGCGGCCAGCTGGTGTCCTGGTGCTTTTAGCGACAGGTTGAGTGCTGCCATGGCTTCGTGGGTCGGATCGAACGGGTGTTGGAAGTCTGCTTCGATATGTAATGACCAGTTAAAAAAGTAGGCATCTTTTTGCTGTTGCCGCCAGATCTTGACGCCGTGGATCCCGGTTTTGATTGCCTGGGCGACCGCTTGTGGGTCATCAATAATCAGTTGGTAACGAGCCTGGGCTTTTGCGCCTAATGTGGTTCCGATAAAGCGGTCGATCGCTTGCAGATAGTCTTCTGTCTCTTTTGGTCCGGTAATGATGACCGGAAACGGCAGGGTAGCGTTATCCGGGTGGGTGAGAATCCCCAGCAGGTAGAGCAGTTCCTCGGCAGTCCCCGGCCCGCCAGGAAAAATAACAATGCCGTGCGCCATGCGCACAAAGGCTTCCAGGCGTTTTTCAATGTCTGGCAAAATCACCAGTTCGTTGACGATGGGGTTTGGGGCCTCGGTGGCGATAATACCGGGTTCGGTAATGCCAATATAACGGCCGTTGCGGTTGTGTTGCTTGGCGTGGCCGATGGTGGCCCCTTTCATGGGACCTTTCATCGCGCCGGGGCCACAGCCGGTACCGATATCCAACCCGCGCAGACCGAGGTGATAGCCGACTTCCTTGCAGTATTTGTATTCGCTGCGTGGAATAGAATGGCCTCCCCAACATACCGCCAGATTGGGTAGCTGATCCGCCCGTAATACATCGGCATTACGTAGCAGGTGAAAAATGGCGTTGGTGATGTCTTCGCTGTTGTTCAAGTCAAAGCGCTGGGCTTTGATAATGGAATCCTGGGCGTAGAGAACATCCCGCAGTACAGAAAATAATTGCTCCCGTACACCGCGAATAATTTCGTTGTCGACAAAGGCGCTGGCCGGGGGGTTGATCAGTCGTAATACCAGTCCCCGATCTTCTTGTTCAAAGTGGATATCGAACGGCTGATAGGCTTCTTCTATTTCAACATAGCTGTCGTTCTGGCTGCCGGCACTCAATACCGCGTAGCAGCAGCGCCGTACCAGGTCGTGAGCCTGACTGCTGACGTCTCGTAACTGTTGTATTTCGTAGCGCGACAGTACGCGCAGATGGGTTTTGGGGTGAATCAGTTCATAGCTGTTCATGGATGTGGTCATTTCCTGCCGTCGGTCGTATTGATCACTATAGGCTGCGGGTAAAAAAACTGCAGCAATAACAGCATGTAAGCCATCGGAGTTAAGGAATCTGAGTGCGATTATTGGGCGGGTCATTGATGGCTGCATTTGCCAGGACGTGCAGTGTCGAAGCATTAACCGTCAGACCCAGAGGGTGATTTCGGGGTAACGACTGAGCGCTCTCAGACAGTCGCTACGGGTCAGAATGCCGGTGATCAGCTCATGTTCAACGACGGGTAAGCAGCCAATATGCTGTTCGCACAGCAGCGCTGCAGCCTGGCGAATGTCGGTATGAGCTTCGACACACATCACCGGACGGCTGGCGATCGACATCAGTGTTGCCGTGGATTGATGTTGGTCGGGTGAGGCGTAGTAAGTGAGCAGGTCCCGGTCGGAGAGCAGCCCTTGAATCCGTTGTTCTGTAACGACCGGCAAGTGGCGAAAGGGGTGCTCGCGCAGGCATAACCAGGCTTCTTCAAGGGTGGCTGTTGCTGGCAGAGTGGTGGGCGAAACGGTCATCAGCTCGGCTACGTACAGCACCGGGCGGGGAGTGTTGTCTTGTTGTCGAGCCTGTTGCTGATAGCGGTGGATCGCGGGGTTGCGGGGTGGGTTATGCCCCGCTGGTGTTGTTTCGCTGCCGGTATGCTGGTGGAGTGCGCTGGCCGGGCTGATGGCTCCGGTACGCTCAACCTTGCGGGCTGTTGGTTGCTCCGGGGTGATGACTCGCTGCCCCATATCAAAACTGATAATGGCCATGATGCTCTCCGTCTGTTGCCAGGCACATACAATGAGCGGATTAGCGGTTAAACTCAGCGTACCTTTAATGATGGGTTCACCAAGACGGTTTCCGGCAGCGTTAAATATTATCTGTCGATGCGCGGCAAACGAACAGCTTGTACTGCTGTTGGTGCGCTTCGCTCTGACAACCGTTCAAGACATTTTTAAGCATAGCGTGGTAACAGGCAGAATTCTTATGGAACGTGTGTATCGATTGACGATTTCTTGTCCAGATCGGGTCGGAATCGTCGCTCGGGTGGGGCAGTTTTTTTCCGGCTTGGGTGGCTGGATTGTCGAGGCCAACCATTATTCAGATGCGGCCACCGGCCGGTTCTTTATGCGCCACTGTATTCGGGCGGAGTCGCTGCCTTTCGAGATTGACGAGCTGCGCCGTCGTTTTGCGGAGATTGCCACCGAGTTCGATATGGACTGGCACATCAATGACTCCGGCAGCGCAAAAAAAGTCATTCTGATGGCGAGTAAGGGCAGCCACTGCCTGGTCGATTTGTTGCACCGCTGGCACAGCCAGGAACTGATGTGTGATATCCCCTGTGTGATTTCCAATCACGACACCTTGCGCTCGCTGGTGGAGTGGCACGGTATCCCGTTTTTTCATGTGCCGGTTGATAAAGACAACAAGGCGGAACATTTTCGCAGGGTGAATGCGATCGTGGAAGAACACAAGGCCGATACCATCGTACTGGCGCGTTATATGCAAATTTTGCCGCCAGAGTTATGTGCGCGGTATATCGGTCAGGTAATCAATATTCATCACAGTTTTTTGCCGTCGTTTGTAGGCGCGCGGCCTTATCACCAGGCGGCCGATCGTGGGGTGAAGTTGATCGGTGCCACCTGTCATTACGTGACCCAGGAATTGGATGCGGGCCCTATCATCGACCAGGATGTTATTCGGATCAGCCATAACGACACCGTGGACGATATGGTACGGCTGGGCAAGGACGTGGAAAAAATGGTGTTGGCGCGCGGCGTGCGTAGCCATCTGGAAGATCGGGTACTGCTGCATGGTAACAAGACCATCGTGTTCTGACCCCCCGCTGCTCACTTCATGCTTTATCAGGCAGGCCACAGGCCTGCCTGATTTCTTTCTGAATGCCGGTTTGTTGTCTAGACTTTTGATAGTAGCTGGTGCCGAGGCGGTTTGGCGTGCACACGGGTAGATTTGCTTGTTACAGAACTTAACAAAAGCAATGGCCATTCTCGGTGGATTCATACTTTGGAGGGATGAGTATGAGCGCTTTGGCAGACTATATTCCTCTCATAGCTGTGGCTATGGATGCCTCCTTATCCATTCACAGTACTAATAACAACAATACGACAGGTAGCAATATGGTTAACAAGACGTTTCTCGGTCTGGCCATTGCGGCAGCAACCGCGGGCTTGGTTGGCTGCAACATCAGCAGTGTGGATGGCAATAGTGAAGTCGATCAAACCTCGGTGCTCGCCGGTAGTGGGGAAAATCAGGATACTTTTGTTTCTCCGATGTTTAATCCTGCTACGTCAGAATTACCGTTAAATATCGATTTTCTGTTCAAAACCTACCCGACTAATACCGATGGCTCCGCCGTCGATGCCACCGATGTGGATGGCACTCTGTATTATGCTGCGGGCAAAGACATCGCTCCGCTGTCGGCGACGGGTGATATCAACCCTGATTACAACCCGGTCTACGATGCCATTAACGATCTGGATGGTTTTTCTGTTACGGCGCCGTTTGATATTGCCTTTGATGGTGAGTTGTCGACTGACGTTGCCGCTGGCTCGGTCTATCTGGTGCCACTGAACTATGAGGGTGGAGCCAAACTGGGTTCTCTGGACTCTGCAGCGCCGTTTCAATACCTGAGCATGCCTGCTATTCGTGCCGAGGTGGTGAGTTACACCGATGGCAACCTCAGTAACAACGTACTTCGTATCAGCCCAACTGAGCCGCTACTGGAAAGCACCCGTTATCTGGTGGTGGTGCTCGACAGCCTGCTGGGCGCCAATGGCAATCAGATTGATGCCTCGACGCAATACAAGTACCTGTCTGATCCGGATCTGGAAGCCTATACGGACGCTCTTGAATCTGCCAAGTCAGCGGTAGAAGGCTGGCAGCAACTGGCGGAAGGTTTTGTCGGCGGTGTACTGCAGCGCAGCGATGTTCATGTTGCGCTTGCCTACACCTTTACCACCGGCGGTTCAACGGCCGTGATGAATGCCATGGCCGCCCCCGGTAACGTCAACAGTGCCTTGAGCAACAAGGATATTCCAGCGGTGGTGCAGAATTATCTCAACACCACCACCGACGATGCCAGCACTCAAATGGCGACCGTCACCATGATGGCCAGTGGTGATACCGCGACCGCTACGGCGCTGATTCAGGGCAATACCCTGTTGGCTACCTTGCCGACACCGGCACCGCGCAAAACGGATTTCAGCACCAGTGCGTCAGTTCCTTCAGCCTTGTTGGCGGCTGGTTTGCAGTCGACATTCCGCAGTGGCCGTATTGAACTGCCGTATTATCACAGCGCGCCAGAGGGTGCCTACAGTGGTGAGAGTCCGGCCGCCGGTTATGGCTGTACACCGTCGAGTGCAACGGACTCTGACTGTTTGCTGAAACAGCTGACAGCCGCCAATGTGATTACTTCACAGTGGGTGTCTGATGCCGATGTGATCAGCAATATTCAGTTGGCGCTGGGAGCCGATGCCACAACGGCGGCGGCTTATGCGGCACCTTCTGAAAACGTCACCGATTTGTTCCCGTTTGCCGCAGCCCAGGGCACCGTGTCAGCACCGGTACTGGTGGTTGAGCCGGTTTCCAGTTGCGTCAAACCGGCGGCCGGCTGGCCAGTGGTGATTTATCAACACGGTTTACGCTCCCAGCGCCTGGATACCTTGCCGCTGGCAGACCAGTTCGCCCAGAACTGTTATGCCACGGTCGCCATTGACCTGCCGCTACACGGGGTGATGCCAACCGATACGGTGGATCTGTCCGCCATGCTGGGGGCCGAATTTGCGGCAGTACCGGCCCTGGCGATTGTTGAGGGCAGCGAACACAGCGAGAACAGTGCAACCAGTTTGTACGCATTGGGGCAGAGCGAGGGCACGGCCGCGTTGCTGGCCAAGGTGACGGAGATTGTTACGGCCCAAACTTACAGTCAGCGCCACTTTGGGCTGACCGCCAATGGCGTAGCACCAACAGCGGTCAGCGCAACGGATGCTGCCGCGAATGTCTCCGGTTCGCTTTACATTAACTTTGTGCGCTTCCAGACCACGCGCGATAACACCCGTCAGGCAGTGATGGATTTACTCAACCTGAATGCGTCGATTCCGTTTATGGATATCGATGGTGACGGTAACGGCGTGTTGAACAGTGCGCCGGATTTTGATGCCAGCAAGATCTATTTTGCCGGTATTTCGTTGGGTGCCATTGTCGGTACCGAATTTGTGGCGATCAATAACGCCAATACGCTGGCGGCCAATGCCACAGGTAACAGTGCCTTGAATCCGGTGCAGGCTGCCGCTTTTGGTGTTCCTGGTGGTGGGTTGGCAAAAATGCTTGAACATTCCGATGCCTATGGCCCGACAATCGTGGCAGGACTGACAGATCCCGACAGCTTTAACCTCACTCAGGGCGGCTCGGACTATGAGTCACTGATGTATGTGTATCAGGCGACCGTGGATGCCTCTGACCCGATCAACTACGTTAAACAGCTGGCAGCCACTGGTACGCCTTATACCCTGATTGAGGCGGTGGGTGATCACGTTATTCCGAATACGGTTGATGATGCCCCGTTATCGGGTACCGAACCGTTGATTGATGTTCTGAGTGCGACGCTGGTGGATACCTCGTCCGATTTGTCGGCCACTCATCCGGTGCAGGTTGCCTTGCGCCTCAATGCGGATTTGAGCAGTCATATCTCGATGGCGGTACCGGATACAAGCGATGCGACTGCGGAAACGGCTGCGACCTTTGGTGTTATCGCCAACCACATTGTGAGCCTGTTTAACGATCCGGCAGCACCGACTCTGGTCGATGGTGGCGCTGGTATTGTTGAAGCAGCGGCAGAGTAAAGGGGCGACCATGAATAATAAGAATACAGGCGGGCACGCGATGAAAAAGCTTCCACTGGCTCTGGCCATTTCGGCTCTTGCAGCCACTTCTGTTCAGGCAACCGAGTTTGCTGTTGGCGCGATCGATATGCGGCTGGACAACACCGTCAGTGCCGGTATCGGCTGGCGACTACAGGAACCTGGTGCGTATCAGATTATGCCTGGTAATGGCGCGGCCTCGGGCAACGATGCGACGGGTTCTTCGTACAATTATGACGACGGCACACAGAACTACGGCAAGGGTGATGTCTATACCCGAGTGATAAAATGGACATCCGATCTGGAAATGACCTATCAAAATTACGGCGGTTTTTTCCGGGTTCGGGCATTTTATGACGATGCCATCATGAATGACGATACGGATTTCAAGGCACTCAGTAATGAAACCAAGGATGCTGCGGGTCGTGGTTATGACTTGCTGGATGCGTATGTCTGGGGTGATTTTGATATTGGCGAGACACCGCTCTCGGTACGTCTGGGACGTCAGGTATTAAGCTGGGGTGAAAGCACTTTTATTCAGGGCGGTATCAACAGCATTAATCCGGTGGATGCCTCGGCGTTCCGTAAACCTGGGGCAGAGCTGAAAGAAGGTTTGTTGCCCGTCAACATGCTGTACACCTCGGTCGGCCTGACCCCGGATCTGTCGATGGAAGCCTTCTATCAGCTGCAGTGGGAAAAGACCCGGACTGATCCATGCGGCACCTTCTTCTCTTCGTCCGATTTTGTTGCCGACGGCTGTGGCCCGGTGATCTTGGGAGGTAGCTCCAGTGAGCTGGATATCCTGGCAGCCCGAGATCAGGAAGTGGCGGACAATCAGCCCCTGTCTGAACGGGTTGCACCGGTGGCGGAACGATTGTCTGACGATGAACCCAGAGATTCCGGCCAATATGGTCTGGCATTACGTTGGTATTCCGAAGCGTTGGGTGACACGGAATTTGGTGCCTACTACATGAATATTCACAGCCGTTTGCCGTTTATCAACGGCGTGGTGGTGAACAAGTCTGACAGCAGTTACTACAATGCCAATGCCACCTACGAGAGCAATTATCCGCTCTACCAGATTGCTTATCCTGAAGATATTCAGGTGATGGGATTAAGTTTTGCGACGGCAACAGAAGGCGGCGCCTCGGTATCTGGAGAAATCAGTTATCGCCCGGATATGCCCTTGCAGTGGAATGCGTTTGAGCTGCTGCTGGCCGGTAACGCTGCTCCCTATAGCCGTATGTATCAGCAGCGTCTGGCCGAAGCTGGCGGTAACCCGGCTGATTTATCGGGTGAACTGGCCGTTGGCTACGATCAGTTCGATATGTGGCAGGCACAAACTACCTATATTGCGTTCTTTGATCGTATCCTTGGTTCAGACCGTGCCGCTTTGGTGGGTGAACTGGGTGTGAGCTTTATCCCGGATCTGCCAGATACGGACGATGCTCGTTACGGTCGCTCGGGCGCTTACGGTATTGGTAACAACGATGGCGTTTATAGCGCTGCAGGGGATACCAACTTCTGTACCGCCGACACCGTACCAGGCACTAATGAAGCAAATAGTGGTAAAAACGTGCATGCTGCCAATTGTACCGATGACGGCTACGTTACCCGGCTTTCTGGCGGTGTGCGTTTGCGTATGTCATTCGACTACAACAATGCGCTGGCAGGGGTCAACATCACCCCGATTGTGTCGCTTGCCTATGACAAGGGTAATGGCCCAGAACCCGGTGCCCAGTTTATTGATAACCGCCTGACCACCGGTTTGGCCATGCGCTTTGTGTATCTGAACAAGACATCGGTCGATGTGAGCTATACCAATTACACCGGCGGTGATTACAACCAGATTAAAGACCGCGACAACATCAGTCTGTCTGCATCCTATTCATTTTAATTGGCAGACAGTGGAACAAGCGAGGAACACAGAATGATCAAATCGACGATACGTGTGCTGGGCAGTGCACTGATGCTTTCGCTGCTCGGGCTGTCTGCCGAGGCTGCAGTGACGGCCGCAGAAGCTGCTAAATTGGGTAATGAGCTGACCCCTATGGGTGCCAACAAGGCCGGGTCGGGTGATATTCCCGCCTGGACCGGTGGCCTGACGCAGGCTCCGGCTGGATACGTCAGTGGTGGTAAGCTGGTTGATCCGTTTGCTGACGAAAAGCCGCTGTTTGTGATCAATAGCAGTAACTACAAACAATATGCCGACAAAATGTCGGCTGGCCAAAAAGCCATGTTTGAAAAATACCCGGACAGTTACCGTATGCCGGTCTATCCCTCTCATCGTACCGCTGCGTATCCTCGCAGCATCTACGATGTGACGGCCAGTAATGCGACGGCGACCAAACTGGTTGATGGTGGCAACGGTCTGGAGAACTACGTCGACGGTACTCCCTTTCCCATGCCCAAAACGGGCCTGGAAGTGATTTGGAACCATATCGTCCGTTATCGCGGCGGCAGTGTCGAACGTACTATCGGCCAGGTAACACCCCAGGCGAGTGGTGACTACACGCTGGTCCGTTTTCAGGAAGAGTTCACTTTCAGTGACAAGCTGACCGACTACACGCCGGGTCAGGACGACAACGTGTTGTTCTATTTCAAACAGGATGTACTGTCTCCGGCCCGTCTGGCCGGTAACGTACTGCTGGTGCATGAAACCCTGGATCAGGTAAAAGAACCGCGCAAGGCGTGGATCTACAATGCCGGTTCACGCAAGGTTCGCCGGGCACCGACCATTGCCTACGACAGCCCTGGCACAGCGTCCGACGGCATGCGTACTTCGGATAACTTCGATATGTACAATGGTGCACCCGATCGCTACGAGTGGAAGCTGATTGGCAAGCAGGATATGTATATTCCGTATAACAGCTACAAGCTGAAGTCTGACACACTGAAGTACGATGACATCGTCAAGCCTGGCCATATTAACCAGGATCTTGCCCGTTACGAATTACACCGCGTCTGGAAGGTGGAAGCGACCCTGAAAGATGGCATGCGCCATGTTTATGCCAAACGGGTGTTTTATATAGATGAAGATACCTGGCAGGCATCGGTCATTGATCATTATGATGGCCGTGGATTGCTGTGGCGTGTGGCGGAAGGCCATGAGGTGATGTACTACAATGCTACGGTGCCATGGTACGGCCTGGAAGTACTCTACGACCTGACCTCTGGCCGTTACCTGGCGTTGGGTCTGGATAATGAAGAGGACGGTTCGTACGTCTTTGGCGCAGAGCGCTCGTCCAGTGACTACACCACCTCGGCGTTGCGTCGTTCAGGGCGACGCTGATTCTGCTTGTTGTTGCAGTTAATAAAAGCGCAATAAAAAACCGGCGATGGCCGGTTTTTTATTGCGATCTCATTGTCTGTTCAGACTGTATATTCCGGCTGTGTGTCCAGATGCCGGTGCCAATATCAGAGTTTGATGAGCAAACTGGCGAGGTATTGGTTGGACGCATCCTTGTTAACAAATTCCCCACGTAATTGCAGTTGGCGGTTAAGCCGATAACCAACACCCACACCGGTCAGTATGCCGTCGTCGTCACCCACATCCAGTCCAACCCGGCCAAGCAGTGACAGGTTGGGGCTGATCTCTGGCAGGTCTTTTTCGGCGACGGCAGCGAGCCACAAGCCACTGATGCTTTCATCGGTGTGGTCGAAGTCACCGGTCTGGCTGATACCCAGTTCAACGCTGGTATGAATTCCCCCTTCAAGAGTCGCCATTTCATAGCCAGCAAAGCCCTGGACACCGGTTGCATCGGCACTGCCACCACCAAATGGGGAGTCGATGGTGTTGTAGGAAAAACTGCCGCCCAAATAGAGCTTGCTGGTATCCATTTCATCGGCATGTGCTGCAGTACCGGTGCAGAGCAGAGTGGTCAGCAGGAGAGAAGATGTCATCGATCGAGTCATAGCAGTTCCTTAACGCATGTTAGATATATAAAACGGGTGCACTGCTGCCCAAAAGGCTCAGGCAAACAGTACCAGTGGTTCTTGTTGCAGTGCCGCCTGTTGTTCTCTCAAAGTCAGAATGTGCTCTGACCAGAAGCGATGGCTGTCAAACCAGGGAAAGGCGATAGGGAAAGCCGGATCGTCCCAACGCTGGCAAAGCCAGGCAGCATGCTTCATAACACGTATGGTTCGGAGGCACTCGACCAGTGAAAGTTCCGTATAGGGGAAGGGGCGGAACATTTCATAACCGTTGCGGATGACGTCCAGCTGAGACAATTGTTCGTCCCGTGCACCACTCAGCAGCATCCAGATATCCTGCATGGCCGGGCCTTGTACACAATCATCAAAGTCGACCATCCACAGTTGTTCATAACGCAAAAGCAGGTTGCCAGGGTGCAGGTCGCCATGTACCCGAATGGTACGGAAAGGACGGGATGACATTTGCTGCTCAAGGCTTTGCACCAGCTGTGGCCAGATACTGGCATACACTGCGTGGTAGTCGCTGGGCATATGGCCAGAGCTCAGCACCGTCTCGGCGGCCTGGGCCAGATCCTGTGCGCCAAGAATGACCGGCCGATGTTCAAAGGACTCCCAGCTACCAACCTGATGCAAGCGTGCCAACCAACGCCCCAACAATTCCAGATCGGCATTGGATGACAGTTCCGGTGCATGGCCGCCACGGCGCGGAAACAGCGCAAACATAAAGGGTTCGCTATAGAACAGACTTTCGCCATCAATCTGGATCGGTGCAACGACGGGGATTTCTTCCTCGACCAGATCAAACATAAACTTGTGCTCTTCCAGAATCGCAGCGCGACTCCAGCGATCAGGGCGATAGAACTTGGCGATCAGCGGCTCGCCTTCTTCGATACCGACCTGGTACACCCGATTTTCATAACTGTTGAGCGGGAATACCCTGGCGTCACAGAGATAGCCCACTGACTCAATGGCATCCATCACCCGTTCCGGGGTCAGGTTAGCGTAGGGATGTGCAGACATGATCGGGCCTCACCTGGATTCGACAGGCGATTATGCCTGACTCTCAGGCAACCCACATCCATGCTGTGGCATTGGTATCGGCATTCCGGGAGGCGGCGTCCGTGCCAGCGCCCAGACACCGACAATACTGGCACCTTGCTGTTTCAGCAGCGCTGCTGTGGCATCTGCCGTTGCACCGGTAGTGAGCACATCGTCAATCAGCAGCAGGTGCAAGCCGTCCAGCGCTTGCTGGCCGCTGGCAAACTGTTGTCTGGCCTGCAGTAATCGGGACTGGCGTTGTTGGCCCCGTTGCGGCGTACTGCCACGACGGCGCAGCGCTTTGTGTACTATCGGTTTGTGGTGCATTGCTGCCAGTTGTTCACAGATAATCCGAGCGGGATTAAAGCCGCGCCAGAGGCGTTTCTGCCAACCTGAAGGTACATAGGCAAACGCGTCCACCTGGTTGATGGCGGCGGGGGGATAGCGAGCCATCCAGTAGCCCAGACGTAACAGCCATTCGTAGCGGCGGCGGTCTTTCGCCTGACGCAACCAATAACTAACGGGTGTTTGGTAGGGCAGAAACGCCAGAGTGTAGTCGAATGCGGGTGGCGTTTGCTGACAATGCTGACAACGGCGTTCAGTGGAGTTTAATAGTTCGCCACATTGGCTGCACGCCGGGTAGGGAGCACGCAAGATAGTCTCGCAGTGGTGGCACAAAAATCCGCTGACACTGTTGCTGACTGTGGTCAGGCACCATTCACAACGAAAGTCTGACAGCTGCACCGCCGACTGGTGTTTTGATACCTGAAGCGTATTCAACAGATTCAACCTGAGGCGTCTTGCCATTGTCTTCCCTGATCCGTTTTTGCGTATGAATACCCGACGTATCCTGCTTGGATGTCGATCTTGGGTCAATCTGCTAATAACACCCAGTGGATTACATTTGGTAGCCTGATGTTACCGAATAAAGTGTTGGAATTTTGTACAGAAGCGTAGCCTGAAACACCGTTACGACAAATCTGCAGGCTGGTTCGCATGTGCGGCGACTATCCTGTTTGTATCCGTAGTTAGCTATTTGGGCACATCTATAGGGAACATCTATTGAATCCTGCACGGCTCTGCGCGAGTGTTGCCGTTGTTCAGGGCAAGGCGGCGAATGCAGCGAAATGACGCGTCCTTTTCACATTCGTCAACACCGCACTGGACGGCGGCAACCCGCGCCCTGCGGGGGCTGTCGGATGATCTCGACTCTGTGTCGCCGACGTTTGACTTGACCCGTCAGGCCTGCAAGTTGGCTTCGTGATTCGACACCATCCGCTAGCCCAGAGTGAGCACCGGATTAAATAGATGTCCCCTATACATTACCGCGCTCACAATCACGGCGTTAAAAATCGACTCAAAATGCTTATTTATCACTCATAAACTGCGCTTTCGTCGATTTTTGCCTTGGCCTTTCATCGCGCGCTACATTTTTAGATGAACCCTATTGATACAGTAAGGAGTGGTTAAATGAATATAGGTTCTACTTCCGGCTCGGCCATGACGGTGAGCACTCAGGCGACCCATATGGTCAGTGATGCCGAACAGCGTGTCACCGTGGCGGCGCAGCAAGTGGCAGGCTCCATGTCCCAGCGTCCGATTGAAGAAACGGGCGGTGTGACCGAAGCGTTGGTGGATATGCAACAGGGCAAGCAACTGGTGAGCGCCGCCGGTAAGCTGATAGAAGCGCAGAGCGCTCAAATAGGATACTTGCTGGATACCCAAGTCTGAATCCGGTTTGTGCTTCTAGAGGCTGTTGATTTTCTATCTGCGTTGCCACAGCAGTGTTAAAAACAGGCTCAAATCGGTCATTTATTAACCGGCTCAATAAGTGACGAATAACGCCGTGCTGGAAGTCACAGGCCTCAGGGTCAGGGGCAATCGACTCTGGTGCTGGCGTTTTAAAAAAGAGGAGGTTGCTGCCTTGTCGTGGGTTTCGGGGTTGATAAGGGTTATTGCACGCTTTTGCTTGACAGAATTGTAAGGCGAACGTATGTTTCAAACAGTTGTTTGAAAGTGTGTTCAGATACACTCATTCGACAGCCTGCGCTGACATTCACCGTTTTAGCTGTCAGACGCTAGACTAATAACAGATAACGCCCATCAGGCGACCCAAACAGTAAGGCGACGAGGTATCCGCAATGCCAGAATACAAAGCCCCCCTGCGTGAAATTAAATTCGTTATGGACGAGCTGCTGGATATGCCGTCCCATTACGCCAGCATTCCTGCCTACGCCGAAGTAGCGACTCCAGACATGGTGGACGCCATCATTGCTGAAGGCGCCCGTTTTTGTGAACAGGAACTGGCACCCTTGAATCGTGTGGGTGATATCGAAGGCTGCAAGCGTAATGAAGACGGTTCCGTGACCACACCGACCGGTTTCAAAGAAGCCTATGCCAAATTTGTTGAAGGTGGCTGGCCATCGCTGTCTCACGAAGAAGAATTTGGCGGTCAGGGTTTGCCTGAATCGCTGGGAATCGTTATTTCGGAAATGGTCGGTTCGTCCAACTGGTCCTGGGGCATGTATCCCGGTCTGTCGCACGGAGCCATGAACACTATTGACCAGCACGGTACTGCCGAACAGAAAAACACCTACCTGACCAAACTGGTATCGGGCGAATGGACCGGCACCATGTGTCTGACTGAACCCCATTGCGGTTCTGATCTGGGCATCCTGAAAGCCAAGGCTGAGCCCAATGCCGATGGCAGCTACTCCATCACTGGCACCAAAATCTTTATTTCTGCCGGTGACCACGACATGGCCGAAAACATCATCCACATCGTACTGGCGCGGCTGCCTGGTGCACCTGAAGGCACTAAAGGTATTTCCCTGTTTATTGTGCCCAAGGTGATGCCAAATGCAGATGGCAGCCTGGGTAATGGTAACGCGGTAGAGTGTGGTTCACTGGAACACAAAATGGGCATTCATGGTAATGCCACTTGTGTCATGAACTTCGACGGTGCCAAAGGCTGGCTGATTGGGCCGGAAAACAAGGGTCTGAACTGCATGTTCACCTTTATGAATACCGCCCGTATCGGTACCGCGTTGCAGGGTTCATCGGCGATGGAAGCATCGTTCCAGGGCGCGTTGGCATACGCCAAAGAGCGTCTGGCCATGCGTTCACTAACTGGCCCGAAAGCACCTGAGAAAGCCGCCGATCCGATTATTGTTCACCCGGATGTGCGCCGTATGCTGCTGACCCAGAAGTCGCTGAACGAAGCGGGCCGGGCACTGGTGTACTTTGCCTCGCAGCAAAACGACATCGTTAAAAAAGCCGCCACCGCAGCCGAACGCAAAGAAGCGGAAGAGCTGTTGAGCTTCCTGACGCCGATTGCCAAAGCCTTCCTGACCGAAGCCGGTTGTGAAGCCACCAACCTGGGTATGCAGGTGTATGGCGGCCACGGTTATATTGCTGAATGGGGCATGGAACAGCTGGCGCGAGATACCCGTATTGCCACTATTTATGAAGGCACAACGGGTATTCAGGCACTGGATCTGTTAGGACGTAAAGTTCTGATGACCCAGGGTGCCAGCCTGCGGACGTTCACCAAGATGGTGCACAAGTTCTGCAAGGCCGAGTCTGGCAATAAAGAACTGTCGAAAATGATCAAACCTTTGGTGGAAGCTAACAAGGAGTGGGGCGACCTGACCATGAAAATTGGGATGAGCGCCATGAAAAACCGCGATGAAGTCGGTGCCGCTTCGGTCGATTACCTGATGTATTCCGGCTATATGGTACTGGGGTATTTCTGGGCCAGAATGGCCAAGGTTGCGCAGGAAAAACTGGCAGCGGGTACGTCAGAAGAAGCGTTCTACAAAGCCAAGCTGACGACCGCACGTTTCTACTTTACGCGTATTCTGCCACGTACCCGTATGCACGCAGCTACCATGACTGCCGGTGCTGCGAGCGTGATGGATCTGGATGTAGAGCACTTTGCATTCTAGTAAATGCTCACTCAATGCTGATTATGCTCCGGGTCAGGTTTGATCCGGACAAGAGGTAAGAGCAGAGGCCACTCTTTGGAGTGGCCTTTTTCTTTACCGGTTGTTTGTGCCAGCCAGAGTAGAAAACACAAAAAAGCCGCTGATGTCAGCGGCTTTTTTGTAGTGGCTTAAGCGGTAAATTCAGCTTCAGTTGCCATTATATCTGGGGTGTTCAGGTGGCTTGGGCGACAACAGTTGTTGCTCGACGGTTACGATCTACCCGCTTTTCATGAATCTTGCGGATCTTGCGTTGGGCCTTCTCGAACGCATCCCTGACGGCCACATACATATCTTCGTGGTCAGAGTTATCGTGGTTGTCGTGAGTGATTGCTACCGTTTCACCAGGTAATCCCACTTCCAGTGACACATGAGCCAGTCGGCCTTTATAGCTATGGTTGTGCGGCATGGCGACAACAGCACGAATACCGGTGATGTCATCAAAGGTGGAAGTAAGTTTGGTGGCTTTCTCGCGGATAGACGTTTCTATCCCATCTGAATGTTCGATGTCACGAAAACTGATTGCCAGACCTTTCATAAATGCTCCTTGGTTAAAATAAGCATGAGGCTACGCCGGGGAATCCGGCGGACGTCTGCGCGTTGGCGCAGTTGTCATTACGCACTTGCTAAAGGGCAGATCCGTATAGGTATACAGACCGGTTTCTGGATCTTGCCGAGTGCGCCTGGATCGGTATTTTTACCCTCCTTCACGTTACGGTAGTCTTGAAAACCTTTATAAAACAATAGCTTGATAACAAAAAACTGCAACCGGAAAATACCTTTTACCGGGTTGCGATCAGGCGTTTCTGTTGCTCCCTGATGTCTTCAGACTACATCAACTTGTCACAAGGTCAATCATCTGGATGTAACATTTTTATGTTTTTTTGGCGGAACTTTTGAGTCTGAATGCAACAGTGAGTTGACGCGACGAATTCGCATTGGGAAGGATTTGAATGCATGTTAGTCTGAATGGACGCATTGTGGGCAGAGTGTCATGCAGGTATACAAGGTAAAAGTCGTTTTTTTTGATCTCGACGACTCACTGATTAACAAGGATGCCAATAGCCTCTGGATCAAATGGCGGGTTCGCCGTGAGCGTTGGGCGCTGGTTGAGGCGACTCTGGCTTTGGCCTCGCTGTATCGCGCCTATAAAAAAGGGCGGGTGACTCACTGGCGATTATCGAATTATTACAAAACCCGTGCCCGTGGCATGGCTTTATCGGTGTATCAGCAGCGGGTGGCGCAGTTTTTTGAGGAGCGTGGCCATCTGCATATTTATCCGCAGGCGGCATCGCTGCTATATGCCTATCAGAGCCAGGGTGTCGAGCTGGTGATGATTACGGGTGCCGATGATTATGTGGCTCGGGCCTACGCTGATGCATTGGGTATCACCCATGTGATCAGTAACCGCCTCAAGGTGGTTGATGATCGTATTGTCGGCTTGCAGCGACCACTGTGCTACGGCAGTGGCAAGGTGGGTTTGGCCCGAACCTTTTTGCGAGAACGGGGTTTGAAATTTGCAGATGCCGCATTTTATACCGACAGCCATGCCGATTTGCCCTTACTGGAAAAAGTGGCCCAGCCTGTAGTATTGAATCCGAATGCCCGTTTGCGTGACGCGGCGGAATTAAGAAGCTGGCCTTGTCTGGACTGGCGTCCCCTCAAAAACTGAAATCAACCGCCGCAAGGCTTGCCGGAGATTGGCCTTCTGGTATGATCTCTGTTCGATTAAATCACGACTATGGAGCCCGTGGTGTTCTACCCTCTGGATCGTCCTCAGCAACAAGGCCAACTGCTCGCCCGTCGATGGTGATAAACGCCTGATTTCCTGCATCACCTCTGTATTACATGGAAGGATGCATCCGCTATTGCGTTTAATCACACTCAGGTTCCTATTATGACTCCGCAAGAATTTGAAACGCTGGTTGCCCAGGGCTATAACCGTATTCCTGTGTCGCGCCAGGTTCTGGCTGATATCGACACTCCTCTCAGTACCTACCTGAAATTGGCCAATCGCCCTTATTCCTACTTGTTCGAATCGGTTCAGGGTGGAGAAAAATGGGGTCGATATTCGATGATCGGCTTGCCCGCACGACATATCATCAAGGTGTCGGGGCATCGGGTGGTACGGCTGGAAGATGGCGAAGTGGTCAGCGAGCTGGAAGTGCGTGACCCGTTGCAATATGTCAGCGAATTACAGCAAAGTTACAAGGTACCGGATTTGCCCGGCTTGCCGCGTTTTCAGGGCGGGCTGGTCGGCTATTTTGGTTACGATACCGTACGTTATATTGAACCCCGGCTGGAAAAGGGTTGCCCTGTCGATGAATTGAATACTCCGGACATTCTGTTGATGGTGTCAGAAGAGGTGGTGGTATTCGATAACTTGAGTGGCACCTTGCACCTCATTGTACTGGCTGATCCACAGCAGCAGGATGCTCTGACTATTGCCGAACGGCGTATTGAACAGTTGCGCGAACAGCTGCGTCAGCCTTACCAGGGAGAGGTGGGTCAGCCATTGGTGCAGCCACGTCAGGTGGTTGAAGATGATTTCCGCTCAGTGTTTGGTGCAGACGAGTTCCGCTCGGCGGTGTCTGCCATCAAGGATTACATCCTGGCCGGGGACATTATGCAGTGTGTGATATCCCAGCGTATGCAGATTCCGTTTGCGGGCGATCCGGTCAATATCTATCGCGCGTTGAGAACACTGAACCCGTCACCTTATATGTATTGTCTGCATCTGGATGATTTTCATGTTGTCGGTTCTTCGCCAGAGATTCTGGCGCGCCTTGAAGACGGTGAAGTCACCGTACGGCCGATTGCCGGAACGCGCAAACGGGGCCATACCGCCGCAGAGGATCTGGCACTGGAGCAGGAGCTGCTGGCTGATCCAAAAGAGATAGCAGAACATCTGATGCTGATCGACCTCGGGCGTAATGATGTTGGCCGGGTGGCGCAGACTGGCAAGGTGGAACTGACCGACAGAATGGTGGTGGAGCATTACAGTCATGTGATGCACATCGTTTCCAATGTCACCGGCCAGGTAAAAGACGGTACAACCGCGATGGACGTTCTGAGGGCCGTGCATCCGGCGGGAACCTTGAGTGGCGCGCCGAAAATCCGGGCAATGGAAATCATTGATGAACTGGAAACAACCAAACGGGGTGTGTACGGCGGCGCGGTGGGCTATTTGAGCTGGAACGGCAATATGGATACCGCTATTGCGATTCGTACCGCTGTTATCAAGGACGGTGTGCTGAATATTCAGGCAGGAGCCGGGATTGTGGCCGATTCAATTCCGGAAATGGAGTGGCAGGAAACCCTGAACAAGGGCCGGGCCATGTTCCGTGCCGTTGCTCTGGCGGAAGCCGGGCTGGATCAATAACGGCCTGCCAGACAGGCCGCCATCTTCCGAATGAATGTGACAAGGCGTCAGCTGTAGCGGGCGCCGCTGGAGTACAGCATGCTGGTAATGATTGATAACTACGACTCCTTTACTTACAACATCGTGCAGTATTTCGCCGAATTGGGTGCAGATGTGCGGGTGTTTCGTAACGACGACGTTACACTGGAGCAAATCGAAGCTTTGAAACCGGATCATCTCGTGATCTCCCCTGGGCCTTGTACACCGAACGAGGCCGGAATCTCGATGGACGCTATCCGTCACTTTGCCGGCCAGTTGCCGATCCTCGGGATTTGTCTTGGCCACCAGTCGATCGGCCAGGTATTTGGAGGCACGATTACGCGTGCTGGGCAGGTGATGCATGGCAAGCTGTCAGCAATACACCATGCCAATACCGGGGTGTTTAGCGGCCTGACGAATCCGTACCAGGCGACTCGCTACCACTCTCTGGTGATTGACAAGCACACCTTGCCTGCTTGCCTGGAAGTGACTGCCTGGACGCAAAACCCGGATGGCAGCATGGAAGAAATTATGGGGATTCGGCATCGGGAACTGGCGATTGAAGGGGTTCAGTTCCATCCCGAGTCCATTCTTACCGAACATGGCCATGACTTGCTCAACAACTTTTTGCAAATGCGGCTGAACTGATCAGGAGACCGTTATGGAAATGCGCGCTGCCCTTGCACGGGTTGTCGAAGGTGAAAATCTGACGACGGAAGAAATGACCGATGTCATGCGCCAGATAATGACCGGCCAGTGTGAAGATGCCCAGATCGGGGCATTTCTGGTTGCCTTGCGGATGAAGGGCGAAACCATTGACGAAATTGTCGGTGCGGTGCGTGTGATGCGGGATTTGGTTAGCGGCGTCAATGTTCATCCGCACCATGCGGTGGATATTGTCGGTACTGGTGGCGATGGCTCGAACTTGTTTAATGTCTCAACGGCCTCGTCCTTTGTGGTTGCGGCTGCAGGCGGCAAGGTCGCCAAGCACGGTAATCGTGGCGTTTCGTCGAAATCAGGCAGTGCCGATTTACTTGAGGCGGCGGGGGTCAAATTGACGCTCAGCCCCGAGCAGGTTGCCCGTTGTATTGAAGAGTTGGGAGTGGGCTTTATGTTTGCTCCCCAGCACCACAGTGCCATGAAACATGCCATTGGTGTGCGCAAGTCGCTGGGGCTAAGAACCATTTTTAACATTCTTGGGCCCATGACCAACCCGGCCGGTGTACCCAATCAGTTGATTGGTGTGTACAGCAAGGCGTTGGTGCGCCCGGTGGCGGAAGTGATGCAGCGGATGAACGCTGGCCACGTCATGGTAGTGCATTCCGATGACGGACTGGATGAAATCAGTCTGGCTGGCCCTACGTACGCCTGTGAGCTTTACATGGGTGAACTTCGTGAACGTATTATTCGTCCAGAAGAGCTGGAAATTGAACCACGCAGCCTGAATGGTCTGATCGTTAATAGCGCGGCTGAAAGTCTGGAGTTGATTCAGGATGCGTTGGGCAAACGTAAAACGGAAGCAGGCAAGAAAGCCGCAGATATGCTGGCTTTGAATGCCGGTGCTGCCATTTATGTGGCTGGCTTGGCGCTGAATCTGAAAGATGGTGTCAGCATGGCACAGGATGCCATCTACTCGGGTCTGGCACTGGAAAAAATGAAAGAGCTGGTCAGCTTTTCAACCTGTCTGGTTGAAGATGGCGCTGCCTGAAACCGGCGAAACAAAAGGCGAATAACGCAGTGAATAACGATACACCGACCGTACTCCGAAAAATCCTCGCAACCAAAGCACTGGAAATCAAGCAGCGTCGGCGTAACTTGCCGTTGGCTGAATTAAGAGCGCAGGCGTTGGATCAGGACCCGGAACAACTACGCGGCTTTTATCGAGCCATGCGTGCCCGCATTGATGCCGGTGATCCTGCGGTTATTGCCGAAGTAAAAAAAGCATCACCATCGAAGGGCGTATTACGTGAACATTTTGTCCCTGCAGCCATTGCCGAGTCTTACGAAAAGGGCGGTGCGGCGTGTTTGTCGGTACTGACGGATCGTGAGTATTTTCAGGGGCATGAGGATTTTCTCCAACAAGCCCGTAGTGCCTGCTCGCTGCCGGTCATCCGCAAGGATTTTCTGGTGGATCCCTACCAGATTTACGAAGCACGGACGTTGAATGCCGACTGTATTTTACTGATTGTCTCGGCGTTGTCGGGCATGCAGTTGCAGGATCTGGAAGGTCTGGCGCAGGAGCTGGGTATGGATGTGCTGGTCGAGGTTCATGATCAGCGTGAACTGGAATCTGCGCTGACGTTGACAACGCCGCTGTTGGGTATCAATAACCGCAATCTGCATACGTTTGAAGTGACGTTGGAAACGACCTATGGTTTGTTGGCGGCGGTGCCAGACGATAAATTGCTGGTAACGGAAAGCGGTATTTTGAGTCGTGAGGATGTTGAAGCCATGCGTCAGCACCATGTTCATGGCTTTTTGGTCGGAGAGGCCTTTATGCGGGCTGATGAGCCTGGCGTCGAGCTGAGCAAACTGTTTTTCTGACCGATGGTTTTTATGATCACCACAAAAAACACTGCCATGACAGTGTTTTTTTGATTGTGCTAGTCAATAAAGCATTGAATCCGGTATCAAATTCAGCGGGTGCCGTACACCACCATGGTTTTGCCTTTGACGGATACCAGGCCGCTGTCTTCAAGGTCTTTTAATACCCGACCGACCATTTCGCGGGAGCAGCCAACAATGCGGCCGATTTCCTGCCGTGTAATCTTGATTTGCATACCATCCGGGTGAGTCATGGCATCAGGCTCCTTGCTCAATTCCAGCAAGGTGCGAGCAACACGGCCAGTGACGTCCATAAATACCAAGTCACCGGCTTTGCGGGTGGTATGGCTCAGGCGATGCGCCATTTGGCGGAACAAGCGGAAGAGCAGCGCAGGATTCAGTTTGACCAGTTCTTCAAACTTGCTGTAGCTGATTTCGGCAACTTCACATTCGATTTTGGATTTTACCCAAGCGGTACGGGTCTTGTGCTCTTCATCAAACAGGCCCATTTCACCAAAGAAGTCGCCAGGATTCAGGTAGGCCATGATCATATCGCGTCCGTCTTCGTCTTCAATAATGACGCTGACGGAGCCTTTGACCAGATAGTACAGGGTGTGACTTTCTTCTCCAGCATAAATCAGGGTGCTGCGCGCCGGGTAACGACGACGGTGACATTGAGACAAAAAGTCTTCCAGATAGGGATCCTTTTGGGGCAGTCTTACCAGGCTCATAGTTGGGCTTCCAATCCGGTACTGATGCGATTATTGCTCATGAACAGAATAAGTTAAATAGTATGTCAGTTTGTGACGCAGTGCGTTAGTGCTTTTACCATTACAGACAGTATGGCTTTCAGTTCCGTGAACCAGATCATTAATATCAGTAAAATCATGTAAGCCTTTGATTTGTCTTGTAGGGTTCGGGTTTGCCCGGCATAACAGCCGGATTTGGTAGCAAGGATAGGGCGGCGGCATCAAATGTATCGGCAGATTGAACTTTTTGTCAGGGTGACAAAACACGGCGACAGGGCGTGTTGCCCAGGTGAGACAATTTAACCGCGCGCGCAGGTTATGGTACGCTCCGCGCCTTTCTTTAATAACTGTGCTGGTTGACGAGATGAAAGCAGAAATCAAATGGGTAGATGGTGCCATGTTCCTGGGTGAGTCTGGCAGTGGTCACACAGTTGTCATGGATGGTCCAGAAGATCACGGTGGCAGGAACATGGGGGTTCGGCCGATGGAAATGCTGTTGCTGGGCCTGGGCGGTTGTACCAGTTTTGATGTCATGAGCATCCTGACCAAACAGCGTCAGCAGGTCACCGATTGTGTTGCCTCCATTGAAGCGGAACGGGCAGATTCCGTGCCGTCGGTCTTTACCCGTATACATGTACATTTCAAAGTGTCCGGGAAACATCTGAAGGCGGGCAGTGTGGAGCGCGCAGTCACTCTGTCGGCAGAAAAATACTGCTCGGCATCGATTATGCTCGAACAGGCGGGTGTTGCCATTACCCACAGCCATGAAGTGATTGAAGCCTGATATCAGCTTCAATGAAATTCAAATTTTAACATCCACACCACCGCATCAGGCGGGGTTGATGAGGATACGCTATTGAACGACAAGTTGCGCCTGCATGGCTTCAACAACCTGACCAAGTCTTTGAGTTTTAATATCTACGATATTTGTTATACCCAGACCGAGAAAGAACGTCAGGAATACATCGAATACATTGATGAACTCTACAACGCTGACCGCCTGACTCAGATTCTGGGTGATGTAGTGGATATTATCGGTGCAAATATTCTCAATGTGGCCCGTCAGGATTATGAGCCACAGGGCGCAAGTGTGACCATTTTGATTGCTGAGCATGAAGTACCGCCCAGCGATGATCTGATGGAAGAGAAGCCTGGCCCATTGAGAGATTCTGTCGTTGCTCATCTCGATAAAAGCCATGTGACGGTGCACACCTACCCAGAGAGTCATCCGGATGGCGGGATCAGCACTTTCCGGGCAGATATTGATGTCTCGACATGCGGTCTGATCTCGCCGCTGAAGGCATTAAATTATCTGATTCATGCACTGGATTCAGACATCGTTACGGTGGATTACCGGGTGCGCGGTTTTACCCGTGATGTTGATGGCAACAAGCATTATATCGACCACGATATTAATTCAATCCAGAACTATCTGACCGAAGACACCCGCAACGCCTATCAGATGATCGATGTGAACGTGTACCAGGAAAATACCTTCCACACCAAAATGTTGCTGAAGGATTTTGAACTGGATAACTACCTGTTCGGAGAAGCGGCACTGAGCCTGAGTACTGCAGAGCGCGAAGTGATTGAGAACAAGGTGCGCAAGGAAATGCTGGAGATCTTCTACTCCCGTAATATGCCTGACTGATTCGGGTAAACGCCCACAGGGCAGTGCCTTTGACTGGGGCGCTGTCCTGTTTTTTTGTCTTTTGGGTCTGAAACTCGACAGGGGTTCTCCTGTGTTTCGGCTAGCCTTCCTTGCGTAATTGCAATTGCCAGCGCCATTCGCTGGCGCTTTCTAACTGGAAATCCGGATCATTGCTGCGGTAGTCACCGGTCAGGTGTTGGCTGATGGATACACCGATACGCCAACCACCTGTCCAGGAGTAGTCAAGATAGCCACCACAATCATGGGAAGGCGTGTTCCGTACGCTGATTTCGTGCGTGTCTCCAACTGCGAGATGGGCCGATTGACCTTGATAAAACCAGTAGGCTCCGAGTCGGGCATGACGGAAATACCAGTACTCCACGCTGGCTTTGATCACGGCGTCCGGAGACTGATCCAGCCGTCGGCGTTGTTCTATTACTTGCCCACCCCGAACATCCGACTCATAAAGATTAGCTCCCAGTTCGACAATCAGTGGTCGCTCAGCCAGCGATAACGGTCGCCGTACAGACAGACTAATACCGCGCAGAACGGCAGGAACAGCACTGTTGACCGGTGTGATCTGATATTGCCCTGCGGCCAAAGCGTCATAGCGATAATGGATGGGCTGGTAGAGGCTGCGCTGGAAGACTGACAGAATCAAGCCTTCTTCTTCCGCCCGGACACCGGTCTGGAATTGGCGCTGATAGCGCATCACGTAGGAGGTTATCTGCTCGTCCACCAGGTTGGCATTGCCCATCCATAACAGGTTCTCGTCATCCAGTTGGTGGGGAACCCGATCCCTGGCGCGGGCTGAATGAATGCTTTGGCCGAGGCTGAACTGCAATTGTTGATGATAGTCGAGGCGACGATTGAGGATTGCACTGGGCAACCAGTAGGTCGCGGTTGCGATCTCAGATTGGTCGGCAAGACTTTGATCTCCTTCATTGTCTTGGCTGAGTTCATAGGATTCCAGCCGTAATCCCAGCGTAAGACGGGTACCGGGCGTTACCTGCCAAGCATCCTGTATAAAGGCAGAGGCCCGGTTTTCCTTGAATATCAGCTGTTGTTGCTGGCTATCGCCAGCATGGTAGGTGCTCTGCTTTCGTTGCTGGTAGCTCAGCCCCAGTGACCAGCGGTGTTCATCGCGGGTTTCTGCCAGTGTCCAGTTCAGTCGATAGCGGCTGTCGTCTTCGTCATCGTAGGTGTTGTCTCGTTGTTGTTGCTGTTCAAATTGCTCACCTGTCAGCGACAGTCGGGTAATACGGCTATCAATTTGATGACTGGCACTAAAGCGAAGATATTGATTGGTGCGGTCATGCTGGTAGGTCGTATCGGCCAGGCCTGGGTGACTGGCATCATAACGTAACGTTAATGGCAGAGCGGTGTGATTGCGGTCGAAGTCGCTGTTCATCAGCATGAGTTCACTGCTCAGGCGTGTTGCTGCAGATAATGAAGCTTGGTGATACAGCCGCAGCGTATCGTCTTGCTGCTGACGGTGTTGTGACCAGGTTTGCCGGGTGCCATCGTCATACGTCCCCTGGTTGTTGCTAGCCTGGCGAATACGTGAAAGACCGATTCGCAGAGTACGAGATAGTGATACATCGGCCAGCAGTTGATAACCATCCTCCGGACCACTGATGCCTGCCAGGTAACTGCTTGGGCTGAATTGATCCTTCAGTATCAGGTTGATGGCACCGGCAGCGCCTCCCCCCCAGTCCTGGTCTGACTGGCTGTTTTCACTGATGTCAATTTGCTTGATCATGGCGGCCGGAATGCGCTCAAGAGCCAGCCGCTGGGCATTGCTGTCTCCCAGTAGCGGTTGGCCATTAATAGACAAACTTTGGTAGCTGCCGCTCATGCCATAAAGGAGTACGTCGTCCTCTATATTGAGATTCTTACCCATCCCAGTAGTGGGGAGCTGGCGTAGCAGGTCGAGGGCTGTCAGGGGCAAAAAGCGGCTGTAGTTTTCCGGGTCGTAGGAAAGTGTTGCATCATTTGCCTGACCCGGAGCAGAGAATCCGAGCAGTGCTACCAGTACACTGGCTGGAATCAGCTGGAGCAGGGGATGTCGACGCCTGACACTGATGTGTTGCTCGTTCCTGAACATGGTGTTCCCCCTGCTGTCGGACTCCGGCGGTTAATGGCTGATACGGAGTATCTTGAAGCCGTTGGCTGTGGCGACTTCCTCTACCTGGCTGAAGTGGTGTGTGGCCCACTCTTCATAGGGCAAGTGGCGGTTGGCGACGACCCAGAGCTTGCCTCCTGCCCGTAATTGTTTGCGGGCACTGGCAAACAGTTGTTCGGCAAAATGGTAGTCTGTCTCTTTGCCAGCGTGGAACGGTGGGTTGCTGATAATGGTCTCAAAATAGCCGTCGACCTGGCTCATGCCATCACTGGCGATAATATCTGCCTGGATCCCTAACCGCGCCGCATTCAGTGCGGCGCTGCGCAGTGCAAAGGCGTCGGTATCTGCCAGCGTCAGACTGATGTCCGGGCTACGCAGCGCCTGGCTTAGGCCCAGTACGCCACAGCCGCAACCCAGATCCAGCACCTTGCCGTGCAGCGGCTTGAGTTGTGCCAACAGTAACTCGGTGCCCTTGTCGAGAGCCCCCTGACTGAATACGCCGGGCAGGGATAGATAATCCCGACCATCGTAGTGTGTTGCTTTGGCGAGTGCCAGCCAGTTGAACGCTTGTTGCTGAGGCCGCAGCAGCGCTGACCACAGGCTGCAATGGCGGGCACTGTCGTGCTTCAGCGGATCCGCAAGGTGCTTGATGGCGTTATTGATGCTTTTGCCACCGCTGTCATTGGCGCCGACCAGCCAGACTTCAGGCAGATGGCGGTGAGCGGGTACCCGAGTCAGCATTTGTACCAGAGCGATGGCCAGTTGCTTGGCTTTAGGCCAGACAATAACGACGCGTTCGGTGTTATCCGGTAGTTCGGCTTCGGGAATAGCGAAGGTGACCTTGTCTTCGCCCAGCGCCGCTGACATGGCGAGGTAGCAGCGCCAATCCCAGGTTTGCACCCGGCACCCGGCGCTACGCACCATGTTGAGCCACTCGGGATCGGTGTCGCTCTCGCTGGTAAGGATCAGCGTGGTCGCCGTCAGCAAATCCGGGTGGCGGGTCAGTAATTGGTAGGGGGCCTGGTTCATGCCGTCATTCCTTGCACTATGTCGCGTACGTTTAATGCTGCGATCTGGTAGTCGTCGCCAAGTGGGACCAGCCCTTGCTGACGTAATTGACTGTCAAATTCACTGGATTGTCCGGTGACAAACAACGGACAGCCGGTTTCTGCGGCAATCTTGTGTAATTGCTGAATACGTTCTGTCGAAGGTGTTGCTTCTATTTGTAGAATGGCGACAGGCCAGTGTCGACATTCGTTCAGCAACGGGATGATTTGCTCCAGCGCCATTAAACCGGACAGCCGAGTAGCGCCCAGACCGAGTTGTCGGATCAGCAAACCGAGCAGTAACAGATTGATTTCGCTGTCTCTGGTGCAGTTTGCCAGCAGTATTCTTGGCTGTTCTGGCGTTGTTCCGCTTTCTGACAGGCGCCAGGCCAGCCTGGCTTGCAGGAATGAAGTAAAAAAGCACAGTCGGGCGCTGCCCAGTGTCTGGGTGCTGTTTTCCCTGAGCTGACGATAAAAAGGCACAAACAGAAATCGCAGCGCCAGCTCAACCGGAAAAAACTGGCTGACTTCATCAAAGGTGGAAGCCAGCAAACGGTCGTCAAAGTCTTGCGTCGCTTGCTGTAATAATTCCCGATAATGCTGCCACTGGGAAGGTTTGGCGGCGGTAAGCGGAGTATCAAGATCGGCCTCGCCATTCGCCAGCATGGCTTGGGCCTGGGAAATGGGGATGCCGCGATTCAGCAAGGCAATCACCCGTTTGATCAGCTGTATGTCTTGCTCGGTGTAAAGGCGATGCCCCTTGGCGGTGCGTTTGGGTTCGATCAGTCCATAGCGTCGTTCCCAGGCGCGCAAGGTGATGGCATTGATGCCTGTTTCCGCAGACACTATCCGGATCGGATAATACGCAGCGTGAGATTCGGAACCATTGCCAGTCATGTCATGGGCTCTTGCGTTATCTGGTAACAAGCAGGCTGTCACCTTGGGTGGACGGTGACCGGGTACGATGATGAAATCTTCTTTTGTAACCGGTGGTGTACAAGGGTGTACAGATTCTATTCTTACATCGTTACAAAGTAAAAGTCGCGTCCCAAAGGGGCCAAATACTTGACCACGGCGGTGACGCTGATTAACTTGCCGGAATATTCCAATGGAGAGCATGTATGTTTGCTGACGCGTCAGACCCTCAGGGGCCGATCAGCCTTGAGCTGTTGAAAAAAGCGGTCGATGCCTCCAATGATGGCATCGTCATTGCCGAGCAGGAAGGTGACGACAATATTCTGGTTTACGTCAACAAGGCGTTCGAGCGTCTGACTGGCTATCAGGCCGATGAGATTCTCTATCAGGATTGTCGTTTTTTACAGTTGGGCGATCGGGATCAGGCCGATCTGGGTGCAATCCGCCAGGCGATTGCTGAAGGACGACCGGCACGAGCCACACTGAGAAATTATCGCAAGGATGGGTCGTTGTTCTGGAACGAATTAAGTCTGTCGCCAGTGTACAGTGATGACGATCAGCTGATGTATTACATCGGTGTGCAGAAAGACGTCACCGCGACCGTTGAAGCCCTGCATCGTGCTGAAGTGGCAGAGGCCGAGTTGGCCAGGTTGCGTAGCCTGCCCTGATCCGTTGAGCACAGCTGTAAAAGTTACGCTGTTAAAAATCATCTCAAAAGGCTCATTCAGCACGGTTAAACTGCGCTTTTTCGTTGATTGTTGCCTCGGTCTTTTATCGCTCACTCTATTTTTTAGATGCCAGGGTGGGCTTTAACCATCCAATAGGAAGCATAAAAAAAGCAGAGTCGCGGCTGCGCTCTGCTTTTTTATTGATACTGATTGGTTGGTCTGTACCGGATTACTTGTTGTTGTAAGCTTCGGCAGATTCCATGATCAGGCGACGTGCTTCGTCGGCATTACCCCAGTCGCGCACCTTGACCCATTTTCCGGCTTCCAGATCCTTGTAGTTTTCAAAAAAGTGGGCAATCTGGTTGCGCAGCAACTCAGGTACGTCGTTTACGTCCTGAACGTCATCATAAATCTTGCTGAGTTTGGTATGAGGAACGGCGAGTAACTTGACGTCTTCGCCACCTTCGTCTTCCATGTTAAGTACGGCAACCGGGCGAGCGCGGATGACAGAACCCGGTTGTACTGGATAAGGCGTGATCACCAGCACGTCAAGTGGGTCACCGTCACCTGCCAACGTATTTGAAATATAACCATAGTTGGCCGGGTAGAACATCGGGGTGGCCATGAAGCGATCGACCATCAGGCAATCCATGTCCTTGTCTATTTCGTATTTGATGGGGGCATGGTTGGCTGGAATTTCAATGACGACGTAAACATCGTTTGGCAGGTCTTTACCTGCGGAAATGGCGTTGTAGCTCATCTTGTTTTCCCTGGGTCGGTTGAGTTATTTGGCCGGATTATAGCCAAGCGGCTCTTGTTCTGTCAGGTCTACATCAGTATAAAACTGCAGGCATCGACCAAAAGATGCAGGCAGCCGGTTTATTATCCTGATCAGCGAGTAAAAGAAATACGACTTATGGCGATGTTAATTTGGGCCTTGGTGGGCATCCCGTTACTGTGGGGGTCTGGCAATGCGACGGCCAGCGATTTCGACGATAAGCAGCTGCCAGACTTTGCGGAAGTCTTTGGCCTCGGTGATGATGATATTCCGGTTGTCTTGACGGCGACGCGCCTGCGCCAGCCGCGTGCCGAGGTACCTGCCAGTGTCACCGTGATTGAAGCAGAGCAAATCGAGGCATGGAATGTCCGAACCCTGCCAGAACTGATGCGTTTTGTGCCAGGCATGTTTATTGGTCATGGCGATGATGAGAACAACGCATCGATTGCCTATCACTCTTCCAGCCCCAGTGTGATGAGGCGCTTACAGGTGATGGTGGATGGCCGCTCGGTGTTTAAATCCGGCATTGCCTCGGTGGTCTGGGATGATATACCGATCGCGTTAGAGGATATTCAGCGGATTGAAATTACCCGAGGCCCCAGTTCGGCAACCTATGGCTCCAATTCCTTTCAGGGGGTCATTAACATTATCAGCAAGCACCCGGGTGACACTTTGGGGGTGCGTTTGCGTTACCGTAATGGCAATCAGGGAGAGGATGACAGTTTGGCCAGTTATTCCTGGCAAGATGACAGTGTTTCCTACCGACTGACAGCACAACTGAATGCATCGAATGGGTTTGATGGTATCGATAGCACGAAGGGGGCTGATGACCTGCGCGACAGCAGCCGTCATGGTTTTGTCAGCCTGAATCGGACTCAGGGGTTTGAGGGTGGCTGGCAGCTGAATACCCAGGCGGCCTACAAGGCGGGCCATACTGACATTCGCCAGGGGGATTTTGATCAGGGTTATCCAGATCAGGATACGCGTCAGGGAATGGTCATGGCCAAGCTTTCTCGGGATTTCAGTGCCAATCATTCGTCTTCGGTACGTGCCTACTGGCAATATGATGATCGCACGCAGGAGACTTCTGTCCGGGTGCCAACGATATTGCTGGATCCGAACCTGTATGCCCTCTATCGCAACAATCCGGATCTGGCTCGGTTGGCATTAAATGAATCCATGATTAATGCCGTGGCATCCGGGGCTTCTGCCGAGCAGCTTGAGGCGTTGGCAACGTCAGCTGGCCATCCGGTTGAGGTCAGCAATTCCGATCTGGATCAGCTGCAGGCGATGCTGGCGAGTACCGGTGGGGACGTTGCCAATTTGTCGCAAGAGGTGACGGGACAAACCAATTGGAATATCGCTGATGAGCGGGTTGATATTGAATTTCAGGATACCCGGCGCTGGAGTAACTCACTGCGTACGGTCTTGGGTATCAATATGCGACGGGATCAGGTGACGTCCGAGACGTATTTTGGCGGCAAGGTAAATAACGATACCTATCGGGTGTTTGGTAATCTGGAATGGCGCAGCTATGATCGTGTCATTGTCAACCTTGGTGGCACCTATGAGCGCGAAGATGCCAATGATGATGCCTTCTCTCCCCGGATTGGCCTGAATCTGTTATTGACCCCCCAGCAGAGTATTCGCCTTATTCACTCAGAAGCCGTGCGTTCACCGGATTTGCTGGAGCAGAACCCTAATTATACGGTGGCCGTCAGCGGCCTTGGGGATAATTACCTCGGCTTGTCGGAAGGACAGTTTTTTATTCATCAATGGCCGGAGTCAAGGGATCTCGATCATGAGCGAATTGTCAGCACCGAAGTAGGCTATTATGGTCGTTTCTCTGATCCTGATATCGAAATTGATCTGAAATTGTTTCAGGAGCATATGACCCACCTGATTTCGGATCCCATTCAGATTCAGAGCCTGGCCATCAGTTCGGATACCCAAATGGATATTGATGGGGCAGAAGTACAGCTTAACTGGCGCATGACTCCCACAGACTGGATCTGGTTGTCGTCTGCCTATATTAATGTCGAGCTCAAGGGTGAGGATGGCGTGCAACGCAATCAACGTGTTGATACCCGCCTCAGTGCGAAAGACAGTGTGGTTGCGAGCTGGCATCATCAGGGCAGTCGCTGGAGTCTGACGGGGTCACATTTCTGGTACGACGCCTACAATAGTAAGTACAGCGGCAAGGGAAATCGCTATCGTCGCTATGAAGTCAGTCTGAAAGTATTTGACCGGATCGGCCGGTATAACCCTTGGTTGGGTTTTCATTTACAGCATCTGGTTGACGACAGTAGTCTGGTGTACGCGAACCAGCGCTACTCTACAAATAATCTGTACAATGTACAGCTTGGCCTTAATTTCTGACAGGGAGCGGATGCTTGCATGGATGCATGGCTTTTCAAGCAATGGTTTAAGCTACTGGTTTTTCCCCTGTTAGTCGGGTTGAGTGGTACTGCCAGTGCGCTTGAGTTGCTGTTTATCACCCATAAGACGATGGACTCGGTTAATGAGCTGGCAGCACAGACGGCTGCCGGATCTGGCGCCAGCTCGACGGTACGGGTGTTGTCTGACGGTCATCTGGACAGCGCCATTGCCAGTGCTGATGTCGTGGTGTTGGTCGGCCCTGTGGCAGTGCGGGAAGCGGCGTCTCTGGCGTTGCCCATTGCCTTGCCAGTGTTGGCTACCCTGGTAACTCGTGAAGACATCTTCAGGGCAGATCATCTGTCCAGTGCTGTGTATCTGGAGCCACCCTTGATGCGTCAGGTTAGCCTTGCCCACGAGATTCTCGGTCGCCAGACTCCGCTCGGCTTGCTGGCCAGTAGTCCGGAGCGTCTGCTCACCTTGTGTTGCAACGAAAGTGCATTACGCAAGATGGGAGTCACTCCTTATTTTATCAGTGACTATCCGGGTATGAATCGAGCGCTGGTGGATCTGTTGCAGGACAATCAGGCGCTGGTCGGCATTTACGATCCCGAGTTGTTCAGTGCTGCCAATATCAAGAATATCCTCATTACCGCCTATCGCCAGAATCGACCATTGATTGGTCCATCCAGTGCTTATATCCGTGCTGGTGCGCTGGCGACGACCTATAGCGACCTTGACGATGTTGCCAGTCGACTGGTGGATATCATTCGGCAGGGGAGCAAGTCGGGTAGCTGGCCAGAGCCGGACTACAATCCCTATTTCAAGGTGCGTTACAACGAACAGGTGGCTCGCTCCCTGAATCTGGTGCTGCCCGATGAAAATGACATGGTAACCCGCCTCAAGGACAGGGAACGTCGATGATTTCGGTTCGGCGCTGGTCGATCCGCCTAAGAATCATGTTGGTTGCAACAATTCCGGTGGTGTTGGCAGCGATTCTGATCACCAGTTATCACATGATGCAGCGCTGGGAGGAGTTACAGCGGGAAACTGACAGCTTGGCGAATATCGCGCTGGAACACCTGGTGGCAGGCGCAGAATATCCTATTTTTTCAGGCAACTATCAGTTGCTGAATCCGGTGGTGATGGCGGTGCTCAAGCAGCCTTCCATTGCGGCCGTTGAGATCCTGGATATGAGTGGCAAGCGGCTGTATTTCCAGCAAACCGAGCGTTACGAAGAAATCCCCAGAAAGGATGTTCGTACCTTGACGCGGGAAATTTTTCCTGAAATTCCGGCGCTGGACAGCTTGTCCGAGTTTGATTCCCAACAGCCAGAGGTACACCGTATCGGGCTGGTCAAGATGGAAGTGGCGGATACCTTTATTCGTCAGCGTCAGGACGCCATTATGTATCAGTCCATGGTGGCAGGTCTGGGGTTTGTACTGGTCTCCATGCTGGTGGCTGGGGGAATCTCGACAACGATTATCCCGCCGCTTGAACGACTCACTGGCTTTATCGGCCAGCTGGCTTCTGGCAATGTCAAACAGCGTATTACGATCGACAGTGGGGCAGAGATAGGCAATCTTCAAGATAGCGCTAATCGGCTGGCTGAGTCGTTGCAGCACGCTCAGGAAGCCCACCGGCGCTATACCGCAGAACTCCGGGAAGAACAGCACAAAAGCCAGCAGGCCAGTCAGGCCAAAAGTGAATTTCTGGCGATGATGAGCCATGAATTACGTACGCCATTAAATGGCGCAGTAGGGATGCTGCAGTTGATCGCACTGGATAACGAGGCTGAGGAATTTTACGAATACAAATCGATGGCTGAGCAGTCGCTGACCAATCTGGCACAGCTACTGGAAGATGTGCTGGTGGTTGTAGACACGGAAAAGAATAACTTGCCGGTGGTTTTTGCCGAGCATCCGCTGCCTGAAATACTGGCGACCCTGATGCACGAGTTCAGCCTTCGGGCACTGGAAAAGCGGCTGTCTTTCGTTGTTGAATACGATGATATCCTGTCGCAAGGCAAAATTCGGGTGGATCCATCGCTGGTGCGGCAAATTGTTCGCCACATCATTGACAACGCGATCAAATTTACCGAACAAGGGTATGTGGTGGCATTGTTCTCGATTCATCAGCAGCCGACCAGCCACTGGCTCAGAATCCAGGTGAAGGATACCGGGATCGGCATTCCGCCCGATAAACGACACAAGGTTATGGAAGCCTTTTCCCAGATAAGCTCATCTTTCAGTCGTCAATACGACGGGATTGGGCTGGGTCTGACCATTTCACAGCATATCAGCCATATCCTCGGCGGCAGTATCCAGTTACGGGATAATGACGGTGGGGGAACCCAGGTATTAATCAATCTGCCGATCAAGCGTTCTGTCGTGTCCGGTAACCAAGACACGGATGTGCTTGGTATGGCGCTTGCCGTTTTGGTGGTAGAAGACAATGTGGTTAACCTCAAGGTGGCAGAAAAAATGATCCTCAAGGCGTGTCCTGGAGCCAACGTGGTTGCTGCCGAAAACGGCGAACGCTGTCTGGAATGCGTGGCGGAGCAGGATTTTGATCTGATTCTTATGGATTGTCAGATGCCGGTTCTGGATGGCTTTGAGACAACCCGGCGTTTGCGTGCCAACGGCGTGACAACCCCTATTGTTGCCTGTACCGCCAATGGCTCGGATCTGGTGTTTCGGCGCTGTATCGGCGTGGGAATGAATGACTACCTGGGTAAGCCGCTGTCATTGGCTTCGCTGCAAGCCACTTTGCTGAAGTGGGGCCGGAAGGGAGGAACGGAGGTCAGTACGACGGATCGCTGACCTCCTGATAATCGACCGTTAATCAGTGATGATACTGCTCAACGATGCTTACTTCCTCAGCGGAACCCATCACGACGGAGACGCGCTGGTGAATGCCTTGTGGTTGAATGGCCATAATAGCTTCACTGGCGGTACTGCAGCGGCCACCAGCTTGTTCCATCAGCATGCTCATCGGATTGGCTTCGTACATCAGCCGGAGTTTGCCGGGTTTGGCGGGATCACGGTTGTCGAACGGGTACAAGAAAATCCCCCCTCGAGTCAGAATACGATGGATTTCCGCCACCATGGCAGCCACCCAGCGCATATTGTAACGTTTACCCAGCGGACCGGTTTCGCCCTTCAGCAAGTCATCTACGTATTGCTGCATGGCCGGTAGCCAGAAGCGCTGGTTCGACATATTGATGGCAAATTCGGCAGTAGCGGCGGGCACCTGAATATTTTCTTTCATCAACAGGAATTCGCCCATGCGGGTGTCCAGCGTGAAGGAATACACGCCGTTACCCGTGGTCAGCATCATGATGGTGGATGGCCCATACAGAACATAGCCAGCGGCCACTTGCTGGTTGCCTGGTTGCAGATAAGCCGCTTCGTCACTGCCATGGCTGCCTTCTGGCGCCGCCAGAATCGAGAAAATGGTGCCAACCGTCACGTTGATGTCGATATTGGAAGAACCATCCAGTGGATCAAACAGCACCAGATAAGCACCGTTTTTATTGCATGCCACAGGATCCGGCTCTTCTTCGCTGGCGATACCGCGTACAGCGGGTAATGCCGCCAGTGAGTCCTTCAGCAGATCGTTGGCGATTACATCCAGTTTTTTCTGGCATTCACCCTGTACGTTTTCCTGCTCGGCGCTGCCAAGAATGCCCGCTAGGTCACCGAGAGTGAGCTGGTGGGCAATGTCTTTGCAGGTCACTGCCAACTGGTCGATCACATCGATCAGTTCTGCATTGTCGCAGTGCTGCTGTAAAAAAGTCCTCAATCTAAGCATAGGTCGCTGGGCCTCATTGGTCACATTCGTTCCGTTGCGGCGATACTACCGGAATCAGGTTCTGATTACAGTGCCAGCCGTGGCCGCCTGACCTGATTTCGCCTTCTTCTACCGACAGACAGGCCGATTTATCTGTGCTTGGGTCAGCGCGACCCAGCGGCTACACTAGCGGACTTTTTGTTGGTTTGTGGGGATGATTGGCCATGCGCGTTCATATTTTGGGAATTTGTGGCACTTTCATGGGGTCGCTGGCGCAGTTGGCGAAGGCGCTCGGCCATCAGGTGTCAGGCAGTGACCATGGTGTGTATCCACCCATGAGCGAGCAGCTGTCGGCTGCCGGGATCGATCTGATTGAAGGGTTTGACCCCGCTGCGATTCCTGCTGATACCGAGTTGGTGATTATCGGTAATGCCATGTCGCGGGGGAACCCATCGGTCGAGTATGTACTGGAACGAGGTATTCCCTATTGTTCCGGCCCCCAGTGGATGAATCAGCATCTGCTGCAAGGTCGCTGGGTTGCTGCGGTAGCAGGTACCCATGGCAAAACATCAACAGCCAGTATGTTGGCCTGGATACTTGAGTGCGCGGGAATGGCACCGGGTTTTCTGATTGGTGGTGTGCCGGGAAACTTCCCGGTGTCCGCCCGCCTTGGTGACAGCCCGTTTTTTGTGATAGAAGCCGATGAATATGACACAGCGTTTTTTGACAAGCGCTCGAAGTTTGTTCATTACCTGCCCAGAACCGTAGTGATGAACAATCTGGAGTTTGATCACGCGGATATTTTTGACGACCTGGCGGCGATTGAGCGTCAGTTTCATCACCTGGTGCGACTGGTTCCGGCTTCTGGCCGTATTGTATTGCCCGCATCTGAACCGGCGCTGGAACGAGTGCTGGCGCAAGGTTGCTGGAGCGAAATCGAACGTTTCGGAGAACGAAGTGGTTGGCATATACGCAAGCATGCGGATGATGGCAGTCTCTTCTCATTGTGGCAGGGCGAGCAGCAATTGGGTCAGGTGCAATGGTCACTGAATGGTGATCATAATCTGAACAATGTCTGTGCTGCGCTGCTGGCTGCGCGGCATATGGGCGTACGGCCCGAGCAGGCACTGGAGGCCCTGACGTCGTTCAGATTGCCGCGCCGACGGATGGAATGCCTGGCAAATACCGGCAGGGTGCGTGTGTATGACGACTTTGCTCATCACCCTACGGCGATCAAGACCACTCTGGCTGGTGCCAGAGCGGCGATGACGGATGACGAGCGGTTGATTGCGGTACTCGAACCACGTTCCAATACCATGAAAATGGGAGTGCACAAGGAAGCACTGATACCCGCTGTGGGCGATGCTGATTTGTCCTTCTGGCTGGAATCGCAAGGCCAGGGCTGGAGCCTGGCAGACCGTCTGCCTGAAGAAAAAGGGCGCTGTTTCCACACGGATGAGGAGCTGCTGGAACATTTGCAGCAACAGCTGCGTCCTGGTGATCGGGTGGTATTTATGTCCAATGGCGGATTTTCCGGCCTACCGGCACGGTTTGCTGCCTGGGTTAACCTGAAAGCAGAGGAAGAGCACGCGTGAATGACAGTCGTATCTGTGTTGCGGTCACCGGAGCCTCTGGTTCACCCTATACCTTGCGCCTGATCGAGGTTCTGCTGGCGGCGGATCAGAATGTTGACCTGATCTTTTCCCGCGCAGCCCTGCTGGTGATGGCAACGGAAACCGAATTGCAGCTGCCTGGCAAACCGCAAGGTCAGGCCCGTGCGCTGCACCACCATTTTCAGGTTGATGCGCAGCGTCTGCGAGTGTTCGGCCGTGATGACTGGATGTCCCCCTGGGCCTCTGGTTCCGGTCAGCCCGGCACGCTGGTGATCTGCCCGTGCAGTACCGGCACGTTGTCGGCGATTGCCGTCGGCGCCAGCGATAATCTGATCGAACGGGCTGCCGATGTGGCATTAAAAGAAGGTCGCAAACTGATTCTTGTGCCCCGTGAAAGTCCGTATTCGGAAATTCATCTCAGCAACATGCTGACACTGAAACGTATGGGAGCGACCATTCTGCCCGCTAGTCCGGGTTTCTACCATCAACCACAATCGGTTCAGGATCTGATTGATTTTGTGGTGGCCCGTATCCTTAACCAACTCAATATACCCCAGTCGTTAATGCCACTGTGGGGAGCAACCTACCCGCCAGGAGAAATATCCGGTGACTGAAACCAATCACGAATCACATCATAATCCGGTCGAGCCACCGGATATTACCCGCTGGGCATTTATCGGATTTGTCGCCGGGATCATTTTATCTGTGCTGGCAATGGAATATTACGGCTTTATCAAGCATCCATCTGACGCTGACAGCGCCCGCATCGACGAGTTTGTCTTGTTGTCGCTGGAACCTGGTTATGACGTCAAAGTCTCGAACAAGGCGTCTGGCAAAGAGGCGTTCTGCGTTGATGGCTATTTGCTACTGCGGCCGACCAATGGTCATGAAGTGGCAGGCATCCTGGTGGATGGCAAAAACCGACCGGTAGCCTGTCAGGAGGCGCTGGGTCATGGCCAGCCTGAGTTGAAGGCACCGAGCGAATAATCCGGCTTGTCGGCTGACTGCTGGCAGTGGATTTTCGACAGCCTGCTAGACTGCAAATATATTCAGATATTTGGAATCACCCAGCATGTCGTTGAACTGTGTATTTTGCCAAAAAGTGGTTTTTGGCAGTAGTGGACAGACGGTACCGGGGATGGGGCCAGCCCATGCTTATTGCTATCAGGCCTATCGCACCATGAAACGTACCTTCAAGTCGATGGATATTACCCAGCTGACGGATGTTGAACTGGCGGATCTGAAAGATCTGGTACTGGCAGAAGAAAATGACAGGAAACGCAAGGCCTGTGGCGGTACGGACGAGGGTGATATTGAGTTGTTCTGAGACTTTTTTCTGATCGGCCCTATACCGATGATTATTGCTATTATTAGTGTTCTGATGATTGTTCCAATATTTGTTCCGTTGCTATAGAGATAGGAACCCCCGGCAATGTCCGGTAACAACACCAACCAACACCAACCATACCGGTTAAACGGTGTGGTTGGTGTTGGTTGGTGTTGGATTACTTCCCGGAAAGATACTTGATCAACTCATCCGAGCCGCCAATGTGCTCTCCGCCAATGTAAATTTGCGGTACGGTTTCACGTCCGGTGATAGCGCGCAGTGAGACGATACTGGCATCCGTACCCATGACGATTTCTTCATAATCCATCCCCGCTGCTTCCAATGCACCTTTGGCTCGCGCACAAAAGGAGCAGCCCGGCTTGGTGAATAACGCCACCGATCTGGGTTTTTCGGCATCGGCATTGATAAATTCGAGCATGGTATCAGCATCAGATACCTCAAATGGGTCGCCCGGTTTTTGTGGCTCAATAAACATCTTTTCGACAATGCCGTTTTTCACCAGCATGCTGTAACGCCAGCTGCGTTTGCCAAAACCGATATCATTCTTGTCCACCAACATGCCCATGCCAGCAGTGAACTCGCCATTACCATCCGCAATCATACGAATGTTTTCGGCTTCCTGATTGGCGGCCCAGGCATTCATCACAAAAGTATCGTTGACGCTGATGCAGAGAATCTCATCAATGCCATTGGCGCGGAAAACACTGGCCAGCTCGTTGTAACGCGGCAAGTGGGTACTGGAGCAGGTGGGCGTGAAGGCACCAGGAAGCGAAAAGACCACCACGGTGCGATTCTTGAAAATGTCATCACTGGAGATCTGAACCCAGTCATCTCCAACACGAGCGGGCCAGGTGACCGATGGTACAGCCTGTCCTTCTTTACTGATCAGTGTTGTCATGTTTGCTCCTTGAATGGAAAGATCGATGTTGAATAGCGTTTGGTACTGGTCGAATGCCGTTACTCGTCATACAGACAGTATGGTCGCTTCTTTGTATTTTAAAAATTAATTGAATTTATTTTTCAGATAGTTTTTAGCTTTTATTTTTCCATCTCTTACCGTATGGCTTTAAGGGTGCATTTAAATAAAAATGTAGCGAGCGATGAAAGGACAGGGCAAAAATCGACGAAAAGCACAGTTTATGAGTGATAAATGAGCATGGTGGGTCGATGATTGACGCCGTCATTGCGAGCGCTGTAATTCATAGGTGCGCACGCAGAGCTGTGCAGGATTAAATAGATGATCCCTTTGGAGTATGATGGCTGATCGGCGGTAATGTAGTGGTAGTCCTGTATGTTGATAGAAACCAGTTCAGATCTGATTGTCTCAGATCATGTCACAACACTGGCCAATGGTGTCCGTGTTGATGCAGCCACACTGCTTAATGGTTGTGTGCTGACGATTGGCCGGGATGGTCTGGCGTTATATCGTCACCTGGATGCGTTGCAGGATCCTCTGGGCAATGGTCTGATTCGCAGTGTGGCATTGACGGACGCGGCGTGTTTACCCGATTGCTCGCCGCTGATCCGGGAACATCGAGCTGGCTACGTCGGTTTGGCCGAAGGCTTTGTATTGCTGATTGGTCTTAATGATGTCCGTCTGTTTGCCAACAAGCAGGATGCGCTGGCAAATACCCATGAATTGCAGCGTATGTCGCTGGAGTATCAATAACCAGGCAGTTGACGGGGAGTAAAACGTTTGTCGGTAAATCCTTTCTATAGCTATGTGATCGGTGCAGACCGCTCGGTGGGCCAGTGCCTGACCAGAGCACTGGCAACAGAAAACTATATCTACAAAGGCGTGGCGATTGAAAGGCAGGAGCGGTTTTCCGTGCAATCGGCCGGGCAGCCGTTTTTTGTGCTGACGCCCTCATTGTGTCATCCCAGCGACTTCAGTGATGCCATGGCCTGGGCTGATCTGGCCGATGAGCATGATGCTCCAGTGGTGCTGGTGTCGTCGCTGGCGGTCTTTGCTGCGGATGACGGGCATCGCTTCTCCGAACAGGACAATGACTACTGTTCCAGTGAACTGGGCGTTGCGTTAATGGCTGTTGAGCAACGGATTCGTCAGTGTCGTCGGCACCTGATTTTGCGGGTCGGCCAAGCTTTTGCGGTACAGTCCGGTGATTTTGCCCATACCTTGCTCACCCGTATTCGAGATAATGGCCTGATTCAGGTGGATGACCAGCGTACTTTCAGCCCGACACCGGATGATGATATTGCCAACGTGCTGTTGGCGATGCTCAAACAGGCCGACTGCAGTGATGATTTATGGGGCACCTATCATTTTTGTGGCGTAGAGCCAGTCACCTCCTACGCTTTTGCCGAAGCCTTGTTAGCTGAGGCTGGGCAATTTGAGGATTTGTCCGAGGCTCGTCTGGTGGAACATAGCGAGGGTCTAGCTCCGGTAATCTGGACACCGAATGCGGATGTGTCACAACTGTTTTATACCTTCGGGATCAAGCGCAAGCCATGGCGAACCGGTCTGGGGCGACTGGTTCGACGCTACTACCGGGCAGACAGTACGGACAGCTGAGCAGTAACGACAGACGTAAAAAAACGGGCAATCAAGGCCCGTTTTTTTACGTCTGTCTGGATCAGGCCAGATTCAGGGCGCTGGATTCCTGATACAGCGTCATCAGCTTGTCAGTGATCACGGCACGAATACTTTCGCGATCCAGTGATGACAAAGCTTTTAATTCTTTCAGACGCAGGCGATGCAGATGCAGACAGGGAAGCTGATCGTTAAATTCGCGCAGGTCACCTTTCATCAATACCGGCAGGAACGGATCCTCGGTGTTGGAGCGACGCAGAATCTGGCGAATACCTTCCTGGAATGGAATAGGCACTGAGCGTACGTTTTTATCCCGGTGCGAAATAATCAGATACAAACCACTTTTACCAATCAGATTGCCAGGAATAACATGCAGTCCGGTGGACTGGACAGCTTCCGGGTTCAGGTGGCTGAAAGTGTCGTGGAAAGCATAGGGATCAGGCAGGATAACCAGTTGGCGGTTGGCTTCTTCCGGAAAAAAAACGTTGTAGTTGGTATAGAGCTGCCGGACGGAAGAAGAGAACACACAAAAGTGATTCTCAAACTGTTTTACAAAATTGACGGCACGCTTGTGCTGATGGATCTTCTGGAGATCCCACACCAAATCCGCGTTACGTTGTTGCTTCACAGAATTCATCCTGTCTACCTTCACGAGTCAAATGCAGTTTAACGTATAGATCGGGTGTTGCTACCTATTTTTGCAGAACACTAGGGGATAAATGTCACTCTTTGTTATCCATTGACAAAATTTGTCAGCGGTAACGCCAGTGTGGGGGCTCATTTACTCATAGCGTCGCTTACTGACCATTAGTGTTAATAACTAACAGGCAGCAGTATCTCATCTTATATACACGAAAACTGTGCGTTAGTCGGACTGCCCAATGTTAACTCTGTCCCAAACGCTGGCTGTGGAACAAGTGAGTTGATGTGACCAAAAGTGTCAGTTCGCTCATGAGTAACCAGCAATTACCGCCTTGCCCCTTGGCTGCAGCATCGATTTTTTCTGCCAAAATCAGCGCTTGCTGGAGTTCTTGTCGCGTCAGTCGCGTCAGTGCTGTTTTATAACTGCCCTGTTGTCGCGGCCAGACTCTGGCCTGTTTGAAGGCTTCGCTCAATGATTGACCAGATTTGCCAGACAGAACCATTAGCTGGCGAATTTTATGGGTCAGGGCACCAAGAATCGATAGTATTTCGACCCCCTCGGCGCGCAAGTGCGACAGAATCCGGCTGGCCTCCTGTACCTTGCCGTCGAGGCAGGCATCGGCGAAGCCAAAAGCGTCAAAACGGGCACTGTCGCCCAGTGCTTCCTGCAATAACTCTTCTGTGATACGTACTGCGCCACTCATGCGCAGTTTTTCAATTTCCTGAACCGCTGCCAGCAGGTTGCCTTCGGTTTGATGGGCCAGCAGAGAGATAGCAGCCGGATCTGCTTGTAAACCCGCCTGCTGCAAGCGGTGGCGCAGCCAACCGGCATACTGGTTGCGTTCAATCGGCCAGATTTGTACCAGGCCGCCGTGCTTGTCGATGGCTTTGTGCCAGGCGGTATTTTGTGATTTGCTGTCCAGTCGCGGGCAAATAACCAGTAACAGATTGTCGGGGTTCGGCCGCTGCAACAAGGCCTTGAGCGTATCGCCCTTATCGCTGGGCTTGCCGTTGGGGATGCGTACTTCCAGTAACCGACGACTGGCAAACAGCGACATGGCATCGGCTTCATCTCGAAGCTGGTTCCAGTCGAAGCCAGCTTCGGCATGAAAGAGCTGACGCTCCTCAAACCCTTGTGCACGGGCGGCTGCCCGAAGTTGGTCGCAGGCTTCCATGACCAATAAGGGTTCATCACCAGAGACCAGATATACCGGCAGCAGTGATTTGCCCAAATGGCCCTGCAACTGGTCGGTACGAAGTTTCAATTCTCGCTCCGGATGTGTTGCAAGCGGAAAATCAGTAATTCAATCATGCGTGCTGTGAGGCGCTCACGCACGGCGTCTTCTTCCAGAGCCGTCGCCGTGACTCGGGTGACGTCATTGTCGAACCAGGACTGGGTGGACAGCTCGATGGAGTAGGCAGCGGCAGCGGCGGTGACCAGACGACCCTGCAGCTCGGCCTCCAGTTGATACTCAGCAATTTGTCCGGCGCTGTTAATCGTCAGAGTCCGGCGATTGATAACAAACGACTGGATTTCAAGGACTGCCTGGGCGTCCTCGCGGTTATTTACCAGTAGCCAGCCATGACGCTGCAGTGCCTGCTCTATACGCTGGTTAATGTTGCTGCTTGCCTGGCTTTGCAGCATCAGTACCGTGGTATCGGCAGGAGGCTGATAGTCTCCACGCAGCTGCCAGCCGCAGCTACTGACCAGCAAGGTCAGTAGCATCAGCAGGCTATGTGGAACGCGAAGATAGCTCAAAATGGTCAGCCTGTTCAGTTCGCGACGATGTTGACCAGTTTGCCAGGCACTACGATCACTTTTCGCACCGTTTTGCCATCAAGCTGCTTTTGCACTGCCTCGTCGGCCATGGCTTGTGCTTGCAGTTCTTCCTTGCTGACACTGGCCGCAACGTCGAGTTTGGCACGCAGCTTGCCATTCACCTGTACCACGACCTGAATGGTATCAGCTACCAATGCGGACTCATCCACTGCTGGCCAGCTGGCATCGATCACCAGGCCTTCGTTGCCGAATGCGACCCAGAGCGCCTGAGTGATATGCGGCGCCATCGGGCTGAGCATGCGAATCACGGCGTCCACGGCTTCGGCCGCAACGGCACGGCTGGATTCCAGCGCGAGGTCGAGCTTGGTGAGGGTTTTCATCAACTCCATAATGGCAGCAATACCGGTATTGAAGTTGTAACGGCGACCAATGTCGTCAGATACCTTGGCAATGGTCTCGTGCAGTTTACGGCGCGCGTCTTTATCGGATTTACTCAGTGCAACGGCGCTCAGTTCAACCTGATCGAGTTGCTTCAGTTCGTAAGCCAGACGCCATACCCGCTGGAGGAATTTCTGCGATCCTTGTACGCCGGAGTCAGACCATTCCAGTGTTTGCTCTGGCGGCGCTGCGAACATGGTGTACAAACGCACGGTATCGGCACCGTAGTGCTTGATGGCTTCTTGCGGGTCAACACCGTTGTTCTTGGATTTGGACATCTTGCTCATGCCCGAGTGGTGCAGCTCGAGGCCGTCCGCAGTGCGTTTGGCAGACACCATCCGGCCTTTGTCATCACGTTCAACGGTGACTTCTGCCGGATTGACCCATTCCTTGCCGCCATTGACGTTGGTGTAATAGTAGGCGTCGGCCAGTACCATGCCCTGACACAGCAGGCTTTTGAACGGCTCGTCACTGTCCACCAGACCAGCATCTCGCAGCAGTTTGTGGAAAAAACGGGCATAGAGCAGGTGCAGGATGGCGTGTTCGATGCCACCGACGTACTGGTCGACCGGCAGCCAGTAGTTGGCTTCGGCTGGATCCAACATCTGGTCGGCCTTGGGCGAGCAGTAGCGGGCGTAGTACCAGGATGACTCCATAAAGGTATCGAAGGTATCGGTTTCACGGAAAGCCGGAGCACCGTTGAATTCGATGTTTTCGAATGCCGGGTTGTTCTTGATGGGAGAATTGATGCCGTCCATCACCACGTCCGTTGGCAGAATCACCGGCAGCATGTCTACTGTTGCTGGAATAGATTCACCACTTTCTGTCCGGATAATGGGAATCGGTGATCCCCAATAGCGCTGACGGCTGACGCCCCAGTCGCGCAGTCGATAATTGATTTTGACTTCACCCTTGCCCAGTTCGGCCAGTTTGGCGGCGATGGCATCGAAGGCTTGTTCGAAAGCCAGACCATCGAATTCGGCAGAATTGATCAGGGTGCCTTTTTCCGTATAGGCCGCCTTGCTCAGGTCAATTGCGTCACTCTCGGTTGCTGAAGCAATCACCTGAGTAATCTCGATACCGTATTGATTGGCAAATTCCCAGTCACGCTGGTCGTGGGCGGGAACGGCCATCACTGCACCGGTACCAAATTCCATCAATACAAAGTTGGCCACCCAGATATCCACTTCTTTGCCAGACAGGGGATGAATGGCAGTAAAACCGGTCTTCAGGCCTTTCTTTTCCTTGGTTGCGACATCGGCTTCGGCGGTGCCGGACTTGCTGCACTCGTCAATAAAGGCAGCCAGCTCGGTATTGTTCGCGGCGGCTTCTTTGGCTAATGGGTGGCCAGCCGCGACTGCCACGTAGCTGACGCCCATCAGGGTATCCGGACGAGTAGTGTAAACTTCCAGCGCTTCGTCCCGGCCTTTTATACCAAATTGCAGTTGTACACCACGGGATTTGCCAATCCAGTTACGCTGCATGGCCTTGACCTGATCCGGCCAGCCTTCCAGTTGGTCGAGGTCGTTTAACAGCTCTTCCGCGTAGGCTGTGATACGGATAAACCACTGCGGGATTTCCTTGCGTTCAACCGGTGTGTCACAGCGCCAGCAACAGCCTTCGATTACCTGTTCGTTGGCCAGTACCGTCTGGTCGTGGGGGCACCAGTTAACGGCAGATACTTTTTTGTAGGCCAGATCCTTGTCGATCAACTGGGTGAAGAACCATTGTTCCCAGCGGTAATAGTCCGGGTCGCAGGTGGCAATTTCGCGTTCCCAGTCGTAGCCAAAGCCCAGTGATTTGAGCTGGTTTTTCATGTAGGCAATGTTTTCCCGTGTCCACTTGGCTGGCGCAACCTGGTGCTTGATGGCGGCGTTTTCAGCAGGCAGACCAAATGCGTCCCAGCCCATCGGTTGCAGCACATTCTTGCCCAGCATGCGCTGGTAGCGAGAGATTACGTCACCGATGGTGTAGTTACGCACATGGCCCATGTGCAAGCGGCCACTGGGGTAGGGGAACATCGACAGGCAGTAGAATTTTTCTTTGCTGGCGTCGGCCACAGCACGGAATACCTGGTTTTCCTGCCACTGTTGCTGAACAGCAGGCTCAATGGCGTGGGGAGCGTAAGTCTCTTGCATCATGTTGGCTTTGAAATCGGATACGTGATTGGGAAAGTAGGGCAGGAGTTTAACCGAATGCGTCCGGCGCGAACACCGATGTCCGTCGCGAGAGGAAAGGACAAGTCGTGACAAGGTCTTTCTTATCCATGGCTGAACGCTTGTACTCTGTTCGGGCTGTTGACTCAGATCAGTGGCAGTCCTACAAACTGGCGAAACAACACAGACAGGGGTTGGAGCTGGGGAACGGGGCCGGTATTTTGTTGGATCATCACTGGAAATGTTATGGAAATGAAAAATATTATTCAACCTGTACTGTGTTTACTCCTGTCGTTGGGGTTGCTGTCCGTTTCTGTGCAGGCGGAGACTGTTGACGAACTGTTGGCAGATATGGCTCGTATCCAGCAAGATCCGGCTGCGTTGCAAGCTGCCATTCAGCAGGGGGAGTATCGCGGTACGTTGTGTTTTTCCTGCCATGGCAAGGACGGCAACAGCACTCGGGATTACATTCCCAATCTGGCCAGCCAGAATCCGGCCTATCTGTTTACCCAGTTCGAGCATTTTGCCAGCGGCGAGCGTAAAAACTATGTGATGAGCAAACTGGCTACCCAAATAACGGATTCGGATCGAGTGGCCGTTGCGCTGTATTTTGCCGATCGGGCAGTCAAGCCGAGACAACAACCCGTTGTCCCTTCGGCCGAGGGGAAGGCCCTGTTTGACTCGATGTGTTTCGCCTGTCATGGCGCCAGCGCCCATGGCTCCCGCGAGTATCCTCGTATTGCCGGTCAGCCCTATGAATACCTGGAAGCAACCTTGCTGAAATTTCTGGATAAAAATCCGGACAGAGCGAAGTCGCCGATGATTGGTGTGGTGCAAAATCTGACCGAGCAACAGCTAAAAGACGTCGCGGCGTATCTGGCCCATATGCGCTGATAGCCATCGCTGCTGTTATTTTTCATGGTTGAATTGTGAATGACGTTGCGTCGTTCGCCGGGTTATTCAGGGATTCCCCTGCTCTGTTAGACTGACAGGCCCGACCGACCAGCGATGCCGCCATGACCCAGCCAACCGCCTCTTTATCTCCCCACCTGAATACTCCCGCCAGCCGCTGGCAGTTCTGGATTGATCGGGGAGGCACCTTTACCGATCTGGTGGCGTTGCGCCCCGATGGCGTATTGGTGACGCACAAACTCTTGTCCGCAAACCCCGACCACTATAACGATGCCGCGATAGAGGGTATTCGTCAGCTGTTGCGCCGATATCCCGAGCAGGGAAGTCTGATCCAGCAGGTAAAAATGGGTACTACGGTGGCCACCAATGCGTTGCTGGAACGTAAGGGCGCGCCAGTTGCACTGCTGATCAGTCATGGTTTGAGAGACCAGCTACAGATTGGTTATCAAACTCGCCCTGACCTGTTTGCCGTCGCTATCGAACAGCCTGAACGGTTGTATCAGGCGGTGTATGAAGTGCCGGAGCGGATATTGGCCAGCGGCCAGGTTGACTGGCCGCTGGATCTGGAAGCTGCTCGTGTGCAGCTGCAAGAGGCCTGGAACGGTGGCTTGCGTGCTGTTGCCGTGGTGCTGATGCACGCCTATAAATACCCGCAGCACGAGCTGGCGCTGGCAGCGTTGGCGCGTGCCGTGGGCTTTGAACAAATCTCCCTTTCCCACCAGGTCAGTCCGCTGATCAAGCTGGTCGCCCGTGGCGAAACCACGTTGGCGGATGCCTATCTGACGCCGGTGTTGCAGCGTTACCTGGCGAATGTCGAGCAGCAGTTGCAGAGCATTTGTGTCGATGCCACGCTGGCGCTGATGCAGTCGAACGGTGGCTTGGCCCCGGCAGCCATGCTGTCTGGCAAGGATGCCGTATTGTCTGGTCCGGCCGGTGGGGTGGTGGGGATGGTACGCACGGCCACGGCCGATGGTTTCGAGCGTCTGCTCGGTTTTGATATGGGGGGCACCTCGACCGACGTCAGTCACTTTGCCGGTGAGCTGGAGCGTGAAACCAGCACCCGTATTGCCGGTGTTGGCTTGCGAGTGCCAATGATGAATATTCATACCGTGGCGGCCGGGGGCGGTTCGATCGTCACGTTTGCCGATGGACGCTTGCAGGTTGGGCCACAATCCGCGGGGGCTTTTCCTGGCCCTGCCTGTTATCGCAACGGGGGGCCATTAACCGTCACTGACTGCAATGTATTGCTGGGCAGAATCCAGCCGCAGTATTTTCCCAGTCTGTTCGGGCCGGGTCAGGATTTACCTCTGAATGTGGATATTGTTCGGCAACAGTTTCAACAGCTGGCACTTGAGGTGAGTCACCAGACCGGGCAAGCGCAGACCGCTGAATCACTGGCGCAGGGTTTTCTGGCCATTGCCGTCGATAACATGGCCCGTGCCGCCAAAAAAATCTCGGTACAACGCGGCTATGATGTACGGGATTACGCCCTGGTCGCCTTTGGTGGTGCCGGTGCCCAGCATGCCTGTCAGGTGGCGGAGGCTTTGGGCATTGAGCAGGTTTATCTACACCCCATGGCGGGCGTGTTGTCGGCCTTCGGCATCGGCGTTGCCGATCAGCGCTGGCTGGGTGAGCAACCGGTAGAGACCGTGCTCGAACAGATGGCCAATCAGCAGCAGCGGGTGTGTCAGCAGTTGCAGCAACAGGCGCAGCAGTCATTACCGGCAACCGCCGAGGTGGCCGATCACTGGCGCGCGTATGTGCGTTATCAGGGTGCCGATACGCCTTTGCTGGTGGCATTGGCAGCGCCGGAAACAATGGCAGCCGAGTTTGCCATCCGTCACCAGCGACTGTTCGGGTTTGTGTCCGCGGATCAGCCACTGATCTGCGATGCCATTCAACTGGAACGTATTCAGCCGGGTGAGCCATTACCCCGGCTAATACCGAGGGCGGGTGACGCTCCCGAGCCATTGGCATCCGTCGAGATGGTCTTTCCTGCCGGTCGCCAGTCGGTGAAAGTGTATAGCCGAGAAAGCCTGCCCAGCGGCTTTTGCGCAGTCGGGCCGCTGTTATTCACCGACAGCAATAGTACCTTGGTCGTCGAGCCAGGCTGGACATGCACGGTCATCGCCAGCGGTGCGCTGGTGTTGGAAAAGGTGCGGGAAGTCGTGCAGGAGAAGATGCTGGAAAGCCAGCCAAAGCAGCAGACCGCGCAACCATCTGATCCAGAACTGCCTGATCCAGAACTGCCTGATCCAGAACTGCCTGATCCAGAACTGCCTGATCCAGAACCATCGGGTGCTGATCCGGTGCAACTGGAGGTATTCAATAATCTGTTTATGGCTGCTGCCGAACAGATGGGACTGGTGCTGGAAAAAACCGCCAGCAGTGTCAATATCAAGGAACGGTTGGATTTTTCTTGCGCTATTTTTGATCGTAACGCTGAACTGATTGCCAATGCACCGCATATACCGGTGCATCTCGGTTCCATGAGCGACAGTGTGCTGGCCGTTGTCCGTCGCCACCCAGAGATGGAAGCAGGCGATGCCTTTGTGCTGAACTCACCCTATGAAGGGGGCACTCACTTACCGGACATCACCGTTGTCAAACCGGTCTTTATTGCCGGGAACACCACAGGAACGGCCGATTTTTTCGTGGCGGCCCGTGGCCATCATGCTGATATCGGCGGCATAACACCCGGCTCGATGCCCGCCAACAGCCAACACATTGATGAAGAAGGCGTACTGATCGACAACCTGTTGCTGATGCGGCAGGGGGTGTTACTGACGGACTCAATCCTGAATGTGTTGACGAACGGCCGTTACCCGGCACGTAATCCGCAGCAGAATATCGCCGATCTGAAAGCTCAGCTGGCCGCTTGCGAAACCGGTGCCCGAGAACTGGCACGCCTTTGCCAGCGTTATGGCCGCAGGTTGGTGCACCAGTACATGGGCTATGTGCTCGACAATGCCGAAGACACTCTGCGAACCTGTCTGGCACAGTTGCCGTCCGGTCAGTTTGATCAATTGATGGATGATGGCACCCGGTTCGCCGTCCGGATCGAGGTAGACCAACAGACGTGCAGTGCATTGATTGATTTTACCGGCACCGGCTATCGGCCGGATCAGGCCATGCATCCGGGCAACTTTAATGCGCCCACATCCGTGGTTCGTGCCGCCGTGCTGTATGTGTTCCGGGTGCTGGTGGCTCGGCCGATTCCGCTGAACGCCGGCCTGTTCCGGGCGTTAACCATCCGAGTACCGGAAGCATCGATACTGGCTCCTTGTTATCCGGCAGCGGTGGTCTCCGGCAACGTCGAAACCGCCCAGTATCTGGTCGATACCCTGATGGGCGCACTGCAACTGATGGCTGCCTGTCAGGGCACCAATAACAACCTGACCTTTGGTAACCAACGCTACCAATATTACGAAACCCTGTGCGGTGGGGCTGGTGGCAGCGCTTTTGGGGCCGGTGCCAGCGGGGTGCACAGCCATATGACCAACTCACGGCTGACCGACCCGGAAGTACTGGAGCAGCGCTACCCGGTGGTGCTGGATCATTTTCATTTACGTCGTGGCTCGGGTGGCGCTGGCCAATATCCGGGCGGCATGGGCGTTGAACGTCATATCCGCTTTCTGCAACCGATGACCGCTAATATCATCAGCGGCCGCCGCCAGGTTGCCCCCTTTGGGATTCAGGGCGGTGGTGCCGGTAGCTGTGGGGTGAATATGGTGATGCGCGGACGTACCGCCGCAGGAGAACCGAAATCGGTGTTGCCCGTCGCTGGTTGTGCCCGGCTGGAACTGGATGTAAACGATACGCTGGCAATTCATACGCCGGGCGGTGGCGGTTACGGAGTAGTAGCCGTTGTGCCAATGGATGGACGCTAAAACCCAAGCGTGGCTGTCAGGATTAGCCAGGATTGTGGTAATCTGAACGCTGTTGATTCACCTGACGAGAGAGTTGTCACCATGGAAATTATGGAAGTCATCAAAGACCAGATCGAAAGCAACGATATTCTGTTGTACATGAAGGGCTCGCCTAACCAGCCTATGTGTGGCTTCTCGGCCCGCACTGTTCAGGCGGTGATGGAATGTGGTCAGAAGTTCGCTTATGTCGATATTCTGTCCAATCAAGAAATTCGGGCCAATTTGCCCAAGTATGCCAATTGGCCTACGTTTCCCCAGTTGTGGGTCAAGGGTGAATTGGTGGGCGGTTGCGATATCATCACCGAGATGTTTGAAAAGGGTGAACTGAAAACCCTGCTTGATGAAGCAGCGCCGAAGGCAGCACCAGAGGCCTGATGCTCCGGTGCGAAGCCGGATGGCTTCGCACCTGTTTCTCTTGGCTGTTTTCCGCCATATCGCCCGATTGTTATCTTGTTGCCTTATGGGCATTTGCTCTGTCGTCCATATCGACCGTGGGTTCGGTGTCGATGGTTGCTGTGGGCCGATGAAACTCGCCATAATGCCTCAAATCGTTACCGCAGTCTGCCATGACGACCTCTGAACACTATTCCCATAACACATCGCTTGCTGCGTTAGCGGATGTCCTTGCGGCGCCGCTGTTACTGGCGCGGCGGCGTCCTCCTGCCCCCTTGTCACCCGGTATAAAACGCCTCGATTATCCTCTGGATGCCACGACTCCGGGGTTGGTGTGGATTCATGCTCCCGCCGGATTTGGTAAAACCCAATATCTGCTGGAGTGGTATCACCACTGGCAGGGGCAAGGGCTGAATGTCATCTGGTTCAATTGTGAAGTGACGGATGATGCGGCCTTGTTACTGCAGGCTTTATTGGCTGGCGATGGGTCTGCAGCGGCGATTGAGTTGGCCCGACATTGTTGGCCTTTGGCTGAAACGCCTGCGTTTGCTGCCGAACAGCTGGAGTCGATCCTGATCAACTGGTTGGCGCTGATCGACCGGCCGCTGTGTGTGTGTATCGATAATCTGCAGAATCTTGATGAGACTGGCTGGCGTCTGGTTCAGCTGCTGATCAGTCGGGCGCCAGAGACTTGTTCTCTCGTTTTGGCGACCCGTCGGGCACCCAGTGGTGCCAGTGTGGTGTTCCGGCATCCGGCGTTACTGGCGGTTGGTATGCGTCAGCTCACCTTTAGCCTGCCGCAGCAGCAACGCTGGCTGGCGGAGCATGGCCTGTCGCTTGATCAGGATGAACAACTGCTGCTGGATCGCCGCTTGGGTGGCTGGCCGGCAGCGCTGGGGATCTGGCTGGCCTGTGTCCGGGCCTATGCAACCCTGGAAGTGATGGCCCCCGGATTGGGAATGTTTGAGTTGCAGGATTATTGGCTCAGCGATGTGGTTGCCGACCAATCGGCTGAGAATCGATTACTGTTGCAACAACTCGCGGTACTGGAGTATGGCTGTGAGGATCTGTTACGGCGGTTGAATCAGCGGGATTCCAGCGCGGGCATCGATGAATTATTACGTAACGGATTTTTACAGCCGTTGGATCAGGCCGGCTGGGTCAAGGTAGCGGCTCCGTTTCGACGGCTGATATTTGCGACCGTTACGGAGGTGCAGCGGGAGCAATGGCACCGTCTGGCTTTTTATTGGTACGGCGAGCATCAACAGCCTGTGCGGGCGTTGGAGCATGCACAAAAAACGGCCATGGCAGCCGAGCTTGCCCCCTGGATGGAGTCGCAGGCGGAGGCTTTGCTGGCGAGCCTGGACATCGCTGGTCTGATCGACTGGTGTGAGCTGGCTGGTGATCAGGTGCTGAATCAATCGCCACGCCTGATGCAACTGGCCTGTTGGGCCTGGCTGGTCAGCCATCGGCAGCGTCGGGCCGAGTCGATGTTGCGGCAGCTGATGCATCGACAGTTACTGGATGATGCTGAGCTGGCGGCATTGCAAGGGTATCTGGCGCGTCTCAAGGGGCAGCAAAAAAGCGCCATGACGCTGTGTAAAAAAGCACTTGATGGTTTGTCGGGCGATCGTTACAGCATTCGCTTTCTGATGTGCAGCACATTGACCTATCTGAGCCTTGGCGAAACCGATCTCGACAACGCCCGCGCCTGGAATCGGCGTGCCATGCAACTGGCACGGCAACATGGTGGCTGGGCGCTGGAGGCGCTGGCGATGTTTGACCAGGCGCGTATCGAACTGCACCGGGGCCATCTGGAATTCAGTCTGGATCTGATTGATGCCGGTATTCAGCTGTTACGGGACAAACCCGGACGTATTGCGGTCGTGCCAATGGGTCGACTGATGGTGTATCGCGCCTTTTTGTTGTGGGTCACTCATCGTCACCCGGATACGCTGCCAGATTTACTGGAACAGGGCAGCCGTTACTGCCGTGAAGGGGCGGATGTGATGATCTGCTACGGCTACGGCCTGCAGGCCATGATTGCTGCCTCAGATGGGCACTGCCGCCAGGCACTGGATCTGCTGGATGAGGTTGAGCGCTTGATGCACAGTTGGGGCGTCGAATCGGCCAGTTACCTCTGGCTGATTCTGGTAAAAGCCAATGTCTGGATTTCCCAGGGCAAACACCATCGCGCCCAGGGTTGTCTGGTTGAATTGTTGCAGGGGCAGCCGGTAGCGCACCTGCCGCGTCCGGAAGTATTCCCGTTGTTACCAGACTTTGCCGCTGCGACCCAGGCGCGGTTGTATCTGGTGTGCGGTCGCTTTCATGATTGCCTGGCGGAAGTGGATGAGTGGTTACGCTGTAATTCCAGCCCGATGATCATGATGCTGATCCAGTTGATTCGTGCTGCGGCCTTGCGTGGTTGTAATCAGATTGCTGAAAGTCAGCATATTTTTAATCAGGTCGGTCATCAGTTGCGCCAGGAAGGCATTAGCATGAGTTTCAAAGCCTGGTTGCCGGAGTTGTATGCGCCGGCACGAGAAGCAGAATCCGCGTTCGCCACCACGGCCAGGGTTCAGCTTAGTGAGCGGGAGCACGATGTGCTGCGCAAGATTGCCGAGGGGTTATCAAATCAGGAAATAGCATCGCAATTGTTTATTTCCCTGCATACGGTCAAGACTCATGCCCGCAAGATCAATATCAAACTGGGGGTAAAAAACCGTACCCAGGCAATTCACAAGGCGAAGGAACTGCTGTTGCTTTAGGGGACATCTCTTTAATCCGGCAGCCTCCGCAGGGCGCGGGTTGCCGCCGTCCAGTGCGGTGTTGACGAATTTGAAAAGGACGCGTCATTTCGCGGCATTCGCCGCCTTGCCCTGAACAACGGCAACACTCGCGCAGAGCCGTGCAGGATTAAATAAATATCCCCTTTCGTTTAGTTGACCATCGGTCTTGATGCCGTTGTCTTTTTATGTGTGGCGATGGTATGTGTGGTGATGGTATGTGTGGTGATGGTATGTGTGGTGATGCAAAAGCAGATGGTCGCTTGGTAATACTCGCTGTCACTGGCGAATTGCACGGCTGTCGTCTAAACCTTAAAAGGTTTACTGGATGCAATGGTTGGTAACACATGGAAACGACATATCACGCTGTCATTCTGGCGATCGGGCCACTTCCCGAGATAGAAGCGGTGCTGGACGACGGTTACACACTGCATCAGGTTGGGCAGCTGGACGCCATTCAGGAAGGGGTGCGGCAATACGATGCCAAGCTGATTCTGGTCGATCTGGTCAGTATTGGCCCTAAAACCGGCATTGCCGCCTGTCGTCAGCTCAAGGATGATCCGGCCACTGCAGAAGTACCGCTGGTGATGCTGGCCAACAGTGAAACCCTCAAACATCGGTTGAGTGCTTACGAAGCCGGTTGTGATGACTATCTGGTTCGCAGCGACCTGGATGAGATGAAGCCAAGGCTGGATCGGGTACTGTTTAACAAGGTTGCAAACGATCAGCTCAAGGTGCAACTGAAACACGCCAATGAAATGGCATTTATTGCCATGTCCGATACGTCTGATCTGGGCGTTAATATCCAGTTTTTGCTCGACGTGAATACCTGTAACAACCTGGATGAACTGGGTATGCGGCTGTTTCAGGCGTTAAAAAGCTACGGCATCAATTGCAGTTTGCAAATACGCTCCCGTTTTGTGGTCAAGAACATGGAAGCCAACGGCATGGCCAAGGAGCTGGAAGCAGCGCTACTGATGGAGTGTCGGGATCAGGGCCGCTATGTTGATTTTGGCAAGCGCTCCATTATGAATTACGGCTCGGTATCCATCCTGGTGAAAAACATGCCGGTGGATGACCGCAATAAATATGGTGCCATCAAGGATAACGTGTTCTCGCTATTACAAGGGGCTCATGCCCGAACCATGGCATTGGATAACCTTTACTCCCTGGAGATCGAAGGTCAACTGGTCAGGCGCCTGGTCAGCAGCATGCGCGGTCTGATGGCCTCGGTCGATGATTCCTATCAGCTCGTTATGCGCGATATTGCCAATGTGGTTGAAGGGATGGCCGAAGGTGTGGAAAGCAGTTTGCAATTTCTGGGGATGGACGAACAACAGGAGAGGGCAATCCAGAACATTATGGAGCAGGGCGTAGCCGATACCTCGAAGGTCTTTAACGAAGGTATCCGGATTGACGATGGTCTCAGTGTCGTACTGGACAAAATCAATCGTGCCATCGGCAGTGGCCATGGTGATATGAAAGAACTAACGCGGCTGTTGGAACTGCTGCCTTCGGTGGTCGAATAATACCGGTTTGACCCACCATGCCATTAACTCAACAAGATCTCTCCCTTTGTAGAATGGCCACCAGTTGCCATGGTGATATGAAAGAACTGACGCGGCTGTTGGAACTGCTGCCTTCGGTGGTCGAATAATACCGGTTTGACCAACCATGCCATTAACTCAACAAGATCTCTCTCCCTTTGTAGAATGGCCACCAGTTGCCGTGGTGATATGAAAGAACTGACGCGGCTGTTGGAACTGCTGCCTTCGGTGGTCGAGTAATACCGGTTTGACCAACCATGCCATTAACTCAACAAGATCTCTCTCCCTTTGTAGAATGGCCACCAGTTGCCGTGGTGATATAAAAGAAAAGGGGGTGGCTATTGGCATCCTGTGAACTTTCAGATCATTTTTGATCACCCGGTAAGCCTGTCGGACGACTTGGGCGTTGACCTGATTTTCTGCAAACCCCTTTTACTGCTGCGTCAGCGCTGCAATTGCTGGTTTTGAATTGAGTGGCGCTGGATATACACGGTGACCGCCGGGCTGCGCAGTATTTCCTTGTTATTGGCGTCTTTGATCACAGCTTCGAGCAAATGTTGGCCTCGTATCAGTTGGTTGATGGGGATGCTGTTGTCGTGCCCGGAAGCGATCGGGCTGCCATCGACCAGTACTACAAAGGTGTCTTCTGCCCGCAACGCCGGTATGACGTCAATCAGGATGTTCAGGCTGGCGGCCAGGCCGGTGGGGATGTTTTCCTGATTGGAAGGGCTGAGTATTTGCAGGCTGGTGTAATAACGTTCTGGTTGAACGGGTGCTGCAGTGGGTGGCGCCCGGTCTGCTGAGAGTGGCACAAAGGCAGGCACGGTTGGCAGTTCATTCACATCGTGGGCTTCCGAGTCGGCACTGGCGCGATCGCTGAACGTCAGGTTGCCGGCGGCATCTCGGGTTACGTACACCTGGGTACTCGCCTGGGCATAACTGGCGGCGGTCAGACAGAGTATGCATAACAGCCGTGCGATTGAAGACCGTCGGGAGGATATCAGGCACATCATAAAGTCTGTCCTCTGTCATGGGGTTTTGATGGCGACAGCTTACCCGAGTTTCTGCAGCAAAGGCGAACGATGTGCAGGGGTTGAATTCATCGTTATGCTGCAGGCGTTAGAATTGTGAACCAGTTTAAACAGGAATACAGATGATTGGGTTGATTCAGCGGGTTTCTGACGCCAGTGTGGCGGTGGATGGCAAGGTGATTGGCGAGATTGGTGGTGGTTTGTTGCTGCTGTTGGGGGTGCAACCGGACGATACGTCGACAGAGGCCGACAAGTTATTACACAAGGTGGTCAATTACCGGGTCTTTGCGGATGACGAAGGCCGTATGAATCGAAGTTTGCTCTCCGCCGGAGGACAGCTGTTGGTGGTCTCGCAGTTTACCTTGGCAGCAGATACCGGCCGTGGCTTGCGGCCGGGCTTCTCGACGGCGGCAGCGCCAGCGTTGGCTGAATCCTTGTACGATTATTTTGTCGCAGCAGCGGGGCAGTGTGTTCATACTGCCAGCGGCCGCTTTGGTGCTGATATGCAAGTGGCATTAACGAATGACGGCCCGGTCACATTTTGGCTGCAAGTTTAAATTCGTACTTTTCTGAGGATCTTATGGACTACTCTGCTGTAAAACACGCTCACGCTGGCCTGGCTTATTTGTCAGCGCTGTTGTTTCTGATTCGTTTCGGACTGGTGTATGCCGGAGCCGGGATGGCCTCCAGCAAACTGGTCAAGATTCTGCCACACGTGATCGATACGATCCTGCTGGTATTTGCCGTCTGGCTGTGTGTGCTGATTGGCCAGTATCCACTGGTTGATGGTTGGCTGACAGCCAAGGTGGTGGCACTGGTGGTATTGATTGGCGCAGGTGTCATCGCGGTGCGACAGCGCAGTATCCCCGCCGCTGTGGTGACTCTGTTAATGTACGTTTATATGGTCGGGGTAGCGAAGAGCCATCATATATTGTCGTGGCTGGCCTAGACGTTCCCTGCGTTCAACGCCTTGGCTGATGAAATTTTCACCGACAACAGGCTTTGTTCTATCATGGAGAGCGCCCGCTGATCTGATGTCTGGCCGATCGTAAAAGACTTTTACGGTCGGCTTTGGATCTTGGATTTTGACACCGGAGGCGCTTTACTGGCTCCCTGATGTCATATTGATACCGCCTCTGTCACTGTCACCTGATCAGGTATGGGCGGTTGACCGGAGCTGTTATGAGTAAATCTGATTCTGTCCTTGCTACGGCCCGTGCAGCGGGTGCCCCGACGATCGTCGGTGGTGGTCCGAAAAAGGTGCTGTATACCCTGCAGACTGTCGGGCGTATTGGTCTGATCAATTCTGCCAAGGCGCTGAAAAGCCACAATACCTGCAAGGCCTGTGGTTTGGGTATGGGGGGGCAGCATGGGGGAATGACCAACGAATTGGATGAGTTTCCGTCGGTCTGCAACAAAAGTATCCAGGCGCAGTCGACGGACATTCAGGCGCCGATTCCTACCGCCGTCTTCAAACACTCGCTGGACGATTTTCAGCAACTCAGTCGCTACGAGCTGGAACACCTCGGTCGTCTGAACACCCCGTTGTTCAAGCCCGCAGACAGTGATCATTATCAGGTACTGAGCTGGGAGTCAGCGTTTGAGCGTATCGCCGAACGTATGCAGGTGACTCCGGCGGAGCGGAGCTTTTTTTATTCTTCCGGACGCTCGTCCAACGAAGCCGGTTTTGTCTTGCAGCTGCTGGCGCGGTTATCCGGTACCAATAATGTCACCAACTGTTCCTATTACTGCCATCAGGCGACGGGCGTGGGGCTGCAATCCACCGTCGGGTCGTATACCGCGACGGTGGAACTGGCCGATCTGGCGGAATGCGATCTGGTGGTACTGATAGGCGCCAACCCGGCTTCCAATCATCCTCGTCTGATGCACAAGCTGATGGCACTGCGTGAACGTGGCGGCCATGTGGTGGTGATCAATCCGGCGAAAGAGTCGGGGCTGGTGAAATTTGCGGTTCCCAAGAGTCCCCGCTCGATGCTCAAGGGGGGGAGTGACATTGCCTCGGAGTATCTGCAGCCCAGGGTGGGGGCGGATATCTGGTTACTGTATGGGCTGGCCAAATCGCTGCTGGAACAAGGGTGGATGGATGACGCATTTATGCAGGCCCATACCGAAGGGAGTGATGAATTCCTGACGCAGGTGGCCGGGCTGGCGTGGCCGGACATTGAAGACACGACCGGTGTTGCCCGCGTTGATATCGAGCGAGTGGCGGCATTGTACGGGCGTTCCACCAAGGCGATTTTTGCCTGGGGGATGGGAGTCACACATCACACCCATGGTGCCGATACCGTTGAGGCCATTGCTAACCTGGCGCTCTGTCGGGGAATGGTCGGCAAGCCGGGGGCTGGGCTGTTGCCCTTGCGAGGTCATAGTAATGTGCAGGGGATTGGCACCATCGGCGTTAAACCTGTGTTACCGGAGCAGGTGTTTCAGGCGCTTGAACAGGAGTTGGGTGTCCGTCTGCCAACCACCACGGGGCTGGATACGCTCGCCAGCCTGGAACAGGCTCATGCCGGAGCCGTCGATCTGGCTGTCTTGCTGGGCGGTAATCTGCTCGATGCCACACCGGATACTCGCTGGGCCAGGGAGGCGCTTGACCGGGTCAAGACCAAGGTGTTCCTCACCACAACTCTGAACCGTGGCCATGTCTCCGGTATGGAGCACAGTGAAGCCTTTATTTTACCGGTTGCCGCCCGGGATGAAGAATTTGAGCCAACCACGCAAGAGTCGATGTTCAACTACGTCCGCCTCAGTGATGGCGGAATTACCCGGCTGGACAATGTCAAAGCGGAGAGCGCTATTCTGCTGGAGTTACTCAAGCGGGGTGTGTCTCAACCTGGGCTGGATCTGACGGCGATTGAATCCCATCAAGGGGTGCGCGAATGCATTTCACGGGTGGTTCCCGGTATGGCAGGGCTGGCGGATATCAGTGACAGCCAACGGGAGTTCCATATTCCCAACCGGCTGATCAAGACCCCGAGTTTTACTACACCGTCTGGCAAGGCGCATTTTCAGACCCACAGGCTTCCCGGTCTGAAAATGTCGGCGGCGTTTCCGTTTGCACTGATGAGCGTGCGTAGCGAAGGGCAATTTAATTCCATCATTTATGAAGAAGCAGACAGCTATCGTGGCACCCCCAAGCGCTGGTCGGTACTGATGTCGCCGCAGGATATGCTGGAGCTGGGTATCAAGCCACAACAGGCCGTGACCTTGCGTTCCCGTAATGGCTGTATGGAAGGGGTAGAGGTGTACCCCTATGGACTGACTCGGGGTGCGGTGATGGCCTATTACCCGGAAGCCAATGTGTTAACCGGCATTGAGCGAGACCCCAGAAGTCATACGCCTGCATTCAAATCCGTGGCAGTGGCGGTGGAGGTATGACTAGGGGCGTTCTCAATTGGTCAATCGGATCTGCTGAGAGCCCGTTGGCTTCAGAACAAGCCATGAGGAGTGCCTCCTGTGTTTAATAAACAGGGCGAGCTCAATAAGCGACGAATAACACCGTTCTGGAGTCAACTGGCCTCAGCCCGAAGGGTTATGGTTAAAAATCCATCATGCGGTGTTGTTGAACTTGAAAAGGGCCCACCATTCTCTGCGTTCAACGCCTTGCCTGATGGATTTTTTCTCCATAACAGGACGCATTAACTAATTGAGAACGCCCCCTAAGCCCCGTTAAAACCCAGCTCAGCTTTGTAATGCCTGAGCAGAAGGAGCTGTTCAGGCAAAAGAAATACAAATAGCAATTGTTCCGTATCTGGAAAGCAGCGATTCGGAATGGCTAACACTTCCAAATATCCCGACTCAAGCTATCAAAGTGTGACGTGAATAGCATAACTGATGCTAATGGCTCACAAATTATGTGTATTTTTGATTTTTATTTCCTAAATGTCGGTTTATAAAACGACTTGGGTGCTTGTCATCAATTGTTAACAAACTGTTGTTAGTGGCAGGGCTAATACGGCGACCCCTAGGGCTGGTTCAATAACGTTAACACGTTACCGGTTGTCTGAACCGGCCCATGGAATTGCACTTATGATGATTACCCACGTAAAACTGCCTTGGCTGGAGGTATCCCAGGCGTTTGTCTGTTTCCAGTTATCGCGTCAGCTGCCTCATAACGGTGTACGAACGGCTGATCGACTGATTATCGATCATACGCCGTCTACGGTTGCCGTCACGGCTAATGGTTTGTCTGTTCTCAAGTTGATCAAGGCACGCAGCTGGCACGAGTACGTCAAAACCTTCTGGGCGCACAGTCGCCTGTTCAAGGAAGTGAAGGGCAACCGTTTGCTTACCCGGTTGGGTATTCATGTGGCTGCTATTCATGAAATGGGTGTCGGGCTGTTACCGGGCCGTCGCTATCGTTATCTTGGCTACTACATCATGGATGACCTCGCCGCTGCGGGGGCGCTGGAAGTCTTTGAGCTGTTCAAGTCTGGTGGTCTGGACAGTGCGCAGCGGATTAGCTGGCTGGATTCGATTCTGGATGATCTGCGTATTATGCGAGATGCCGGTGTGGTGTTTTCGGATTGTCATTTGAAAAATGTCTTTGCGCATCCGCAAGGTAAAGTCACCTGGATAGACACCGGTGTTACTCGCTATTTTTGCCCCAGAAGTCGAAAATTTGCTCGCAAGTTCAATTATTCAATACGCCGTTTTGCTGATTATCATGATGCTGAACTGCCACTGAGTCATGAAGAAAAACGCCGGATTCTGGCGCTACTGCTGCCGCAATAGTACGACTTTCGGCCACTCCCATTCGGGCCGTCTGGTCCTATAGTAGCGCTGGCCGCCGACGGCCCTCCGATCTAACATAAAACCCCATAACGATAAATAACATCACTACATCACCACAGGTGGCGGTATGCATTACCCCAGCCCTTCTCAGAATCCTTATCAGGTCTTTTTGCACTGGCTGCTGTTACTCGGGCTGATGCTGTTTGCGGCCCTGCTGTTACTGGATCTAGGGGTGCTGAATACCATGCTGGCACAGGATGTAACCCGGATTACCGCAGTCACCCTGCTGGTGTTTGTGGTTGGCTGTGGCCATTGTGGCGTACGCAGCTGGGTACTGGCACGCGAATGTCTGGCGTTTGATCACCTGACGCCTGCTCATAAAGCACCGCAGTTGGCTTCCCTGACGCCGGAATGCTCGCTGGGCAGTCAATATTTACAGGGACTCGGCCCGGATCAACAAGAAAACGCACTGGCGGCAGAAATCCTGGCGGAACGTCTGCGTGGTAGTCACCAGGTTGGCTGGTTTGTTACCGGGGTACTGGTAAAACTCGGGCTGTTGGGCACCGTGGTCGGCTTTATTCTGATGCTGGGTTCTGTCTCGGGGCTGGAGAATCTGGATACCTCTGATATCAAGGAGCTGATGCAGCAAATGACGTCGGGCATGGGGGTGGCGATGAATACCACGCTGGTCGGACTGGTTTGCAGCGTGCTGCTGGGTATGCAATATCTGCTGCTGGATCGGTGTGCTGACCGTTTGGTGGCCGACACCGTGGCATTGGGCCAGATGCTTAACACCCGTTCCGGGTCGAGCTGATGGCGCTGTTTCGCCGTAATCCACACACTGAAATCGACCCCTTCACCGATTTGCTGTTTAACGCTCTGTTAACGTTCACCTTTCTGTTTCTGATTGCGCTGGTGTTGCTGAACCCGCCCGCCAAAACCGGCATTGTGGATCCCAAGGCCGAGTTTCTGATTACAGTCAGCTGGCCGGATGGCAATCCCAACGACATTGATATCTGGCTCTCCGGCCCGGATGGCAAGCAAGTCAGTTACAAGCAGCCGCAGGCTGGTTTGATGCACCTGGACCGCGATGATCGCGGCATGATCAACGACGTTCAAACCGTCAACGGTGTGGAAATCAATAACCCGTTGAACCAGGAGGTGCTGACCATTCGCGGCCGACCCCCAGGGGAATACATTGTCAATCTGCACTACTTCAAAACGCAGCAAGCCGATACCTCAATGCCTCAGCCTGAGACAGAGGAGGTGCCCGTCACTGTCTATCTGGCAGAAGTGAATCCGCGCATGAAAGTGCTGTTTTACAACACTAATGTGCTGGGCAAGGAAGGGGACGAGGTCACGGCCTTCCGCTTTACCATCACGCCGGAAGGCAAGGTCACCAATATTAACCAGCTGCAAAAAAGTCTGGTTCGGGGAGAGGATAAATGACTGAAACCATGTTGCTACTGCTACTGGCCTACACCGCCCTGGTGGCCTTGCTGGTGCTGGCACTGATCAGCAGTCGCTGGCCGGTTGTTGCCAAACTGGTGCTGGTGGTACTGGCCAGTGGACTGTACTGGGGCAGTTACCTGGGCTGGAAAGATACCCAGGGGTGGCCTGCCAGTGTCGAGCTGCCGGACAAGTTCCTGCTGCATTTTGCCGTGATTGAAGAACCGGATGACAGCAGCGGTGCGCCAGGGGCGATTTTTCTCTGGTTGACGGATTTATACGACGACCAACTGGCTGCGGAGCCGCGTGCCTATCGCTTGCCGTATAACCAGGAGTTGCACGCCAGGGTCGAAAGTGCCATGCGCCGGGCCAAGGCGGGTAACCTGCAATTGGGACTGAAGGCGGGAGGCGATGATTTGCCCGAGGTCAAACGCTTCCGCAACCAGTTGGGAGACCGCCCGCTGGAGCTTGAATTTGTTCCGGTGCCGGATCCGTCGTTACCGGAAAAGTAGGAGCAGACTATGAACAGTCAGTCGATGTATCGGTATCGGTATTTTCCTGGCCTGCTGCCGGTGCTTGCTGCGGTGCTGCTGTCGGGCTGTGGTCAGGCTCCGGCCGCAGATGATTATTTCCCCCTGGAGCCGGGTTTACGCTGGCAGTATCAGGTGACAGAAGACCGCACCGATGCCCGTGAGGTGCGTCGCTTTGACGTGGCCACCCGGCGTATTGATACTCCGGCCGAACTGGTCAGCCTGATCGGCGCTGCGCAAATGACGGTGCGCCACACCAGTGATGGCACCGATTATTATCTGCTGCGGAATATCAGCGGCACCTATCGGGTTGGCAAGCGTACTCTGATTGAAAAAGCCCCCCGGCTGGATACCGAACCCGTACTGGTGCTACCGCCAGCGGATGAACTGGAGCAGGGCATTACCTGGAATCAGTCAACCCGACCGTATGTCATTCACAGCACCCAGAGCCACGTTGCCTGGAATCGGGGCAGCAATGAATTTGATATGACCTACGAGCTGGCTGCAACCGGGCTGGAGTTATCCACTCCGGCGGGCGAATTTCACGATTGTGTGAGGGTGGAAGGCCGCGCCGTGATCGGATTGTACGCCGATCCCAGGCTGGGCTATCAAGAGGTCGAGATTGTGCAGTCGGAATGGTACGCACCCGGGGTGGGGCTGGTACGGCTGGTGCGAGAAGAACCGCTGGATCTGGCCATGTTCAAGGGCGGCACTCTGACGTTTGAGCTGATCGATTTCCAGCACCCTTGATAACACGGCTGACGGAGCAGATTGGACAACGCGGGGGGGGGAATCCGGGGCTTGTCATTAATGAGACAGTCGGTCTAATATATACGAATGAATAAACCAACGACACCAACGCCCGCCGATATCACCGCCGCCGAGTCACCCCGTCGCCGCGGACGCCCGCCCAAAGATGGTCGCAGTGTCAGCGAGACCCGTGCATTACTGGTGCGTAGTGGCATAGATGTACTGACGGAGCAGGGCTTTGCGGCAACCGGTATCGACCAGGTACTGAAGCGGGTAGGTGTTCCGAAAGGGTCTTTTTACCACTTCTTTGCCAGTAAAGAGGCCTATGTTGCGGCGGTAGTAGCAAGTTATGGCCGCTATTTTGACAAGGTACTGGCGCGCAGCTTTCACGACAGCGAGCTGCCCGCACTGGTACAGATCGAACATTTTACCAATAGTGCGATGCGCTGGATGGAGCAGCACGACTACCGCAGTGGTTGTCTGGTTGGCAACCTGGGGCAGGAAGTGGGCCAGTTGCCGGAGAGCCTGCGCCAGCCGTTACAAGCCATCTTGGCTGGCTGGGAGCTGCAGCTGCAGCAGTGCCTGGAACAGGCACAGCAACAACGGATGATCGCTGTCAACGAAGACTGTGCAGTGTTGGCTAATATCTTTTGGGTTGGCTGGGAAGGTGCGGTGATGCGGGCGCGGCTGGAGCGCAGCACCCAACCGATGCGACGTTTTCGTGATTGGTTTCTGGCTTCTCTGACACGGGGGTAAATCAACCTTGGGTAACGCCAGGGTATAACAGCTGGGTGTTTTTCAAATTAATAAAAGACGATCGGTCTAATTTGGCCGTGAGTGTCATAGATTCACAACACCGGCGTAGCCGGACGGAGGCTGTAATGTTCAAGGCGATTCAGATTAACAAGGATGACAAGGGCTACCACGCCGAGTTGACGCAACTGGAGGACGATACGTTACCAGAGGGCGATGTGACGGTACGGGTTCATTATTCTACCCTTAACTACAAGGATGGGCTGGCGATTACCGGCAAGGCCCCGGTTGTCCGCCGCTTTCCCATGGTGCCCGGTATTGATCTGGTCGGCACGGTCGAAGCCTGCAGCAGTGATGCCTTTGCGGTGGGTGACACGGTGTTGTTAAACGGCTTTGGTGTGGGTGAAGTGCATTGGGGCGGGCTGGCCCAGCGTGCGCGGCTGAACAGTGATTGGCTTATTCGATTGCCAGCAGGTCTGTCTGGCCGTGAGGCAATGTCGATAGGCACTGCAGGGTATACCGCCATGCTGTGTGTGCAGGCCTTGCAGCGTAACGGCGTGACGCCAGAGCAGGGCGATATTCTGGTCACCGGTGCCAATGGCGGTGTTGGCAGTTTTGCGATCGGCTTGTTGTCCCGTTTGGGCTACCGGGTGGTGGCGTCAACCGGACGCCCGAATGAAGTGGATTATCTGCAACAACTGGGTGCCGCCGAGATTGTCGATCGTCAGTTGTTATCCGGGCCGGGCAAACCGTTACAGCAGGAACGGTGGGCTGGGGCGGTGGATTCGGTGGGGAGTCACACGTTGGCCAATGTGCTGGCGAGCACCCGTTATGGTGGCACCGTTGCCGCTTGTGGCCTGGCTCAGGGAGCCGATCTGGCCACCACGGTGATGCCATTTATTCTACGTGGTGTGACGCTGGCGGGAATAGACAGCGTGATGCGACCGAAAGCCGATCGGGTGTCTGCCTGGGATCAGCTGGCCGGGTTGGTGGATGAATCCATGCTGACGGGGATTGCTCATGAGATTGGTCTGGAGCACGTCATCGAAACGGCGACTGCACTGCTGGAAGGTAAAGTGCGTGGTCGAGTGGTGGTGACACTGGATTAATGGAAGAACCATTACAACCACAACCGTCATTTGGCACTGCAATCCGACTTGGCATTTGTGCCGGATTTGCAGTGCCGGATTGCAGTATCTGCTGGCGGTGAGGGTGTTGCTCAGACCTTGAATCCTGCGACCTGATGGTTAAGGCTGGCAGCTCTGGAGCGCAGGTCGCTGACCGAGTTGTTCACGGTATCAGAACTGCTTTTGCCCTGGGCACTGAGCGTTTTGGCACTCGACAGGTTATGGTTGATGTCGGTGATAACCGACGTCTGTTCCTCGATCGCAGAGGCGACTTGCAGGATGTTGTCACTGATATTCATCAGCGAGTCTGAAATGGTCTGGATATTTTCTTGTGAGCGGCTGGCATGAGTCACGGTTTGTTCGGCCTTGTGCTGGCTTTCATTCATGGCTCCTACCGCGCGTTCGACACCGGCTCTCAGGCGTTCGATCATTTCATTGATATCGCCGGTCGACTGTTGGGTGCGGCTGGCCAGTGTACGTACCTCGTCGGCGACCACCGCGAAGCCCCGACCTTGTTCTCCGGCTCTGGCGGCCTCAATGGCGGCATTCAGTGCCAGTAAATTGGTTTGTTCGGCAATCCCCTTGATCACATCCAGTACCGAGGCAATATTGGTGGTTTCGGCTTCCAAAGCCCGGATTACTTCGCTGGAATCATCGACCCGTGATACCAGCGTGCGTAATTCGTCCATCGCCAGGCCAAATTCTTTGGCGACGGTTTTGGCGGTTCGATCGGATGCTTGTGCTTCTGCAGATACCTGCTGTGTATTGCTTGATACTTCCTGGATGGCCAGACCCATTTGCTCATTCGCGGTGGCTACCATATCCATGGTGTGGCTATAGTCGTTACTGACCCGCTGGCTGACTTCGGCACTGCTGTGCAGCTGATCGGTGGTGTGCTGAATGCCACTGGCTTCATGACGGATATGGGTGATCATGCCCTTGAGGTTGTCGAGAAAGGCGTTGAAGTGGCGCGCCAGTTCGCCAATTTCATCCTTGCGGTTGCTGTCCAGGCGGGTATTCAGATCGCCCTGACCATTGGCCAGGGTTTGCAGTTCTCTGGCCATGCGATTAATCGGCGTGGTAATGGCTCTGGGGAAGAGTACGGAGAAACTACCGACAATCAGCACTGCCAATACCAGCATCAGCAGAATACGGTTGCGGGAGTCGATTCGATCCTGATCGCTTGAGGCATGCTCCGACAGGCTTTCCTGGGTAACGGACTCACCCAGTGCGTCCAGCAAAGCACGTATCCTGTTGAACTCATCGTGAAGTTTACCGGTGCTGATACTGGCAGCTGCGGCCGGAGAATGGCTATTGGCGCCAAGTTCATTCACAAAGCGGGTGCTTTTGTCTCGCCAGACGCCGAAGGTGCTGAGAAATGTGTCTGCCTGGTTATGGATTGAGGCAGACATATCCAATGCTTTGATCTTGCTGATACGGTCTGCTACCTGCTGTAAGTTGTCGGCGTGCTCTCTGACCAGTGCAGGGTTTTTCAGACCCAGTGCAAGACTGCGTTCAGCCAGTTGGGCCTGATACAAATCCCTGTCCGCATTCAGCACCAGGCTGATGCCGGGAAGGTATTCGGTGGAGATGTGACCGTATTCCTTGGCGAGACGCTCAAGAGTGGTGATTTGCATATAAGACAGTACCAGCATCAGTGCGCCGGTAAGCAAAATAGGTAGCAGTATTTTGGTGGTCAGGCCAAGGTTGGACCAGTTCATGGGCGATGCTCCGGTTATACAGTGTCTAGGTACCTGGAGTGTTATCGGCCGCATCTGCAATTAATTAACGGGGAGGATCCACTCGATTACTGACACTGCTGTTGAGGCGGAACCAGCCTGCAATACTGTAGCGGTGCCGATTAGACGCCAGTACTTCGTGAGGAAACTCTTCGCTTAAAAACGTGACCAGGGTGCCAAGTTGGGGCAGTAATCGGGACCTTACCGAGTCGCTTTCCTCGTCACTATAAATCAGCAGTTCGCCGCCATCGTCTGGTTGCCAGTCGGGGTTGAGATACAGCACGGTACTGAGAATACGGTTGGACTGGCCGCTAAAGGCATCTTTGTGTTTTTGATAGAAGTCGCCAGGCTGGTAATGGGCAAAATGGCACTCGTAGCTGAACAACCCCAGCAACAGTGTGCGATTGAGGTGTTGCTGTAGCTGCGCCATAAAGTCCAGCCAGGCTTTTTCGACCGGGTCTTGCGCTGTTAGCCAGCGAATCCGGTCGCGGCGAATCTGACGATTCAGTTGGTGTGCCTGCTCTCGACCAGTACCTGCGGGCTGTAATTTGTTTTGCTCTTCCAGACTCAGAACGTGGGTTCGGAGTTGATGCGACAGCTCAGACAGCGGCGTCAATGGCAGCTGTAAATCGAATGGCTGACAGATAGCCAGGCCGTTACACAGCAGTTGCTCTTCGATATGGCGGAACAGAGGGGTATTCAACGGGGCTGGAGAACTCGGTTGGTGCTGGTTTGCGGGGGGCGCAGATTCTGACTGCGTACCTTGATGAAGACCAACAAATTTTTCTTCTCGACAGGATTGTGATAATTCACTTTTCACTGAGGAATTCTCTGGATAAACAGCGCATTGAGTACGGTGTCCCGTGTTATGAACCAAAGGAGGTCAATATGCGCCCGTCTTTCCATGAATCTGAGAATAATCACGATGATGAGGATCAGCCTCCGCGTCGCTTGCGTCATCGCAGTGAAGATTATGAACGTAAAAAACGTCGTGCCGAGGCGATTATTGAGCGGAGGAGGCTTGAGGATTTACTCGGTTTTGATGTCGATTTTTCCGATTAGTCAGTAACTGCTCTCGAGCCTGTGAGGCATTTTTACTGCATTCATTGGCACCGGGTACTGTTCCGGTGTCACCTGCTCTTTTTCGATTATTGCTTTCAGGATTTGCCATGACCTTGCCGGCCCCTTTGTTGGACATTATCAAAAGCCTTATCCGCAGCCCGTCAGTGGTGGGTGCCGAACACTCGTTTTTCCGGGTGTTACAACGTGAGCTGGAAGATCGTGGTGCCAAAGTCACCTGGTATGAAGGCTTGCTGGTGGCACAGGGCAGTGAACCGGAGTCGTTGATGTTTTCTGCCCACATTGACCGCCATGGATTGATATGTACTGGCCCGAACGAGTTTCAGTACGCTGCTTTTGTCTGTGGCGGGCGTTCGGATCTGTTGGGTAATTCGGTTTCTGAAGAGCTGATGTTGCAGATTGTTGACCGCTTTGTGAGTGAAGGGGTGTTTGCCTATGACCCCTGGTCGGGGGCGTATCGTGGACAGGGCAGCATTCGTAATGCCTACATTTGTCCTTACCGTAATAACCTGATTTTTGAGTTGGACGGTATGTCGCATCTGGTGGCCGGTACGCCGGTCGCTTTTCAGGACAAGTTGCGGATTCTGCAGGGCCGGTTGTACGGACAACTGGATAACGTGCTGACCGCTGCGGTTCTGGTGTATCTGTTCGAGCTGGGTTTTCGTGGTACGGCGTTTTTTACTGCGCAGGAAGAGGCAGGACGCAGTTGGCGTTATTTGCTGGAGTGGTTCCGGCGTTTTGGTGGCTCCACCAACCAGTTGGTGGTGGTGGATACCAGTCCCTATCCGGATATCGCGGCGGCCAATGAGCAACAGCTGGTACTACGGCACAAGGATGCCAACGCCGGGTTTAACCGTGACTTGACTCAGGCGCTGGTCACCGGCTGTGAGCAGCTGGGCTTGAGTTATCGTTTCAAGGATGAATATATTGAAGATAATAATCGTCGTCTGGTAGCCGCCGGACTGTCTCCCAAATCCCTTGGCAGTACCGAGATGGGACGTATCGTGGCAGCGTCGGGTGGCTTGGTGGATGGCACCACGCTGCAAATTCCGACGACGGGTTATCACACCATGGATGAAAGCGCTGATCTGGATAACTGCATGGCGTTTGTGCAGTTGCTGTGCAAGCTGGCGGGGTTGTCGATTGATTAACCGCTGCCCGGCCTTCCCACACAGAGTGCTGGTTGGGAAGGCCGGGCGGGTTAACGAAATACTCCCGACTGACGAGGGTATACGCGAGGCCGCAGGGGTTTAGCGATCAGGCAGGGTCACGTTGAGTTCAAGGATGGATGTCTGGCCATGGTTTTCCAGATGAACATTGACGTCTTCGTCTCCAACTTCGACGTATTTTCGAATCACCGCGAGTATTTCCCGTTCCAGTTGTGGCAGATAGTCCGGGCCGTTGGTACGTAGCCGGTCGTGCGCGACCAGTACTCGCAAACGCTCTTTGGCGACAGACGCGGAGGTGGTGCTTTCCTTGCGAAATCGTTTTAACAAGCTCATATCAACCTCCAAAAACCCGTTTCAGAAAGCCTTTTTTTTGCTTCTCAAGAAAACGGTGTGGACGATCCTCTCCCAGATAACGGGCGACGGCGTCGGCATAGGCCTGACCGGCGTCGCTGTCGCTGTCGTGCACCACCGGAACGCCCTGGTTGGAGGCTTTGAGTACGGCTTCGGATTCCGGGATGACGCCGAGTAATGGAATTGCCAGAATGTCTTCCACATCGGTGACTGACAGCATTTCGCCACGTTCAACCCGTTCTGGATTGTAGCGCGTGAGCAGCAGGTGCTCCTTGACCGACCCGCCCTGTTCCGCCAAGCGGGATTTGCTTTGCAGAATGCCGATGATGCGATCTGAATCCCGTACGGAAGAGACTTCGGGATTGGTCACGATAATCGCTTCTTCGGCAAAGTAGAGCGCCATTTGAGCACCATGCTCAATACCGGCGGGTGAGTCACAGACGATAAATTCGAAGGTTTTTGCCAGTTCGTTAAGCGTCTTTTCGACCCCTTCAATGGTCAGGGCGTCCTTGTCACGGGTTTGTGAGGCCGGCAGCACGTAGAGGTTTTCAAGCCGCTTGTCTTTGATCAGGGTTTGGGACAAGGTGGATTCCCCCTGTATCAGATTGACAAAGTCGTAAACAACTCTGCGCTCGCAACCCATGACGAGATCCAGATTACGCAAACCTACGTCAAAATCGATAACAACGGTTTTATGGCCTTGCATGGCCAATGCGGCTGCAAATGCAGCGCTGGTGGTTGTTTTTCCTACTCCGCCTTTTCCGGAGGTCACCACGATTATCTTTGCCAAGGTATTCATCCTGCAGGTTTGGTTATTTTTCCGAGCCGGTGATGGTTAATTGGTCATCGACCAACCGAACCAGTACGCTGCTGTTTTTCAATGTGTGGTCATCTTCAAATAGCTGATAGTGGCCAGCAATGGCGGTCAGCTGGGCATCAAATTGCAGGCAGCTGATCATGGCATCAGGATTACCCTTGATACCGGCGAGAGCCTTGCCGCGCAACGCGCCCATAATCTGGATATCTCCCGTTGCCAGTACTTCGGCACCAGGGCTGACCATGCCCATCACCACCAGATCACCATCAAAGTACAGTTGCTGGCCGGAGCGGACGTTGCTGCTGTGAACCTTGACGGCACGGGCCGCTATTGGCTGTAGTTCCTGTTCCTGACTGTCCGGCTGAGTTGGCGTCGGTTGCTGCCGTACCGGCTTGACCGATGACTGACCAAAATCTGCCAGACACAGGGCATCGCAGGCAGAGTGCCATGCCGCTGAGCTGTAACGTACTCCGACGGGCGCCAGTCCATGTTGGCGCAATAATGTCGTCAGACTGGCAAGGCTGGTCTGCTCGGGATCCAGATGCTGCAGGGAAATCAGGCAGGGAAGGCCCTGAAACAGTGCCGGAGCCTCGGAGCGTCGGCGTTGCAGATCGGCGCTGATGACCTCTGGCTCAGTGCTGTGAAATGTCAGTGTGGTCAGGGGAGTCATCCCGGTTTTCATATCCAGCACAGGCGTGGCCATACTATTTTTTTCTCAATGGCAATTGTTCGAAGCGTACGCCTTCGAGGCCATGTTGTTGTAACTGGCGAATGTTCTGATGACTGTCACCGCTCGGGCTCGCCAGAACATCGCGATAGTGTTCGCCAAAGCAGCACAGGGTTTGTTCATCCGTCAGTTGCAGCAGCTTGGCCAGTGCCAGTACCCGACATGAGCCCTGATTCTGTTCCTGGCTGTTTTCCAGCTCACCGTTAGTAAATGCGGCAGCGGAAAATTCGTAGTACTTGTCAATGTAGCCCAGTGTCACTGAGAACAGGTGATCATCGTTCTCGATCCGGGTTAAAAATATTTCTTTTGCCTGGTTGTCGTCGTTCACTTTGGGTTCCTTTTTCAACTGCTTCAGGCTAACACTGGTTGACCGTATGCGCCACGACAGTGAGTGCTGTATGCCCCAAATTATGGCCTGGTTGGCGGTACGATTTGGGTATTCCCCCATACCTGGGTATCTGATACTGTATGGATGTACAGTTTATGGGGCTGCATTATGGATACTTCTCCACGTCAGGTACTGCATATCGATTGTGACTGCTTCTTCGCTGCCATTGAAATGAGGGATCAGCCAGCGCTGCGGCAGCTGCCTCTGGCGGTGGGGGGTGACCCATCCGGACGCGGCGTGATTTCGACCTGCAATTATATTGCACGGCGTTATGGGGTGCGATCGGCCATGGCATCAGGGCTGGCGCTGCGATTGTGTCCTGATCTGGTGCTGGTAAAGGGAGATATGGTGCGATACCAGCAAGCATCCAGGCAGATTATGGCGATCATGCGTCAGTATGCGCGGGTGTTTGAGCAGGTCTCCATAGATGAAGCCTATCTTGAATTGCCTGTTGGTGAGAACGCCTTGGCCGTGGCCCAGGCTATTCGCCAGGAAGTGGCACACCAGGTCGGTGTGACGGTGTCTGCCGGTATTGCGCCCAACAAGTATCTGGCTAAAATCGCCAGTGATATCAACAAACCGAATGGTCTCCGGCAGATTCCTGCCGATGAGGTCGCGGCGTTTGTGCGTCAGCTTGAGATACGTAAAATTCCCGGAGTCGGGCCAAAACTGGGTGAGCGGCTAGCGGCCGATGGCTTGCACCTTTGTGCCGATTTGCAGGCGTTATCCATGGGGCATCTGATCCATCGTTACGGCCGTATGGGGGCAATCCTGTACGAGCGTTGTCATGGTATTGATCATCGGCCGTTGCGGGAGGTTCGAGAACGCAAGACGGTCAGTGTCGAGCGAACTTTTCAGAGCGATCTGGACAGTGAAGCCGAGTGCCTGCTGCAGTTACCCGATTTGTGGCTGCGCTGGCAGCAACGAGTGGTGAATACTGGCTGGCGTGCGGAAGAGCTGGCCCCTTTTGTGAAGGTCAAATTCGCTGATTTTACCCAAACGACGATGGCCGATAATGATATTCCGGCCGATCTCAATGGGTTTACCCGGCTGATTTCCAGCGCCATGCGACGTCAGGATAAAAAGGTACGTCTGCTGGGGATTGGTGCCAGACACTGCGGTAGCGACCCGGCCCAGGGACGCCTGTTTTGATGCTTGTTTGGGTGAAGTGCAGCCGAGTGTTGCAATAACGAGTGTTGCAATAACGAGTGTTGCAATAACGAGTGTTGCAATAACGAGTGTTGCGACCAAGCCGATAACGTGTGGTTCTTAGTAAATAATAAACGCGAACATACCTGCCGGCCAAATAGCCAGAGAACCATAACTGAGCAACATACCGAGTGACGCGCCAACCAGCACGTCGGTCGGGTAGTGCATGCCCAGAATAACGCGGGACAGTGCCACCAGCAGGGCAAAGGGGGCAACCACCCAGAACAGTAGCGGGAAGAAAAAGCTGATCAGCACGGTAAAGTTAACCGCATTCATGGTGTGTCCCGACGGGAAACTGTAAAGATCCAGCGGAGCCGTGTGTGCTTGAATGGCTGCAAACGAAATATAAGGCCGCTGGCGTACCAGCCTGTTTTTCAGTTGGCTGTAGATGCCGACACAAAGTAAGCCGGTGATGGCCATATGGCCGAGTGCGGCCAGTCCTTCAATGCCGAATATCAGCGGCAACAGCAGCCCCAGTACATACCAGAACTCGCCGTCGCCTGCGCGGCTGATGCCTTTGAAAAACAGGCGTACGCTGCGATTGTATCCCATCCGGTTCATCAGCTGGCACAGGCTCAGCTCGAATCGATCGGCTTTACTGAACAGTAGCGCTGTCTTTGGCTGTAACTGCTTTGCGATTGCCATTAGGGGTTACCTTGGTATTGGCGCCGCTAAGGCGCTGGATGAACTCGTCCACAATGCTGTTCCAGGAAATCTTTTCTGCACGTGAACGGGCTTCCTGACGAATTTTTTGCAGTAAATTCGGGCTGTCGGACAGGGTTTCTACCTGCTTGATATAGGCTTCGTCTTCGCCGAATGGGGCAAGCATACCGGTTGTACCGGAGGTGATATGCTCGTGACCGGCGGCATAGTCAAAACTGACAACCGCCAGCCCGCTAGCCATGGCTTCGGTGACGACATTGCCAAACGTATCGGTTTTGCTCGGGAACAGAAAAATATCACCGCTGGCATAGTGAGCGGCCAGATCTTCATCACGGCGCATGCCACAACAAATGATTTCGGGATGTTGGGTGCGAATGGCGGGTAATTCGGGGCCATCGCCAACCAGCACCATACGTACCTGTTCATCGGTATTGAGCAGTCTGCGGTAGGCCGCCAGTGCCAGATCCATGTTTTTTTCTCCCGCTATACGCCCCACATACAGCAGCACCAGATCATGTTCGCCCACACCCCAGGAGCGGCGCAGTGCGTTACTGCGATGGCAGGGGTTGAACTTCTGGCTGTCGACTCCCCGTGATAACACGCGCACATTGTGGAAGCCATGGGCGTCCAGTTCGTCACGTTGAGTACGGGTGGGTACTAGTGTCGCGGCGGTCCGGTTGTGGAAATAGCGCAGATAGCGATAGGCGAGTTTTTCCAGCCCGGCCATACGATAATGTTCAATATACTGATGGAAATTGGTGTGGAAGCCGCTGATGACGGCCACGCCGGTTTTACGTGCAGCACGAACGGCCGCCCATCCCATCGGGCCTTCCGTTGCAACATAAATAACATCGGGAGCAAAGTGTTGCAGGACGGAAGAAATGCGGCCAGTGAGGGGAACGCCGAATTTCAGCTCCTTGTATCCGGGTAATGGCATGCCAGGCAGCAGCGCGGTTTGTAGCCCATGTTCGTTGGCTGGCTGATCCTGTTTGTGCTGGCGTGGACGAATGATTTGAACCTGAATACCGCGCGCTCTCATGCCATCAACGAGTTGCGACAGCGTATGCGCAACGCCATTGATCTCGGGGGCAAAAGTTTCCGTCACAATCGTGACGCGGTTTACGAGTGCAGTCATGGTGCCATCAGGTCTCTACATATGACTCTTTACTCTGAGGTGTCAGTGTGACAGTTCTTTTTCAGCTCCGTGACATTAGGGTGAAATGCAGTACTCAATGCAATAGTCAATGCAGGCAGACTGGACAGTAATCAGGCTGCCTGAGGAGACGGCTGGGCGGATGCCAGGTTGTGGAAGAGTGCCTGTAAGCGTTTGACGGCCTGCTGTTGCTGATACGGTTGCTCCTGTGCGGCAAGGTGATCCAGTAACTCAACGGAGTTGGTTGTTGTTTCTGCCCCCTGCATGGCTTGGCGTAAGAGTGACATACCGGACAAGTCGCGGGGGCTGATCAGACCGAACTGCTGCAATGAGTCTTGCAGATGATTGAGTGTTGTATCGTCCAGTTCGTTCACATTGATATCACTGGCAAGCGCGCTGATCAGGATTGCACGGGTTGAAGGCTGATAGCTGTCTGGCGTATTACGAGATGTCAGAGACGTGTCGCCGCTGGGCTGTGTAACCGCGCTGGTCGTGTCACTTTCCCGTGTTATGGAGGCGCTCTGGTGCTGCAAGTAGCTGGTGAGTGCATTGAGTAGCATGGCTGTGAACCTCAGGATATGTGACCTGCTCTTCAGTGAGCGGGTTGGTTAACATCTATCCTGTTATAGCAAATATTATACCTATTTTATTTTGTTATATTTTTCAAACACTTATTTGATTTTAGATGACAAGGGGGCAGTGATTTGCCGATAGTAGCGGCATGATGACGGTGGTGGTATCGGCTATGCTGACACAAATTGCCGTCGGTAGTATGTGACCGCCCAGATAGTGGCGAGCCGCGATATGTATAGCATCAGGAAAAATAGTAACCGGCCTGGGCCAGTACCAGACGGGTAACTTCAATCTCTGTCTGAGTGAATGCACGCCTGGCTCCGCAATGCTGGCAGGTAATCGGTGCCAGCGCTTTCAGATCAGCAATACTGACGTTGGTATCCGCTTCACACTGGTCGCACGTAATGGGAATCTGGGCCTCACAAGGCAATATCGTACTCACATTGTCCTCGATAATGACGGTGGCGATTGGCAATGGGTGAATCATTTGAGCTCCCGAACGGTTCCTGACATGTCGTTATCATCCCAGCCTAGCAGGCCATTGTTCTGTCGGAGACAGGTGTGATGGTAATACACCGATGAATTGGTGACGATTCGTGTGTCGTGAGTAGCCGGGATTGGTTATACCAGTGAAATGTTAGCGTTTGTCATTAAACATGGCGACTGTTGTAGTGTTAGTGCGACACATTGTCAGTAATGCCCCGTGTTATCCGATTTCTGCCGCCAGTTTTTTTTCAATAAGCTCCGCTATCGCCAGTGCGGATGTCAGCCCCGGACTTTCGATACCCAGCAGGTGCCATATCGGTGGTGTACTGATATCGCTGCGGGTGATTACAAAATCGACCGCAGGACAGCCTGGCGCGCTCAGTTTTGGCCGGATACCGGCGTAAGCCGCGTGCAGATTATTTTCGTCCAGGCCTGGCCAATACCGGCGTATGGCTCCGGCAAACTGACTGCGCAAATCGGCGCTTACGGCATAGCGCGAAGGGCCAAATGCCGTGTGCTGATCCAGATATTCGACATCCGGACCAAAACGCAATTGCCCCGCCAGATCGAGCGTGGCATGAATCCCCAAGCCAGCCAGCCCTGGTTCGGGTAATGGATACACCAAATGCCGGAACGGGCTTTTGCCCTGATAACTGAAATAGTGTCCCCGAGCCGGAAACAGTTGGGGGATACGGGTATTGGTGTGGACAGAAGTGTCAGTGGTATGGGTGTTAATTCCTTCAAGTGCTGCCATCAGTGATATGGCTTGCAGACCGGCTGCGTTGATGACGGCCCGGCAGTGAATGTGCCAAGGGCCGTCAGGGGTTTCGACGTCAACCTTCCAGAGCGGCCCGCTGCTGTGAGCACCGGTGACCTGGCTGCGACAAACCAGTAGTGCTCCGGCTTGCTCAGCCTGATGTTGCAAGGCTTGCATAAACTGGTGGCTATCGATGATGCCGGTTTCCGGCGACCAGAGTGCTGCTGCTGCCGCGACTTCCGGTTCCATCTGTTTTATTTGCTGGCTGTCCAGATGATGCAATGGAATATTGAGGCGTTTGGCCGTTTGCTGCAGACGTTCCAGTTCCGGATGAGCCGCGCTTGGGCTGACAATAAGCTTGCCCGTTTTTTGATGGGGAATGTCAAACTGCTGACAAAACGGATAGGTCAACTCCCGGCCCCGGATACAAAGGGTTTCCTTTAGCGAACCTGGTGGATAATAAAGGCCGGCATGAATGACTTCACTGTTGCGGCTGCTGGTTTCGCTGCCAGCCATGTCGGCCTGCTCAAGTATCAAGACCGAATAATGGCGGGATAGCTGTCGGGCGATCGCCAGGCCGATAACGCCCGCGCCAACAATGCATACATCAAAGTCTGGAGTCATCGAATAACGGTGCCTGCATACGGTAACGGTAGAGGGTGCCGCGCCATGCGGCTTTTGTTAAAGTGTCGCACCGATTTTTACCACAGCTGCGGAGAAGGTAACACCGATGAACATCAGTCACGTTGAGAATGCAGGCATGACAATCGGCATTGCCATTTTGATCGGCTTTATGATGTTTATCATCTACGACCTTGCCAAACGCTCAAATGCGGGCAAATTTGGGATGGGAGTACTGTTCTTTGCACTGGGGCTGGGCATGCTGGGTTTTGTCATCAAGAGTGTGATTGTCGAAATACTCAACCTGTAAGCCTGTTTGTTTTTAAATGCCGTTTTTCCGTTATTGGCACTGCATATGCAATAGCTATCGTTAGATTCACTTGTAGCGAATAGCTGGCCCGGTCAGTAGGCCGTGTCAAACGGAGGAAAAATGGAAGCTGCGCAAAGGCTGGGCAAGCCTGAGGAAGTTATGTTTGCCCGGATTCCAGAGGAATTCATCACATCACCAGGATGGAGTGTGAAGCTGGTTCAGATACCAGTCCCATATACTGGGGATGTATCTGACGAGGAAACGACGGCCAGAATACAGTTGCTGGCAGAAAATCTGCTGCCGACGGCTGTACACATGGCAAATTTTTATCATCTACCCCAAAGCCAGTGGCTGAACCTGGTGTATACCGATTCACGTTCCAGTATTGATGAAAACTCAAACCTGTTACTTGGCTTTTTGTCCAGAATTTCCGGGCAGCAGGAGCTGTGGGTACCTCTGGCGAGTAGCCACAGTATGTTGCTTAACGTGTTGGGCCGGATATTGCCGCAACTGCAATCTCTGGATTTGTCTCGTAATCCATTGCTCTACATTGGCGATCATGCCAATTTTCCTGCCTTCAAACGCCTCGCCGAATCCTGTGATATGCCTATTTTCTGCCAGGCGACGTATTAGGGAGCGTTCTCAATTATTTGCCACGGCCTGTCAGGAGGAAAAATCCCGTCAGGCAAGGCGTTGGACGCCGAGAATGGCGAGTCCTTTTCAAGTCCAATAACACCGCCTGGCGGGATGTTGACCCTGACTCTGACCCTTGGGGCTGAGGCCAGTGACTTCCAGTACGGCGTTATTCGTCACTTGTTTAGCTCGCCCAATCGCGCTCCTCATGCCTTGTTCTGAAACCAACGGGCTCTCAGCAGGCTCGGTTTGATCATTGAAAACGCCCGCTAGTCACAGCTGCCCTTGCCATAATGGAACAACGTCCTCAGCCTGATGCTTGTAGGCGTTGTCCCATCTTTACTGATCCCTGCTTGAACCGCGTTGCTTTATGACATCTGACGGTAATGGTTCCTTCCGCTAAAAACTCGCTGGCGTTATCGGTGTTGTTGTTAAATGTAATCAGGTTCACACAATCGTGCGCAAGATCAGCTGCTGATAGAGTATCCTGATACACAATGACCATATCGTCAGACAACGTGCCATGATCAAGCAGACTGTAGAAAATGAGAGGTGTTTTATGGGAAGCCCGCTAAAAGAACAGCTTCAGCGTTTACATGAGGAATTGTCAGCCAATCCTGAATTGGATGAAGAGACTGCTGAACTGATGAGGAAAGTCGCGGAAGACATTGAAGTTATGGAGCTGACGGACAACGCCGATGTTGTTGAGGGTTTGCAGGAGTATGCCATCCGCTTTGATCAGGATCATCCGACGCTCTCGGAAATCTTGCGACAAATCGTTGATACATTAGGTCGTATCGGAGTCTGACAGGGTGGGGAGGTTCCATTCGTATGGATGTAACTCCGGCGCTTCTTCAGGTACTCGGCTGGCGCATCTGACGACTGATCATCGCTTCCCCCGGTCGTACAGCAAAAAAATAATATTGGAGACCCGTTGTATGAGACATATGCCAACGCTCACTGAGGTAATGACGGCATTCCCGCTGCATGTTAACGAGGATACTTCACTGACGGACGCGGCTGATCAAATGGCGCAGCATCAATGTCACCACCTGCCCGTTATGGATGGAGTCAAGGTCGTTGGGTTGTTGAGTTCCGAAGAGATCAAGCTGGCACAGCTGCCGGGCCACGATCTGGAAGATAGCCAGGGTCTGACGGCAGGTGATATGTGCCAGCGACGTTTTGCCAAAGTGGATTTGCATACTCGGCTTGATGTCGTGCTGTCCTGTATGGCTGAAGAAGGAATCAATGCAGTGGTTGTTATGCGCCATGAACGACTGGCTGGCATTTTGACCAGCCAGGACGCCTGTCGATTTTTTGCCGGTTGGCTGAAAAAAGAGTACTTGCCAGACGATGATCCCAGCATTGCCTGAGGGTTGCCTGATAGTTGCCTGATAGTTGCCTGACCGCAGACACGGCTGGTTAGTTATCAGGTCGTTTGAAACACAAGCAGATATGCCGAACACCGGAGGCATGATTACCCTTGCCGAGGGCTTGCCTCCAGCGAGACTACTGGCAATCTCGACTATTTTGGCCGTCGGCTCGTTTTACTCCGATTGTCTGCGTTTTACCTCGTTAGAGTTACCCCCTTTCTGCACCCTTTTGACTCGACTGTGTCGTCTTTGTGATAATTCTTTGTGCATTTTTGTGATGAGTGCTGGTTTTAGTGTAATGGTTATTGATAAATCGCAATATTTTTTCTGCCATCACTGGGATCGGGTAACGACAGGATTGATACCAAAAGCTCTGAAAGACAGCTTATAGAGCGTGTTTTTGCTCATTATTGTGGCTTCTGCAGCGGTATTTTCGTTGAAACCGGTTCCTGATAAATTTTATTGGCCTGTTTCTAATAGCTGGTACGGAGTTTGCGAAAGACTATACAAAGGAGGATCTGCCCATGTATAAAATCGCTGATATCCAAGACTACCGCCAGCCCAAGCCAACTACCGTTGCCCACTGGCTTACGGGGCTTACTGAAATTATTGAAGGTCGTTACCAGGACGAGGAAAGCATTCAGCGCCTGCTGATGCTGATTTCCGAGCACACTGAGTTGCGCAATGTCTCAATTGCTTTGCCCGATTCGCCGAGTCGTTTCAAGGCGCAGTATTGTTCAACCGGCGTGACTAATGGCGTTTACAGCTTTGCTGTCCAGCACGCCCTGTGTCGTCAGTTTGAGTCGCGAGAGTGGTTGGTTATCAAGGATGGTAGTGAGCGTCCTGAACGGTTTGATCCCCAAGCTTGTGGCCTCACCTTGCAAGATCGTTGCCTGCTGGTGCCACTGGTGTTGCGCCAGTCTGTATTGGCGGTTTTGGTGATGGATCTCCGTGGTGCACGCCTGGATCAAGTCAGTCTTGATTTGGTGCACTGCCTTGGCGCGCAAATCGCCCAGATTCTGGCAACCCAGGTCGTCCCTAACTTCAAGACGCTGTATGCTCGCCCTTACCAGCGCGTACAGGAAGATGAACTGAGTGATATTCACGCCGCAATCGACAAATGTAATGGTAATAAGACGATGGCTGCCAAGGTTCTGGGGCTGACGCCACGGCAGTTGCGTTATCGGCTTTCCAAGCTGAGTGAAGAAAACCTGCAGCAGTTAAACGTTGCAGAAGTAACACACTAGGAATTTCACCGATTCGAATCCTGGAATGCAGGCTTTTGGGCCTGCCGGGATGTATTGCTGAATCCGCAATCTTGACGAGGGATTATTCGTTCCTCTCCAGGTGAGCATTGAGATATTTCTGGCTGGTTCGCGGATGACGTCTGTTTTACCTGTCTCGCCTATTATTGGCGCCAGGTAATTACTGGCCGGGCATGGCTACGGTTGCTGATTATTCGAGCGCTGGTGCCAGTATTGCATTTTACGGATAATGGCTGGCGGGGTAATACCCGGTATGCCGTCATGCTTCATCAAAGTGTCACGTTCGCGCTGGCACACTGGTCAAATTTAGCCAGAGTGCCAGAGAAGTATGGCTTCGCTTCGTATCAGTATTGTCACTGAGACCTATGTTCCCGACGTTAATGGCGTCGCGAATTCCTTGCGTCAGTTAATTAATGCTCTGGATCCCGGTTGTTTCCAGGTGCAGCTGATTCGCACCCGCCCCCGTTCGGAATGGAAACCGGAAGTCGAGGAGGTGTGGTGTCGTGGTCTGACCATCCCCATGTACCCTGATTTGCAAATCGGCTGGCCAGCACGCAGTGAAATACGCGCAGCCTGGGAGCGATTTCAGCCTGAATTTGTATTTATTGCCACCGAAGGCCCATTGGGTAACTCGGCGCTTAATTTGGCCACAGAATGCCATATTCCGGTGCTGAGCGCTTTTCACACCAATTTCCATCGTTACAGCAGTTATTACGGGCTGGGCTGGATTCGAACACTGACTTTGAACTGGTTGCGACGCTTCCACAATCGTACCGCCGGGACTCTGGTGCCTTCCGAAGAGGTTGCTGCCTTTCTGCGTGAATCACGCTTCCATAATGTTCAGGTGCTGCCACACGGTGTCAATTGCACCTTGTTTCATCCTCGTCGGCGCAGCTCAGGGCTACGCCAGTCATGGCAGGTTGGAGAAGCAGACCGGGTAATGCTGTACGTCGGGCGTATCGCTGCAGAAAAGAATATCCCGCTGGCAATTGCAACCTATGACCATTTGCGTGTTTCACGCCCGGATCTCAAACTGGTGATGGTCGGAGATGGTCCCATGCGCGACGAAATTCAGACCAGCCACCCGGATGTAATTTTTGCCGGGGTACAAACCGGTGAAGCACTGGCCCGGCATTTCGCTTCTGCGGATCTGTTTGTGTTCCCCAGCGTGACAGAAACGTTCGGCCTGGTGACTCTGGAAGCCATGGCCAGCGCCTTGCCAGTGGTTGCCTTTGATCTGGCGGCTGCGCATATGCACGTCCGCACCGGTATTAACGGTGTACTGGCATTAACGGGAGAGGACAGTCATGCCGCAGATTTTGCCTTTATCGCGGCGGCAGAAGCATTGGTAGACAGTGATCTGGTGGCATTGGGCAAAGCCGCCCGAACAACGGCTGAACAGTTGAGTTGGGAGAGTGTGGCCTCCCAGTTTAGCGGCTACATTGAGCGCCAGCTGGATTGTCCCATGGGGCAAATAATCGCCGAGAGCAAAACTATGGTATGAGCGTTGCAGTGAACTTTCCAGAACCAATTTGGGGGGAACCACATGGTTGAATTCAACCGCATCAATATCGCGCTACTACAAAAAATAAAGCGATTAGCGAAAGAAGAGCAGGGCTGCATGATTCACTATGATTCGCCTTCACTGGAAGACGACCTCAGAAACCTTGTAAAAAGCGGCGTCAGTCAGGATCTGTTGGCCCTGGTAGAGGAGTTTTTGCCGACCCAGGAGCCACCATCCAGACAAATTATGGATAGAACCTACCGGGGTGCCACCACAATGATTGATGATCGTGAGCGTATTGGGCCTTCTACCCGAGTCTATCGGGGCCGAATTATCTCGGGATAGTTTGTTATCAATGTGTTGTTTTTTGGTGCGATATTGAACTGGTTTGATAACGCCTGTAAATTTCTGGTGCAGTTGTCTCGGATTGACCTTATCAGGTCGTTCATCAAGTCGGGTTAATATCCCATCAATCTTTGCCGGGTTGATGTTTTTTCAACCGGAAACAGCACATGCCTTTCGCCCCTTTCGATAAACGGCTTTTACGCCGACGAGCGCCGGTTTACGCCGGTATTCTGATCACCGTCTGCCTGACACTGGCCTGTAACCGCATCGAAAGTGGTAGTGGATTCTGGCTACAACGTCTGGATTATTTGCTGTACGACTGGCGTTTCGGCCTGTTGTCTGATCATTATGATGATGAGGCAGACAGCAGGGTGCCGGTTATCGTTGTCGATATTGACGAGTCCTCGCTGGCAGAACAGGGGCGCTGGCCCTGGAGTCGTCGGCAGTTATCGCAATTACTGACCCGTCTGGCGGACGCTGGTGTGGCGGTTGTTGGTCTTGATATTGTGCTGTCTGAAGCGGAACAACAACCTTTGGGTCGTTGGCTGGATACTGTCCCAGAGCAGCAGCGTTTAATGCTGCTGGAGCTGATGAAATCGGCCCCGGATCCCGACACCATACTGGCCAGTACGATGCGACGGCTAGATGTCGTGGCAGGATTTTTTTTCAGCGACAACAGCACGGATACGCGTGGTGTACTGCCTGCTCCGGTGGCGCAACTGCCTTCTGGTGTACCGATGACATTTCTGGCCAGTCCTGGCTATAACGGCAATTTACCATTATTTGCGGAAGCCAGTGCTGGAGCCGGTTTTGTCTCCACTTTTACTGACAGCGACGGCAGTATCAGACGCACGCCGTTGGTGATGCGCTATGGCGATCAACTGTACCCGGCGTTGTCACTGGCCATGGTGATGACCTACTTGCTCGATTGGCAGCTGGAGCCAGAGATGGTTCGCCTGGGTAATGTCATGGTACCAAGGCAGCTGGCGGTGGCGGGTATCCAGGTGCGCACCGATGCACTCGGGCGAGTGATTGTTCCTTATAAAGGGCCAGCCAGAAGCTATCGTTATATCTCGGCCGCTGACATTATGGCCGGACGGGTGGCAAGCGACGTGTTGGAAGGTGCTTTGGTCTTGGTGGGCACCAGCGCTCAGGGTTTGGCTGATTTGCGAACAACGCCGGTCGGTACCCAGTACCCCGGCGTCGAAGTTCATGCCAATGTGATCGATGCGCTCCTGAACGGCAGTTTTCCCTATCGTCCGGAGTGGGAGCCGGGGGCGACGTTTCTGTTAATGATACTGACCGGGTTGCTGCTGTCGGTTGTATTACCTGGAATGGGGCCGTTGCGAGCGATTCCATCCAGTATTGCCGCGCTGTTGCTGGTGGTCGTGATTAACGCAACATGCTGGTCGATGGGGCTGGATTTGCCATTGGCGCCGCTGATTCTGCTGTGTTTTACCCTGGTGATACTCAACCTGGGTTATGGCTTTGTTTATGAAAGCAGAAGTCGTCGCACGCTGAAGGGAATGTTCGACCAATATGTGCCACCGGCACATATTGAAAAAATGCTCGACGATCCGTCGGCTTACCAGTTTCAGGGTGATAACCGTCAAATGACGGTGTTGTTCAGCGATATTCGATCCTTTACCAGTATTTCGGAAGGTTTGCCCGCCAACGAACTGAAACAGCTGCTGAGTAGTTATTTTACGCCGGTTACCAAAACCATTTTTGATCATGAAGGCACCATCGACAAATACGTCGGCGATATGGTGATGGCCTTCTGGGGGGCACCGCTGGACGATGTCGATCATGCCAGCCATGCCGTCGCCGCCGCGTTGGCCATGATTGAGGTGACCAGAACGTTGGAGCAGCCGTTTGCATTACGCGGCTGGCCACGGCTGGTGGCAGGCATTGGCATTAATACGGGTGCGATGAATGTGGGGGATATGGGATCGTCATACCGCCGTGCCTATACGGTGCTGGGTGATGCTGTAAACCTGGGGTCGCGACTGGAATCACTGACCAAGTATTACGGGGTTGATGTGCTGGTTGGCGAAAATACCCGCCATCAGGCGCTGGAATTTGAATACCGTTTTGTTGATCGTATCCAGGTCAAAGGCAAGCTCGAAGCGCTGGATGTCTTTGAACCACTCGGGTTGATCAGCGAAACCTCGGCAGCTACCCGTGAAGAGTTGGACTATCATCGTCTGGCCATGGATCTGTATATCTGCGCTAACTGGCGTGCCGCCAGAGAGGCATTTGACGAATTGGTCTGGCGTTATCCCCAGTGCAAACTTTACCAGGTCTTTCAGGAACGACTGCGAGAGTGGGAGATGCTGCCGCCGTCAGACTGGGACGGCAGCTTTCAGCATCAGCAAAAATAGTCGTCAGCCAGAGGTGTTCAGTTAGGACTGGCGTGTTGCCACAATACCGCGCCGGTGGCGCTGTTGCTGCTGTTGTCGATCAGTTCAAATCCACCGAGGAAGGCATCAGCCTGTTCGCCGACCAGAATGCCACCCAGCTCACTGGTGCCGGTGTTGATGCTGATATCGCCGTGTTGGCCATTCATGATATCCAGGTTAACCAGTGGTGAATTATTACCATCAATCTGAATGCTGCCATCGAAGCTGATGGCCCAGAGATCGGCGCCGGTATCACCAAATCCGGCAGATAATGAGCCATTGGAAACGCGGCCAGTGTTGAAGTCGAGATCAAACTGCCCCCCGGAAACACTCAGCGGCTGTCCCAGATTATTAAAGCCGATACCCAGGTTGCCAGCAAAATGCACACTGCCAGACAGAGAACTCAGCTGGGAAGACAGTGTCGGGGTACCGTGTAGCCAGAGTGCCATGCCGTCATAGCCGCTATGTTCATCAGAATCGCGATCGGAGTAGACCTCAATATCGCTATCACTACCGTCCCAGACACCCCAAATGACATCCAAATTGTTGTCTGGCTGGTCGGACTTTGAGCTGGTGCCGGAAAAGCGCACGACATCGAGTTGACCTGCTTCATTGACGGCAACAAATATCGGTTGTTCACCGTCCAGTTGCACTACGGTGCCGACCCGCAGCTCGCCGTTCATGGCGACAGCACCAAGACGGTGACTGGACAAAAATGCCTGATATTCGGTATTGGTCAGGCGGCTGTCCGGGCTGCTGTCGTCAATCAGCGGCGTGTCAGGGTTGGCGTCGGGATCCGTGTCACTATTTACTGACGCTTTCAGAATTGCTTGAAGGCGGGCGCTGTCCTGTTGATCAAGCGGCGGTGGCACGTCGCTGTTGGTGATGTTGCTGTTGGCGTCTGCGGACGTATTGTGCTGATTGCTATTGGGTGTGCTTTGCGGTTGTTCGGCCGTGTTGTCCTGAAGTTCGGCCGGTGCTTCCAGCAGGCCGGTAAAGCCATCGGCACCCACGCTGGCGTAGTGGAAGTCCGCGCCATGACCGAGCACAAAATCACCAGCGTCGGTAGTGATGCTGATGGTGCCTTGCCAGACGCCCAGCAGCAGTCGGCCCTTGTCCAGCAAGGCGCTGTAAAGTGTGCCTCGAATGCCGATGCTGCCAACCGGGGTATCGACCCGGTAGGCGGCTGCGGTGCCCTTGCCAAGGCTACCGGTCAGTGTCCGGAATCCCCCTTCAATCAGCTGCATGACCACTTCCGGTTGATCGTGGCGGGTAGCCTGTTGCTGGTACTGATGTACAACCAGACTGCTGTTGGCATTCAGCGCCAGCAGGGCATCATCGTTAAAACGTATCTGCACTTTGCTGTTGTTGCCGGTGGTGACGGTATCCTGCATATAAACCGGGCTGCGGCGCTTGAGGACACGGACATCTTGCTGCGGCTGGAGGGCTGTAACCTCGCCCCGTGCCATGATCACTGTACCGACGTTGTCGTCGGCATAAGCCATTGTCGTCAATAATCCGAACAAGGTGACCATGGCGCCAAAAAAGATACGCATCCTGATTGTCATAAAACCTCCGCTTCAATTCTGGAAACTGACCGTCAGGCCAGCCTCAAACAGTGCCCTGTCATACTGATAGACGCTGATGGAGCTGGCGTTGCGCAAATAACTGAACTGATTGTGCAGCGTCAGCCAGTGCAAGAGCTGGTATTGCCAGCCAATGCTGGCCTGACCCAGGTGCTCCTGGCGATCTTTGCCTGGTGCGAGCAAATCGTTGCCATGCTGGTAATCGTACTGCCGATAGAGACCCTGAAGATGCAGCGCCAAACGTGAATTCAACTGGTAAGACAGCCGTGCATCGGCACCTGCGGTATCCCGTGCCAGTTCAGCCTGGTCATCCAGATCGCTCGACCAGCTGACGCCCGCCATGCTGCTCCAGAGTCCCTGCTGGTATGCCAGTGCTGTCCGGCTGCCGATTTGCAGGGTATCGGCTTCATCATTGAGCTGACTGTCTTTGCTGATGACATGGAGTTCGAACTGAGGCTGCCAGTGTTGCCAGCCATTCCAGCGCCATTCTGTCGTCAGCTGCAGCATGGATTGCAGGCTGTCGTGGCCAAGCCAGTAGTATTCATAGCCGAGGCTGGCATTCAGCTGGTGTTGTCCCAGCAGCTGCTGGGCACCCGCCCGGAATTGAACGGCATCGAGGTCGTAGGTGTCATTGCCGTTATTGTCTTTGCGAGCGAAGGAGACACTACTGTAGACCCGCCGCTTGCTGGTGAGCGGCAAACTCATCTGGACGGCGGCAGAGTAGCGAAAATAACCTGAATGTATGGCGCGCTGTTCTTCGCTGAGAATCGCGCTCAACTGGCCATCAAACAGGTCGATTTCCCGTTCACTGGTGGCCGTGTTGATATTGGTGTCGTAACCGGCTGCTGTTGCCAGTGCCACCGACCAGGAGCGTCGGCTACGGGATTGTTGCTGGCTGATTTGTTGCAAGTAGTTACGGGATGCGGTGGCGATGGCTGGCAGCGGATCCGCTGCCAGCACAGTCTGAAAACCGGTTTCCGCCGCCAGCATCTGCCCCATGGCATATTGGCAGCGCGCCAGCTCGAAGTGGTAGTTGAGATTTTGTGGAAAGCGGCTATGCAGCCGGTCAAATACAAACCAGGCCTCGTTGAGGTTGCGGGTTTCCAGTGCGGCGCTGCCGTACATCAAATCGAAGGCTTCCTCGCCTTCGTACATCGCCAGCAGTGTATGGGCGATCTGGTAGGCGGAACTGAAGTCTCCTGAGCGGATGGAGGCTATCAGGGTCTCCAGGGTGGCTGCTTCGGTAACCACTGCTGGCGCGGCATCACCGACACTGGCGGCGCGACAGGGATTCAGCTGCAACGGTGCCAGTGCGGCCAGTAGCAAGACGGGTATTCGGCTGTATGAGTCCCTGCGGTACGGATCGATATGATGATGCATGGGCATTCCTTACCAAAGCGGCGGCGAATGTAATCCCGGGCGATCAGCGTCCGGTGATCCTTATACAGCTCTGACAAAATTATACAGTCTCATTCTGCAGCGCAATAAGCAGGCCACCAAATGGCTCACAATTCCCGATTTTGATACATATCAAGCGTAGCAGCGGTTAGGGCAATGACAGAAAAATCCACTTGATATGGGTCAATCTGGCCCCGGCACAGGCTGTTACATTGAACTCAACAAGGCAAACGCATGATCGACAGTGAGTGAGGTATCCCACTATGTTTATGGATGAAGTCGTTTTTTCAGGATTGGTAATTGTGGGCCTGACCTGCGTATTTTTTGCAGGTGTTTACCTGGCCATTCGTAAAGACATTAAAAAACACGGTACGGGTGAATAAGTACCGGTTTTAACAATTTTCTGCGCTGAGTACCCTTGCCTCGGGCCTGACCAATTTGGTCATGGCCCTTTTTTTTGTGCGCCTTAATTCCTCAGCGGGAAGGGGACTGGTGGTATGCACTGGCAGCCTGTTAGTTAAGCTGGTGCGCTCCGAGTACGACCGGGTTGTTGATATGCAACTTATCCAGCCGGGCGAGTAAGTCCTGCAGCGGCTTTCCTTCCGGCACCGGGCCAATACGTACTTTGTGCAGGGGCTTGCCATTCAGCTTGCCCTGGTAGACCTCGACCGGCCAGGTCAGCGGCTTCAGGGCGTCACGTAACGCTTGCTGCTGCTTGTTGGCGCTTGGCTGGTCGGACAGGGCAGACACCTGTACCCAGCGTACTTTATCTGGCAGGGGCGGCTTGAGCAGCTCAATCGTGACCGGGGCCGTACCGGAGATATCCAGACCAATCTTGTGAGCGGCGACGTACGACAGATCGATCATACGATCCTTGTAAAACGGTCCGCGATCGTTGACCCGCACGACAACGCTTTTACCATTATCTTGCCTGGTCACTTTTACATAACTGGGCAACGGCAAGGTTTTATGCGCAGCGGTGAACTGATAGACATCGTAAATCTCGCCGTTGGCGGTGGCGTGGCCATGAAATTTCATGCCATACCAGGATGCCGTGCCGGTCTCGCGGAAAGTACGGGGCTGCTCCAGCACCTGGTAGCGTTTACCCAGCACCTTGTAGGTGGGGCCATTACCCATCACGCTGAGTGCTTCAGACGTTGGGGTTGGCTCCTTGAGGGTGGATAAATCGGGCGGTACCGGAGGACTGAAATCTTCCCTGTGCTGATAACGCGAGCTGCAGGCGCTGAGCAGCAGCGCCATGATCAGCCATAAGCCGGTCTTCACTGTTTCAGCGCCTCACTCAACTGGTAGACAGCCATGGCATAGAGGCGGCTGTGGTTGTAACGGGTAATGACATAGTAGTTGTATTGTGCCAGCCAGAATTCCGCACCCTGTTTGCCGATCAGTTTGACCAGGCTGGCGGGGGCATCCGCTGACGCTGGCTCGGTAGCCGACACGCCCATGGCGGCCAGTTGCGCTACCGTCCACTTGGGTTTCAGGCTGTCATTCACGGCTGTCTCGTATTGTTGGCCACTGACCCGTGCGCGCTGTACAACGGGTTCACCGGCTCGCCAACCGTGGACACTGAAGTAGTTGGCCACGCTGTTAATTGCATCCGTAGGGTTCGACCACAAATCACGTTTGCCATCGCCATCACCGTCGACGGCATAGGCCAGGAAGCTGGTCGGAATAAACTGGCCGTAGCCCATGGCACCGGCGTAGGAACCTTTGACCGTACCGGGGTCGAGCTGTTCTGTTTTGGCTAGGGAAAAAAAGGCTTTTAATTCACGCCAGAATATAGGCCGTTGGGGGTAATCAAACGCCAGTGTTGCCAGTGAATCCAGTACCCGATAGTTGCCCTGGCGGCTGCCGTAGAAGGTTTCAACGCCGATGATGGCGCTGATGATTTCCTTCGGAACACCGTATTTTTGCTCTGCCACAGCCAACAGCTCGGCGTGCTGTTGCATAAAGGCCTTGCCACCTTCAATCCGCTTTTGGGTCAGGAATATGTCCTGATAGCCATCCCATTCGAGGGTTTTTTCCGCTGGTCGGGCGATTGCTTCCAGCACGGAATCGAGTTTTTTTGACTCCGACAGCCAGCGTTTGGTTTCTGCCGGGGGGATGTGATATTCCTTTTCCAGCTCGGCGGCAAACTCATTGAAGCGTGCATGCTGATCGTAGCCTGCATGTACCAAGGCTGAGCCTCCGAGGCTGACAACCAGGCAGGTCTGTGCCAGTTGACGTGTGAGTCTGGTCATACTAATTCCCTGTTGTGTAGATTAACGTTTTTGATGCGTTGCCATTGACATGATCAGGCCGAAGGCGGCCATCAGACTGACCACCGACGTACCACCGTAGCTGACCAGCGGCAATGGGACACCAACCACTGGCAAAATTCCGCTGACCATCCCGATATTCACGAACACATAGATAAAAAAGGTAACAGACAAACTGCCAGCCAACAGTCGGCCGAACAAGGTTTCACAGCGGCTACTGAGTACCAGGCAGCGAAATATAATCAGAAAGTACAGCATCAGCAGCAGTAAAACGCCAATCAGTCCCAGTTCTTCTGCCAAGACGGCAATAATAAAGTCGGTATGGCTCTCGGGCAGAAATTCCAGCTGTGACTGGGTGCCCTGCATAAAGCCTTTACCTTCAATGCCGCCAGAGCCAATGGCGGTTTTTGACTGGATGATGTTCCAGCCCGAACCCAGCGGGTCGCTTTCTGGATTGAGGAAGGTCAATACCCGCTGTTTCTGATAATCGTGCATCACAAAAAACCACATCAAGGGTGCACAGGCGGAGACCAGCGCGATCAGGGATCCAATCAGCCGCCAGGACATGCCAGCAAAAAACAACACTAACAAACCGGACGCGGAAATCAGCAGGGATGTGCCCAGATCCGGTTGTTTGAGAATCAGTATGGTGGGCACAACAATAATCACGCTGGCCTTGAGCAAGTCGGTGATATGCGGTGGAACCGGACGTCTGGCCATATACCAGGCGACGGTCAATGGCAGTATCAGTTTGACCAGCTCGGAAGGCTGGAAGCGCGGCAGGCCGGGCAGCGCCAGCCAGCGCTGTGCCCCCTTGGCGTCTACCCCGGCAATCAGGACGCCGAGCAGTGCTGCAAGGGCAACAAGATAGGCCCAGGGGGCAATCAGCTGATAAAAACGTGGCGGCAGTTGTGCAGCCAGAATCATGCCGAGCGAACCAATACCCATGTGAATCGCCTGGCGTGTCAGCATATGCAGATCTTTACCACTGCCGGTGTAGAGAATCAGCAAGCCGGTCAGGCAAAGAACCAGCAGCAGTACCAGCAGCAGCAGATCCAGGTGCATACGGGTGAACAGGGCACGGCTGCGATCAAATCCTGGATGTGCGCCGCTGCCGAGCGTGCGGGTAAAGTCAGAACTGCTCATTCGCCAGTGCTTCCGCTGAGATAAAGATTGATCACCGATTGGGCAATGGGGGCTGCTGTACGCCCGGCTGATTCACCATTTTCGACCACTACGGCAATGGCAATCTGGGGATCTTCGACCGGAGCAAAGGCAATAAACAGGGCATGGTCACGCAGACGCTCACGCAGCGCATCGGAGTCGTATTCTTCATCCTGTTTGATACCAACGACCTGGGCGGTGCCGGTTTTGCCGGCTATTGAGAATTCCAGATGCTTTTGCAGTACCCGAGCAGTGCCATGAGGACTGCTGATCACCTTGCGCATGGCTTCAAACATCCGATTCCAGTTGTCTTCATTATTCAGTTTTATGTCCTGAATCCCGCTTTCATCAATGGCTTCGTACTGGCCGCTATGAGCTGCCAGCAACCGTGGTGCCATCCATTTGCCCCGGTTGGCCATCACCGCAGTAGCGGTTGCCAGTTGCAACGGCGTGACCTGGATATAGCCCTGGCCAATCCCCAGGTTGACGGTGTCTCCGGCATACCAGCTGGCCTTGTGATGGCGATGTTTCCATTCGCGTCCTGGCAACAAGCCGGAAAAGGCATTATCCACATCAATGGCCAGATTCTGGCCAAAACCGAATTGCGCCAGAAATGGCTCCAATCGATCGATTCCCGCCCGTACGGCGGCATCATAAAAATAGACATCGCAGGATTCAACGATGGCTCGTTCGAGGTTGACTTCACCATGACCCTGACGCTTCCAGTCCCGATATTCCCGATCGCTGTTTTCCAAGGTGAAGCTGCCGGTGTCAAAAATAGTACGGCTCCAGCTGGTTACGCCCAGGTCGGCAACACCCAGGCCAATGAAGGGTTTCAGGGTGGACGCGGGGGGGTAACGGCCACGAATGGCGCGGTCAAACAAGGGCAGGTCCGGGTTGTCACGCAAGGCGTTGTAGTCGGTGTGGGAAATACCGGTGACAAACAGGTTGGGATCGAAGCCGGGATTGCTGTAAAGGCTGAGAATGCCGCCGGTTTTTACTTCAATGGCAACGAGGGCACCACGGCGACCGGCCAGTTGTTGTTGCGCCAGCCGTTGCAAACGGCTGTCGAGGTGTAATGTCAGATCTTCCCCAGGAGCCGGATCCGATTGTTCCAGCACTCGCAGAATGCGGCCTCGGGCGTTGGTTTCGACTTTCTGATAGCCGGGCTCGCCGTGTAAGTCGCTTTCGTAATATTTTTCGATACCCTGCTTGCCAATGTACTGGGTGGCGCTATAACGGCGTTTGGTCTCACTGTCGGTATCCAGCTGGTTTTGTTCGCGCTGGTTGATACGGCCGACATAACCGAGTACGTGGGCAAAGGTTTCACCCTGGGGGTAGTGGCGCACCAGCTGGGCTTCCACATCGACGCCGGGCAGGTAAACCCGGTTGACCATGACTTTGGCAATCTCGACTTCAGTGAGCTGGTGGCGCAAAACGACCGGTTCGTAGGGGCGACGGCGCAGTTCCAGACGCTTGTCGAGCTGTTCCCGGTCGCGCTCCGAGATACCGATCATGTCGTTAATAAAACTCAGCGTAGCATCCATGTCGCGGACGCGTTCAGGCACTAGCGTAAGGCTGTAAGACGGCACATTTTCTGCCAGCAGTTCACCATTACGATCATAAATCAGACCACGTTTTGGGGGCAGTGGCTGGATCTTGATGCGGTTGTTTTCCGAAAGGTTCTGGTACTTCTCGTACAAGGTGATCTGCAAATAGGCCATGCGCCAGACGAGCACACCCAGCAAGGCAAAAATAATCAGGCCCAGAATCATGGCGCGAGAGCGAAACAGCTTTACTTCAGCTGATTTGTCCCGGAAGGAGTGCTCCCACATGCAGGCCTCATTTGTGGTAAGGATGACCCTGCAACAGGGTCCAGGCTCGATAGATCTGTTCTGCCACCACCACACGTACCAGCGGATGGGGCAAGGTCAGACTGGACAACGACCAGCGCTGTTTCGCCTGCGTCAGCAAGGAGGGGGCGATGCCATCCGGGCCACCAATGACCAGAGCAATATCGTGGCCATCCATACGCCACTGTCCCATCTGGCTGGCAAGCTGTTCGGTTGACCAGGGTTTACCAAGGACATCCAGTGCGACCAGATGTTCCTGCGGCCGAATCGCTTTCAGCAGGGCATCGGCTTCTTGCTGCATGGCTTTTTCTTTGCTGCTGCTTTTACTGCGATAACCCGGACTGATTTCGACCAGTTCAAGCGCGCAATCGGCAGGAAGTCGCTTGGCGTATTCCTGATAGCCTTCGGTAACCCAGGAGGACATTTTCTGGCCAACAGCAAGCAGCCGGATTTTCATTCCGCCGAACTTTCCTGGCTGGTGCTGTCCGCCGGCTCACCCCAGAGCCGCTCCAGATCGTAAAAATGGCGCGCCTGATCGGTCATGACGTGGACGACCACATCGAACAGGTCGATCAGCACCCAGTCGGCAACCGCGCGGCCTTCAGTACCATTGGGTCGCAGGCCAGCTTCCTTGGCTTTTTCTTCAACATGACCGGCAACGGCAGTGACGTGGCGGTTTGACGTTCCCGTGGCAATGATCATCCAGTCGGTCACGGAAGTACGACCGCGTACATCCAGAATAATGATGTCTCTGGCTTTCATATCGTCCAGGGAATCGACGACCAGGTTTTTGATTTGCTCAGTTTGCATTCGCTACTTATCGGTAAAGTTGGTGTTGAGTGAGATAGTCCAGCACAGGGTCTGGAGTAAGGAACCGGATATTTTCGCCTTCGGCGATACCCCGGCGCAAGCCTGAAGCTGAAATATCCAGCCCCGGCCAGGTTTGCTGACAAATGCGACCGGCCGGACTTACCAGGAGTTCATCCAGCGAGGCCTGTCGTGCCAGCCATTGTTGTTGTTGCCAGGGAGCGACGGGTTGCCGTTCCCCCGGGCGACTGATTACCATCAGGTTGGCCAAATCGAGAATGTCGTCACAGCGATGCCAGCGATCAAAACTGAGCCAGGCATCGGTACCCATCGCCCAGCTGAAGGTGACTTCCGGGTACAAGGTGCGTAGCAGCTCCAGGGTAACAGCACTGTAGCTGCATTCAGGACGTTGCAGTTCAATGTCACTGACATCCACGCCGTCTAGGTCTCTGGTCGCCAAGGTCAGCATGGTCAGACGTTGACTGGATGACGCCCGTGGCGATGGCCGGTGTGGCGGAATGCGGTTAGGCATCAACAGCACTCGGTCAAAGCCGGCATCACGCAGCTGCAGGGCAATACGCAGGTGGCCGATGTGAACCGGGTCAAACGTACCACCAAGGATTGCCCAAGGAGCAGCCCGACAGGCTGCCGCTGTTAACGTCATTATGTACGTACTTCGCCGTTACCAAATACCACGTATTTTTGTGAGGTCAGACCGTCCAGGCCGACTGGGCCACGGGCATGAATTTTATCGGTAGAGATGCCAATTTCAGCCCCCAATCCGTACTCAAAGCCGTCGGCAAAACGGGTAGAAGCATTAATCATCACGGAGCTGGAATCGACTTCCGTGAGGAATTGGCGCGCCAAGGTGTAGTTTTCGGTCACGATACTGTCGGTATGGTGTGAGCCGTGGCGATTGATGTGCTCAATGGCGTCATCGATCGAAGCAACGATCTTGATGGACAGAATCGGTGCCAGGTACTCGGTGTCCCAGTCGGCTGCTGTAGCCGCATGAATACTATTAAGAATAGCGCGGGTCTGGTCACAACCGCGTAATTCGACACCCAGTGCTGCAAAGGCTTCGCCCAGTTCCGGTAGCAATTCATTCGCCACCTGCTGGTGTACCAGCAGGGTTTCCATGGTATTGCAGGTGCCGTAGCGGTGAGTCTTGGCATTCACGGCAATGTTCAGGGCCTTGGTCTTGTCGGCAAAGCGATCCAGATAAACATGGCAGATACCATCCAGGTGCTTGATGACCGGCACGCGGGCTTCCTTGCTGACGCGCTCAATCAGTCCCTTGCCCCCGCGAGGCACAATCACATCGACGAATTCGGGCATGGTGATCAGTTTGCCAACGGCTGCACGATCCGTGGTTTCAACCACCTGGACGGCGGTTTCGGGCAGGCCGGCAGCCGCCAGTCCAGTGCGTATGCAGGCTGCCAGCATCTGGTTGCTGGCGATCGATTCTGATCCACCGCGCAAGATAGTGGCATTGCCAGATTTCAGACACAGGCTGGCGGCTTCAATGGTCACATTCGGGCGGCTTTCATAAATAATGCCAATGACCCCCAGAGGTACGCGCATTTTGCCGACCTGGATGCCGCTGGGACGGTATTTCATATCGGTGATTTCACCCACCGGATCTGGCAGCGTGGCGACCTGGTGCAAGCCTTCGATCATGGTATCAATACGCGCGTCCGTCAGTTCCAGACGATCCAGTAATGCGGCATCAAGCCCCTTGGCCCGGCCGTTTTCAAGATCGGTGGCATTGGCCTGGTACAGTGCGCTACGCTGTTGGCTGATCGCATCGGCAATGGCCAGCAAGGCCTTGTTCTTGTCCTGGGTTGATGCTCTGGCAATGGCAGTGGCAGCGCTGCGTGCCTGCTCGCCCAGCGTTATCATGTATTGGTTTACATCCATCGATTACACCCGATCGGTCGGAAACAGATAAAGTCGGCTAGTATACACTACCAACCTCTGGATTAACCCGGTAATTACACTCGGATGTCTGGTGCTTGAAGCAAAGCAGCCCCGGCTGCTTTGCGGCCAGTCCGGCGAGAGTCGGGGCTGGATGGTGCATGAATCTGGCCCGATCAAAGTGATTGAGAACACCACTGATGCTTACAGGCAAGAACAATAGCTATTTTTTACGCCAGCAAGAATTGCGACTGACGGCTTTCTATTGCCTGTTGATGGCAGTCTGTCTGACGTCGTTATCGTTGCTGGACTGGATTGATCAGCGGATAGGGGAGGCGCTTGCAGCCTTGGCTCTGGGTTGTCTGCTCAGTGTCTATGCCGGTTATCTGCTGCTGCGGGATCGACCTTATCGCCGTCGTTGGCCCGAATGGTTAGTCGTGACCTTGCTGGTGCTGATGACGCTACGTGAAATGAGTACCGGACTGGACACGGTTCATATTGGGTATTGGGTGCCGTTTTATCTGATTTTTGCGTTTCGCTGGTCGCATGCCTATTGGATGTTGTTGGCGTTTTCACTGTTGTTTTTATGTCTGGCGGTATGGTCGGATATGTTGCTGCGCGCACAAATTGTGGTGACCTATCTGGTGAGTGTCGTCGTGGCGGCAGCGATCGGCTGGTTCAACGAGTCGGGTGCCGTCCGGCTGCGAGAAGAGGTCGGTGCGGATCCTCGTACCGGGGCCTATAACGAGGATCAGCTGCAAATCGATCTGGCTCGTGAGATTCCCCGTGCAGATCGGCAGACGTCACGGTTGTTGCTGGCTCTGGTGGTGTTGCCAAGTGCTTGGCGCCAGTGGGATAGTGAAAAATATGAAGACAGTATTCATCAGTTAGGGGAACAGCTGCGACAGGGAGTATTGGCATTTCACACCCTGTATCGATTGAAGTCGGACGACTTTCTGGTGTTGATGCCGCACGGCAATAGCAATGATATTGAGCTGATCGAACAGCGTATTGGCAGTGGTTTGCACGGGCCGGTAGACCAGCAAGTGGAAGTGGTCGCCATTCACTATCAGCCGGACGATGATATTCACAGTCTGATGGATCGTATCAGCGAGGCCCGCCATGATTTCCATCATTGACAGTCATCGTCAAGGGCCGGTGTTGCGAGCGGGATTGTTTGGCCTGACGGCACTGTTGATGAGCGGTCTGTTGTGGGAGCAGTTTCAGTTGGGTTTGTACAACACCGTGCTGGCCAGCATCTATGTCATTCCAGTACTGGTATTGGCTGCGGTGGTGATTCTGTTTAGCCGGGATCGCAGTCACCATGACTGGTTGGTGTTGCCAGTGCTGGTGCTGGTGACAATCCCCGGACTGGTTCGGCTGGAAACCGGTGTTGCCCTGTCGCTGAATTATCTGTTGATGATGCCGTTTCTGAGTTACTTCTGTCTGCGTCGAACGCTTGGCCATATCTATAATTTTTGCATGGTGGTGGCAATTTGGATCGCTACTCTGGCGGTGTCGGATTTGCTGGTCGCCACCCGATCTGCGCTGGTATACATCATGGTGGCGGCGTCGGTGGCCTGTTACGGGCTGTTGATCAGCCATCGTCTGCTGGTTGCGACGTCGCTGGCCCTGAAAGATGGAGAGTCCGGGGCCTATAACGCCCGTCAGTTTGCGTTGATGTTGGAACGTGAGGTAGCTCGCAGTGTACGGGCCAAACGCCCGTTGTCGCTGATCGGATTCAGTATCGAGGACTTTTCCCAGCTATGCGATCTGCATGGCAATCGCGCCGTGATCCAGTTTCTGCCGGATTTTGTTGGCTGTATTCGGGATGAGGTACGGGCCGGGGATGAAGTTTTTCGGATCCGTGAAGAATTGTTTATCTTGTTGTTGCCAGACTGCGCGGAAGACGGTGCTATCGTGTTGATGGAGCGTATCAGACGACATCTGGAACAACGTCATTGGCCGGTGCTGGGTGAAGTCTCGTTGTTAACCGCTACCGTCGCGCTGGCAGCGGGTGAGAAAGGGCGGGACGTTGAACGGCGCCTGCTTACCCGGTTAGCGAAACAGAAGCGTGCCAGTTTGCAGGCGTCGGCATTCTGAGCCTGGTTGTCCTGGTCAGGGGGCCGGGAGGTTATCCTGGCGACTTTCCAGATAACGTATGGTTTTACTGGCTTCGTTAAGCTGGTAACTGAGGTCGGCGGCCTGTTGTCGCAACTCTTTGCCCGCTTGCTGCTCTTGCTGGTGTTGGCTGACCAGCTCGGTCAGGCTGGTTTCGGCGTCTTTTATCTGTTGTTGCCAGCGTCGACTGAGCCAGATGCCAACGCTCCCTCCGCCAATAATCAATCCGGATATCAGAGCAAATACGATCAGCATAAGTTGTCTCCTGTGGGCTGCCTGTTCGGTTGATTGTCATCATACCTGCTTGTCGGTGACGTCGGCAGGGGGGATCTCGTTTGGGTACTGGCGGGTCGCACCGTGTGGCGCTGCGGTGTCTTACCGGCAACCGGACAGGCTGCAGAATCTGCTACACTGGCGACCGTTTTGCATTTTGTTTAGAGGGCAACGAGTGACCATCACTGATCTGGTACGCCAGCGTGGCGCCAACCTGCGTATATTTGATATGGGCCGCCGCATTCAACCGCTGGACACTGCGCTGTTTGAAGAGATCGAACAGCAGCGTCGCAGTTATCCCGTTCCTTACCTCAAACATGCCTGGCTGGCTTTGCTGAGCTGGCATCCGGAGCAGGCGGGCCAGCATGCAATCTGGTTTTTGAAGTTGCCGCTGGATGAACAAAATCTGCTGGATGCTCCGGCGCGCGATGGGTTTGTCCGTTATGTTGCGCAGCGCCAGGCGTCAGGCGATAGCACCACCGACAAGGGTGAAGCACCTTTCAGTTTCAAGCCGGACGGTCATCGCATGGCGTATTTTCATGCTCTGGCGGCGCGTGAGCTGGGTGCACCGGTCAGTCGTTTTTATGGCACAACCCGCGGTTATCTATCGGGGGATATCGGTTGGGAAAACTGGCAACAGCTTGGGTTGCAGGGGCTGGCTGAAGTGGTTGCAGGATATCAACAGGACAACAATCAGGCGTTGTTGACCCGTGCACTGCCCTACTTGCCGAGGGTGCCACTCAATGTGGTTCTGGGCTTTATGGAAAATATTTCGCCGGGTCAGGCGTTGACCAGTGCGGTGAATGACCGGCTTGCCAGTGTGATCGCGGGGGAACCGGACGCCAACGACCTGGCGGCGTTTGCCCGGGCACTGTCGCACAGTGAAAATATCGAGCAACGCCGCTTGTTGGTGCAGGCGCTACTGGCACATCCCAAATCCCGCTCGGTGGAAGTACTGGCGGCGGTATCCAGCCGTTGCTGGGCAGATCTTGAGGGTGAGTTACTGTTGGCGTTTCTGAGAACACTGGCGGTGAATGAGCAGGGGCAAAATGCCTTTGCAGCGCTGGTTGCGGATATGATGACCCTGCCGGGGATGCGGCAGCGGATGCTGGCTGCATTTTCATCCGGCCAGCACAGTCCACAACTGGATCAGGCCATTACCCGGTTGTTAGGGATCGTAAGAGGACAAACGCAATGACACCGGATTCCCCTTGCCCGTGTGGCAGTTCGCAGGGTCATGGTTCACATAGTTCATTCGATTCCGGGGTTCTTGACTACGGTCACTGCTGTCAGCCATTGCATCTTGGTCAACCAGCTGCCAGTGCTGAAGCCCTGATGAGATCACGTTATTGTGCCTATGTGTTGGGCCTGGAAGCTTACCTGCTGGAGAGTTGGCACCCGGAAACCCGGCCGGTTGGCCCGGTCTGTGATGCCTCAACGCGCTGGTATGGGCTGAAGATAGAAAGCAGTGAAGAGCAGGATGAGTCTGGCACTGTCTGTTTCCGGGCAACTTTCCGGGCCCATGGACGCTGGCAAACATTGCATGAATGTTCACATTTCGTCAAACAGGATGGCCATTGGCGCTACCACGATGGTGAGGCCGACTGGCAGCAGTTACAGCCGGGTCGGAACGACCTCTGCCCTTGCGGCTCCGGTGAAAAATTCAAAAAATGCTGTGCCTGACGTGGTGGTTGATACCAGCAGACCATTTGAGTCAGTGCGGTTGTCGGCCCTGACTCGGGCCTTTTAATGCCATGCCAAGCGTCATGGCCAGCGCTCCTGCGGTTGCAATCAGCAGGCTGATGTTGATCAACAGGCTGTGGCGAGCGTAATAGGTCATGACGGGTTCGGCGGCGGCGATACAGCTGCCGAGAGCGGGAGAGTAACTCAGCCCCTGTTGCTGGCAATCGGTAATTCGCGACAAGTCGAGTCCATAGACTATCAGCAGTGCGACAGCAGGAAGCACGCAAATCAGAGTGCCAAAGCGTAGTAATCCGGTTGGGTTAAGCATAAGGACGTATTTCCTCGAATGAGTGTTCAATGTCAGGGTTTGCCAAGCGGATTGTCTGTCAGCGGTGTGTTGATCGTGGTGTTGTTTTTGCTAACGGGCGTCAGCCTGTTGGTGCTGGCCGAGCCGACAGCATCACAGACAGCAATACCAACAGCAACAGTAACAGCAACACAAGCTGTCGGTTCTGCTGCGGTGGTTATTCCTGTAACTATTCAGGTAACTACTCCGGTAACTACTCCGGTAACTACTCCGGTAACTACTCCGGTAACTACTCCGGTAACTACTCCGGTAACTACTCCGGTAACTACTCCGGTAACTACTCCGGTAACTACTCCGGTAACTACTCCGGTAACTACTCCGGTAACTACTCCGGTAACTACTCCGGTAACTACTCCGGTAACTACTCCGGTAACTACTCCGGTAACTACTCCGGTAACTATGGATCTTTCAGCCAGCGCTGCGTTGGGTCTTATTCGTCAGGATCTCGCTGTCGGGCGATTATCCCAGCCTCCGGGCCTGAATGCCATGGTACGTATCGACGAATTTCGTCGGCGCTGGCCAACGGATATGGCAGTGGTGCCGCTGGCGTATCAATGGGCCACTGCTTATCAGCAGCAGGTGGCCTATTGGCTGGAAACGGGCGAGCTGGCGGCGGCGGCATCCGGTCTGGAGCAGCTCTGGGAACTGGTGCCGCTTACTCAGGGGTTGGACGCCTTGCAACAACGCTTTGATCAGGCCCGGTTACTGGCAGAGCAGGTGGCGGCACTGACAGCAGAGTCAGCGGCATTGCCGTTGGCTACGGCAAGCACTCTGGAAACCCCGGTTGCGATGTTGCTGGATTATCGGTTGCTGGATGCTACTGTGCATAATGAATTTCGTAGTCCTTACGAAGACAACTCACCACCGCTGGCGGAATTTTCACTTGATGCCGAACTGGTTGAGTTGCGTGACCGCTCTATTCGGGAGGCGATGGCACCTCTGTGTCAGGCGATTGTGGATAATCAGGCATCGGTCATTGTGCACGCAGAGGATCGGGTCGACTATCGTTGGTTGACGGTACGGATAACGCTCTGTGTTCGTCGTATCAATGAAGGATTCCGTTTACGCCACAGTTATCGCCAGCATGATGGTGCGCCAATGATTTCCCTGCATCCTGCCCGTGCCGAGTCGTTGTTGCCTGACCCTGAGGTCGATCACTCGTTAGATGATTGATCTTGTTGGCAGGCTGGTGCCGCTTTACCCGCTGTAGCGGCACCAGCCTGGTATCAGCTCAGTGGGCGACGGTGGCTTGCTCGGGTGCTGTTTCGACCGTGAGCGCGTGACGCATCAGATGAAACAACCAGTGCTGTTCCAGTGTGCCGCCAAGCAGGTCTGACCAGGGGCCTGCCCCATAAACGGCGACGTCTTCTCCGCCGTGGGTTTCCGCTTCCAGCGGTACCAGTGCTTGCTGGCGATAGTCTGGTGCTTGGACTTCGGCAGCGGTGATGGCCGGGCGTGGCAGGGTCACGGCTCCGGGGCCATTACGATAATTCATTGAGGTGTAATGTTGCCCATCGGCCAGTCGGTCTGGCTCGGTAGATGGATGACCGTGAGCATCGTTGCCGGTGACCAGTGCGGTCATCGGATTGCCTCGGGTCGGGTAGCCTGCCAGGGTCAGGGTATGGCTGTGATCAGCGGTGACCAGCAGCAGGGTATTGTCGAGATCGAGAGATTGCAGCAGCCATGCCACCGTCTGATGCAGTTCTTCGGTTTCCTTCAGCGCACGGTAGCCATTGCCAGCGTGGTGGGCGTGATCGATTCGACCTGCTTCAATCACCAGTACGTATCCCTTCGGGTTGTGAGACAGGCGCTGTACTGCTGCTTGGGTCATGTCCAGTAAGCCTGGCGTCTGTTCATCGCGATCGTCGACATACGGCAGATGAGACGGAGCAAACAAACCAAGCCATTGGCCGTGACTCAAGTCAGCCGTGTGTAACGCTGCCGGTGTTGTGAGCAGGTGATGATCCGGGCGTTGTTGCCAGGTGTCGGTGAGGTCGCCAGACTGTCGGGCACCGCCTTCGGTCGCAGGTAAAAACTGGGCAAGGCCGCCACCCAGAGCGATGTCGAGGTCGCTGTGTACCAGTTGGGTGGCGATGTCTTCACAGCCTGCGGCTCGTGCTGCGGGCGTCAGCTGGCTGTCGTTTTCCCAATTACGTTCAACGCTGTGCGCATAGGTGGCTGCCGGTGTAGCGTGGGTCAGGCGGGTGGTGGTGACGACGCCGGTGCCCTTGCCTTGTGCCAGAGCCAGATCCATCAGAGTATCCAGTGCTTGACCCTTGCCGCTGGCGCAGTCGCTGCGTATCACGGCCGGACTGACGGACAGCACCCCGGCGCGTGTTTTGGTGCCGGTCACCAGAGCGGTCATGGTGCCTGCGGAATCAGGCGTTTGCTGATCGGTATTATAGGTTTTGACCAGTGCCGAATAGGGCAGGGTTTCAAAGCTCATGGCAAAGTCTTCGCCACTGAGCCCCAGTTGTTGGCCACTGAATATACGGCCAGCCGTTAAGGTGGTGATGCCCATGCCGTCACCAATCACCAGTACCAGATTTTTGGCGCGGTGGTGATTGTCGGTTTGTTGTTGGCGCTGGTCGGCTTGTTGCTGCCCGGTGGCATACCATTCGTTACTGGTGACGGGGCCGATAGGTCGAGGAGACTGAGCAGTGGCTAATGGGCTGTCGTGAGTTGCACAGCTGGCCAGGGTAAGAACGGTCAGGGTTGTGGCGGTTAGAGTACCGGTGCGTCGTGCTGCCTGATAGCGCTTGTTAAAACCGATCATGTTAATTGCCCTCCGTTGCAGTTGGCGCCTGAGTTGTCAGATGCAGGGCGCGACTGGCGAGGTGAAACAGGCTGTTTTGTTCCAGTAATCCGCGGAACCACTGTGAGCCTGGGCCTTTGGCGTGCACGGCAACATCATCACTACCGTGGGTTTCACTTTCTTTATGACCCAGTGATGCCTGGTGAAAGTCAGGATCTGCCGTGTTTTCATCGTCGTGCCAGTGGATACGGCCATTGATACGACCGTGAGTTTGGCCGGAATCATTTGCAGTCACCGGGTCAATATCGTTGGCTCCCAGGCCATTGGCGTAACCCAGCGTTGTATAGGGCGCGTTGTCAGCCGCCCGACTGAGCTTGTCGGGTTGGCGCACCAGACCGAGAATATCGTTACCTCGTTGCGGGTAACCGGAAAACGACAGCGTATGGCTATGGTCAGCGGTGACCATGATCAGGGTGTCGTGGTCGTTGGTCATGCGGTCGGCAAACGCCACTGCGTCGGCCATGGCAATGGTGTCCGTCAAGGCGCGGTAAGCATTGCCTGCATGGTGGGCATGGTCGATCCGGGCACCTTCAATAATCAGCACATAGCCCTTGTCGGTGTTCTGCGTTTGCTGCTGCAGTACCTGCAAGGCAGCAAAGGTCATTTCGGTGAGCGACGGTTCGGCAGGGGTGCGGTCGTAGGCGTAGGCCATATGGCTGCTGGCGAACAGTCCGAGAATCGGTGTGCGGGCATGCATGCTCACAAGGTCATTTCGGCTCAATAGAAGTTGTCCGTTCGGGTACTGGTGTTTGAATTGACGGGTCAGATCAGTGTCGAGGCGCTTGCCGCCCTGGCTGGCTGGTAAAAAATTCTGGCGACCACCTCCCAGCGCCAGATCCAGGCCATTGGCAAAGCCGTTGTTAATCAACTGGTCTGCAATGTCCTTACAGCCTTGTTGGCGGGCTTCGTCAGAGAGGTCGCTGTCGGCTTCCCAGTCCCGTTCCGGTGTGTGGGCATAGGTCGCTGCCGGAGTGGCATGGGTGATCCGTGCGGTCGTCACGACACCGGTGGCAAACCCTTGCTGGCTGGCGTATTCCAACAGGGTGGTCAATGAGTGTGTATTGCTGCCCTGGCAGATGGCGCGATCCTGTTCCGGGCCGACACTGAGGACTCCGGCACGAGTTTTGACACCGGTCATAATGGCACTCATGGTGCCTGCGGAGTCGGGGGTCTGCTGGTTGGTATTATAGGTTTTGACCAGGCCCGAGTAAGGAAAGCGCTCAAAGGAGAGGAAGTTTTCTTCTCCGGTGAATCCTTGTTGCTGGCCCTGCAAAATACGTGCAGCGGTCAGGGTGGTGATGCTCATGCCGTCGCCGAGAAACAGAATCAGGTTGCGCGCATGGGTTCCCGGTGTGGTGCTGGCCAGCCGATAATCGAGCCAGGCTTCACCCTGTTGATAATCCGGCTGATACGCCGACGGCGCTGCTGCCAGCACGTTTGAGGGGGTGACCAGGGTCGCTGTGGTGATTGTTGCAATGGCCAGCAGGCCGGAACAGACAAGGCGTTGCATGGGAACTTCCTGTCGAATAAGGGTTCTGGTGAAGGTTGGTTATGTCAGCCAGTGTAATTCGAGGCGCTTGCTGCGCCTATAGTCTTTGCTGTTTACGTATGGTCAACAGGGGTCTGACTGGCTCAGCCATTCCCTGTATATCGCAGCTCTGTGTGACGGCAATATGTCGTTCGAGTGCGGACTGCAAATTCTGCTAGCCGTGTTACAATGCCCGGCTCAACTCTCCTACTTTTAGTCAAGAGTCATGCGCTATCTATTAAGTCTGTTTTTATACGTAAGTGCGGCCTGTACATCGGCGGCTGTCATTGTTCCCAAAGCTCCTGATCTGGATGCGCGGGCCTTTATTCTGGTGGATGCCGAGAGTGGCAATGTACTGGTCGAGCAGAATGCCGACGAGACCCTGCCACCTGCCAGCCTGACCAAAATGTTGACCAGTTATATTGCAGTGCACGAACTGGTGACCGGTAATGCCAGCGACGACACCATGGTGCCTATCAGTGTTAACGCCTGGAAGAAGGGTGGCTCGAAAATGTTTGTGCGGGAGGGTACCGAGGTGCCGTTGATCGACCTGCTACGCGGCATTATTGTGCAATCCGGTAATGATGCTTCAGTGGCGGTGGCAGAATACTTTGCCGGTTCTGAAGATGCCTTTGCTGACTGGATGAACCAGTACGCCATCAAGTTGGGCATGGACAACAGTCATTTTATGAATGCGACAGGCTGGCCAGCGGAAGGACACCACTCAAGCGCACGGGATATAGCTACGCTGGCGTTGCATATCATCAAGGATCATCCTGATTATTACGGTCTGTATTCCGAAAAATATTTTGAATACAACGATATTCGCCAGCCCAACCGCAACAAGCTGCTGTGGCGTGATTCCTCCGTCGATGGTTTGAAAACCGGTCATACCGAGGCTGCCGGTTTCTGTCTGGCCGCTTCTGCGGTACGTGACGACATGCGTCTGATTGCCGTGGTGATGGGGACTCGCAGTGATGATGCCCGCGCCCAGGAAACCCAGAAGCTGCTGGCGTATGGTTTTCGTTATTTCCAGACCCACAAACTCTACAGCGCTAATGATGTGCTGGAGCAGCGCAAGGTCTGGCTGGGTCAGCAGGATCAGGTTGAACTCGGTGTACAAAACGATCTGTACCTGACTGTGCCTCGCGGCACCGAAGGGGATCTCGATGTCGAGTTGATCACTGATGAATATATCAAGGCGCCGATTGCTGCTGGTGCAGTGGTCGGTACTCTGGTCGTGCGCAAAGACGGTGAAAAAATTGTCGAACGGCCCCTGATTGCGATCAGCGCCGTTGAGGAAGCAGGCTTTTTTGGCCGCTTGCTGGGCGAGATCCAGATGTTTTTTATACGTTTGCTGGGGTAACAGAAATGGCCTTGATTAAAGCTGACGGACAACCTGCGACGACTCAGGAAGCGCCGAAAATTGAATTTCCCTGTCCTGATTACCCGATCAAGGTAGTCGGCAAGGGCAAGGATAACTACCGCCAAGTGGTGCTGGATATTTTTCAGATTCATGCGCCCGGATTTGATATCGAAAAGATTCTGGTGCGTGATAGCAGTAAAGGTAATTTCCAATCGCTCACCATCTATATTACGGCGACGGGTATTGAACAGCTTGAAGCATTACACAAGGAGTTGAGCGCCCACGAACTGGTACACATGGTGATTTGATGCCCGATGTGGTGGTTCGTCGGTTGGGGCTGGTTGATTATCAGCCCTGCTACCAGCAAATGGTGTCGTTTACGGCGCAGCGCCAGCCAGACACTCCGGATGAAATCTGGCTGTTGCAACATCCTCGTGTATTTACTCAGGGCCAGGCTGGCAAGGCAGAGCATTTGCTGGTGCCGGGTGATATTCCCGTGCTGCAGACGGATCGCGGTGGCCAGGTGACCTATCATGGTCCTGGCCAGCTGGTGGCCTATCTGCTACTGGATATCAAACGTCTTGGCATTGGCCCCCGTTTACTGGTAACAGCGATGGAAGAATCGATCGTGGCGACACTGGCGCACTGGGGGATCCGCTCGGCAGCAAAAGCCGATGCACCGGGGGTTTACGTTGACGGCCGCAAGATTGCCTCGCTGGGGCTGCGTATCCGCAACGGTCGTACTTTTCATGGTCTGGCGCTGAATGTGGATATGGATATGACGCCCTTTCTGCGTATTAATCCCTGTGGTTATGCCGGGCTTGAAATGACACAGGTAGTTCGGGAAGTACCGGACGCCACTTTGAACATTGATCAGGTTGCTGAGCAGCTGGAACAGCAGTTGGTCAGCCACCTGGGTTTTGCAACGATCAAACGCCCGGCATAATCTGCCGTGCTGGATCCAAACTATACATCCCGGTTGCGGTGATCCCGCCGACCGGGCAGGCTGGGGTAAACAGATGACTGAAAGAGTAAAAGCCGTACAAGGGCTGAAGTTGCGTGGCGCTGACAAGGTGGCCCGTATCCCGATCAAGGTGATTCCTACCGAAGAAATGCCACGCAAGCCTGACTGGATTCGTGTGCGCATTCCGGCTACCCCGGCGATCAGTGACATCAAGGCCAAGCTGCGCAAGCACAAGCTTCATACTGTGTGTGAAGAAGCCAGTTGCCCTAACCTGGGTGAGTGCTTTGGTGGTGGTACCGCGACCTTTATGATTATGGGTGACATTTGTACTCGTCGCTGTCCGTTCTGCGATGTTGGCCATGGGCGTCCCAATCCGCTGGATGTGGATGAGCCAAAAAACCTGGCGCTGGCGATTGCTGATATGGGATTGAAGTACGTGGTGATCACCTCGGTTGACCGCGACGACCTGCGTGACGGTGGTGCCCAGCACTTCGCCGACTGTATTTCCCTAACTCGTGAGCACAGCCCGAGTATCAAGATTGAAGTGCTGGTGCCGGACTTCCGTGGACGAATGGACGTTGCTCTGGATGTACTGGAGCAGACGCCTCCCGATGTGTTTAACCACAATCTGGAAACGGTGCCGCGTTTGTATAAAAAGAGCCGTCCGGGTTCCGACTATCAATGGTCGCTGGACTTGCTGAAAAAATACAAACAGCGTCGCCCGGATGTGCCGACCAAATCTGGCCTGATGCTGGGGTTGGGTGAAACCAACGAGGAAGTGATTGCAGTGATGAAAGACATGCGCGCTCACAACATCGATCACATCACCATGGGGCAGTATTTGCAGCCAAGCCGTGAGCACCTGCCGGTCGAGCGTTTTGTGACGCCGGAAGAGTTTGATGAGCTGGGCGATATTGCCAAAGGCATGGGATTCAGTCGGGTTACCAGTGGCCCAATGGTACGTTCTTCCTATCATGCCGACGCGCAGGCTGCCGGTGAAGACGTTAGCGGTGTATGGAGCGGCCACAAAAAGTCGTCATAAGCATCCATACATCGTACATATCAACGGATAAAGCAGGGGGCTTGTATAACAACGGCTGCTTGTGTTGGCAAAATAACCGCAGCTTGTCTGCGGTTATTTTTTGTACGCTGTTCAGGAATTATTTGCAGGAATCCTGAGGTCAACCCTGCCCACCTGATTAGTGCTGCTGCGATCGAACTTCTGTCGATCAAAACGGAGAAGGCCAGAACCGCCCGGCTACGGGTTATAACGGCAGCTGACGCTTGGAGTCGCTATCTCACTGCCGGGAGAGCAACAGCCGCTGGCAGTGAGAGTGGAGTGGAGAGTGTCGGCGAATAGCATAGCTCAGAGCAGCGGAGGAATGACCGTAAGCGATGAGGACAGGTGCAGGCTCTCATTTTCACTCGACGCAATATGTAACGGTTGCTCATCGTTCCATACCAGTACGTCGTAGTAGCGGCGTATGTTCTGGACATAGTCAACGGCTTCACGTCCACGCGCATAACCGTGGCGGGTATTCTTGTGGTAACGCTTCTGGCTCAGCAATGGCAAGGCTTCTTTGACATCACGCCAGAGGTTCGGGTTGCCACCCATTTCATAAGCGAGACGACGGGCATCTTGCAAATGGCCATAACCGACGTTATAGGCCGCTAAAGTCATCCAGGTGCGATCCGGTTCTGCGACCTGGGTGCCCAGACGGTCTCGTAATGTATTCAGATAACGCCCGCCGCCCAGAATGCTCTGTTCGGCGTCGAGGCGATCACTGACGCCCAAGTCACTGGCGGTGGCGGTGGTCAGCATCATCAGACCACGGACACCGGTATAACTGGTGGCGACCGGATTCCAGTGACTTTCCTGATAACCGACGGCAGCCAGCAAGCGCCAGTCAAACTGATTGTCAGTGGCAGAGCTGACGAAGTAGGGCTTGTAACGATCCAGTTTGCGTACGGTCTGGCGCAAGAAGCGTTTGGCACCGACATAGTCCAGCTCACTCAGGTGGCCATAGTAACGCTCGTTCAGTGTCGCCAGTTGCTGACGGGTCTGACGTGACTGGAAAAAGTCGCGGGAAGCATTCAGCAAGGAGTCATCGCGGCTGTGCTGAAAGGCCCAGGCCAGGGACTGTTGCTCGGTTATGGTGAAACCCACCCCGATGTTGGGAATATAGGCTTGCAGCATATTAAATTCATTGGAGTCGACAAGGCTGTAATCGATGTCGCCATTAGCGACCATATGCATCAGGTCGGTCACGTCCAGTTCGCCGGTTTCACTCCAGCTCAGTTCGGGCCGTTCGGTGACTTGTGCTCTGCGTAATGTCTGGGCATGGCTTGATGAGGCCGGAACGACGGTCATACCGCCAAGCAGGTCATCCAACTGACGTGGCCGTTGGGTACCACGGCGATAAATAACCTGTTCACTGACCTGTTGATATGGCTCACTAAAGCGAAACCAGCGCTGACGCTCTGGCGTAATAGCAAGTCCTGCTGCTGCAAACTGAGCCTGGTCAGTATCCAGCGCGGTGAATATATCCGTCAGGTTGTTGGCAACCTGAACATTTAATTTGACGCCGAGGTAGTCGGCAAAGGCCTGGGCCAGTTCAAATTCATAGCCGGTTTGGCCGGTTCGGTCTTCGTAGTACGTGGTCGGGCTGTTGCGGGTGACGACGGTAATTTCACCGTGCATCCGTATTTGCTCCAGCTGCGTTGGACGTACGCTCCCTGTGATAGCCGTAAGGCAGACCAGCAGGGTCATCAGACCAGTCATCAGTTTGACTGATTTCAATAACATGTAAGCTCCAGAATTTACTTTCTGCTCTCCTGCACCAATAGTGGGCGTGGCAGCAATTATTGTTCCATTTTATAACATAAGGTGGTCAAAAAACAACCTTGTTGCCTATAGCTCTGGTGAATGGTGATAAGAAAGGCAATCAATGGCTCATCCTTTTTCTGCGGCGACAAGCCGGTAGATGGATCTGAAGTGAACGTTCAGCAGGCCATGAATACGTTGTCGACAGCCGTTAATCGATGCGGTTTGGGTGGTATTGCAGAGAATGAAACTGCTCACAAATCCGCCCTCTCGGCGGTGCCGGGATAGCCCTCTGGTAGCGGAGTTGGCCACTATCCAGTATCATTCGGCCTCATTTTTTCCCGTATTTTCGGCCCCAACCCCTGGAGTCAAGGCACAATGCTTGAGCTGCGTGGCGCACCTGCGCTTTCAGAATTTCGTCAATCCAGAATCCTGGCCAAACTGCAGGCTGCGGTTCCGGCCGTGACCGGTGTGTACGCCGAGTTTGTACATTTTACTGATCTCAGTGAGGATCTGGCGGACAACGAGCGTCTGGTGCTGGAACGCATTCTTCGTTATGGCCCCAAGGCTGCCCGACAGGATGCTGTGGGTGACTATTTTCTGGTGACGCCGCGTTTCGGTACCATTTCCCCGTGGTCGTCGAAAGCGACAGACATCGCCCATAATTGTGGTTTGGGCAAGGTGCAACGGCTGGAGCGGGGGATTGCCTATTATGTCGCAGGTGCGGCCACTGCGGATCGTGATGCCATTGCCGCCGTGCTGCATGACCGTATGGTCGACACCGTACTGGAGCGCAGCGAGCAGGCCGAAGCCCTGTTTTCACACGCTGAACCGGCACCGTTATCGATCGTGGATATTCTTGTCGGCGGGCGAGACGCGCTGGTTGAGGCCGATAAAACCCTGGGTCTGGCGCTGGCCGATGACGAAGTGGATTATTTGCTCGATAACTACCAGATCATGGGCCGTAACCCGACCGACGTCGAATTGATGATGTTTGCTCAGGCTAATTCCGAGCACTGCCGTCACAAGATTTTTAACGCCAGCTGGACCATTGATGGTCTGGAACAGGACAAATCCCTGTTCCAGATGATCAAGAATACCTACGAGTGTTACAGCGACAACGTCCTCTCTGCCTATAAAGACAATGCCTCGGTGATTCGTGGTCACAAGGCTGGTCGTTTCTTCCCGAACCCGGTGGATTCTGATCAGTCTCGTCAGTACCGCTATCATCAGGAAGACATGCACATCCTGATGAAGGTCGAAACCCACAACCACCCGACTGCGATTGCACCGCATTCCGGTGCCGCCACGGGTTCCGGCGGTGAGATTCGCGACGAAGGGGCAACCGGTCGTGGTTCCAAACCCAAAGCTGGTCTGACCGGTTTCACCGTCTCCGACCTGAAAATTCCCGGTTTCGAACAGCCGTGGGAAAGCGACTACGGCAAGCCGGGTCGTATCGTCTCGGCATTGGACATCATGATTGATGGACCACTGGGTGGCGCGGCGTTTAACAACGAATTTGGTCGTCCGAACCTGTGTGGCTACTTCCGTACCTTCGAACTGCAACACGACGGTGAAGTCCGTGGTTACCACAAGCCGATTATGATCGCCGGAGGTTACGGCAACATCCGTGACGAGCATGTTCAGAAAGGTGAAATTCCGGTTGGCGCGGCCCTGATTGTACTGGGTGGCCCGGCGATGCAGATTGGTCTGGGTGGTGGTGCTGCGTCTTCGATGGCGTCTGGCCAGTCCAATGCCGACCTCGATTTTGCTTCTGTGCAGCGCGAGAACCCGGAAATGGAACGTCGCTGTCAGGAAGTGATTGACCGCTGCTGGCAGAAAGGCGATCAGAACCCGATTGCCTTTATTCATGATGTCGGTGCCGGAGGTATCTCCAACGCTTTCCCCGAGCTGGTGGGCGACGGTGGCCGAGGTGGTCACTTCGAACTGCGTAACGTACCAAACGATGAACCGGGCATGAGCCCGCTGGCGATCTGGTCGAATGAATCCCAGGAACGCTACGTCATGGCGGTGCCGCTGGAAGATCTGGCCACTTTTGATGCCATTTGTCAGCGTGAACGCTGCCCCTATGCGGTGGTCGGGTACGCCACGGAAGAAGAACACCTGACCGTGACCGACAGCCATTTTGGCAACAAGCCGGTGGATATGCCGCTGCAGGTGCTGTTGGGTAAACCGCCACGTATGCACCGTGATGCAGTCACCCGTGCAACAAGCGTCAAAGCATTTGAATCCGCTGGGATCGATCTGGCCGAAGCGGCTGAACGGGTGCTCAAGTTGCCAACGGTCGCCAGCAAGTCATTCCTGATCACTATTGGTGACCGCTCCATTACCGGTACTGTTGCCCGTGATCAGTTTGTTGGCCCCTGGCAGGTGCCGGTAGCTGACGTCGCGGTGACGACCTCGTCTTATGACTCTTTTGTGGGTGAAGCGATGGCCATGGGGGAACGTACCCCAGTGGCGTTGCTGGATGCCCCGGCATCCGGTCGTCTGGCTGTAGCAGAAACGATCACCAATCTGGCGGCTGCGCCGATTGCCCAGCTGGCAGATATTAAATTGTCGGCTAACTGGATGTGCGCCGCTGGCCACGACGGTGAAGACGAAAAACTCTACGCCACGGTCAAAGCCGTGGGTATGGAACTTTGCCCGGAACTGCAAGTGACCATTCCGGTAGGCAAGGACTCCATGTCAATGAAGACCCGTTGGCAAGACACCAACGAACAGGGTAATAGCGAAGACAAAGCCGTTACTTCGCCGATGTCGCTGGTGATCACTGGCTTTGCGCCCGTGACGGACGCCCGTTCGGTACTGACGCCACAAATTCAGAAAAATGTGGCATCGGATCTGATTCTGGTCGATCTGGGTCGTGGTCAGAATCGTCTGGGTGCCTCCTGTCTGGCGCAGGTATACCAGCAGCTGGGTGATGTTCCGGCTGATCTGGATGATGCCGAAGATTTAAAAGCCTTCTTTGCCGTGGTGCAGGGGCTAAACGCCGATGGCAAGTTGCTGGCTTACCACGATCGTTCCGATGGCGGTCTGTTTGCCACGCTGGTGGAAATGGCCTTTGCTGGTCACGCTGGTCTGGATATTTCGATGGACTTGTTGGCGGATGCCGAAGACGAGCTGGCAGGAGCGTTGTTTGCTGAAGAACTGGGTGCGGTGATGCAGGTGCGTCGAGACGATCTGGAAGAAGTTCTGACGCAATTTGAAGCTGCAGGATTAGGTGACTGCACCGCTGTGATTGGCTCTGCCAACGACGACGATCAGATTACCTTCAGTTTCCAGGATGAAGAATTCCTCAGTGAGTCTCGTGTCAACTGGCACCGCATTTGGGCAGAAACCAGCTTCCGTATGCAGGCGCTACGTGACAACGCCGACTGTGCCCAGCAGGAATTTGATGCACTGCTGGAGATTGAAAATCCCGGTATCCACGCTGAGCTGACTTTTGATATCAACGAAGACATTACCTCTGATTTACCAGCCGCTGATGTTGACGGCGCACCCAAAGTGGCGATTCTGCGTGAGCAAGGCGTAAACGGCCAGATTGAAATGGCCGCCGCCTTTGACCGCGCTGGTTTTGCCACCGTCGATGTTCATATGAGTGACGTGCTGTCGGGTGCAGTGACGCTGGACAGCTTCCGTGGACTGGTGGCGTGTGGTGGTTTCTCCTACGGTGACGTACTGGGTGCCGGTGAAGGCTGGGCCAAGTCGATCCTGTTTAACGCCCAGGCTCGTGGTCAGTTTGAAGCTTTTTTCGCTCGCAACGATACCTTTGCTCTGGGTGTCTGTAATGGCTGTCAGATGTTGTCCAACCTGCATGAACTGATTCCGGGGGCTGAACACTGGCCACATTTTGTGCGCAATATGAGCGAACAGTTTGAAGCCCGTGTTGCCATGGTCGAAGTGCAGGAATCGGACTCCGTGTTTTTCGCCGGTATGGCGGGTTCCCGCATGCCTATCGCGGTGGCACACGGAGAAGGCCGGGCAGAGTTCAGCGCCAAATCCGATCTCGACGAACTGGTTGGCCAGATTGCGCTGCGTTACGTTGACAACTACGGCCAGGTTACCCAGCAATACCCGCTGAATCCGAACGGTTCGCCGCAAGGTATTACCGGCCTGACCGCAGCCGATGGCCGCATCACCATCATGATGCCGCACCCGGAACGGGTATTCCGTGCCATTCAGAACTCGTATATTCCGGTGGGCGCTGATGGCGAGCCCTGGAGTGAAGACGGTGCCTGGATGCGAATGTTCCGTAATGCCCGTGTGTGGTGTGAAGAGAACTGAGTATGCTCGGTTGACTGAGATCAGTTGATTGGACGAAATCGCAGAGCGTCTGGGCTTTAGCTGGGTTTAATAAGTGGATTCTGAAAATCCGGTATCAGTTTTCTGGTAGCGGATTTTTTGTTTTAACTGGGCAGTTGTAGTGGCCCGCGTGCTCTGAGTATGCCGATTCCAGATGCGGCATTTCCAGCCGTGAGTCAGATCATCGTATCAACAGAAACAGTGAGAAAAATGATGAAAAAGGTGTGGGTTGGATTGCTGCTCGGCGTCAGTATGAGTGCCAGTATGGGAGTCAGCGCAGAGTCTGTTGAGATTCGCGATGGGGTTGATGAGCAGAGTTGCCGCATGGTCAAGCAGGAGATGTGTTCCACCACAAGCCGGGACGGCGTGGCGCATTGTCGGCAGGAGCACTTAAAATCTGCCGCCCAATTCGGCGCCAACCGGGTCGTTATCGGCACTACCGACCAGAGCGATCATAAAAAACGGATGGCTAACGGTCTCTACACCAGTGTGACCAAAACAAGGATGAAGGCCCGTTATTTTGCTTGTGATGAAACGTCTCGGGTACGTCAGCCTGCAGCAGTGCAGGGCGGAGGCAAAAGCATTGAGGAGCGTTTGTTGCGACTGGAGTCGCTACGACAAAAGCACTTGCTGACTGAGCCGGAGTACACGGCAAAACGTGCGGCAATACTGGATGACTTGTAAAACCGGCAGTGGTCATTTGGCCATGCGTTAAGACGCTGAAGCTTCCGCTTGCCGTTGCTGTTGTTAATTCTGGAACAGTATGTGAAAGCAGTATGGTTTCCAATTTGATAAATAGCAGGCTAGTTTAGCGCCCTGTTCTGGTTCACTGGTTGGTGTGGTGCGATGCGTAAACTGGTTATTGCTCTGTTTGTGGTGCTGTTAGTCGGCTTGGTGGGTTATTGGTGGTGGTGGCACCAGGGTCGCGAAGATACCGACAATGCCTACGTCAAAGCGGATATTGTGCCTGTCATGAGTCGTGTTGACGGGACGGTGTTGGCCTTGTTTGCGGAGGACAACCGACGTGTGCGGCAGGGTGAGGTTTTGCTGGAGCTAGATCCTGGGCTGTATCAGGCACGCTTGCGACAACAACAGGCGTTACTGGCGGCGGCACAGGCGGGGTTAGCCCATCTGGCTGATCGGGTGCAGGCAGAACAGTCGCTGATTGCTTCAGCCGCTGCATCGCTGGAAGGGGCGCGAGCAGAATACTTGCGCGCCCAGCAACAATTACAACGGTTACAAAAGCTCAAACAACAGCAATACGTCTCGCAAGACAACATTGACGCAGCGGCCCTGACGCTGGCTTCGGCAGAAGCGCGGTTGCATGAAAACGAAGCGCAGTTGGCGTCACGCAAGGCCAATCTGGTATCGGTCAAGGGTGAGGCACCACAGCTGACAGCCAGTGTCGATGAAGCCCATGCAGCGGTAGCCCAGGCGCAACTGATGCTGGATTACTGCACCATCGTTGCGCCACGAGACGGCGTGATTACCAGTCGTCAAATTCAGCTGGGCCAAGGTGTGGCTCCCGGTGCACGACTGATGAGTCTGGTCACAGAGCCCGTCTGGATCTATGCCAATTTCAAGGAAACCCAGATTGCGGCAATGCAGGCAGGGCAAGCTGCTGAAATACGGGTGGATGCCTTGCCTGATCAGGTATTCAAGGGCCATATCGATAGTTTTTTTGCTGCCACCGGATCGGAATTTGCGCTGCTGCCACCGCAAAATGCAACGGGTAACTTTACCAAGGTGGTACAACGGTTACCGGTGAAGCTGGTGTTTGAGGCTGGACAGGACACCTCAATGCTGCGGCCGGGAATGTCGGTTGAAGCGGCGGTATTTACTGCTCAAACTGCAGTTGAATAAGTTGTGGTAGACCGTTTTCCCCGTCACTGGCTGGCGATTGCCGGCGCGCTGATCGGCGCTTTCATGGCAATTCTCGATATCCAGATCACCAACTCGTCACTGAAGGATATTCAGGCGGCGCTGGGGGCAACACTGGAAGAGTCGTCGTGGATTGCGACGTCGTATCTGGTGGCCGAGATGATTGCCATCCCGCTGACCGGTTTTTTTGCTGGCTGGTTGTCGCCACGCCGTTATCTGGTGTGGAACAGTGCCGCTTTTGTTTTGGCGTCGCTGGCTTGTTCAGAAGCCTGGAATCTCGAAAGCATGATTGTTTTTCGGGCATTGCAGGGGTTTACCGGCGGTGCATTGATTCCAATGGCCTTTAACCTGATTGTGACCTTGCTGCCGGTGGATAAACGTCCGGTAGGCATGACATTGTTTGGTGTTACTGCGACGTTTGCCCCCAGTATCGGCCCGACACTGGGCGGCTGGCTGACCGAAACCTTCAGCTGGCATTACCTGTTTTACCTCAATGTCTTGCCCGGCGCTGCGGTGATTGCCCTGCTGTCGATGGGCCTCGACAAACGCGAGGTGAATGACTCCCAGCTCGCCCGTATCGATCTGTTTGGCATGGTGACGATGGCACTCGGACTGGGTTGCTTGCAATTGGTACTGGAAGAGGGTGCCAGAGACGACTGGTTTGATGCGGAATATATTCGCTGGCTGGCGCTGGTGTCAGCGGTATCGCTGATTTTGTTTGTACGGCATCAATTACGTGCAGCGTTCCCGCTGGTGAATCTGCGGCTGTTTGCCAACAAGGAGTTCAGTCTCGCCTGCGTGGCGTATCTGATGCTGGGTTTCGGGTTGTTTGGTTCTGTCTATCTGGTGCCTTTGTATCTGGCGTCGCTGCACGACTACACCGCGCTCGATATTGGCCTGGTCTTGATGTGGGTAGGTTTTCCACAGTTGCCCTTTTTTCCCTTGATCCCCAAAATTCTCAAATTCGTGCAAGCCCGTTTTTTGGTGGCGATGGGGTTTGTAGTCATGGGTCTGAGTCTGTTTATGAATATGCACATGAGTATGGATTACGATGGCAGTTACCTGATTCCGGCCTTGTTGCTGCGAGCACTGGGCCAGCCGTTTATTATGGTGCCGCTGTCTTTGATGTCGGCGTCGGCGTTACCACCAAAGGACGTTGCCTCGGCATCGATCCTGTATAACGTGATGCGTAATCTGGGTGGCGCTATTGGGATCGCCAGTCTGGCCACCCTGTTGCAAAAGCGAACGGATATACACACGACAGAAATTCGAGAGACGCTGGTGGCCAACAGCCAGTCGACGCTCGATTATCTGTCCCAGATGGGGCAGCAAATGGGCTTGTCGGAGCAGGCTCCCCAGGTGTTGTCCCGAGTGGCTAATGAAATTCATCAACAAGCTGCGGTGATGTCTTACAACGAGGCTTTTGCAGTACTGGGTGCGTCGATGCTGCTTGCCGCTGTGGCTTCAGTGATGGTCAAACCGTCGAAGCCGCAACCAGCCCCGGTGGTGGCTGAATAGCCGCTGGGCTGTTGTCTGTAGCAGCAAGGGTTACGCCGGGGCAAGAAAACGGCCATTTACTTCCCAATCAATCCAGCATACAATCTGCGCCCCTTTTAATAGGCCTTTTTCGCCTGTTTCCATGTTTGGTGTGAGCAACCTCCGGGTTTCATACCCTGCCTGGCAAGCGAGAAAGATGTTGAACGGTGGGCGATTCCAAAACCCGCCACCGGGATGTTCGGCTGTGTGATTCTGCTTTGCAGAGTGTCGCTTCCGGGTGTTCCGCTTGATAAAACGATCGGAGTAGATCTTTTTTATGGTAGTTATTCGTCTGGCCCGTGGTGGCTCTAAAAAACGTCCTTTTTATCACATCAACGTAGCAGATTCGCGTTGTCCTCGCGACGGTCGCTTTATCGAGCGTATGGGGTTCTTTAACCCGGTTGCTCGCGGCTCCGAAGAAGGCCTGCGTCTGGATCTGGAACGCGTTGATTTCTGGCTGGCGCGTGGTGCTCAGCCTACTGAACGTGTTGTCAAACTGATCAAGGATGCACGTAAAGTCCAGCCTGCTGCTCCTGCAGCTGAAGCTGAAGCTTAATACGTGTTGGCTGAGGGTGTGTTGGTGACAGACCAGGAAATCACCGTCCTGGGCAAGGTAGCCACCGCATTTGGCATCAAGGGCTGGATCAAGGTGTATTCCTTTACCGACCCTGTAAGCAACATTCTGGACTACCCGATCTGGCTGCTGAATATCAATGGCGAGTGGCGGAAGTTTGAAGTGGAAGCAGGCCAAACCCAAAGCAAGGGAATTGTGGCAAAACTGCAAGGTATAGCAGACCGCGATGCGGCTCTGGCGCTGTCTCAAACCGAGATTGCGGTATATACCTCACAGCTGCCTGAACCCGACGACGATGAATTTTATTGGTTCCAGTTGGAAGACCTGAAAGTAGTCAATACTCAGGGTCAGCTGCTGGGCAAGGTGAAAGAACTGTTTGATTCTGGTGGCGGTAACCAGGTAATGAAGCTGACGAACTGTGAAGGCAGTATTGACCAGCTACAGCGCCTGATCCCCTACGTGGATACCATCGTTCTGGATGTTGACCTTGAAACAAAGGTCATCCAGGTCGAATGGGAAGCAGATTATTGACCGGTGTTGTTTCGACAACATTGGTAGAGGCACAAACGATGTGGTTTGGCGTTGTCTCCCTGTTTCCAGAAATGTTCAACTCGCTCACCGATTTTGGTGTGAGTGGGCGGGCAGTGAAGCAGGGACAGATTTTGCTTGAGCGCTGGAATCCCCGTGATTTCGCGTATGACAATTACCAAACCGTTGATGATCGCCCTTATGGTGGTGGCCCAGGTATGCTGATGAAAATTCAGCCTCTGCAAGAAGCCATCGCCGCCGCTCGAACAGCGGCAGATCAGCAACCAGGCAAGCCGGCGCGAGTGATTTATCTGTCACCGCAAGGGCGCAAGCTGGATCAGGCGGGGGTGCTGGAACTGGCACAACACGACAAGCTGATTCTGGTATCGGGGCGGTACGAAGGCATTGATGAACGTTTGATTGAGCAGGAAATCGACGAAGAGTGGTCGCTCGGCGATTTTGTACTCAGCGGTGGTGAACTGGCTGCCATGACGTTGATGGATGCAGTGATTCGTTTGGTGCCGGGTGTATTGGGACATGACCTGTCGGCCCAGCAGGACTCCTTTATGGAAGGCTTGCTCGACTGTCCGCATTACACTCGTCCGGAAGTTTACGACGGACAATCTGTGCCCGAGGTATTACTGAGTGGCAACCACGAGAAAATCCGCCTTTGGCGGTTAAAACAGTCTCTTGGCAGAACCTGGGAGCGTCGGCCAGATTTATTGGACGCGCTGGAACTGAGTAACGAACAACATAGGTTATTGACAGAGTATCTGAGCGAACGAGTGAGTGAATCCGACACCAAATCGCCAGACTGTTGAGGAGCAAACAATGAGCAGCAAGAATCCAATCATTCAGCAGATTGAGAACGCCCAGCTGAAAGAATCCGTTCCTGAATTCGGCCCAGGTGACACTGTGGTTGTACAGGTTAAGGTAAAAGAAGGTACCCGTGAGCGTCTGCAGGCGTTTGAAGGTGTAGTGATCGGCAAGCGTAACCGCGGCCTGAACTCTGCTTTCACTGTCCGTAAAATTTCTCACGGTGTTGGCGTAGAGCGTACGTTCCAGACTCACAGCCCACAGATTGACAGCATTGCAGTCAAGCGTCGTGGTGATGTGCGTCAGGCGAAACTGTACTACCTGCGTGAGCGTAGCGGTAAATCTGCGCGTATCAGAGAGAAGGTATAACCTTCTTGTTATGAAAAACGGGCCTTGCGCCCGTTTTTTTATGGCTGAAAAACAGCATGGAGAGAGTGCATAAGGTATTGTTGGAACCAACGATGAGCCTTTGGTCTCTAAGCCTGAATTTATTCCTGACAACAGGGTGTTGGACACGATGAAAAAATTATTATTGGCGTTGCTGGTGGTTGGCCTGGCCGCTTGTAACGATTCGGATGCAGGCAACAGCGATGCGGCGGCTACGCAGAATCAAGCTGCCAGCTCCGATAACCGTACACTGGCAGAATCCCGCTTACAGCAAGTTTATGGTCCACATGTCAGTGTCGAAGCAGCCACTCTGATTGCCAATGGCCAGATACTGGAAGTGATTCTGGAAGGTGGCCCGGCAATCTATATGACACCGGACGCCAGTCATCTTATCTATCGGGATGAACTGATCGCCATTGATGGCCCGCAGGCTGTCAATATTACCCAGCAGCGCATGAACCCGCGTCGAGCCGAGAGCCTGGCGGCGGTTGCCGATTCGGATACCGTGCTGTTTCCGGCCAAAGGCGAGCAGAAAGCCCTGATTAACGTGTTTACCGATATTGATTGTGGCTACTGTCAAAAGCTGCATCAGGAAATCCCGCGTATTAATGAACTGGGAATCACCGTTCGTTACCTGGCGTACCCTCGTTCTGGAATTCAGGATCCGCAAACGGGCCGACCTACCCAATCGTTCCAGAAGATCAACTATGTCTGGTGTCAGGATGACCGTAAGACCGCGATGTCTGAAATGAAGAATACCCAACGCGAGTTAAATTCTTTAAGTCGCCAGCTGCGAGCCGGTGATGCCGCCGTGCAGACACGGGTGAATGAATTACAAAACACGCTGGTTTCTAATATGAAAGCAGGAGCAGCCTGTCAGGAACCGATTGCCGCACAGTACCAGTTGGGTCAAAAGCTGGGGGTGAATGGAACGCCGGCGATTATTGTTGACGATGGTCGTTTGTTTCCTGGCTATATGCCCGCCGAGGAGTTGGCAAGAGAACTGGGTGTGCTCTGAAGGGACGGGATACTTTTCAGGCAGTAAAAGCAAACCGGCAGCAAACTGCGAAACAAGCATGGCCCGGATGACTCGACGTTGCAGCAGCAGGGTCAAGACATCCGGGCTTTTTTGTGGCTGTTTTTATGGCAATAACGTTTTATAACCGCAGTCGCTTTTGCGCATTTTTCTGGCCATGGCTGCTTATGCCTGCGGCTTATATAAGTGATATTTTTTACTTCCAATGCTTGACGCTTACTGAATCAAGAGCTGACTTGTTTCTGTGGGTAACATTGTTATCGGTCTGGTTAAAAAACAACCAATCTGGGGCGGGTCGTTGCCCTGACTGGCTCTGGAGCGCTTTTGAAGATGATATTCACACGATTATCCACAGAAACTGTGGATGAAGTTGTGAAGGGTCAAATCGACAGAATAGTGACGTCAAGTATCTTTTCGGAAAAGTCACTCAAAACAGCGATAAAAAACACGCGGCGAAGTTGAGGCGTTGAGAAATTACTCACACTGGAGAAAAAGGCCAAATGTTGCGGTTTGGTTGTAATGATATTGACAACCAGTAGTTGTAACGCTCTAAGGTATTGAAAAGCAGGTATTTTTTAAAGCCGGAATCGGATGAACACAATGTAAGGCGGTGTGATGAATATCCATTTCAGCGTCCGCGATTTTATCCACTAGGTTATCCACAAGTTATTAAGAAGATATTTCAACGCTTTGGTGGAATTAGCCCAAGAATGATGGCATGCAAGTCTTGACAGAGATTTTTTTAAAAATGAAGCACAAATATTTTCTAACAGCCGTTATTCACAAAGTAATAAAACGGTAATTTTCTTCATCGATAAAAGTCAATATATGTCTTTGAAAAGTTGAAATTTTCCTATCTTGTTGATATTTAAGGGGTTTTATTTCTGGTTCAAAACCGACCAATCTGAAGCCAAGCCAGTATTTTCGCGGCTCTCAGGTACTTTTAAAGAAATTGTCCTCAGATTTATCCACAGATTCTGTGGGTAACCGGTCGTCAAGAGAAATTGGCGGTTATTTTGCTGATTTTGGCAAAAAATCCTGTCAAAAATACACGAAGAAAAGTGGTTGGCATGGATTTTTACGTTATCGGCCTCGATAACTGTGCACAACTTCTAATCAGACCGGTTGTGCACAACTCTGGGGAATAAGCATCGTTGGAGGGGCTATTGCTGTGCAAAGGTACTCGGTGCTTCGTGCCTGGTTCCGGGCAAGGTCTCAGACAACAGGCCGGGTAGCTGCTGCTGCCATTGAAAACGTTTGACCAGCGACAGCCAGATATCGTCCAGTGGTGCGGTAAACACCAGGGGTTGCCCGGTAACCGGGTGGGTCATGCTGAGTTGCCAGGCATGGAGCAGCAGGCGCCCGGCGTCAAAGTGATCGCGAAAGTAGCGACTGTGACGGCCTTTGCCATAACGGGCATCACCAATAATCGGGTGACTGAGGTGTTTTAGGTGGCGGCGGATCTGATGTTTACGCCCGGTTTTGGGCATGGCTTCGACCAGTGAATAACGGGACTGCGGATATTTGTCGATCTCGACATCAATTTCGACGGTGGCCAATAAGCTGAAATCGGTAATGGCTTCTTGCGCCGGTTTGATCACTTCCTGCTTGGCGTACTTGTCGACTGGCGGACTCATGGCGTAGTCGAGGTGGACAAATTCCGGCATATAGCCACGCACAATGGCGAGGTAGTGTTTATCAATGGCACGCTCGCGCCATTGATCAGCAATCTTGCTGGCCATTTCGCTGGAGAGCGCAAACACCAGAACACCGGACGTCGGTTTATCCAGCCGGTGTACCGGATACACGCGCTGTCCCAGTTGGTTACGCAGCAGTTGCAAGACAAAACGGGTTTCGTGACGGTCGATTTCACTGCGGTGTACCAGCAGTCCGCTGGGTTTGTTGATGGCAACCAGATGGTCGTCAAGATAGAGGATGTCGAGCAAGGGTAATCTTTTAACCTCTCGGGTCGGGCATGGGAGAGCATAGCTTATGGCGGGACTGTAGCCGAATCAGAATCTGGCTGCCACTCACGGCGAGGGCTTATAGTGGGCAGGGTGGGTTTTGTCATCCATTCGTGTTTACACTGAAGCTTGGTCTATTTCTCTGTCTATCTTGTTGTCTGTATCACTGCCTTTCAGGACATGGATTGCCTTTTTATGTATGTAGCCACCCGCTGTCACACTTCTACTATTACCCGGCCGGATGGACGGGTTCGGTGTCTTTGGCCGCTGTTGCCGTTGCTGCCGTTGCTGTTACTGCCGTTGCTGTTACTGTTGTGGCTAGTCAGCGGCCCGGTACGAGCTGAAGCCGTGGGCTGGCAATACCAGGGCCAGCATTGGTTTTCGCTGCAGAGCGAGCATTTTGTTGTCAATTACCCCTCCGGTCTGGAGGATATTGCCCACCGAACCGTGCAGATCGCCGAGCAGACCCATACCGAACTGTCGGCCTGGTTTGGCAGTCAGCCAGAGCATCCCACCCAGGTGGTGCTGGTGGACGACTTTGACGCCGCTAACGGCTGGGCCACTCCCTTGCCATTTGCCCAGATGCGTTTGTATATCAGTCCACCGGATCAGGTTAGCGGTCTGGAACATTATGACGACTGGCTCAGTTTGCTGATTCGTCATGAGTATACTCATGTACTGCACACCGATTTGCAGCGCGGTGCGGTACGTCAGAGTCGCAATCTATTTGGCCGAATGTGGTTCAGCTTTCCTCATGCACTGGAGCCATCACTGTTGCTGGAAGGGTTGGCGGTGTATCTCGAAAGCAACAAGGATCTTGGCAGTGGCCGACTCAACAGCACCTTTTATCGCATGCAAATGCAGGCCGAGCTGGAACAGCAGCCTGACTCCCTCGGCCAAGTGCTGGTTCCACCACGGGACTGGCCATACAACAAGGCCTATCTCTATGGTGCCTGGTTTGTTCGTTATTTGGCGCAGCAATACAGTGAACAACAGCTGAAGTATTTCCTCTGGCTGCACAGTGGGCGGCTGCTGCCTTATTCAGAACTCAGCGGCGATTTTCGGCGCAGTTTCGGGCTGTCGCTGGAGCAGTTGTGGCAGGGGTTCCTGACCGCTCAGGCAGCCGACTGGCAACCTCAGCGGCAGCAGCGTCTGGCGCAATCGTGGCAAGGGGAGCCATTACCCGGTAACGATCTGGTCACAGAGCGACGGCCGATGGCCAGCAACGGCAGCTGGCTGGCAGCGGTGGAATACAGCGGCGAGTCGGCCCGGCAGCTCGTGAGTTATCAGTCTGCAGGAACGGGCTGGGAACGGGTACAGCACGGGTCGGTAACAGGGGCATCCAGTGTGGACATTGGCCAGGATGGGAGGCTGGTGTATAGCCGTCCGGTGACAGCGGTTGATGGCCGGGTCTGGAATGATGTTTTTTACCGTCAGAAAAACGGCCGGGAAGTGCGTATCAGCCAGGGTTTGCGTGCCCGCCAGGTACGTTGGCTGAATACAGGGCAGCTGCTGGTACGCCGTATGGTGGCAGGGCGGGCAGAACTGTTAACGCTGGATTTACACGGCAACCGCCAGTTGCTGTGGCGCGGCGACTATGGTGTGGTGATCGGCGATGTTGATCTTTCACCGGATCGTACCCGTCTGGTCGCGGCGGTCAAACGGCCGCGACAGGGCTGGAATCTGGCACTGTACTCTCTGGCCAGCGCGACATGGCAACCGCTGACCAAAACCTCCGCTACTGAAAATGCGCCGGTATTCCGAGATAACCAGACCCTGCTGTTCAGTGCCGATTACGACGCAAACTTTGATATTTACCAGCTGTCGCTGACCGACCAGCAGCTGACCCGCTGGACGCGGGTGATGACCGGCGCATTTGAACCGCAATGGCTGGCAGACCGGTTGGTTTATCAACGCTATAGCACCGAAGGCTATGCCTTGTATGAAGTGAAAGAACCGTTGATGACAAGCGCTACAGGATTGGCAGATAACCGGCAGCGGATTGAATACCGGCACGTCGATACCAAACCGATCACGGCCATCATTCAGGATCACCCAGCCGCCACCGTTCAGGATCACCCAGCCGCCACCGTTCAGGATCAGACATCGCCGATATCTGCGCCAACATTGGTAGCAGCCGATCAATACCAACCCTGGCACGACCTGCGGCCGCGCAGCTGGTTTCCACTCTGGTATGTCGATGAGTTTCATACCGAACTGGGCGTTACCACTTGGGGTCAGGATGCCTTGGGACGACATAACTACAGCGTGAACCTGTTGCGTGATGTCACTTATGGGGTGACCAGTGGAACCCTGCTGTATAGCTACGACAATCGCTACGCGCTGTACCTCTCCCGAGAATACCGCTATGCCCAGGGTGCCGAGGATAACGAGCGCGATCAGCTGGGTCGCGAGGATCGGCTAATTGCCCAGCGTAATTACCTGTTACACGGCTTTGAGGATCGTTTCGCGCTCCACCTGGGTACGGTCTGGGAAAGCAAACAGGTGATTGATAACGCCGGTTTGCCCTGGCGTGGTGGGCAATGGTCTCAGGGGTTGGTGGGGCTGGCGGCGACCTGGGACAATCGCCAGAGCTTTCGTCAGGTGCCTGGTGTCGGGCAGGGCAGCTACGCTGATCTGGTGATTGAAAGTAATGATGTACTCAATAGCCAATACCGGGGAGCTCTGGCCCAGTTCCGGGGCCGTTACACTCTGGATCTACCTGGTCGAGATACTCTGACGTTAGGTCTCGATGGCGGCATCGCGGCAGATACCGGCGAGTACTTTGCATTGGGTGGGCAGACCGGTGATGAGGCGCAGCTGTTTGGTCGCGATCAGATTGCTTTACCTGGCTATCACGCAGGTGTCCGCTACGGCCACCGTTACCACAAGGAAAGCCTCAGTTCCCGCCTGTGGCTCGGGCGGCTGGAGCAGAACTGGTCAACCTGGCCAATCGGCTTTGGCGATTATTTCACCCGCGTATATGCCGTTGCCGGTGGCGTTGAGGAAGATGGCCAGTTTTCACGCTGGTTACCAGCGCTGGGGGGAGAGCTGACGCTGCAACTCTGGTGGGGCTACAGCACACCGGGTTCATTAACCATCGGTTACAGCCAAGGTCTGGATAACGCCAGCAGTAACGGCGGTGAGGGCTACCTGCAGCTGGTCTGGCCGCTGGGTGGCTGAGCACTGGAAGCAGTGGCGCAAAGCTTATCGACTGGTATTCTTGCCGTTGGCGGCAGTCGTTATTGGCCGGAGTCGCTGTAGTAACGCTGTAGTAACGCTGTAGTAACGCTGTAGTAATTAAGGAGCAGGAATGGATTTTGTCTGGATTCTGGTGGCATTTTTATGTGGCTTTGCCGTCAAGCAGTTAGGAATGCCACCACTGGTGGGGTATCTGTTAGCCGGGTTTGGCTTGAATGCAGCTGGTATGCAGCCGGATAGCGGGCTGAACCGGTTAGCCGATCTCGGTATTACGCTGATGCTGTTTACCATTGGCCTCAAGCTGAACATCAAGGCGTTGTTAAAAACCGAGGTCTGGGCCACTAGCGTGCTGCATACCGGAGTCTGGACGGTCTTGTTGGTCGGTATTATGACCCTGCTGGGCTGGCTGGGTATCAGCCACTATCTTGATATTTCCTGGCAAACCCAGCTGTTGATCGGTTTTGCACTGAGCTTTTCATCGACTGTCTGTGTCATCAAGATGCTGGAAGAATCTTCCGAGCTGAAAGCACGCCATGGCAAAATCGCGGTGGGCATTCTGGTGATTCAGGATATTGTCGCGGTGATCTTTCTGGTGGCGTCCACTGGCAAGGTGCCTTCGATAATGGCCTTCGGTCTGTTGGGATTATGGCTGCTGAAACCGCTGTTGCATCGACTGGTCAGCCGGGTTGGCCACGATGAACTGTTACCGTTACTGGGTTTTTTCCTTGCCCTGGGGGGAGCAGAACTCTTTACTCTGGTGCATATGAAAGGCGACCTCGGCGCTTTGTTAATGGGCATGCTGCTGGCATCCCATGGCAAGTCGGCCGAGATTTACAAGGCGCTGATGGGGTTCAAGGATCTGTTCCTGATCGGGTTTTTCCTGTCGATTGGTTTTACTGCGTTACCGACCCTCGATATGGCTGTACCGGTGCTGTTATTAACCTTGTTGCTGTTGCTCAAGTTCGGCCTGTTTTTTGTGCTGATGCTGAAGTTCCGGGTGTCGGGTCGGGCTTCGTATCTGAGTGCACTGGCATTAACCAACTTCAGCGAGTTTGGTCTGATCGTTGCCAATCTGAGTGTGGCGAAGGGCTGGCTGAGTAATGACTGGCTGGTGATTATCGCCGTGGCGATGTCACTGTCGTTTGTGATCAGTGCTGCGGTTTATCGCCGTGCTCACCATATCTATGCGTTACGCAAGCAACAAATTAACCGGTATGAGCGCTCGGGTGCTCACCCGACTTACGAAACGCCAGTACAGGCCGAAGTGCTGATTCTGGGTATGGGACGGGTTGGCAAAGGCGCTTACAAGGCGCTGGAACCCGAATATGGCCATCGTGTCTGTGGAGTGGAATCCGATCCCGAGCGGGTCGCCTACCTGAAGGATCGGGGTTTGAATGTAGTCGCTGGTGATGCCGACGATATGGAATTCTGGGAATGTATCGGCACGGCACGAGGAGATATCCGGCTGGTGATGATGGCACTGCCTTCGCATCTGGAAATGAGAAGCACGCTGGAGATGCTGCGTTTGTCCGGTTATCAGGGCAAGATTGCGGCGGTCGCCCGCTATGACGATGAGCGCCAGGAATTACTCAATCTTGGCGTTGATGTCGTGTTTAATTATTATTCTGAAGTCGGTGCCGGTTTTGCCGCAGAGAGCCGACATCTGTTGGTATGACCTGTTGGTATGACCTGTTGGTATGACCTGTTGGTATGACCTGTTGGTATGACCTGTTGGTATGACCTGTTGGTATGACCTGTTGGTATGACCTGTTGGTACGACCTGTCAGTGTCAGTGCCTTGTCGATGGCGTTGCCTGACGGTGATTTCTGAGTTTCAGCAGCAATTGATCCGGTTCACTGGCCCGCAGGATATCTGCTCCCTGATGGGCAAACCCCTGCTGGCGAATATGCACCAGCAGATCAAAAAACGGTTGCCAGAACTGGTCGATGTCGAAACAGGCGCAAGGTTTATTATGGTCACCGATATTGGCCCAGCACCAGATTTCCACCAGCTCATCGAGGGTGCCGATACCACCGGGCAGTGCCACAAAAGCATCGGCCAGCTCTGCCATCAATGCCTTGCGCTCGTGCATGCTGCTCACCAGACGCACTTCGGTTAAACCGCTGTGGGTTTTTTCCCGCTGTTCGAGGTTGCCGGGCATCACACCAATCACTTCGCCGCCAGCCGCCAGCGCTGCGTCCGCGACAACCCCCATCAGTCCTGACTGGCTGCCGCCATACACAATGCCGATCCCCTGCCGGGCCAGAAAGGTGGCCAGCGAGGCTGCTGCATGGGCAAATTTGGTTTCATTCCCCAGACGGGAACCACAATAAATAGCGACACGCTTGATCATCTCGACGTCCAGCAGAAAAATTCGGCTATAGGGGACACCTATTTAATCCGGCAGCCCCCGGAGGGCGCGGGTTGCCGCCGTCCAGTGCGGTGTTGACGAATTTGACAAGGACGCGTCATTTCGCTGCATTCGCCGCCTTGCCCTGAACAACGGCAACACTCGCGCAGAGCCGTGCAGGATTAAATAGATGTTCCCTTTAGCATACGTATCTGGCGCTGGCTGTCACCCGTTGGCCGAGCGCAATTGGCCATAGTTGAACTTGGTCGGCGCAAAACATGGTGCCTGATCATACCCGGTGTGATATTCCGGGAGCGCGAACAGTGCGCGCTCCCGGTACGGCTGGCTGCTGAGAACGATCAGAGATGGTTTTCGGCGTACTCTGCCAGCGGTGAACGAGGCGAACCTTCCAGGTGAATCGTGCCTCCCTGATTGAACTCCTTGAAGCGTTCGATCAAGTAGGTCAAACCCGAGCTGACCGGTGTCAGGTAAGGGGTGTCGATCTGTGACAGGTTGCCAAGGCACACCACCTTGCTGCCGGAGCCAGCACGGGTAATGATGGTTTTCATCTGGTGCGGGGTGAGGTTCTGGCATTCATCAATCAGAATCAGGCTGTGCTGGAAACTGCGGCCGCGAATGTAGTTCAGTGATTTGAACTGCAGCGGTACTTTTTTCAGAATGTAATCGACACTGCTGGTGGAGTGTTCGTCTTCGTTATGCAGGGCTTCGAGGTTATCGGTAATCGCGCCGAGCCAGGGTTCCATTTTTTCTGCTTCGGTGCCGGGTAAATAACCAATATCCTCATCCAGGCCACGGGTGCTGCGGGTGGCGATAATACGGCGGAATTGTTGGGTCGCGACGGTCATTTCAATGGCCGCTGCAAGGGCCAGAATGGTTTTGCCGGAGCCGGCCTGACCACTGAGAGTGACCAGCGAAATCGTCGGGTCGAGTAACAGGTGCAAGGCCATGGCCTGCGGCAGATCACGCGGGCTGAGTCCCCAGGCGACCTGCGACATCAACTGTTCAACCGGCAGGTCCTGCAGTACGGCAACCTCGTCATTCAGTTCAATCACCTTGCCGACAAAGCCGCTTTCATCAACGATAAAACGATTGATGTACAACTCGTCTGGCAGGTTGGCACGTGGCAGACGGTGGAAAGTACCAATGGCATCGTGAAAGGTATCGACCTGGCTCTGGCTTTCCCAAAAAGACCCGGCATAGGTGTTGAAACCGGTTTCCAGCAAGGAAACATCCGACAGCAGCTGGTCATTCTGATAATCCTGCGCACCAATACCACAGCCTCGTGCCTTGAGGCGCATGTTGATGTCTTTGGTGATCAGAATAATTTCGCGGCGGGGAAATTTTTCTTGCAGTGCCACCAGGCTGTTGATGATTTTGTTGTCGTTCAGATCCAGCGGCAGGGTGCGATTGCGGCTGTCGAAACCATCCAGCAGAATGGAAAAAAACCCGAGCGGATTACCGTCTGCCCGTTCAATCGGCACCCCCTTGGCGATCTCGGTGGGGGTGGCATCCCCAATAATGCGATCAATCTGTCGTATTGCTTCCCGGCAGTCGGTGGCGATGGACGCCTTGCCCATTTTTAATTTGTCGAGTTCTTCCAGCACGGTCATGGGAATGACCACCTGATGTTCTTCGAACTGGTGAATGGCACTCGGGTCGTGAATCAGTACATTGGTATCCAGAACGTACAGCTTGGTAGCAGTTTTGCGTGCGGCCATAAGGACACTCTCCTGGTTTCAATTGCAGAGAAGCAAACGTTGGGTCTGAGAAATGTTGGATTGGGAACGTGCGGGATGGAGCAAAAAGGGACATGGAGACGCTGGAGGGGAACGGGTTATTGGCAGGGGCAGCCAATGCGGCGGTGTCTGCGACACTGCTTGGCAATGATAAAAAACGGTGCTGCACCAGAGGCTGATACGGAACCGATGGCATTGACAGATTAACTGACAATGTTTCCCTCCCTCCGTGGGTAATGGCCTCACTATGGCCTCTGTTGCCGACCTTGCCAAGTCCTCTGTTGGCAATTTCATCCTGGCGCACTGTGTGAATGATTGCTTGCCTCTCTGCGCTATCAAACTGCGCTATCAAACTGCGCTATCAAAGGCGACAGTGGCCATCGGGCGTTTTGCTGCTCAGGGACTGATCAATGGACAAAATAGACGGGGTCATTGGCAAATATTATTGAACCGTTGCCTTGGCAACCGATAAGCTTGCCCCCATTGATTCGTTATCATTGTTATCTGATGGCTGCGCGATTATTCGCATCGTTGGCAGGCTTCCTTTTCTGGAGATTTTTGTATGAGCTCATCACGCCACGTAAAATTGTTAATCCTCGGCTCTGGCCCTGCCGGTTACACCGCCGCAGTGTACGCTGCTCGTGCCAACCTCAACCCGGTGATGATTACCGGTATGCAGATGGGTGGTCAGCTCACCACAACCACCGAGGTCGACAACTGGCCGGGTGATGCGATGGGGGTTCAGGGGCCGGAACTGATGGAGCGCATGAAAGCCCATGCTGAGCGTTTTGAAACAGAAATTATTTTTGACCAGATTCACACCGTCAAACTGGATCAGCGGCCGTTTGTCTTGCAGGGCGACAGCGGTGAGTACAGCTGTGACGCGCTGATTATTGCTACCGGTGCCAGTGCCAGATACCTGGGTATGGAAAGTGAAGAAGCTTTCAAAGGCAAAGGGGTATCAGCCTGTGCCACCTGCGACGGCTTTTTCTATCGCAAGAAGCCCGTGGCGGTGATTGGCGGCGGCAATACAGCGGTTGAAGAAGCGTTGTATCTTTCCAATATTGCCTCCGAAGTGATCGTGGTACACCGCCGCGACAGCTTCCGCTCGGAAAAAATCCTCGCCGACAAATTGCTCGAAAAAGCCGCAAATGGCAATGTCACCATTCACTGGAACAGCGAGCTGGATGAAGTACTGGGCGACAACATGGGTGTCACCGGTATGCGTATCAAACATCGAGAAAGCAGTGAGACAACGGAAATCGCGCTGGACGGTATTTTTGTCGCTATCGGTCACTCACCCAATACCGGTATTTTTGAAGGTCAGCTGGAGATGGAAGGGGGTTATTTGAAGGTGCAGACCGGCAGTCATGGTAACGCCACTCAAACCAGCGTAGAGGGGGTGTTTGCGGCGGGTGATGTGTCTGACCATATTTACCGTCAGGCGATTACTTCTGCAGGCACCGGTTGTATGGCTGCGCTGGATGCCGAGCGCTATCTGGATAATCTGGCGAGCGGCCAATAACTCGCCGTCACCCTCATCACCATCCGTTCGCCCACGTCTCTTGCGGATGGTGTGGCGGACGGATTCCAGAATTCCTGAGGATGGTACCCCTAAACCCACCATTAACTGTTGTTGCTGCAGGAATTTTTCGCCTATTCTCTGGTATCAGCGTGCTGTTGACTCTTCTAACAAAAACAGCCTGTAGCGGGATGCAGGCGTTGATTAAGCAGTCAAACTCCGGTTACTGACTATTCTTTGTACATCGGTGCATCTGAATGGTGTTTGACGTTCAGGAAGGTTCAGGAAGGTTCAGGGAGTAAAGGAATATGGTTGGCAGACATATTTTGCTGTCGCTGTTACTGGTCGCGGTTATCACAGCTCTGACCGGGTGGGGGATTACTTCGCTCTGGAATGAGCAGATTATTGACGCCAAAAAACAGCATGAAGAGCAGCAAGTACAACTGGTCAGCTCACAACTGTCAGGTTATATGGCGGACAGTGGTGACTTGCTGCGCTCACTGGCGCAGGAGCCAGCGCTTATCGCTGCCTTGTCACAAGATAATGGCAGTGCCCAGGTGGCCGATATTCTGTTTGGCATCACCAGTCGCCACGCTTCCTATTACCAGGCACGCTGGATTGACCAACAAGGCATGGAGCGCGTGCGTTTACAGCGCTACGGGCGTCGTATCCAGCATGTACCCACCAGCGAACTGCAAGACAAATCGAGCCGTTATTACTTTCAGGATGCCATCAACGTTGCGCCAGGCAATGTGTATTTTTCGCCCATCGACCTGAACGTGGAATACGGTGAGGTGGAACGGCCGTTCCGGCCAATGATCCGGGCGGCGATTCGGGTATTTGATGATGCTGGTCATGATCGTGGCATCGTGATTATCAACGACAGTCTGACACCCATGTTTGAGTGGCTGGAACACAGCACCACCGGCAGCCTGTTACTGATGGCTAATAGTGCTGGTGACTGGTTAAGAGGCTTCAGCCGTCAGGACGAATGGGGCTTTATGTTTGGCAAGCCCCGGCGCATTGGTGATCAATCAGAAATCGTGTGGGAGGCCATGGGGAACCAGCCTTCAGGAACGCTGGTGCAGCCGGAGGGGATCTGGATCTGGAACGTGGCCCATACCGGTGAGCGGCAATGGGGCTATGCGGAAACCATGGATTACCAGCACGCCCCCAATCTGCTGTTGGTCAGCTTTATTTCAAATACCGAACTGTTGCAACTGGTCAGCCGCGAGAGCGGTTATGTCTGGGTGGGCTGCATCTCGGTTGGCATGATTCTCTGGGGACTATTGACCGCCTTTCTGTATTTTCGTTGTCGTCACCAGGATGTCTCTCTTCAGCTGCAAGAGTCTGAGCGCTTGCGTGAGATGGAAGCTGATTTGATCCGGGCACGGGCACAAGCGCAAAACCTGGTGAATGGTAACGTCAATGGCATTTTGATTGTTGATGGCAATGGCAATATTCAGATGACCAACCCGGCTCTGGATACGCTGTTTGGTTACCAGAAGGGTGAACTGGTCGGGCAACCGATGGAGATATTGGTGCCGGATAACGCCGTGCTGTTTGACCCAGATCCCTTGGCCACCGGTATCCGCCAGCCCGGACGTCGAACGATGGCGAGAAATCGGCATATTCGGGCCAAACATCATGACGGCAGTCTGGTTGACGTCGAGGTCAGCCTCAGTCCGGTGCAGTCTGACGACGGTGTCAAAGTATCGGCCACCGTGGTTGATATTACCGAGCGGCTGGAAAACGAAAAGCGGCTGCGTAACTACGCCAGTGCCTTTCAGGAAGCCGGGGAAGCGATGGTGATCACCGATGCCAACTGGCAGGTTGAGCACGTCAATACCATGTTTTCCAATCTGTGCGGTATGCCGGAATCAGTTGTCGAGGGAGCCACGCCCACGGCGTTTTTACTGGAACGGCTGGAACCCGGTGGCGCTTCACTGCAACAGCTGGTGGGAGATTCGGATCACTGGGGTGGTGAGTGGCAAGCATTAACCACGGCAGATGAGCCGTGTCCGGTGCGGCTGTCGATCAGCAGTGTCCGGGATACCAGAGGACGCCTGAGTCACTATGTATTTTCTTTTTCCGATATCAGTGAAATCCGCAGAGCTTACGTACAGCTTGAACATCAGGCCTATCATGATGCCCTGACCGGGTTGCCCAATCGTATGATGCTGCAGGAGTCGATCGACTTGGCGATTGGTCGGGCCAAGCGCCACCGGGAAAAATTTGCCTTGTTGTTTATTGATCTCGACAACTTCAAATACATCAACGATGGCTTGGGGCATCGTGCCGGTGACCAACTGCTCAAGCAGGTGGCGGATGCACTCAAAGAGGAACTGCGCGAAGAAGACGTCGTCGCTCGCCTGGGCGGAGACGAATTTGTTGTCTTGCTGGAAGGTATTGGCCAGGCCCATGCCACCCGCCTGGTGCTGGGTAAACTGACGCGCCGGTTGTCTTCAGCGTTTGCGATCGAAAATGACACGGTGCGGGTAACCGCCAGTATTGGCGTCTGTATTTATCCAGATGATGGCCGCGATGGCGAAACCCTGCTACGCAAAAGCGATATGGCCATGTATCAGGCCAAAGAAGCGGGCAAGAACCGCTGTTTCTTTTTTTACGAAGACACCGACTCGATATCACGGGATATGCTGAAAACCGAGTATCAGCTGCACCGGGCGATTCAGGAAAACGAGTTGCATCTGGTCTACCAGCCACAGGTCGATACCTCGACCGGCCAATTGCAAGGGGTTGAAGCACTGGTGCGCTGGTCTCACCCGGAGCGGGGAGAAATCCTGCCGGAAGAGTTTCTGCCGGTGGCAGAAAAAATGGGGCTGATGTCGGAGCTGGAAAACTGGGTAGTCCACACCGCCAGTCGGCAGGCGGCAGCCTGGAACCATGATGGAGTACAGTATGGAAAAATGGCCATCAACCTTTCTGGCAGCTTTCTCAAACGACCCGATTTTGCCACCGATATTATTACCATGATGGCGGAAAACAAATGCCCAGCGAGCTGTATTGAACTCGAAATCACCGAAGGTTTTATCCTGCATGGAGCGAATCAGGTAATCCGCGAGCTGCATCATCTCAAAGCGGGCGGTTTCAGCCTGGCAATGGATGATTTTGGCACCGGCTATTCATCGTTATCGTATTTACGCAAACTGCCCATCGACAAGCTCAAGATCGACAAGCAATTTATCAAGGACATCGTTGATGACGATGGCAGTCAGAAAATTGTCTCCGCTGTTATTGCCATGGCCAAGAGTCTCGGTATGACCGTCATTGCAGAAGGCGTGGAAACCCGGATGCAGGCCGAAATTTTGCGTTTCAAGGAATGTGACCAGTTACAGGGCTTCCTGTTTGAACGGCCCATGGCCGTCAGCGAATTTGAACGCTTGTACGCGTCGACAGGGACTGGCTGAGGTACAGAGCAGGCCGCATTTACACCGCCCATTCCCTGAGCAGGTTGTGGTACAGCTGGCTCAGGCGGCTGACTTCTGCATCACCTTCGCCCAGAGCCACGGTCAAGGCTTGTACGGATTGATCCAGTTCGAACAGCATTTCACGCTGGTGGGCGTCGCGAATCAGACTTTGAATCCAGAAAAACGAGCAGATGCGCTGTCCTGCGGTGACTGGCAGTACCTGATGCAACGAGGTGGACGGATAAATAATCAGCGAACCAGCCTCCAGCTTGACCTGCTGGGCACCATAACGGGTTTCGATCACCAGCTCGCCACCGTCGTATTCGTCAGGGCTGTTCAGAAACAGCGTACAGGAAACATCGCTACGCAGTTGCTCCGGGCTGCCCAACGCCAAGATGGCGTTATCCACGTGCAGGCCGTAGTGGCCGCCGTCCTGGTAACAATTGAACTTGGGTGGAAAATAGCGCGACGGTAACGTCGCCGATACAAACAGCGGATGACTCTGGAGTTTGCCAAGGATCAACTGGCGTAGCTGCAGTGCCTGCTCTGAATGATCATCCAGCTGCAGGTTACGCTTGACCTGTACCGCCAGCGTGCCAGCGGTCAGACTGCCGTCCTGCCAGGGGCCAGCCGCTAATTGTTGGCGGCAGTAGTGTACTTCTTGCGGGGTTAACAGCGTGTCGATAGGCAACAGCATAGGGAGTCCTGGGCGTCTTGTTATTGGCTCTCAGCGATCAGCCAAGAGCATCTGCCTGGATATGGGCGATGGTTGGGCAGCCCGCCAGGGCCATGGTCATTTCCAGCTCATCCTGCAGAATTTTCAGCATATGAGCAACGCCGAGTGCGCCAGCAACGGCCAGGGCATACAGCTGCGGCCGACCAACCAGCACCGCGTTGGCACCCAGCGCCAAGGCCTTGAACACATCCGTACCCCGACGAATGCCGCTGTCCATCAAGACCGGAAAGTCCGCACCAACGGCACGCCGAATGGCTGGCAAGGCGTCGATGCTGGCCGGTAGGCCATCCAACGTTCGGCCACCGTGGTTGGAAACAATCAGACCATCAAATCCGGCTGCTTGCAGCGCAGTGGCGTCAGCAGGATTGATAACGCCCTTGATCACGATAGGGAGGCGGGTTTGCTGGCGCAGCCAGAGCAGGTCGTCCAGTGTCGGGGCGTCGGCCATAATGCCATTAAGAATGATGCTTTGCTCAGCGGACAGTGTCCGTTGGGCGGGGCGGGGCTGGTGTTGCAAATTAGCTTCGATCACCCCGTCGGGCAGTTGGAATTTGGCTCGTTGAGGGCGATTTCTGAGGCCGTTCACCGGCGCATCCAGAGTAATGACCAGCACCTGATAGCCGCTGCGTTCGGCGCGTTGCACCAGTGCCAGCGAGCTGGGCCGGTCGTGTTGCCAATACAGCTGAAACCAGAGCGCGCCCTGATGATGGCTGGCAATGGTCTCCAGTGTCGTACTGGCCAGTGTACTGACCACCATAGGGGTTGCCATGGCCGCAGCGGCCTCGGCAGTGGCCAATTCTCCGGCCGGATGAACCAGTTGCTGGTGGGCTACAGGGCCGAGCAATAGCGGGTGAGCTAGTGGTTGGCCAAACAGGGTGGTACGCGTATTGGCTTGTTGAAAGTCCTGTAACAGACGCGCTTGTAGCGGGATAGCGTCGAGCCGCTGGCGGTTACGTTGCATGGTCAGATCGTCGGCGCAACCGCTGGCAATGTATTCAAGAATATCGTGGCGAATAAATTCAGCCGCACGATGTTCGTAGTCATGGATGGCAACCAGATCAGCAGGAATATGGGATAAATGGGGTTGCTGAATGTGTGTCATCTTGTTTCCTGTGGAATGTAACCGGAAAGCAGGTGCAGCTTGTTGCTGCACCTGCTGTCTTCAGGGCGGATCAGAACTCGTAAGACAACGTCAGCTGGGCATTACGGGCGTCACCAATATAGGCGAAAGTACCGCTGCGATAGGCTGTCAGATAGTAGTTCTTGTCGGTCACGTTACCTACGTTCAGTCGGGTTTTCAGCTGTTCGTTGATGTCGTAGTTGGCAAATGCATCAAACACCGTGTAAGCCGGTACATACAGATCGCCCGCAGGGCTGTCTGGCTGACCAACGTAAGACTCGCTGGCGTGGGTAGCGGAACCACCGAAGCTGAACTTGTCGGTCAGTTGATAACGCAATTGCAGGTAGCCAGAACGATCAGAGAAGTTGGCCAGACGACCACCTGGCTCAACAGCAGAACCATCACGATTGGTGGCTTGGGTTTTCAGTATTTCTGACGTCATCAGGGAAAAGCCGAACTGAGTACTGAGTTTCTCGGTCAGGTTGCCGGTGAGGCCGATTTCCAGACCTTCAACACGGTTTTTACCGGTGTTGTAAGTACCGGCGGTATCGTAATCGGTGCCTTCCATGACATCGTCTTTGGTGATTCTGAAAATAGCTGCCGTGGCCAATAACTTCTCATCCAGCATTTCATGCTTGATACCCAGCTCGAGGTTTTCGACCGATTCCGGTTTGGCCTTGTCGACGCTCTCGGCACTGGAACACAAACCACCATAACCGCAGTTACCGCCGACATCGGATTCACCACCGTTAATATTGCTGGAGGTGCTCCAGGTCGCGTATACATTGGTGTCTTCTGCGACTTTGACGGTACCGCCGAGGTGGCCGTTCCAGAGCGTATCGCTGTATGTGTAAGGCGTTTTTGAGGTTACCTGAGTGTCCCGGTCGGTACTGACCACCACGTTGTCGTAGTCGAAGTTGTCGGCACGAATACCGGCAAACACTGAGACAAATTCGTTTACTTCAATGGTATCCATCAGGTACAGCGACCAGGTGTTGATTTGATAGTCGGAGTCCCAGTCGCCCTTGGTGATGTCGCGTTGCAGCAGGTTGTTAATGTTGCTGACCGCATTGCCGCTTTCATCCAGCAAACAGTAATTTTCAGTGCCATTCACAACACAGTTGGTCGCGCCGGTCGAGGTGCCGGTATAGGTACCGTTCAGCACATTGTGGCGGGAATATTCCAGCCCGGTTACAAACTCATGCTTCTTGCCAGCCAGGTCTGCGTCAAAGTAGAGATTCAGCTGGTTGACGAAGTAATCAACCTCTTGCCAGCCCTGATGGTTGCTTGTTGTTATTGTGAACTCTCCGGTGTCACGGGTTGAGGCACCAGCACCCGTCACGAAATAGCCGTTATTGGTGGTGCCGTAACGCATGGCGTTGGTGATGGTGACATTATCGCCTTCGTATTCGGCGCGCAGGGTGAAGGTATCGACGCGGGATTTGAGGAAATCTTCATCCTGTACATAAGACGGGATATCTTCGTATACCTTGCCGGTATCCCTGCTGATAAAGGCACCCAGGTCAGCGTGATCAAACGCCTGCAAGTGGTAGTAGTCGGCGATGACTTTCAGCTTGTCGGTAGCCTGTAGACTCAGTGACAGCGCGGCACCGTTACGTTCGCGGTCGGCGGGTGCGCGGTCGGGTACTTCCTCATAGGCATGCAGCAGGTTGGCACGTACCGCGATGTCGTCGGTGATGCGCAGATTGCTGTCGAGCGTGGCCCGGCGATAGTCATCGGTGCCGATTCCGGCTGACAGTTTGTTAAAGGAATATTCGCTGTTGGCCTGCTTGGTAATGCTGTTGATCGCACCACCGGTGGAGCCTCGACCGGCGAAGGTGGAGCTGGGGCCCTTGGTGATCTCGACCTGTTCTACCGCAAAACTTTCACGGGTGGTCATACCGGGGTCTTTCAAACCATCGACAAAGACGTCGGAGCGGGCTTCGTGACCACGAATCACATAACGGTCACCAAAGGCGTTACCGTTTTCGCCGGTACCCAGCGTGATACCGGGTTGCGCCGCGAGAATATCTTTCAGATCACTTTTGCCAGACTCCTGAATCATGGTCTGGGTCAGTACCGAGATGGTTTGCGGCGTGTCGGCCAGCTCCTTGACGTGGCGGCGGTCACCGGACACTTTGGCCTTGTATGGCGCCTTCTTCCGCGTAGGGGTTGGTATCGAGTGCCCGCTCTTCAATTTGCATGGTGTCGAGCATGATCGGGGCGTCGTCGTCCTGAGCCATCGCCGTGGTACCCAGCAACAGCGTCGGAATACCGACCATCGCCGATCCAAGTAGCGTGGAACGCTGTTTGAATACCGGTTTACGCAGAGTTAAGGGAGTGCGTCGTGTGTTATCGCTCATGAATCAGTCCTTAAAGGAGGTGTTGGTAATTAATGAATATTCGACAGGAATGACCAGCGGCAGGGTCAACCTGTCGGGGTGAAAGTCATCCGGAACGCCGGGTAGAGGGTTGGCCCGTGCCAGCATTTCGAGAGCCGCCTGATCCAGTAACGGATTGCCGGACGACTGGTAAATACCGGAGCGAATGACCTCACCATTGCGGTTAATGGTGAACTGCAATTTGACGACCCCTTCCTGCTTTTTCTTTTTTGCAACGGTCGGGTATTCCTGAAACCGGTTCAGCCAGCGCTGGATACTGGCGATATAATTTTTGCTATCGCCGCGCTTGCCACCGGCGCGTTGCTGATCTGCCTTGCCAGTGGCTTTCACCATGGCTTTGCTGGTTTCTGTTCGGGTCTCTTTCGGCTCGTCGAGTGGACGTTCGGCCGTCTCTGACTCCGGTTCAGGTTGCTGCTCAGATTCTGGCTCTGCAGGTGGCTGTTGCTGTTTGGCTACCTTGAACGTTGCCACTTCCGGCACCACCGTTGTGGGTTCTGGCAACTTGACGATTTCTGGCTGCGGCGCGATTTCTGGCTGCGGCGCAATCGGTTTGGCTGGCGGCGTTTTGGTAACGGGCTTTGATACCGGTTTTGGCCGCACCGGATCTGGTTTGGGCTTGGGTGGTTGCACAGGTTCTGGTGGTTGCACTGGTTCAGGTTCTGGCTCGGCAAGTCGCTCTGCGGCATTGGCATAACTGCCCAGCATGCCCAGATTGACATCGACACCGGATTCTCCGTCAGCGACGGCATCCCCCAACGCGCTGGCCGGGGTGTAAAACAGCAGCCAATAAATCGCCAGCACATGCAGGACAGCCGCCACGGTCAAGGCGCCCAACCAATGGATTCGGGTCAGTGTCATTTGACGGTTCCTTCCGGTGCTTCGGCGTACAAACGTACCGACTGGAAAGAAAACTGGCGTACCACCGCCAGAGCGTTCTCCAGTGCGGCGGCGGTAGCGCGCTGATCGGCAAAAATTCCGACCGCTACCGACGAAGGCTGGGGCAGCGCTTGCAGTCTGGTAGCCAGTTGTTCCGCCGTGCAGGCGATGCCATCCAGCGTCATGTCACCTTGTTGAGACACTTCCAGGCGCAGGTCGGACTGGCCTTCAGCCTGTTCCAAGGCAGCCTTGGGCAATACCAGCTCGGCATTGGGCAGCGCCCGAATCTGTCCGGCGACCATAAAAAAAATCAGCAGCAAAAAGACGATATTGATCAGCGGGATCATATTGTCGTCGTTGTTTCGCGATGTGTGCGGTGTGAGCAGGGAATGACTCTGGAGCATGACGGGTTATTCCGGAAACAGGGCAGATTGACTGCGGGCGGGTGGTGCAACGGCAGTTGCCGCATCTGTGCCTGACAGCGCTTGCCCGAGAGTGACCGCTGGCAGCTCCAGCGTGGCCAGCGTGGTCATCACCTCGACGATGCGTTGCACCTGAATATCAGCTTCCGGTAACACCACCAGCTTGCTGCTGTGATCGATCTGGCCGATGGCCTGTTCAAGGGCATCAAAGCGGGCCGGTTTATCCTGTGCCAGCGTGACCGAGCCGTCGTGGTGGAGCACCAGCAGTTGGGGCAACTCGTCGCTCCTGCTGTTGGTCGTTACTGCCGACTGCGACGCCAATGGCAGGGTTAGCCATTGACTGAAACTGGAGGTCAGCATGAAGAACATCAGCAGGATAAACACCACATCAATCAGTGCCGTCAGGCTGATCGGGCGTGCCCGGCGTGGCGTTATGGCCAGGCTGCTCATGCGCGCTGGGCCGCCAGTTCGCAAGTCGGCGCATCGGCGTCCGCATCCTGCTGTGTGGACTGAAGGAAGAACAGGCGGTCAATCACATCCTGCAGCTCACTGGTTTGTAATTCGGCCTTGCGCTCCAGCGCGCTGTGGATCATCGAGACCGGAATCGCGACCGCCAGACCAGCAGCGGTGGTCAACAGTGCTTGCCAGATACCGCCCGACAGTACTGCAGGATCAACCTGGGAACCGGCGGCTTCCATGGCCTGGAAAGCTTCGATCATGCCTAGCACCGTACCGAACAGACCCAATAAGGGGGCGATATTGGCAATCACTTCCAAGGGCCGTAATCCCTGAGTCAACTTGCCGACTTCCAGCCGGGCGAGGCGCAGGGTTTCTTCTCGCAACGATGCGACTGACAGCGCGGGTGTTTTACGCAGCTCGAGGAATTTTCCAATCAGACTGAGACAAGGGGATGGATGATTGCGGGTCATCAGCAAGGCTTGCGACTGTTCGCCGCTGGTGATGCGTGCAAAGGTTGCGTCGATACGCTGTCGAGAACCGGAACCTTGCCGGAAAAACTGCCATAACTTGGCCAGAATAAGCGTGCTGGCAACCAGGGAAAGCACCAACAAAATCGCGTTGATAGGCCCTCCGATCGTGTTCATCAGTGTTTGCAGTTGATCCATGGTTACCGTTCCTGAAAGTGGTTATGCAATTATGCTAATATTAATGATAATGCTTATCAAATATTTTCGTAATTCTAATTGAACTTTTTCATTCATTGCAGAGTGGCAACAGAGTGCGGGAAAGGGGGGGGGGGAGAAGGTTTGGGAGTTGTGGGAATTTTGGGATCAGAGGATCAGGGGAAGGGTTCACATAACTCAGGACAACTATTCAGGTGTCACACATGCCAGTAAGAACGCCAGTTACCGCATCGCTTTTAGTGGCGGTCGTTTGCCATGGCCAGAGAATGAGAAAGAGTACCCTGGCGGTTTTGAATCAGTGTACTCACATAAACAGATTCTCTGGTCGACAGAGTTCGAATCGTCAGCGTCTGTACCGGCTTAAAATTCATCTGTCGCAAACCCGGCAAAAGCCGCTGTGCTGTCATAATCACGACAGACTTTCAGTACATTGTTCAGTACATTTTTTCATCTTCCAGCGCATGAACCCTGTAATTAGTGCGTTTTAACCCAAGGGGATCCTCTATTTAATCCTGCACAGCGCTGTGCGAGTGTTGCTGGATGTCAGAGCAAGGCGGCGAACGCCGCGAACGAGTCTTTTTCACGTTCGCCAACACCGCTCTGGCGGGCAGCAACCCGCGCCCTTCGGGGGCTGACAGATGATTACGACTCGGTGTCGCCGGTTGTTGACTTGGCCCGTCAGACCTGCAAACCGGCTTCGTGCTTCGACACCATCCGGAAGCCCGGAGCAGGCACCGGATTAAATAGATGATCCCCAAGGCCTGTTATTTGCAGTTCAGGCTGTAACCGCTAATCGAATCCAGGCTTGCTCACCACTGGCACAGAGGTCAAATCATGGCAAAAATTCAGGTCATCATCGGTTCCGTCAATGGCACTGCCTTGCAGGTCGGTGCTGTGGTTGCGCAACTGCTGGAAAAACTCGGGCACCATGCCTGGATCAATGTTGAACCCAGCGCCGCTGATCTCGGCCGCGATGCGGATGAAATATTGTTGATCTGTTGCTCCACCACCGGCAACGGTGAACTGCCACGCAATATCTATCCGGTGTACCTGGCCCTGGAAGACCAGCTCGTCAACCTGCAAGGCCGGCGTTATGCGGTCATTGCCCTGGGCGACAGCGGTTATCCCCGTTATGCCCAGGCCGGAATGACACTGGAAGCCTTACTGTACGGCAGTGGCGCCAGTCAGGTCAGCGATCTGTATCGCCTTGATGCCGCTCTGGTTCCTAATGCTGAACAACCCATGGCCGCTGCCCGCTGGGCACTGCAATGGTCTGACCTGCTCAGTGCCTGATTTTCTTCTCCACCCGGAAACCCGTCCGAATGTCTGATACGGATATGACTTCAATAGCAGAAAGCCCGATGCAACTGCGCTTTTTGGTATTTCACGTACACCGGGTCAGTGCCCGTCTGCGTTATCTGACCATGCCCTACGGCCAGCTTTGTATGCCAACCCCCTTACCCAAACTGGCGGAACTGATGGATGAACGGCCACAATTCGACAAGCTGGCCATTCATCCCGGCACCTGGCTGAAGCAAGCCTGTGAACAGATGCAGCTGCCGCTCGATCGCCTGTCGGTAGAACCCGGCTTCCGCCGCTGGATAGACACCCCTGGCCAGCCAACTCAGGTATATATCCTGCGGGTTTCAGGCCCGTCGCCCTTCGCTGCCCCGGAAGGCATGCGCTGGATTGAACTCCCGGACTGCTTCAGCATGTTGCCAATCGAACGGCTGTTAATGCAGTCGGTGTATCAGTACTTGCTGGAGTAGCTCAGCATGGTTCATGGTCTGGCCGTGTGCTTCAGCAGCAGCGACCAGAACCACCAGTAGCCCACCCCGAACAACACCATTCCCCCCAGCCCGACTGACGAGGTCGTGACATGGCTGTGGTTCCCCAGCGACAGGCCCAAGCACAGCGCCAGCAGAGGCAAGCACAGCAGCATATTCCAGCCAATCATGGTGGCGATTTGCTCAAACAGCAGCAGTTGGGAGCAGAGGGTATAAATGACGCTGGCCACCAGAATAACCAGCAGTAGCCAGCCGAAGGCGGCACTATCGACCAACAGCACCAGCAATTCCGGCAATATCAGGCTGAGCAGCACGGCAGCAAGCCCCAGCCATGGCCAGTTGGCCGCAGCGGGGAAGGCCAGACGCTGCAAAACAATCAGCAACAGCGCCCGGATGCCCAGTAGCGTACTGGCACCAAAAGCAACCGAAGCAACCGAAAACGACGCCAGCCCCAGTTTTATGCCGATTACCATCACCACTGCGGCTGCCAGCAGCGCGGTCAGCCGGGTGATTTTCGGATAAATACCCGAATGGCTGAACCATTGCCTGATGGCCAGCTGCCATGATGGCAGTGGCAATAATGGTTCAGAGCGACGAAGCTGAAACAGAGACATAAACACCTCGGCTGAATGGTAGGCAGGCAATCCTAATGATCAGGAACCCCGCAATGGCTAGAAACCAGAGCGGCTAGAAACCAGAGCGGCTAGAAACCAGAGCGGCTAGAAACCAGAGCGGCTAGAAAACCAGCCCATCATGCCGTAGCCCGGCCCAAGGTATTAGCACCACAATGGCACTGAACAAGCGGTACAGATGACCCCTGTACAGTTAACTGAACTGGCTAATTGAGAGAAAACTGTACTGGTTGCCAGCGCCATCACGACGGTATGCTCAACAACCCCGAAGTGGACAGCCACTAAAAACCGTTACCAAACAGTCGTGAATCGACGTGAGAGAGAGCCAATATGCTCGAACGTAGCCAGGACAAACCCCTCTACCAGCAACTGGCAGATGCCCTCAGCAACGATATTCGCAGCGGTATTTATCCGGTGGGTCATAAGGTGCCCAGCGTACGCAAGATGAGCGGGTTACGCGGCGTCAGTATCTCCACCGTCAGCCAGGCCTATGGCTGGCTGGAAGACCAGGGCTGGCTGCAAGCACGGCCACAATCCGGTTACTACGTTCGTTCCACCCATACCCAGATGGGACAGGCCAAGGTCATCCGGTTACCGGTCTCCGCACCAGAAGTCGCCCCCTCGGAAGTCACCAAGGCGGATCTGATCAGCCACGTACTGAATCAACTGAACCACCCCAGCCAGGTGAATCTGGGAGCCACCATCCCCCATGCCTCACTGATGCCCCAGCGCCAGTTACAGCAACACATTCAGAAAGTCAGCCGTTACCGGCTGGCCGAAGTGCTGACCTACCAGTTTTCACCGGGCCATACCGGCTTGCGCCAACAGCTGGCCATTCGCATGCGTGATGCCAGCGTAACTTGCCACTCCGACGATATTGTTATCAGCCATGGTTGTGTCGAGGCGCTGACACTGTGCCTGCGAGCCAGCACCACGCCAGGCGACTTGATCGCGGTCGAATCACCCTGTTATTACGGCTTCTTGCAACTGGCAGAATTGCTTGGCCTCAAAGTGCTGGAAATACCCACCGACCCCGCCACCGGCATCAGTCTGGAAGCGCTGGAACTGGCCCTGAGCCAGTGGCCGATCACCCTGGTACTGCTGACGGCGCGCTTCTCCAACCCCCACGGCTCGGTAATACCGGTGGCGCGGCAAAAACAGCTGGTGACGATGGCTCGTCGGTACGATATCGACCTGCTGGAAGACGACATCTACGGTGAACTGGCCTACGTCAACAAAAACACCAGCCCCAAAAACACCAGCCCCAATAACACCAGCCTTGATGGTGCTTGTACCGCCCTCAAAGCCTGGGATACCGATGGCCGGGTAATGTACTGCTCATCGTTTTCAAAAACCCTGTCGGCAGGCTTGAGAATTGGCTGGTGTATACCGGGACGCCATTTTGATGACGTGGTCAAACATCAGCTCTTTACCACCTTTTCGGCCAGCAGCCTCTCGCAAGAGACGCTCTATTCCTACCTGCAACAAGGGCACTACGACCGCCACCTGCGCAAATTGCGGCAAACCATCACCGACAACTGCATGCGGTTCTACCAGGCCATACAGCAATATTTTCCAGCACAAACCCTGATCTCCCAGCCACTCGGCGGTTATTGCCTCTGGGTTCAGCTGCCGGATGGGGTATCGTCCGGGCAACTGTTTCACCTCGCCCGAGAGCAATCCATCAGCATTGTGCCAGGCGGCCTGTTTTCCAACAGCGAACGATTTGAACAATACCTGCGCCTGAACATCGCCCGACCGTGGGACGACAGCGTCGCCACCGCACTGAGCACCCTCGGGCAACTGGTCGCCCGGTTGATGCCGCAGTCACTGCCAACGTAATCGCGGAAAGTAATCGCCGGGGCCTGGCGGCGATCACACCGGGCCGCTGCAGACGCCAGGCGTGTGATGAAATGCGCCATGTTGATGATGAGCCTGGCTGCTCACACCCCCCGGAATCCGTACCTTCTAACGGCTGTCATGGCATCGCCGACAGACCACCGTCGTTGTGAGTGTTGCCGCCAGCCGATACTCTCAACCATCGAATGCCTTTTCGGCAAACAACTCGCCCAAGCAGTCGCCCACAGCAAAAGGAACCACGAGGTATGGCCGTACCCGACCAACACACCTTGTACCTGCTGGCCCGGCAGTGTCGCCGCGCCATTGAAGCCGTTCCCCGTGAAGAATTTATCGGATCGGTATTCCGGGATTTTCCCGCTGGCTGTTGCGGCGATACCTCCAACGTACTGGCGACCTACCTGTTCGAAAAAACCGGCGTAATCGCTGACTACTGTGCCGGTCGAGATGGCGGCACCGATCACGAAATCTACTCCCACGCCTGGCTACAAATAAACAACCTGATCATCGACATCACCGCCGATCAATTTCAAGATCGGGGTTATCCGCTGGATCCCGTCTACGTTGGCCCGGCAACCGACTGGCACAAAACCTTTGACGTAACAGTAGAACCCGATGCCCGACACACATCGATCAAAGACGTTAATTGGCTGGAGGTTGCCTGGCAGCGGATCATGGCGGAGATGGCCGCGACAGAACACCATTGGCTGCCACGCTCCGAGTGGTAGTCTGGCTGAGACGGAGGCGTTCCCACACTCCGCGTGATAGCCGAAAACCAAGACCGAAGATAACTCCCTGACACCCATGTGATATTCTTCTGGCCATTGCCGCTTTTCACCATATTCACCATAAGGACATGCCCCATGGCCAGCAGTACCGCGTCTATCGATACCTCCGTACTGCTGTTTGCCAACCTGCCTGAACCCAGCGTTAACCCCGATTCTGTGGAAGCCTTTATTGCCCGCTGGAAAGATGGCGGGGGCACCGAGCGTGCTAACTACCAGCTGTTTCTGAACGAACTGTGCGAGGTGTTAAACCTCGACAAGCCGGAACCCGCCCGCGACGACGTCCGAGATAACAGCTACGTCTTTGAACGTCGGGTGACCGAAGCCTTTACCGAAGGCGGCAGTACCAAGCGATTTATCGACCTGTACAAACGCAGTAGTTTCGTCTGTGAAGCCAAGCAATCGGGTCTGACGCTGGCGTCTAGCCGCTGGGACAAAGCCATGCGCAAGGCCTTTAACCAGGCTGAAGGTTACGTACGGGCCTTGCCCGCAGATGAGGGCAGGCCACCGTTTATTATCGTTACCGACGTTGGCCGCCACTTGGAGCTGTATTCTGAATTCAGCCGCAGCGGTGGTAACTACACCGCTTATCCCGACGCCAACAGCTTTCGGATCAAACTCGAAGACCTGCGCAAGCCAGAGATTCAGCAGCGTTTAATTGCGGTATGGACAAACCCGATGGAGCTGGATCCCAGCCGCCTGTCGGCACGGGTCACCCGTGATATTGCCGACCAGCTGGCAAAGCTGGCCAAATCCCTCGAAGCTGATAACCACTCCCCCGAGCAAACTTCCGGCTTTCTGATGCGCTGCCTGTTTACCATGTTTGCTGAAGATGTTGGCCTTTTGCCACACCGCAGTTTTACCGAACTGCTGATGGAGCTGGAGCAAGACGACTCTTTCAAGGATATGCTTGAAAATCTGTGGAAAACCATGAACAGCGGTGGCTTTTCGGCGATTTTGCGCAAAAAAGTGCTGAAGTTTAACGGTGGCCTGTTCGCAGAAGCCGAAGCCATCGAACTGAACCGCGAACAGCGCCAGCTATTAATTGAAGCCGCCAAATCCGACTGGCGATTTGTCGAACCGGCCATTTTTGGCACCTTGCTGGAACGGGCGTTAGACCCCCGTGAACGTCATAAACTGGGTGCCCATTACACCCCACGTAGTTACGTCGAACGGCTGGTGATGCCCACCATCATCGACCCTTTGCGGGAAGAATGGGAAAACGTACAAGCGGCGGCGGTCGCGCTGGAAGACAAGGGCAAACACAAAGACGCCGTCGCCGAAATTCGCGCCTTTCATCATCGACTGTGCAATATCCGCGTACTCGATCCGGCCTGTGGCAGCGGTAACTTTTTGTACGTAACGCTGGAGCACATGAAACGGCTGGAAGGCGACGTACTCAACCTGTTGCACGAACTGGGCGAAAGCCAGGGCCTGCTGGATATGGCAGGCATTACCGTTGACCCGCACCAGTTCCTCGGTATCGAAATCAACCCTCGGGCCGCCAAGGTGGCCGAAATGGTGCTGTGGATTGGTTACCTGCAATGGCACTTCCGCACTTATGGCAACAGCAACCCGCCAGAACCAGTGTTAAAAGACTTCCACAATATCGACAACCGCGATGCCCTGATTGAATACGACAGCCGCAGTGAACTGCTCGATGAACACGGCCAGCCAGTAACCATCTGGGACGGCCTGACCATGAAGACCAGTCCGGTCACCGGCGAACTTATCCCCGACGACAGCGCCCGCACAGCGGTGTACCAGTACCACAACCCCAAACAAACCCGATGGCCTGACGCGGATTTTATTGTCGGTAATCCGCCGTTTATTGGTGCCTCCACCATGCGACGGGCGTTAGGGGATGGCTATGTGGATTCGGTGCGTAATGTCTTTAAAGGCACAGTGCCGGAATCCGCCGATTTCGTGATGTTCTGGTGGCATATCGCCGCTGAAAAAGTCCGACAGGGCCAAGGTAAAGTTGGAGAGCCACGCCAGTTTGGCTTTATTACCACCAATAGCCTGCGCCAGACCTTTAACCGCCGGGTGCTGGAACCGCACCTGAACGACCCGAAAAAGCCTTTGTCGCTAGCTTTTGCCATCCCGGATCACCCTTGGGTCGACGCCAGCGACGGCGCAGCCGTGCGAATCGCCATGACAGTAGGCGTGGCCGGAGAACAGCAAGGCCGACTGCTGACCAGTCTGAAAGAATCAGAAACCCAAACCGATGAAATCAAAGTCGATTTCCAGAATCGCCACGGCAAGCTGTTTGCGGATTTAAAGATTGGGGCGGATGTTCACGGAGCAAAACCATTGTTGTCCAATTCTGGTATCAGCTCTCGTGGGGTTCAGCTGATTGGTTCTGGCTTTATTGTTACCCCGGACGCGGCCAAACAATTAGGCTTGGGCACTGTGCCTGGACTGGAACAGCATATTCGCCAATACCGACATGGACGCGACCTGACCGACAAGCCACGAGGCGTGATGGTGATCGACTTGTTTGGGCTGACTCAGGACGACGTACGCAACCAATTTCCGGCGGTGTATCAATGGGTGGCAGAGCGGGTTAAACCAGAACGCGATCAAAACAACCGAAAGTCCTATAGAGATAACTGGTGGGTTTTCGGTGAAGCAAGGAGAGAGTGGAGGCAAGTTGAGAAGGCTCTTTCTGGCTATGTAGCCACTGTCGAAACGATGAAACACCGAGTATTTCTGGCTATGGATGGAGACATTATGCCAGACAACATGCTGGTTGCGATTGGCATTGGTTCACCGACAGCTCTGGGGACATTATCTTCTCGTATTCATACAAATTGGGCATTAGCCGCTGGCGGAACTCTCGAAGACCGTCCCCGATACAACAAATCAGTCTGCTTTGAAACCTTCCCCTTCCCGGATCTTTCCAGCCCAGAACAAGTAACACTCACCGCCCGTATCGGAGAGCTGGCCGAGCAAATAGACCAGCACCGCAAAACCCAGCAAGCCGCCCACGACAAGCTGACGCTAACCGGTATGTACAACGTGCTGGAAAAGCTGCGCAAGCAAGAACCACTAAATGCCAAAGAACAGATCATTAATAACGACGGGCTGGTTGGGATTCTGCGGGAACTCCACGACGAACTCGACTGCGCCGTGTTCGAAGCCTACGGCTGGAGCGACCTGGCGGATAAACTGGTCGGTTTGCCCGGTGCCACCACGCCTTACCCGGAAAAATCCGAAGCCCAGGCCGAAGCGGAAGAAGAACTGCTGAAACGACTGGTGGCTTTGAATCATCAACGCGCCGCTGAAGAAGCCAGAGGTCAGATTCGCTGGTTGCGTCCTGACTATCAAAATCCCAACTATCAACATTCAGATCGGGGCAAAGACAGCGCTTCCGCTTATGAGTCGACTGCTCAAACCGAAGCCGATGTTACCGTCACGCCAGCGGACGCCAAAGCCAAAAAACACACTTGGCCCAAATCTATGCTGGAACAAATCTCTGCTGTCAAAAGTGCTCTGCTGGACGGACTGGATACAGCTGAGGCTATCACTGCTCTGTACAAAAGCCCGAAAACCACTGGACCGAAAGTTCAGGAAGCACTGGATTCACTCTTTGCTCTGGGCTTGGTGAATCTGGCAGATGGCAAGTATCAGCTGGTGATGTAATGGCAACCGTCGACAGGGATCGTATTGGACAAGTACCGCCGAACTTGGCCGGAGTCTACTCACGTATTCTTCAGCAGCTGACTGATTGAACAGAAACCTTGCTGTTTCGTTTATTTCGTTTAACCTGTTCTGAAGCACGTGAGTAACGTGCTGCAAAATCAGAAAAACAGGGGTTAATCCTATGGGCGCAGAAGTTGTATTCCTGCCGACTGCCGAAGACAGTGAACAGGCCAAGGACTCGAGTCGGGTACTGGCGCAGGCGTTGGCCAATTATTCCGCTGATGACCGGGTACGTATGACTATTCAGGGCAGCTCTGGCAGCAGCAACGAACTGGTGCTACCGGGTGACATTATGAACCTGATGCTCACTGTGTTGACTCAGGTTTCCCAAGGCAATGCCATCAGTCTGGTTCCGATTCATCAGGAAATCAGTACCCAGCAAGCGGCTGAATTATTGAGTGTCAGTCGTCCGCATCTGGTGAAGTTACTGGAACAGGGGGATATTCCCTTCCGCAAGGTCGGTAGCCATCGTCGGGTCAAGTTGACCGATGTAATGGATTACCGCAAGCAAGTGGATGAAGCCCGTGGTAAGGCTTTGGATGAATTGTCGGCGCTCTCTCAAGACGCTGGAATGGATTTCTGATGAGCCAGTTTCGCGTCGTTCTGGACGCCTGTGTCCTGTATCCACAAGGACTGCGTGATTTGCTGATGAGTTTGGCGGCTGAACGTATTTTCAAGGCACATTGGAGTGAGCAGATTCATGATGAATGGATTCGTAATCTTCATGAAAACTCGGGAATGCCAATGGCCCAATTGCAGAGGATTCGTGAGCTGATGGATCAACATACGGACGACGCCCTTGTGATGGGGTATGAATCGCTGATTACTGGCCTGAACCTCCCTGACCCGGATGATCGGCATGTGCTTGCTGCTGCCATCAAGTGCGGCGCCAATGCCATTGTGACACTGAACCTGAAAGACTTTCCCGCTGATGTTGTAGCCCCATTGGGGATTGATGTTCTTCACCCTGATGACTTTATTGCGTATCAGGTTGATATGGCGCCCGCTGCTGTTTGCTCAGCTGTTAAGAAAATGCGCCAGCGCCTGAAAAACCCACCCTATACCGCCTCTGAATATCTGGTTGCCATCAAGCCCAGATTACCCAATACCGCGTCAATGATGATGGAATATCAGAGTCTGATCTGATCAAACAAAAAGTAAGATCAAGGTAGCTCTATTTCTACACGTAATTATAAAGCAGGACACATAGGTCTGAAGCGGTGAGCGCGGGCCAGCGGGTGATGCCAGCAGACGGAAACCAACCAAACCAGCACTGGCGCGGGTTGGCGGCGGAAAATGGTCATTGCACGACAGCGCGGGAAAGTGCGAAAACAGCCGCCACGGTTTGACACCGTTTTGACACTATGAGCGGTTTTGACACCGCTATGATTCTGGAGCGAATCGGCCGCAAAGCCTTGAATTTACTGGGTTTTTGATGGTCTCCCCACGAGGACTCGAACCTCGATCGGTCGCTTAGGAGGCAACTGCTCTATCCTGTTGAGCTATGAGGAGACAGGGGCGCGTATGGTACTGGATTCTGGCGTGCAGGAAAACCATCCGCTGCCGTTGGTTACTGATCTGCGGGTATTTCGAGGTAGAAGCAGGTGGTGCCGTTGTGGGAGTGGACGCCGATTTTCCCTTTGTGCAGGCTGATGATGGAGTGGGTAATGGCCAGCCCAAGGCCGGTGCTGTCGGGGTTGCTATCGGGGTTTTTCTGGCGGGCGGCATCGACGCGGTAGAAGCGGTCGAACAGTTGCGGCAAGTGTTCTGCAGGTATGTCCGGGCCGGGGTTGCTGATGTCCAGCCGGGCGTATGGCTGGCCTTGTATTCGGGTTTGGCTGAGTTGTACGGCGACGCTGTGCCCTGGTGCGGTATGGCGTATGGCGTTGGAGAGCAGGTTGCTGATGGCGCGTCGTATCATGTTGCGGTCGCCGGTCAGTTGCGGTGACTCTGAGTGGTTGAAGGTGAGCCTTACCTGTTGTTCGTCGGCCCAGGCTTCAAAAAAATCAAACAGGTCGAGGATGTCGGCTTTCAGTTGGATGGGTTCCGGGTGGATGCCTTGCAGGCCGTTGTCGGCTTTGGCGAGCCAGAGCATGTCGGCGACCATACGGGCCAGTCGCTCTTCTTCTTCGAGGCTGGAGTAGAGCAGTTCGCGGTAGGCGTCGAGATCACGGGGTTGCCCGAGCATCACCTGGGTTTGGGTGATCAGGTTGGTGAGGGGAGTGCGCAGTTCGTGGGCGATGTCGGCGGAAAAATTGGACAGCCGTTCAAACCCGGCTTCCAGTCGCGACAGCATATCGTTAAATGCCTGTATCAGCGGCACCAGTTCGGTGGGTGCCTGGTTGGGATCCAGTCGTTCGTTTAATTGTTCTGAACCGATGTGGGTAATTCGTTGGCTGATCTGACGGAGCGGGGCATGTCCCTGGTGGATGCTGAACCAGACGGCCAGCAGGGTCAGCAGGCCAATGCCAAGCACAATGGCCCACAGGGTGCTGCGGAATTCGTCGAGGAAGCGCAGGTGGAAGCCCATGTCAGTCGCCAGCATCAGCAACCAGGTGGCGTCGTTGGAGGCTGAGGCGACTTTCAGCTTGACCAGCACCCCCCGGTATGGATGGCTTGCTTGTTGCCAGCTGAGCAGTTGGCGAGCGGTGATTTTTTGGATGGGCGGCTGTTGCAGCAGAGTAGCGCTGATGCTGGCGTTGCCGCTGTGATAGAGCGTTGTCAGTGGCTCCGACGGCTGTTGTAGCAGCAGTTGCAGGGAGATGCCGTGGTAGCTGTGGCTGATTTGTTCCAGCAGGTGCTGGATATGATGGGGCAGTGGCTGTCCGGCCAGTACGTCGGTGTGATCGGGGCTGGTATCGAACACCTGTTGTATGGCGGCGGCGGCCTGTGCCAGTTCCTGGCTGTCTTGTTCGGCAAAGTGGCTGCGGATGGAATGCTGCACCATGCTGACCAGCAAGATCAGCCCACTGCTGATGACGAGGGCGGTCAGCAAGGTGACCCGCCATTGCAGCGACAGCGGTCGTCTAGTCATGGCTTTCATCGTCCAGCCGATAACCCATGCCACGCACGGTGTGAATCAGCCGTTGTTGAAACGGGTCGTCGATTTTGCGGCGCAGGCGGCGAATGGCGACGTCGATGACGTTGGTGTCGCTGTCGAAGTTCATATCCCACACCTGGGAGGCTATCAGCGAGCGGGTCAGGACTTCGCCCTTGCGGTTGACCAGCAGTTCCAGCAGCGCGAATTCGCGGTTGGTGAGGGTGATTTTCTGGCCGTCACGCACGGCAATACGTTTGCTGGTGTCGAGGGTCAGGTCGGCGACGGCCAACGTCTCTTGTACCGGGCGTAACCCGCGCCGCAGCAGAGTGCGCACTCGGGCCAGTAATTCGGCAAAAGCGAAGGGCTTGACCAGATAGTCGTCGGCACCCAGCTCCAGCCCTTTGACCCGATCTTCTATCTGGTCGCGGGCGGTAAGAAAAAGAATCGGCGTCTGGTTGCCGGATTCTCGCAACGACTGGCAAATCTTCCAGCCGTCGACGTCTGGCAACATGACATCCAGTAGCAGCAAGTCGAACGCTTCGGTCATGGCGAGGTGGTGGCCGTCGAGGCCGTTACGCGCCAGTACTACATTAAAACCGGCTTCGGTCAGGCCCTGCTGGAGGTAGTCGCCGATCTTGGTTTCGTCTTCAACAATTAGTAGCCGCATGGTGTGCTCTCTGGGATCTGTTACCAGTGTACAAAAACTGGCGTACAGACACATGACCTGAACATGACGGTTTTGTCATGTTCAGGTCATCCGGGGGTCAGTTAGGGGCAGTTATTCTGGCTAAATGGAATATAGCAGGGGTAGTGTGATGAAGATTCTGACTCCCACTGGCATCTCGGCCAGCGGGTTATCACGGCGACGGTTTGTGCAAGGGTTAGCAACGGGTGTGGCACTGGCTGGCATGGGCAATGCTCGGGCGGGATCTTTGCCTGCCAGCAACAATCCACAAGTGCAGGTACTGACCGGCACTCAGTTTGATTTGGTGGTGAGTGAACTGGCGGTGAATTTTACCGGCAGTCGCGGTAAGGCCACGGCTATCAATGGTTCGGTTCCAGCGCCGACACTGGTGTGGCAAGAAGGCGAAACGGTCACCATCCGGGTGCGTAACGACCTGGCGGTGAGCACCTCGATTCATTGGCACGGCATTATTCTGCCGTATCAGATGGATGGTGTGCCGGGTATCAGCTTTGCGGGGATTGCTCCAGGTGAGACCTTTACCTACCAGTTCAAAGTGCAGCAAAGCGGGACGTATTGGTATCACTCCCATTCCGGTTTTCAGGAGCTAACGGGCATGTACGGCGCAATTATTGTGCGCCCGAAAGCGTCAGACCCGGTCTACTACGACCGTGAGATGGCGGTGGTGCTGTCGGACTGGACCGACGAAAACCCGATGGATGTGTTCGCCAAGCTGAAAAATCAGTCGGATTATTACAACTACAGTCAGCCCACCGGGCCAGATTTTATTCGCGACGCCCAGCGTTATGGCCTCAGCGAAGCGTTCGCCATGCGCAAAATGTGGAACGACATGCGTATGAGCCCGACCGACCTGGCCGATACCTCTGGCGAAACCTTTACCTATCTGATGAACGGTACGGCTCCGGCGGGTAACTGGAGCGGTGTGTTTAAACCGGGTGAGTACGTGCGGCTGCGGTTTATCAATGGCGCTGGCAACACCTTCTATGATGTGCGTATTCCCGGTTTGAAACTAACGGTCGTACAGGCTGATGGTCAGAACCTGGAGCCGGTAACGGTGGATGAATTCCGCTTTGGTCCAGGTGAAACCTACGACGTGATTGTGCATCCGGCGGATCAGCCGTACACCATTTTTGCTCAGAACATGGGTCGTTCCGGGTATGCACGCGGAACGTTGACTCCAGCCATGGGGCTAACGGCCGCTGTACCGGCTATGGATAAACCGGAGTGGTTAACCATGGCCGATATGATGGGCGATATGTCGGGTGGTATGTCGGGTGGTATGTCGGGCATGGGCAGTATGGCGGGCATGAATCACGGCGATATGTCGGGTGGTATGTCGGGCATGGGCAGTATGGCAGGCATGGATCACGCAGGTATGAATCACGGCGATATGAAACCCGGGGGCATGGCGGTGCCGTCTGCCACTGTCCATCACGCCAGCAGTGAATACGGCCCGCAAGTGGATATGCGCGTCGATACACCGCGCACCAATCTGGATGATCCCGGCATTGGCTTGCGTAACAACGGTCGGCGGGTGTTAACCCTGGCGGACTTACATACGTTAGGTGGCTCAATGGATAAACGCGACCCCGAGCGTGAAGTCGAACTGCACTTGACCGGCAATATGGAACGCTACAGCTGGTCGTTTGATGGGGTCGAATTTGGCCAGTCGACTCCGGTACATTTTCGCCATGGCGAGCGGGTGCGGGTAATTTTGCAGAACGACACCATGATGACCCACCCGATGCACATGCACGGCGTGTGGAGCGAACTGGAAAATGACCGGGGTGAATTTCAGGCGCGGTTGCACACCATTCCGGTACAACCGGCCCAACGCATCAGTTATCAGGTAACAGCAGATGCTGTCGGACGTTGGGCGTGGCATTGCCACCTGATGTTCCATATGGATGCGGGCATGTTCCGCGAGGTGGTGATCTCATGAAAATACTGATGATGAAAAAGCCGATCGCACAGGCATGTTTGCTGGCCGGGTTGCTGGTGGCTCCCATTAGCTGGGCAGAAACCAGCACCATGATGTCTGGTATGGAATGCCAGGCTGGTGATGCCAATTGCATGCCCCACGAAGGCATGAACCATGAAAGCATGAACCATGAAGATATGGATCATGGCCAGATGGATCATTCCATGATGAATCAAGGCGAGATGCCTCACGAAAGTATGAACCACGAAGGCATGAACCATGAAAGCATGAACCATGAAAATATGGATCATGGCCAGATGGATCATTCCATGATGAATCAAGGCGAGATGCCCCACGAAGGCATGAACCATGAAGGTATGAATCACGAAGGCATGAACCATGAAAATATGGATCATAGCCAGATGGATCATTCCATGATGAATCAAGGCGAGATGCTTCACGAAGGTATGAACCACGAAGGTATGAATCACGAAGGCATGAACCATGAAAATATGGATCATGGCCAGATGGATCATTCCAGTATGCAGGTGCAAGGTGGTTCAGCGCCGACCAATGCCCGCGATCCGAATGCCTATTCCGGCGGTTACACCCTGACCTCTGGCCCCTACGCCAGGAAAGGCCCCCGTCAGCTGCATTTTGCCGATGAACATCGGTTTTCTGCGCTGATGATCGACAACCTCGAATTGTCTCGGCACGACGGTGATACTTCTCAGCGTCTGAGTGGCGAATATTGGTACGGCACTACCTGGGAACGAGCGGTTGTGCAATTCGATGGCGAGCGCCAGGACGGTGCTACCGATGCCGAGCTGGGCGTGTACTGGAGGCATGCCCTGACCGCGTTCTGGAATACCCAACTGGGGGTGCGACATGACAGCTCGGATGATCTGGATCGTAACTGGGTTGGTGTCGGTTTTCAGGGCCTGGCTCCGTACTGGTTTGAAAGCCAGGCCATGCTGTTTGTCGGCAAGCAGGGCGTCACGCAACTGGAGCTGGAGGCCGAATACGACCTGTTGTTTACCCAGCGCTGGATACTCGGATTGGATGGTGCTTTAACGGCAACCGGTAAGCGTGACCCGGAAGGAGCGTTTGGTCAGGGGCTGAACAGCACTCAGTTTGGTGCCCGGTTACGTTACGAATTCAGTCGCCGGTTTGCACCCTACTTCGGTGTCGAACGCAGCCATCATTATGGTGGCACCGCTGGCATCCTTGGAGAACGTGCCAGTACCGAGTGGGTGTTAGGTGTAAAAGCCTGGTTGTAGCGCAGTGTATTGCTCCGGCCTCGATATGCGGACAGCCACGGAGGGCAGTCTGGGCCGGGCGGTAGTCAATACCAGGGCTACAAACGTTATGAGGGTGCAATTTTGAATTGCCGTTCTTCCCACTGAAAGTCGGTGGTCAGACGGTATATATAACGGCGGGCAGCAGAGGAAATCCGGGTAAATACAAATCCGGCGAGGGTATTGCCAGCGCTATCGAGCATCAGGTGGCGTAGTTCCAACCCGCAATCCAGGTAGTGTTGTTCGTTGCAGCGCACGATGGCGGCGGCAATCAAATTCAGTTGTTTCAAATCAGCTTGAATATCACCTTCAAAACAGGCTTTGAAGCCGGATTCTGATAAATCCTGCAGCCTTCCTTTATAACGATAGCGCGGAGCTGTCTGCTCGTCGGGTGTCGGGTGCTGATCCGGTATCTCGACCACCAGATAGTGGGCCGCTGGCACATTGACCCGGTAGGCATCGCGCCGTTGCAGGTATTCAACCTGGCTGGGGAATTCACCACGATACTGTTGTTCAGCACTTTGGTAGCGCAGACGGCCGTCGGCGACGAAGCGAATACGAATGCCCTGGTTGTCACAATCAATGCGGAAGCGTTTGCCCTGACGGATCAGATCATTGCCTTTATCTGGTTGTAACCGGGTCATAAAAAAGCTGCGATTATTCAGCTGCACATCGGTTATTTGAGCACAGAAGGCGGTTGTTTGGTCGTCAATCAGTACTCTTACCGGCGCTTGCAGCAATACCAGGCTGCGGAGCGCGCCGTAGATGTCTTCGTCCTGATCCAGGGCGCAGTCCTGCGGCGGATTGTCAGGTGTCTTGTTTGCCGGAACGCGGGCTGGGGATGTCACACGTAACCTCCTGGCAGGGGTAGGCGTTGGAAGAAAGAAGGCGGTCAGGCCTGAATGTAGCCCTGGCCTCGGCGTGCCGATTTGCCCTGGCCTGTTTCAGTGTAGAGCAATGGCGAGCGATCGGGTTGGCCACGTAAAATATGGATACGCTGCTGGATACGGCGCTTGGCGGTGAGAACCAGTTCGTTCAGCTGGATGGAACGATCGCGGTTATGACGATATTGAGCGGCAAGCTGTTGCCACAAGCGGGCAATCTCTGGCTGCTGGCGGATCTGTGGATGCTGGAGAAAATCGGCCGCCAGCGGCAGTTGTTGCTGGCTCATCCAGTCCATGCGTTGTTTGGTCTGTTCCTTCATGCGCTGCAATATCGCCGACTTGGATTGTCCGGCACGTTGCAGTTGTTCAGGCTCCATGCGGGCCAGTAGCTGGCCTTCCTGCTCCAGTTGGTGTTGTAGCAGGCGTCCCAGGGCCAGTTCATCAAGCAACAGCTGGCGCAGCTGATGACATTCCGGCGTTGGCAGGTACACATTGGCAGTAGAATTCATGGCTATTTAATGCTCAGTTCAGGCGTCCTTCAAAGTCCAGCATTTTTCCTGCCAGTTTTTCATAATCGATTTTGTATTCACCGCTGTCGATGGCGGCTCTGATGCGGTCGACGGCGGCATCGTTCACCTCAGGCATGGCACTGATTTCAGCCTCAACCTGCTGGATGCTTTTGCTGCTGGCGCTCAGTTTGACCTGATCGCTGTAGCTGGCATTCTGGGTGCCGGAGGCTGGATCACCCTTGGCTGACATTGGGCTGGTGGCATCGGCGGTTTTCGCTGAAGCGCGACTACCGGTGTCGATGGCACCTGTTAACTTGTTGATATTCATTGTGAAATCTCCAAACCATTGCATTGTATAAACCCCTGCCATGTCTGTATCGGCGGTTTGCCAAAAGACTTTAGTATTTTTTGATTTTTTTTGCAGTCTGTCGATTTGCTGCTATTCGCGCGTGTGCGCGCTGCCATAAAAGTCATCGGTTGATTCAAGCGGCTAACGGATAGTGACCTCTCCGGGGCCGATGACTTCGGCGGTGAGGGTCTTGCCGGAACGGCGGTTACGTACTCGAATGGTGTCGCCCTTGCGGCCTTGGCTCAGGGCGTCGCCTTCGGTTTGCAGCTGGATGGCACCCCGCTGCAGGTGAATACGCACCAGCGCACCGCGCTCTATCAGCAATTTTGAGATCAGCATGTCCGGGGTGATTACGGTGCCTGGGCGCAGGTTCCGGCGAAACTCCATATCCTGCAGTTGTTCCGGGTTGCGGATATAGCCTTGTTGCAGATTGCCCAGATCTTGTTGCACAAACTGGATGCTGGCGCTGGCGGTGCTGTCACCAGAACGAGCGGCTTGCGTCAGAATGGCGACGCTTTCCATCACGTGCAGTTCGACCGCGACAAATTGTTGCCACCAGGGCGAGGCGCAGCGCAGCTCAACACCATTACGCCCCGGTTGCAGTGGCCGGGCCAGCTCGATATTCAGCGCCTGGCTGCAGGCGGGCAGTTGATAGTCGGGGCTGAGTCCCACCAGCGAAACCCGGTTGCCATGGGCGTCGCCACTGATGTCTGTCCACTGCTGCAGCAACTGGTGTTGCAGTGTTGCCTGCCAGGATTCAGTCGTCCAAAGCGCCGCAGTCTGGAGTTTATCAGCCCAGAGAGGTTGGCATATCAGGAGTAAAACAATTATCCGACGCACTGTCTGGTTCTCTACTATGCTTTTAGGTGACTGATGTAAACGTCATGATTCTGGCGATTAAGCAGCGCTTGTTGAACCTGACAGAGGTTTTGCAAGGGCTGTGCCGGATAACTTTTCGGGAGCTTTTTATGGCTGGTGTGTTAGATGCGGTTAACCAGCGAACCCAGTTGGTCGGTGCCAACCGGCTGGAGCTGTTGCTGTTCCGTGTAAACGGGCGACAGGTTTACGGCATTAACGTGTTCAAGGTGAAGGAGGTACTACAGTGCCCCAAGCTGACTGTTTTGCCGGGCAGTAATCCTGTCGTTCGCGGTGTGGCGCATATTCGATCGGGCACGATCCCGATCATGGATATGGGGCTGGCAACGGGGAATGCGGGGTTGAGCGATCTGAATAATGCATTTGTGATTATTACCGAGTACAACGGCAAGACTCAGGGGTTCCTGGTTGGTGGTGTTGAGCGCATCATCAATATGAACTGGGAAGAGATCCATCCACCACCACGGGGCACGGGTAAAGAACACTACCTGACGGCGGTGACACAGGTGGACAAGCAGTTGGTGGAAATTATTGATGTGGAGAAAATTCTGGCAGAAGTTTCTCCGATCAATGAAGAAATCAGTGCCGGTCTTATTTCAGCAGAGGTGCATCAGCGCGCGAAAGCACACCGGGTGCTGATCGTGGACGATTCCAAGATTGCCCGTAAACAGATTACCCGTTGTCTGGAAAATCTGGGTGTGGAAGTGGTATCGATGAATGATGGTCGTCAGGCCTGGGAGCATCTGTACGGTATCGCGGAGCGGGGTGAGCGCTTGCAAGACGTTTATATGATGATGGTATCTGATATTGAAATGCCGGAAATGGATGGTTATACACTGACGACTCGCATTCGTGCTGATTCACGAATGGCCGGTTTTCATGTGGTGCTGCATTCCTCGTTGAGCGGTGTATTCAACAAGGCGATGGTGGAAAAGGTGGGGGCCGATGATTTTATCGCCAAATTTGATCCTGACGTCTTGGCTGGACAGGTGGCTATTCGGGTTCAGTCTTGCTGAGCCGGCTCGGCCAGGATAAGACGGTTGCAACAGGTTGGATCGCGATTGAATGACGGTTTTCCATAAGTTAAGTGGCGTTTAACGCCGAATTTTTTCAGGACTGAGTATGACACTCCAGATCACTGCAGATGAGTATCTCCGGTTTCGGGACATGCTGGAGCAATCCAGCGGCATCATGCTGGGCGATGGCAAGGAATATCTGGTCAGCAGTCGTCTGCGGCGATTGCTGGAGCAGCACAACCTGAGCTCGATTTCCGACTTGCTGAGCACGCTCAACGGCAATCGACGCTTGCAGGAGCTGGTGATTGACGCTATGACCACCAACGAGACGCTGTGGTTTCGCGATGAACATCCGTACCGGGTGTTTCGTGAGCGTTTATTGCCGGAATTGGCCGGGTTGCGCCGCCCGTTAAAAATCTGGTCTGCTGCTTGTTCAACGGGCCAGGAACCGTATTCGCTCAGTATCGAGATTGAAGAGTTTCGCAAACGTTCTCCTGGCAGCCTGGCAACCGGTGAGCGGATTCTGGCGACCGATATCTCTCCCAGTTCGCTGGCGCAGGCGAAAGACGGTATTTATCAGCAGCTGGCTATTCGTCGTGGTATGAACGAGCAGCATCTGAAAAGCTATTTTCACCCACGGGATGGTGATCGTTGGCAGATTGATCAGAAGATCAAGAGCCGAGTGGATTTTCGCCAGCAGAATTTGCAGCAGAGCTTTACCGGGCTGGGCAAGTTTGATGTGATTTATTGCCGTAACGTACTGATCTATTTTTCTGCTGATCTGAAGTACGACATTCTCAAACGTATGCATGGCAGCTTGAATCCGCAAGGCTATCTGGTGCTTGGGGCGTCGGAGAGTCTGAATAACCTGGGTGAGTATTTTGAGATGGTGCAGTGCCACCCCGGTATTATTTACCGGGCGCGTTGAACAAGCGCCGTTGGGTGAACAACCGTCGTTGGGTGAACAAGAGTGGTTGGGTGAACAAGAGTGATTGGTTAAACGATAGTGGGGGTGAATCCTGATGCTGTCGGTCGGGCAACTGCTTAGGCAAGTTCCAGCTGCATTTCATGCCATTGCAAACCGCCGTGGCTGGAGGCGGATTCGGACTGGTAAATAAAGCCAGCACGCTGATAAAAACGGATGTGTTGGCTGCGACACATCAGATGAATACGTTGCTTGCCGAGACGGCGCATATGCTCAATGTAATTGAGCAACAGCGTACGACCCCAGCCATGACGCTGCCATACCGGGTGAATCACCACCGACATCACGACATTTTCCGGGCCTTGCGGATCGTGGCCTGCCAGTTGCTTGAACGCTTCGTTGTCCATCGCCACCTTGAAACAACAGCCGGAATTGACGAAACCGATGATGGCTCCGGCCAACTCCAGTACCAGAAACCCTTGGGGATAACGTTCGATACGCAGGCGAATTTTCTCCAGCGTTGCGGCTTCATCACCTTGATAGGCACTGTTTTCAATAGCAAAACAGACGTTGGCGTCGGCGGGTTGCGCCAGCCGTATACGGTAGTCGGCGTGTGTGTGCATCGGGATTCCCGGAGTGGTTCAGCTGGCGATAAATTCTTTCCAGGCTTGCATCAGCTCGATAAAGTCTTCAAGCCCGCAGCCTGCGGTCAGATCGTAATCGTGTAGCGTCAGGGATTCATCTTCCAGATCAAGGTCTTCATCGAACATCAAGGCGTTGGATGAGATATCGACCTCGTGTTGCGTTATTTGCAAAATTGTTTCTTTTCCCTGCCAGCGATAATCTCGCAAACCACCGGATTGCAGTAACTCCGCCGTGGTGATCAGTGCCCGCAGGTGCTTCAGATCGTCACCGATCTCATCGGTCAGCCAGTTGCCAATCAGAGAATGCTCTTCATCAAGGCGGGCAACAGGCTTATTGCCTTCAAACCAGAATTCGTAGTCCAAGGGGAATCTCACATAACGGATAGAGCATGATCGTGGTGTCACGAAGGATGGTGTTAAGCCGCTGCGCTGTTACGCTCAGCGGCGGCACGGTGCAGTATCGTTCAGTCTAGCTGTACGCCGGGTTCAATCGCCAGTGGCCAGCCACCCAGATCCTTGTAGCGGTTCACAATAAAACAGAACAGCTCAGCGGTTTTCCAGGTGTCGTAGGCGGCGCTGTGAGCGGCGCTGTTGTCGAAATCGAGCCCGGCGGTAATGCAGCTTTTTGCCAACACGGTTTGGCCGAGGGCGATGGCGGCAATCGAGGCGGTATCGAATGACGAAAACGGGTGGAACGGATCGCGCTTGATGTCGTTACGCTCAATCGCAGCACGCAGAAATGCGTGATCGAAATGCGCGTTATGGCCGACCAACACCGCCCGGTTACAGCCGTAGTGTTTAATCTCACGCCGCACCACCTGGAACATATTGGTCAGCACGTCGATTTCAAATTCGGCATCCCGTTCCGGGTCGAACGGGTCGATGCCGGTGAAGTCGAGGGCTTCCTTTTCCAGGTTGGCGCCGTCAAACGGGTGCACCTCGGCAGACAATGTCTGGTCTGGGTGGATATAGCCTTCGTCATCCATGCGCAGGGTGACCATGGCAATTTCGAGCAGGGCGTCGGTATCGGGATTAAACCCACCGGTTTCCACATCGACCACCACGGGCAAAAAGCCGCGGAAGCGTTGGGCCATTGGGGTTTTTTCCTGCTTTTCGCCGTTTCCAGCGGGAGTTGTACTCATCCTAAGCCTTATCTTCAGGAGTTTTGCAGTTGCCAGCGCAGGGTTTCACCCGCACGCAATGGCACAATGATGTCGTTGCCAAATGGCATTTCAGAGGGCACCTGCCACTTGGATTTCACCAGGGTAATGGTGTCTTCGTTACGTGGCAGGTGGTAGAAATCGGGGCCGTAGTGACTGGCGAAGCCTTCCAGATTGTGGAGTACACCGAGGTCTTCAAAAATTTCGGCATACAGCTCAATCGCGCCGTAAGCGGTATAGCAACCGGCACAACCACAGGCGTTTTCCTTGGCACCCCTGGCATGAGGAGCGCTGTCGGTACCGAGGAAAAACTTGCGGCTACCAGAGACCACCGCGTCTTGCAGCGCTTGCTGGTGAATATTGCGCTTCAGAATCGGCAGACAATAAAAATGCGGCCGAATACCGCCAACCAGCATGTGGTTACGGTTGTAGGCCAGATGCTGCACGGTAATGGTGGCGGCGACGTTGTCACCCTGACTCAATACAAACTCGGCGGCGTCTTTGGTGGTGATGTGTTCCACCACCAGGCTCAGTGCTTTGTGTTTGCTTGCCAGTGGTGCCAGTACGGTATCGAGAAATTCTTTTTCGCGGTCAAAAATATCGACGTGCTGGTGGGTTACTTCACCGTGTACCAGCAGTTTCATATCGTTGTCAGCCAGTGCCGCGCAAACGTCATCAAGCTTGCCGAGGTCGGTAACGCCGGAGGCTGAGTTGGTGGTCGCTCCCGCCGGATACAGCTTGGCTGCCACAACGCGGCCAGTAGCCTTGGCAGCGCTGATCATCTCGGGCGTGGTGTTGTCGGTCAGGTAAAGCACCATTAACGGGTCAAAACCGCTGTCGCCAGCCTGGGCCAGAATGCGCTCGCGGTAAGCCAATGCCTGTTCGGCACTCATCACCGGCGGTTGCAGGTTGGGCATGATGATCGCTCGTTTCATCACCCGAGCAGTGGCGGGGACTGTGTGTTGCAGTACCTGGCCATCGCGAACGTGTAAATGCCAGTCGTCCGGGCGGGTGATCGTCAAGCGGTCGGTCATGAGGATTCCTTCTTTACGTTTTACTGTGCTGTTTGACGCTGTCTGCGTGCTGCGGCCATGACTCATGGTTGCTACACGGTGGCTGGCAGTGATTCCGACAGGCAAAAATGTGACCCGGCATTGTAGCGCAACCGGTTTTTTACTGCTTGGCTTTGTGGTTCCTGACGTTAGGGCCGCGAGCGCTTGGCGGGAGGGCTGTTCACGTTGAAGGTTCAAGATTTTCCGCGACTGGCCGATAGCCCCTCAGAGACATGCCTATTACCAACTTCACTACCACAGAGGCCAACGTAGAGACACATGATTCGTCTGGACAATCTCGCTGCTGGTCATTCACCCGGCGTGCCGGAATCTGGCTCACACTCTGGTTATAAGGCCAGCAGGGTGCTGGCTTGGCTGTTGTTCGGCTTGTTATTCTCGCTGTGGTTGGGTCGGCCAGCGCTGGCCGGTCAAACCGCCATGCCGTTGGAATACGGGCTGGATATCTACAACACCCGCTGGGCCGTCTCCGGGTCGGTATTTGACTGCCAGTTTAGCCAGACCATTCCGGGCTACGGCAGCGCTGTTTTTTTGCAACGAGCCGGAGAAAATGTCTCTTTTCGACTCGAAGCCACCCAAAACCGCATGGCATACAGTGATGCCAGAGTCTCATTATTGCCGCCTCCCTGGCGTCCGGCAGAACGTACCGAAAATCTGGGCACTGTTCGTATCCGCCAGGAAACACCACTACTGGCACTCGATACACGCCGCAGCAACCAGTTTATTCATGGCTTGCTGGAAGGCAAACGCCCGACGATCAGCCACCAGACCTGGTATGACGCCAACCGCTTTGTCCGGGTGTACGTCTCCGGTGTCACCTTTCAGGATTATTACCCGGAGTTTCTTGATTGCATCAGTCGGTTATTACCGATGAATTATGATCAGGTGGCCCGCAGCAAGGTGTTTTTCGCCAGTGGTGAAGACAAAATAGAAAAAAACGACATCAAGGTACTGGAGCGGGTTGCCTACTACATCAAACACGACCCCAGAGTCTTTGCGCTGTACCTGGATGGCCACTCAGACAGCGTTGGCCGTCGTTATGACAACCGGCAAGTGTCCAAACGCCGGGTGGAAGACGTCGAGCGTTATTTTGTCAAACAAGGCATCGACCCGACCATGATCACCACCCGTTTTCATGGTGACCGCTATCCGGTAGCCAGCAATAAAACCGTGAAAGGCCGTAACGAAAACCGCCGTGTAACCATTCGACTGGAAATGCGTGACGACATGCCGATACCGGATGCGCTGAAGTTTAAGCCTTAGGGGGCGTTCTCAATTATTTGCCACGGCCTGTCAGGAGGAAGTATTCCGTCAGGCAAGGCGTTGGACGCCGAGAAATGACGCGTCCTTTTCACGTTGAATCACACCGCATGGCGGGATGTTGACCCTGACCCTTCGGGCTGAGGCCAGTAACTTCCAGTACGGCGTTATTCGTCACTTATTGAGCTCGCTAAACCAGGTTCCTCGTGTCTTGTTCTGAAACCAGCTGGCTCTTGGCAGGCTCGGTTTAATCATTGAGAACGCCCTTCAAGTGCCAGCTAGTCGGCATAGACGGTCATTCGATCACTGTTGCCTTGATCGTCTATCAATACGATGTGTTGTTCACCGTTGCGGCGTAAAGGAATGGTCAGTACGTGTCGTTCAGCGCTGCTGCCCCGGTATATACCATTGATATACCAGTAACGCATTCCGACTCCGCCGTTGGCTCCGAGCGCAAGATTGGGCAGTTGTCGTTCGCCCGCGCTGTTTCTTTGTGTTGAACGTATATGTTCGCCGGGTTCGATACCGGTGATTTGCAAGGTACGCCCGATGATCAGCGAGGATTCGCAACCTGGTGCCGGAGCGGGGAGTTGGTGGCTCAGTCTTTGGGCTGCGGGAATCCAGGATTCCAGTATTACTGGCCACAGCGCCAGCTGGATCAGCCGCCGGGTGCTGTTTTTGCCGTCATTCTCACAGCGGGCGTTGATTCGTTGGCCTTGTTGGTTCACCAGCACGGGCAGTGGATTGGCGGCGATGGGGTTGGCGCTGTCTGGCAGGGTTGGCGGCACCAGTTGGCGAATGCTCCAGCCACTGACGCTGCGATGGCACTGGTCGGAAGGAGTACTGCTGGCCAGTCGACCCAGTGGCCAGCAGGCGTTTATCTGCTGTACCTGCGACGGCGGCGCTGGCCAATGGGGCTGTCGGTCGATCATGGTGATCACCCGTTGCAGAGTCGGCATGGCGGTTACGGCTCCAAAGTAGCCGGGCGATGGGGTGCCATCCGGGCGACCAAACCAGACGCCGACGGTGTACTCCGGGGTGATGCCGATGGCCCAGCTGTCGCGAAAACCATAGCTGGTGCCGGTTTTCCAACCGAAAGAACGCGGCTGAATAACGGCAACACTGCGGCTGCGGTCTGGTAGCGGGTTGCGTAACCAGTCGGCGGTGACCCAGGCGGCAGCTGGGGTGAGCAGCGGGCGAGGTACTTGATTGGCTTGCGCTGTGATGGGCTGTTGTACTGACTGTAACGGAAACAGCTGTCCCTGATTCATAAGCGAACTGTACAGCATCCCCAGTTCCCACAGGCTGACCCCGCCACCTCCCAGTGCCAGCGACAGATTCGGACGGGCGGCGAGAGGTAACTGGTAGTGGAATCCGGCATTACTCAAGGCCGCATAAAAACGTGCTGGTGTCAGGGCTTCCAACACCTGGACGGCGGGTAGATTGAGGGAAAAATGTAACGCTTGCTGCGGTGTTACTGGCCCGGAAAACCCGGCGGAGAAGTTGCCCGGTTGATATTGCTGGCGCAGACGGGGCGCATCGGTTAGCAGGCTGGCACCGTGAATCAGTCCCTGATCCAGCGCCAGCCCGTAAATAAACGGCTTCAGTGTTGAACCCGGCGAGCGAATGGCTTGCACCATATCGACATGACCAAGCCGCTGGCTATCGCCGAAGTCGGCGGTGCCAATATAAGCGCGCACTTGATGGCTGGGATTATGAACCACCAGTACCGCTGCGGAATGTTGCCGTGGCAGCAATTGGATATCCCGCTGTAATTGCTGGCTGAGTTCGCGCTGCAAGTCACCATTCAGGGTGGTGCGAATCAGTCGTTGTTGCGGGTATGCCTGAATCAGCAGGCGTGCCAATAGCGGCGCTTGTTGAGGTGTTGCCGGTTGACGGCCAAAGACCGGGTCGAGCAGCGCTTGCTGGTAGGCGGCGTTATCGATCGCCTGAAATCGGAGCAGACGCCGGAGTACTTTGTCGCGGGCGGCACGAGCACGCTGTGGGTGACGGTCGGGGCGCAGGAAACTGGGGGCTTGCGGCAGTACTGCCAGCAGCGCAGATTCCGACAGCGACAGGTCTGCGGCGGGTTTGTCGAGGTACATCTGGGCGGCGGCTTCGACGCCTTCGATGACGCCACCCATGGGGGCATAGTTGAGGTACAGGGCAAGAATCTCGTCCTTGCTCAGGTGCCATTCCAGTTGCAAGGCGCGTAATGCCTGCTGCAGTTTGCCACGCATATCCCGAGTATGGGGATACAGACGGCGGGCCACCTGCATGGTCAGGGTGGAGCCACCGGACACCACGCAGCCACAGCGGAGGTTTTGCCAGGCTGCGCGGGCAATGGCAACCGGATTGACGCCAGGGTGAAAGTAAAACCAGCGATCTTCGTACTGGATAACCGCTTGCAGGTAGGCGGGTGCAATCTGCTCCAGCGTGACGGGCAAACGCCAGACTCCCAGGGCATCGGGGAAGGCGCGCAGCGTGCGGCCGTTACGATCGACCACGACGCGGGCAAATTCGCGCTCGTTGTGTTCGGGTAACTGCAACGGGTAGCGCCAGTTCAACAGCGCGGCCGTTAATACGACTGTTAGTACAACTGCCGTGAGTACGACAGCTGTTAATGCGACTGCTGTGAATACAACAGGCGCGCTGGCAGGCCGTTTATTCAATGATTAACCAGTGTGCATTGGCTCCCACGGAGCGGACTTCCGGGTCGTACATATCTTCCAGCAAGGGGCCGGGAATCCGGTATTTGCCAGGTGTGACGGCACGAGCCAGATAAAACACCCGTGAGCTGCGGTGTGCGCCGGTTTCGAGGGCGGCAATAAAGCGGTCGTCGCGGTATTCCTGGTGTAACACGCCGTTGTTGCGAGTCCAGTCGGCAACGGATGTGCTGTCGACCAGGATGTCGGCCACCGACTGGCTGTCGAGCAGGTTCTGATTTTCCAGTTCCAGCCCGGCGGGCAGCAGATCGACTGCCATCAGGTCGGGCCGGTACTGTGTGCTGGCTATGCGTAATTCAACCAGAATCAGGTCGCCGGTTGCTAACCTCAACGGTTGATCGGTCAGGGCGATGGGTTCGCCAGTGCGGCTGTAATAGTGGCGTTCGATGGCCACATTGCCGCTGCTCTGTTGGCTGGCCAGCTCGCGGTAGCCTTGTACCGCCAGCTCGGCACTGACGGATTCGGCCCCGGTATTGGTGAGGGAAAGGCCTTGCAATACGGTCGGATCATCGTAGTGAAAGCGCTTCATGTGCGTGCCGCTCAAGTCATGGCTGATATCGGCATAACTCAGATTGGCTTGCCAGGCTGGAGTGTTTGGTGATGGTTGCTGTGCTTGCTGTTGTGAGGCATTTAACAGCTGAATACGCTCCTGGGTGCTGAGGTAACGGCGGCGGCGCAGTTCGGTTTCCAGTGCGAGCAACAAGTCATCGGCCCAGGCTGGTTCCATACCGTTTGCCATTAACAAGGCGGCAATGGCTGCCTGATCACGAATGGGTGAGCCGTAGTCACCAATATACATATGAGATGGTCGTTTGGCGTGCTGCGCCTGTTGCATCAGCTGGTTGGCCAGGGCGTTATCACCCAGCTGCCGGGCGGCTAATGCCAATTGAACCAATGCCAGCGGAGTGGCATTGGCGGGCTTGGCGTTACTGAGTTTACGGACGTCGGTCAGGGTGATGCGCTGCTGCCGGGCCAGCACATAGGCGGCGTAGGCACGGTAGACAAAACGGTACAGGCTGGCATCGTCATTCCAGCGTTCGGCGTTTTCGGCACGACCACGAATATAGTCATGCAGGCGTGTCAGTGCCTTGTCGATGATTTGCTGGTCGACATCAAAACCATGGGTTTTGGCATCGATCAGGAATTGGGTGGTGTAGGCAGTGAGCCAGTGCTGTTCGTAGGGGTCATCGGACGACCACAACGAAAAGCCACCACTGCTGCGCACTTTTTTGATGATGCGCTGAATCCCGGCTTCCATCGCTTGTTCGCGGCTGATGGGATGAGCGCTGCGTGAGGTGCCATTATTAAAAACATCGATTTGCTGCTGTCCCACTATCAGCCAGGGGTAACTGCTGGAGACCGATTGTTCCAGACAGCCATAAGGATAATGCAGCAGTTGGTCCAGCTGGCGGTGTGGATTCAGGTTTACCTGCTCATCCAGTGTCAGTTGGGTGCTGATATAACGGGCGTCCAATCCAGTCAGCTGTTCGGCACTTAATTGCAGTTGCTCATTACTGCTCAGACGGCCACGGGCAAACTCGGTGTAGGCAGGCAGGGTCGGGCGGCTGACCAGTGTCCAGCGGCGGTCAATCGGGTATTCCTGCAGTCCGGTTACCTGCATGCGAAATTCAATATCGCCCAAGGACGCCGCTTCTGGGTAGGTCGCCTTGAACGGGTACACCAGCGTCTGTTTTTGCTGGTTGGCCAGTGTCAGGGTGTGCGGCTCGGTCTGGAATTCAACCGCGCCACTGGCATCTGCTGTCACCGTCAGAGTGAGGGATTTTCCGCTCAGGTTGGTGACATCCAGGGCAATTTGGGCATCGTCGTCCATACCGGCAAAACGGGGCATCGATAGTTGGGTAACCACCGGTGCAGCGACTGTGACTTCTTGCTCCAGGTGCCCAAACGCATGGTCAGTGAAGGCAACGGCCATCAGCCGCAGGCGGCCATTAAAGTCGGGTAATTGCAGCGGGATACGGGCTACACCGTTGACCACCGCCACCTTGCCGGAGAACAGCGAGACAATGTGCACCTGCGAACGGGCCATATCACCACCACGAGCCATGGCGGCATCACCACCAAAATTCAGTGTGGCGGGTTGGCTGTTGTTGAAGTCGATCACCTGACTATACAGGTCGAACAGATCAACGGCGTAACGGCGCGGCTCGAAGAAAAACCTAAACGGGTCGGGTGTGTCAAAACGGGAAACCGACAATACACCGACATCGACGGCTGCCAGTGTCACCCAGGCTTTTTGCACGGGTTGTTGCTGGTTGTCCGTGACCTGCAGATCGACGTTGACGGTACGATCGGGCAGCCATTTGGCTGGCGCATTGGATTCAATCGTCAGTTGGCGATCACGACGATCCAGCGGCAAATGGATCAGGCCAACGGCGCGGGTCGGGGTAATGCGCTTCTGGCTATCGGCCGGTTGCAGATACAGCACGGTGACGTACAGATCATGACGTTTCCAGCCGGGATCGATGGGAATATCTACTTGTCCGCCCTGACTGCTCAGGTCGATACGTTTGAGCCATAACAAGGTATCTGCCTCGACCATCACCAGCGCCTGCGAGGTTGGTTGGGGAGTTGGCTGAGCACTTGATTGAGAGTTTGGTTGAGAGTTTGGTTGAGAGTTTGGTTGAGCGAGCGACTGCTCGGCAGCCGACGGTGGAGTAATCGACAGCCGGGCAACGTCGCCACCCTCATAACCACCCTTGTCCCAGGCCAGAGTGACCTGACGCGGGCGAGCATTACCCTGGCGATTTTGCGCATACTGACCATACCAGGTGTAACCGGACTCAAACGTCAGCACGGCAGTCTGGCCGTTGTGCGGGTTCTGCACCTCCAGCCGGTAATGGCCCCAATCGACCGGTACGGCAATACGGGTTGGCTGGCTGGCCGACAAGTCTACCGTCAGGCTCAGTTCTACCGTGGCCCGATCCTGCTTTTCGTAGTACCAGCCCCGGTTGCTGTTATAACGCCAGTCGTAGTCCGGGTTGGTATTGATCAGCCGTACCGTGACCTGACTGGCAGCAAACAACTGATCGCTGCCGTCGGTCATGAGGAGTTCAAAATGGGCCATACCATTGGCAGGAGCACGGTCGTCAAACAGCGGTTTGACACCAACCAGTTGCTGCTCCGGTAACCAGATTTCTTTCTGCCGTCGTACCACTGGCCGACCGCCACTTTCAAACAGGCTGGCGGTAATGGTCACCGCCATGGGAGTGGGGGACGCCGACCAGCTGTTGGCAATATTCAGATCCAGTTTGCCTTGCGTATCCAGCGTGTGTTCAAGCTGACTCTGACTGTTCCAGTCGGTTGCGCCAGCGTTACCAAACACGTAGTCGGGCCAGTGTTCGAATGGCCGCAGTTCGGGTTTGATGTCCAGCGCCGCCTGCAAACGATTGCCAGCGGCAGGGGCACCGTACAAATACTCGCCCAGTAGCGGCACAATCAGGTTGCCTGCACCGGTATGTTGGTTGGCATCGCTGCGGGTGGCCTGCGGGTGCCAGCTGATTTTCAGCCGCTCTGGCATAAAGTCTTCGACCTTGAATTGATAGCGGCTGGTGCTGTTGTCTGGCAGCTTGATGCTGACGTTCCAGTTCCCTGTCATGGCGTCTGCTGCCAACGGCAAGGACCAATGGTAGTAACCGGCGTCCTCTGCCGCCAGCGACAGGGTTTTGACCTGTTGGCCATCGGGACGCGTGAACACGGCCTTGAGCTTGGGTAGCCGGATTTTTTCGCCATCCGGGCCGCGCAGCAAGGCTGAGAATTCAGCGGTTTCACCACCGCGATACAAATCCCGTGGGCTGTAAATAAACAGCTCCTGCTGGTGGGCCGGGCGCTGGCTGAAGTGAAAATCGGACAAATCGAGGGCGCTGGTGTTCAGTGACAACAGGCTGACCGAGGTGCCTTTACGCACCACCAGAGTAGCGCCAGTATTATTACGATTGAGTAACGTACGGCGGATACTCAGTTGTCCATCGCGATTGGTGTTGCCGAGTTTAATGGAGGAACCGTCTTGCCCTAATAATTCAACCGTTGCAGCGGCAATTGGCAGGGTGGTTTCCAGGCTTTGCACCAGTAATTCGGCCTGGTTGGCGTACTGATGCAGGTGCAAGCCAATATCGGTGAGACTGTAGTAAGTGGTCGCCAGCTGGTTTTCAAAGGTGCCTGGGGCTTGCATCACCACCAGATACACCCCTGGCGTAGCCAGCTCGGGAATATCACGCACGGGCAGGTTTATCTGGCGACGGTGATTTTGTTCATCGGTCAGTTTGAAGCGGCCTTCGTATTTCAGCTCTGCCAGCTTGGCCAGCTTATTAAGATTCCACTGGGAGGCGCGTGTGCCGTGACCCAGGTAGCGGCTGATCTGGTTGAGCTTGTCATCGTGCAAGCGGAAAAAACTGACGTTGGCTTCGGCTACATTCTGGGTAATCACCGGCAGCCCTTGTTGACTACTGAATGCCAATACCCGGCCATCGCTGGCGAACTCCAGGCTGGCTGGAGCCGCCTGGGTTGTGACGGTTGCTCGGCTGGCACTGTTTAATACGGAGTCGTTGATGCCTTTTAACCCGGCGTTCACGGTCAGGCGATATTGGGTTTGTGGTTCTGCGTCAAGCATATACAGGTTGCGACGATCGTCAGACAGTATCCAGCTTTTGCCCTTGCGGCTGTTAACGCTGATGTACTCTGCAAATGATTGACGCTCGTCCAGTGGCACGGAAAACTGAATATGTACCGTACTACCACCGTCGTAGCTGGCTTCGCTGATGCGCACAACTGTAAGAGGAATACCGGCGTAGCGTTGTTCAAGATCGTCGGATACTGGCTCCGTTACGTTTGATCCAGGCTCGCTTGATTCTGGTGTTACGGATGCAACGTACTCTACCTGTGTGTCATCAGATGCTGGCTGTCGCAGCGGTGTGGGTTCAGCGGTTAGGTTCGGGTTGACTGTGACTGGTTCCGATTCGGAGGTGACCGTGGGTGTTTCACCTGCAAGCTGTTTGGGCGGTGGCTCTTTGGATGGGGATTCTTTGGGCAGTGGCTCTTTGGATGGAGGCTCTGGATCCGATGGGTCACAGCCGACGATGCTGAAAAGACCAATCAATACCAGGCTAGCGAAAGCCCGTCGCAGTAACTTGCTGGACATGGAAATGCCTTCCTTTGCTGCCGTGTTGTGTGGGCAGGATTAAGCCATATTCACATCCTCCCGGCCAGTGGCGTGCCGATGGGCGATTGATATTTCTGCACCAAATATCGACCTGCGAGCGGTTCCAATCGGGATCAAAATACCATCGTTAATATCTCATATTGATAAGTTTGCCACATTTTATTTGATGCAAATGAACCCAATTCCCCGATTCATTGTCTCGGGGTCTTTATCTTGAATCGGAGTTGTTGTCATCGGATAGTCGTGTAAAATCTGTCCAATAACAGATAGACCAGTACAAACGGGTAGGGGCTTGCCTGCCCTGGGAGGCGTGTGTAAATGACGGCACTAAGACATTCCTTAATGGCCTTCGGGCTGTTGGGAGTCATGGGTTTGACCGCCTGTGGTGGCGGTGGCGGGGATAACCCGGAAGAGGTTCAGAGCGTCTCGGTGACCGGTGTTGCAGTGAAGGGCCCTTTGGCCCAGGCAAGCGTTGCCGTGTACCGGTTGGATGTCAATGCCAGCGACCTGAAAGGGGCGCTGATTGCTGAAGGCCAAACGGCTGATACCTCGTTTATCGACAGTCTGTCGATAACACCGGATTTAGCCGGTCAAGCGTTGCTGGTTGAATTCAGCAGCTCGACGTCCACAACCGATATCAATACCGGCGTAACGCCGCTGATCCGTCGTTTTAAAACGGTGATTGATGCGGATACTGTCTTGTCCGGCGGTTCTGTGTACGCCTCACCACTGACCAGCCTGGCGGTTAGCCTCGCGCAGTTACAGGCAGACACGGCGTCACCGTATGCCGGTAATGGCGATGGCATTATTTCCGCTGCGGAATTTGACAGTGCATTGGACATTGCTGTTCAGCAAGTGCTATCGACCCTCGGCTTTGGCTGGAAAACCAGCGCAGATCTGCTTAATACCCCACCTCTGGTGACCAGCGAAGCGGCCAGCGACGACGAATTGCAGCAAGTGCTGTTGTGCCGTCAGGCGATCGAGAGTGTGGCCGTAGTGGCTAACGACATTGCTACCCAGCTGCTGGCTGGCAATGCCACTGCCGAACAGGTGTTCGATGTGCTGGCGCTGGATTTGACCAATGGGATAATCGACGGTCGTTCCAGCAGTGGTGCTATCGAACTGTTCAGCTCGGTATCCAGCGATGACCTGCAGGCGGTTGTGGAAGAGGACGTCAGCAGCAAGCTGATTCCGGGCACCAACGTCACCGTCGGCAATGTTGAAGCGCTACTGGTGTCGGAAACGGCCACCACACTGGTGACCCAATCGACCACTCCGCTCAGTGACGGCACGGTCAGCAGCGAACCGGAAGCCGCCAATGCTGAAGCCGACATCGACGGCGATGGCGTGGCAGACAGCGAAGACGCCTTTCCCCAAGACGCTACCGAAACCACCGACAGCGATTCTGATGGAGTGGGCGACAACTCAGATGCCTTTCCGCATGACAGCACCGAAACCATCGATTCCGACAGCGATGGCCTCGGCGACAACTCCGACCCATATCCCAACAGCGTCGATGGAGATGCCGACGGTATTGATGATCCATTAGACAACTGCCCGACCTTGGCGAACGCCGACCAGGCAGATGACGATCAAAACGGAACCGGTGATGCGTGTGAGCCGAGCAGCGGCAGCAGCTGGGACAATTTCAACTGGGACGAAGCCAACTGGCAATAAGTCAGTACTGCGGCCCAACGAACACAACGAATTTGGAGCAAATTATGAAAACTCGGAGCATTTCAGTCATTTCCCTGATGATGTTGTCGATGGCGATTGCACCGCTGGTGGCCAAGGCTGGTACGGTGGATACGTCGGGCGTTACCACCTTCAGCGCCGGTTCCGCAGCAAAAGCCTCGGAAGTGAACGGCAACTTCAGCACCGTGATCACTGCGGTGAATGACAACGCATCCAGCCTGGCCGCTTTACAATCCAGTATTGAAGCCCTGCAAACCCAGCTGGAATCCATGCCGACCAAAGTAACCGACGTGTCCGATCTGGTTGGCCGTACCTATTGCATGATCCAGGATCACAGCGCCGGGCGTTACGAGGGCAATAACTACGCCAGCGTCAATTTCGCCAGTGAAACCTCCACCGTTACGGTGACCAGCGAAACCCAGCTATCGATCACCGGCGTGTCGTCGGATGAAGCAGAACTGGGCTTGCAGCTGAGTCAATACAGCTACAACGGCAGTGACGTGGATGGTCTGCAGGGGACACTGGAAGCCTATCAGGAGCCGGAATCTTATAATGGCACCATCAACAGCCTGAGCAACGGTGAGCTGTCGGTGACCGTCGGCAGCGATACCATCCAGTTTTACGTCAGCAAATACGGCGACGTGATGATCGGCCGTTCATTCACTGACGACAGTAGCGCCGCACCGGCTGAAATGTGGAACACCACCGCCGTACTGGTGGAGTGCCAGTAGGAGTGCCAGTAATAGAGCAATAGCGGGATTCCGGCCTGAACTGGCTAAAAGGGCGGCATATCGATAGAATGTCGCCCTTTTCTTTTGCCCGGTTGTTTCATCATGTTCTGATTGAAATACCGGAGCCTTCCAAGGCTGAATTCATCTGGAGAATTTCATGTCAGACATCAAAAAAGTGGTGCTGGCCTATTCCGGTGGTCTGGATACATCTGTGATCGCCAAATGGCTGCAAACCGAATACAACTGCGAAGTCGTCACCTTCACCGCCGACCTGGGTCAGGGCGAAGAAGTCGAACCGGCACGCGCCAAGGCCGAAGCACTTGGTATTAAAGAAATCTTTATCGACGACCTGCGTGAAGAATTTGCCCGTGACTTCGTCTTTCCGATGTTCCGTGCCAACACCATCTACGAAGGTGAGTACCTGCTGGGTACCTCCATTGCGCGCCCATTGATCGCCAAGCGTCTGATTGAAATCGCCAACGCAACCGGTGCCGATGCCATTGCTCACGGCGCGACCGGCAAAGGCAACGACCAGGTGCGTTTTGAACTGGGTGCCTATGCCCTCAAGCCCGGCGTTAAAGTAATTGCCCCATGGCGCGAATGGGATCTGACTTCCCGTGAAACCCTGATGGCCTACTGCGACGAGCACGACATCAAGGTCGAAAAGAAAGCCGGTAAAAAGTCGCCATACTCCATGGACGCCAACCTGCTGCACATCTCCTACGAAGGCGACATCCTGGAAAACCCATGGAACGAGCCAGAAGAAGACATGTGGCTGTGGTCTGTTTCGCCGGAAAAGGCCCCGGATGAACCGACCTACCTGACCATCAGCTTCAAGAACGGTGACCCGGTAGCCATCGACGGCGTTGATAAATCCCCGGCGACCATCATGGAAGAACTGAACAAGGTCGGCGGCGAAAACGGCATTGGCCGTGTCGACATCGTTGAAAACCGCTACGTCGGCATGAAAGCCCGTGGTTGTTACGAAACCCCAGCCGGTACGGTACTGCTGAAAGCACACCGCGCCATCGAGTCGATTACGCTGGATCGTGAAGCCGCGCACCTGAAAGACGAATTGATGCCGAAATACGCCAACCTGATCTACAACGGTTACTGGTGGTCTCCAGAACGTAAAATGCTGCAAGCCGCCATCGACGACACCCAATCAGTGGTAAACGGCGACGTCCGCGTAAAACTGTACAAAGGCAACGTGATCGTAGTTGGCCGCCAGTCTGAAGGTTCACTGTTCGACGAAGCCATCGCTACCTTCGAAGACGATGCCGGTGCCTACGACCAGAAAGACGCCGCAGGCTTTATCAAGCTCAACGCCCTGCGTCTGCGTACTGCTGCCAAAAAAGGCCGCAGCATGCTGTAAGGCGTTGCTGGATATCAGGCATTTGATGTTGGGCGTCTCGGCCTGAATCCGGCAAGACAGAACACAACGGGAGCATCGGCTCCCGTTTTGTTTGGTCCAGGGTCTGACTTGCTGCCGCGATTGTGGTTTCGCTCTGGACGGTTGCTGATTGATGCCAATATTGACATCTTCCTACCTTGGTCGAGGACGATCGTTTTACCGACCACAAGTCGTATGCGTCAGCAGAGCGAGGATGAGTCGCGCTGAGGCAGCCCGGAAATAACGCCGGAGTATCCACCACGAGACATCGAACTGACAAGCCAGCCGGTTTGGCGTATGCCCTTGGACGGCATCGGGTTGCGGGGCCATTGCAGATGTCTGCACCGGATGTTTCAAATGCGACCACATCCGTTTGGACAATGGGCCACCCGGGTGGGTTGGGCATATAATCCGTGAACAAAAATAAAAGCAAATTGTTGTAGTCGCTGATCGGATTGTCTGGCGTTTGCCCGGAGCTGTGGCTCACGGCGGCGACAGACTGAGCCTTGCTGACATCTCTGTCGTGTCGGAATGGCCAGCGCACAGGAGACATCAGGCATGGCGACACTGATCACCCCACGAGACCTGCCCACCTGGGTGCCCGGACGTGTGCTTTCCGCCAGCGATGGCCAGGGCTGGAAGGATGTCGCTCATCGGGCTTATCTCTATACCGGTCTCGACGTGCTCATTCCTGCCATGGATTGTTTCATGATCGTCCGCTATCGGGGTGGTGATACTCCTATGGATCGCTGCCTTGATGGGCGCTGGACGCGCAAAACCTGCACCCCGGGCGATTTTTCGCTGCTGACCCGGTCGACTCATTCCCACTGGCACTGGACCCAGTGCATCGATGTCGCGCACACCTACTTGTCCGATGCACTCATGTCCCGGGTAGCGACCGACATCGTCGAACGTGATGTGGCGGAAGTGCGACTGCATGATGTGCTTCAGGCGCAAGACCAGGTGGTGACGCAGATCACCGATGCCATCATGGCCGAGGCCAAACAACAGGGTGTGGGCGGTGCCTTGTACGCTGAGGCCCTGTCGATTCAGTTGGCAGTGCACTTGATTCGACAGTATGCCGAAGTGAGTTTTCGCGGCGAGGCGGTGGGCGGTGTGTTGTCACCGACGCTGATGCGACGCCTTGACGAGTTCATCGACACGCATCTGCACGAGGGGATCACCATCGAACGCATGGCGATGATCGCCGGTCTGGGGGTCTGGACCTTCACCAGGCATTTTCGGGAAAGTGCGGGAGTTTCCCCCTACGAATACGTGATCCGGCGTCGCGTTGAGCGCGCCACCCGGCTGCTCACGGGCAGCCAGCGTGCCATCAAGGAGATTGCCGCCGATTGCGGATTTTCCGATCAGGCGCACCTGACTCGGGCGTTGCGTGCGCGTCAGGGCATGACTCCGGCGCAGCTGCGGCGTGACGCAGGGCGTTGAGACGACAGCACGAAAAAAGGCCGGGTGCCGTTCTGGGCACCCGGCCAAGGCGCTGCGACGCTTGCCTCTATCCGCCGCTGGACAGAGCTACGTCAGAAGCGGAGAGCGTGTCATGACACGGAACAGGACAATAATGCTGAAAGATTCCGGTCGAGTTCGGTCATCATGTTGGCATCGGTGCCAAACAGCCCCAGATGGCCGTCGATGCTGCTCAAGGGATGGAACTCACTGCCGGCGATGAGTTGCTGCTCGGCCAGGCAGTCGTTGGGCGGGAAGAACATGTCGTGGCTGATCGGCATCACGAAGGTGTGAGCGGTGATGCGGCTGAGTGCCTCGGCCAGACTGCCTCCGGTATGTCGGCTGACGTCGCCACGCTGCCATTTCCATGCCATGCACAGCAGGTTGTTCGGGTCCATAGGCCCGAAGTAGCCGGTCATGAATTCGTCCACGAACGCGTCCATGTCGGCAAAGCCGAGGACCCGGTGCCGGCCGGCGCGGAAAAACTCGGTGCTCCAGCCCATGACCGCCCACAGCTTGGCATGCCGCTTCAGACCGGCGGCCACGTCGGCCGCTGTTTTGTAGCGCCCATCGCTGAATCCCGGGTCGGTGGTGATGGTTTCGATCAGGGTCTCGGCATACAGGAAGTCGTGCTCGGTGTTTTTTGCCGTGCCGGCAATCGGCGCGGCACGCAGCACCATCTGCGGATAACGGACCGCCCACTCGTAGGTCTGCTGTGCGCCCATGGAGCCGCCGACCACGAGTTGCAGTTTTTCGATGCCGAAGTGCTCGGTCAGCAAGCGGTGCTGGGCGCGCACGTCATCACCGATGCGCACACGCGGAAAATCCGGCCCCGCGATAGGCTCTGGTGCATTGCTGGGTGAAGTGGACAAGCCATTACCGATCTGATTGACCACGATGATGCAGTAACGTGACGGATCCAGCGCCCGGCCTTCGCCGATGTAGGCATCGCCCATGATCTTGCTGGTGCCCGAGTACCAGGTGGGCACCAGAATGGCGTTGTCGCGCGCCTCATTGAGCGTGCCGTGCATGGCCACCGCCAGCTGGCAGTGTTCGATGACACCGCCTTCTTCCAGTTCGAGACGGCCAATATCGATCAGCTCGAAGGGGCCGTGGCTGTCCTGCGTGTAGTAGTTGTTCATGGCAATATCTCATCTGTGAGTGCCCCGGCCGCTGCCGGAGCGTGAGAGTTCAGCGTGCGGTGTAGCCGCCGTCGATCACCAGCTCTGAGCCGGTAACCCAGCGGGCTTCGTCGGAGGCGAGATAGACCGCGCCCCAGGCGATGTCGTCCGGATCACCCGTACCCAGCAGCGGATGCAGCGCGTCCAGCGCCGCCTTGGCCTTCTCCAGTTCCATACCGGCGTTGTTGGCATAACGCTTGACCAGGGCGGTGAACACGAATCCGGGGTGAATGGAGTTGAAGCGGATCTTGTCCGGAGCGTAGATGAGCGCGTCGTTCTTGGTCATCAGCCGCACCGCGCCCTTGGCGGCGTGGTAGGGTGGAATGTCGCCACCGCCGACCAGTCCGTAGATGGATGAGATGTTCACCACCGATCCGCCTCCCGCCCGGCGCATGGCCGGGATCACGTGCTTGGTACACAGGAACACCGAAGTGGCGTCCACGTTCATGACGCGGTTCCATTCCGCCAGGCTGAGCTGGTCGGTGGGCGTGTTCTCGCCTTCGATGCCGGCGTTGTTAACCAGAATGTCGAGGTGACCAAAGCGCTGCTCAACGGCTTGCATCGCGTCACGCACCTGCTCTTCATTGGTCACATCGACCTGGACGAACATCGCCTGGCCTCCGCCGGTTTCGATCCGGTGCGCCAGATCAGCGCCCCGGCTGTCGAGGTCGAGAATGCCGATGGCCGCACCGTGCTCGGCCATGCGCAGGCAGATAGCTTCGCCAAAGCCGTTGCTGCCGCCGGTGATTGCCGCAACCTTGTTTTCAAGTCGTTTCATTGTCTTATCTCCAGTCGACTCTGCGTTCAGTGCATCTCGAAGCCGGGGTAGCCATCGCGGGCCAGTTCGTCACAGCGCTTGTGGTAGTTGCCGACGCCGCCGATGTAGGAGAGCAGGCGCCGGGGCTTGCCTTCCACGTTGGAGCCCATGTACCAGGAGTCGGTCTTGACCACGAGGGTTCTGGCTGCGGTCTCGTCGTGGTGGCGCACCCAGTCGTCTTCGAACTCGGCGGTTGCTTCAACCACCTGCTTGTCGTGCTTGAGGGCGTAGTCGATGCAGCCGGTGATCCAGTCAACCTGCTGTTGCAGACAGGTGGTCATGTTGCATAGGGCGGCCGAGGGTGCCAGCGGGGCACCGGTGGTGAACAGGTTAGGATAACCATGCACCTGCAGGCCCATGGAGGTGCGGATTTCCTGTTGCCACTGGTCCTTGAGCGAGCGATTGTTGCGGCCGCGAATGTCGATGCGTGAGAGGGCACCTGAACCGGCATCGAAGCCTACGGCCATGATGATCACATCCACCTCATGCACGGTGCCGTCGGACGTCTCGATACCCTCGGGCACAACACGGGTGATGGCGGTTTTCTTGCAGTCCACTGTCTCCACGTTGGGTTGCAGGTAGACCTCGAGATACTTGTTTTCCAACGGCACCCGGTGGGTACCGAAGCCGTAGTCGGTGGGGATCAGCAGCTCGCACAGCTTGGGGTCGTTGCCCAGGCGCGCGCGCATTTTAATGCGTACGAACCTGGAGACTTCTTCGCTGACGGCCTCATCAAAGAACATCTCGGGGAAAGAGGCCAGCCACAGAGCGAGAGAACCGTCTTCCCAAAGGCTCTCGAGTACCCGGGTGCGCTCTTCTGGCGTTTTTTCTGCCCAGGGGCCGGCATCGAAGTCGTAGTCGAAACCGGCGAAGGTCCCACGTACACGCTCCTTGAGTTCATGGAAACGTGCACTCCACTGATTCCAGTCGGCCTTGCTGTACTTGGGGTTACGCATGGGGATAACGTACTGCGGGGTGCGCATGAAAATCTTCAAGGTGCCGACTTCCGGCGCAATGGTCTGGATCACCTGAATACCGGTGGCACCGGTGCCGATAACCGCCACTCGCTTACCCTTGAGGTCGACCGGCTCCTTGGGCCACAGGGCTGTGTGGAAGATTTGTCCCTTGAAGCTGGACTGGCCTTCGAAGCGATTGGACAGCGGCGCGGAGAGCATGCCACAGCAGGCGATCAGGAATTGAGTGACGATCTTTTCACCTTCTGTGGTCTCGATACGCCAGACTTCGTCTTGTTCATCGAAGTGGGCCGAGGCGATACGAGTGTTGAACTGGATGTCTTTCTTCAGGTCAAGCGTATCGGCCACGTGGTTGAGCCAGCGTTCGGTTTCCGGCTGGGCTGGGAAGCGCTCCGAGGGCTGCCACGATTTGTAGAGTTCTTCCGAGAACCAGTACTGATAGATCTCTGCCTGGGAGTCGAAGCGAGCGCCAGGGTAGCGGTTCCAGTACCAGGTACCGCCTACGCCACTGCCGGCTTCATAGGCTCGAACCGACATGCCCATTTCGCGCAGGCGATGCAGCTGATACAGGCCGGCGACGCCTGCACCAATGACGACTGCGTTCAGGTAAATACCGCCGTGCAGGTCTATATCTGCGTATCCCTTCACGGGGAGCTGTTGAGTACTCATCTTATCTCCTTTCTTGTTATGGTCAGTCGGCGCAGGGATGCGTCGGCCGTGATCAGAATTTAAGGAAAGAGCGGTGGGCGCATCTTGTCGATTCGCGGCGAATGTTTGAACGATCAAGTGAAGTGAGCGCCTCGGCAGTCCATCAAGAACCGACAGGGGAAAAAAGCCGACTATCCTGTTGAGGTTCATCGACGCTTCAGGTGCTGGTTGCTGGCGAGAACTCTGTGCTCAGAAGACCTTCTGCAGTTCCGGATTGACTGGGGAGTGTTCAGTTTTCTGTGTCATTTAACTACCCTGACCAAAACAGGAAATGACACGCTATGTCCGATAACACATATGAAATTGATGTACAGGGGCCATCTATTTAATCCGGTCTCACTCTGGGCTACCGGATGGTGTCGAATCACGAAGCCGACTTGCAGGCCTGACGGGTCAAGTCAAACGTCGTCGACACAGAGTCGAGACCATCCGGCAGCCCCCGAAGGGCGCGGGTTGCCGCCGTCCAGTGCGGTGTTGACGAATTTGAAAAGGACTCGTCATTTCGCTGCATTCGTCGCCTTGCCCTGAACAACGGCAACACTCGCGCAGAGCCGTGCAGGATTAAATAGATGATGAGATGGACGCTCCCCATAGGATCCAGCGTCAAAAGCGCTAATATTTTGTTACGAGCAAAACGTCAATATGAGGAGCGTCCACATGAACAATATTAGTACCATCGCCATCGATCTTGCAAAGTCCGTTTTTCAGATCTGCATCGTCTCCGGGCACAACAAGGTATCGAAGCAGTTACGCCTCAGCCGGGAGAAATTCAGGCAATTCATGCTGGAGCAAACACCCTCCAGAGTCGTCATGGAGGCCTGTTATTCCTCGCATTACTGGGCCAGGTTATTTCAGCAACAAGGCCATCAGGTACTGTTGATTCCGGCCCAGCATGTCACGCCATTTGTGCGGGGCAACAAGAACGATCAGAACGATGCTCTGGCCATTTATGAAGCATCCATGAGACCCAATATCCGGTTTGTACCGATCAAGTCATTGGGTCAACAGGATGTTCAGAGCCTGCATCGAATGCGAGAACGGCTGGTCAAGGATCGCACTGCGCTTTGCAATCAGATGCGCGGTTTGTTGACGGACTATGGTTATATCTTCCCCGTCGGAATCAATGCTGTACTTAAAGGGTTGCGCGAGATTCTGGAACAAGGTGAGCTGTCTGGCATGATGCAGTCGGAGTTGAATTGGACATTGACTGAATATGACCTGTTATCGCGTCGGATTGATCACATTAACGAAGAATTAAAGCGTTATGGCGAACAGGATCAGCAATGCCAGAACCTGATCTCTATCCCTGGAATCGGGGCTCATATCGCGACGGCCATCAAGAGTACGGTGGGCAATGCGGAGGTCTTTCATAACAGCCGGGATTTTGCGGCGTGGACGGGGTTAACGCCGAGACAAAAGGCCAGTGGTCATAAATCGGTGATGTCAGGGATTACCAAGCGTGGGGATGCCTACTTGAGAAAATGACTGGTGCAGGCTGCACGTCACACACTGCGCTGGGCCAAGCGAAACGAAGACACAAATCTGGCGCGCTGGATGATAGACATCGTCCAGCGTCGCGGATTGCACAAGGGCGTTGTCGCCATTGCGCATAAACTGGCGCGGATTATTTGGAGCGTTTTGACACGTCAAACGGCCTTTAATCCGGCCTGAAAGCAAGAACCCATCGGGTAGTCGTTGTTTGATGATGTAACGGGGCAATCCGTCCCTGGTAGAGCCTGAGCGGGACACGATCGGCGTAGCCAGATCGAATAGATGTTAAAGGTGCCAGGGTTCGGATTTCATCAGGGCTGCGGGAGCTGATCCCGAACAGAAGCCGCTATTCATTCATGGACGGGATGTCAGAACTGCCACTGTCATCGCAACGAACAAGTGATGGTTAACAGGAAATAAATCAAGGGCATATGGCAGGTGTCAGGGCCAAGTCATCCTTGATATTGGGGAAGCGTCTATATATGTCCCCTTTAGATCAGTACCCTCATATGATCTCTCCGCGAAATTTGCTCGATTTTTAGCATTCTGTTGTGGCCGTTGTGTTGAAAACTCGTTAGAAAGCTGCTGCATGGCGGCTTTGAGCTGATATTTCTGCTGCGGGGGCGGGCGCAGGACTCAAAATTGATCTGATTTTCCTCATTCCTACGCTCTGCATGTGAATGTTAATTGGGCTGTCAACCCTGAGGGCCCATCTATTTAATCAGTTCTTGATACACTCCCACACACGACTTCGGATAACAACGGCCACACGCTACGCAACCCGGATTCTTCGACTTTGATAACCTGAACGACAAGCTGGATCAGCACAACGACCCACTCGCCAAAATCAACGAACTCGTCGACTGGGCTGCCTTCCGGCCTGTGCTCAGCAAGATCCGCATGCCACGCTCATCCAACAAGGGCCGTCCTCGTTCAGACACCCTCCCGCTCTGTTCAAAATAGTTTTCCTACGCCACTACGACAGCCTGTCGCTCAAGCAGGTTGAGTATCAAGTGTTAGACCGCTTGTCATTCCGCCGCTTCCTTGGCTTGTCGCTGGAAGATCCGGTACCCGATGCCAATACCGTCTGGAAGTATGAAGAGTTACTCGTCCAGAAAAACCTCACTGATGAACTGTTTTACAGCTTGCTCTCGCAAATCGAAGCCCACGGTTATCGGCCTCAAGGCGGTCAAATTGTCGATGCTACCCTGGTTGAAGCACCCAAGCGAAAAACCGAAGAGCAGCAGCAGGAAAAAGCCCGCAAAGCACAAGAAAAATCAGACGGAGATGACGATGATTCGACACCGCCGGCCCCTCCGGAACGCACTCCGGCCCAGCAGCGCCAGGCCAGTCGAGATGCGGCCTGGACGAAGAAACATGGCAAGAGCTACTTCGGCTATAAAAATCACACCAGCGCGGATGTCTGGGCAGATAGCGCTTATCGAAGCGCAGAAAATGAAAGCATGTTGAAAGATCGGGGCTATCGCTCCCACATCCACCGCAAGAAACCGCGAGGCAAGGACATGCCTGAACGTAGCAAGCTGGCGAATCAAAAACGCTCTCAGGTTCGGGCACGTGTCGAACATGTTTATGCGGACATGAAACGCGACGGCAAAAAGTTCATGGTGCGCTGCATCGGCCAGGCCAGAGCGGAACTGAGAATCGGTTTGATGAACATGGTGTACAACGCTCGTCGCTGGAGCTTTTTATCTCGTGTGGGATAGGTGCGTCTGCATGACGCGATTTGGACTGAAAGTAGTCCAAATCTTTACTGAATTGGCCGGAAATAGGCCGGATCAAGCCGCATTAGGATATTTCGAAGTCATTGATGTGAATAATGTGCTGCAACGGTGGCTTTACACGACTAAATAGATCTCCCCTAAAGCTTAGTTACTGTATTGCCCTCGACAGCACTGGGTAAAGCATTAATGTATTTACATAATCAATGGGGCCGATTTATCGGCTACCTTGAAGATGGGGCTTATCCCATCGACAACAATCCGGCCGAGCGTGCAATCCGGCCCTTCACCATTGGCCGAAAAAACTGGATGTTTAGTAAAAGCCAGGCGGGTGCCAGAGCCAGTGCTAATCTCTACAGTGTGATCGAAACGGCCAAGGCCAATGACCTCAATGTGTATGATTATTTAGCCCTAATTTTTAACGAGCTGCCTAACGCCCAAGGCGTTGAGGATATTGAAGCGTTATTGCCATGGAATGTGGCGTTCGGCTAGGGCGTGTTTCGATTGGCGTTTACCATTAATTTTGGCGAGTGGGTCGTTGTGCTGATTCAGTTTGTCGTTCAGGTCATCAAAGTCGAAGAATCCTGGCTGCATACCGTGTAACCGTTGTTATCCGAAGTCGTGTGTGGGAGTGTATCAAGAACTGATTAAATAGATGGGGCCCAGAGGCTGGAAGCACTGCAGTGGAGCGCATTTTTGATATGATTGATATATCAGTCTTTCAAATAGTTTTTCTACAGTCTCGTTATGTGAATCAGTATTCATAGTGGTAGCGTAACTGAGCGATTAAAAGGCTATCATCGGATACTTTATATACGAATCGATGCTCATCATTAATACGACGAGACCAAAAACCAGATAGGCCATGCTTTAGCGGCTCGGGTTTACCTATACCTTCAAAAGGATCACGGGAAGAATCCTTGATTAAGGCGTTGATCCTTTTGACCATGGCTTTGTCTGTTTTCTGCCAATATAGATACTCTTCCCAAGCCCTAGAGGAGAATGTTAGCTTCATTCCATTAAGTCTCTCTCGGTGCCTTTTCCGGCTTCGAGTTCTGCAATGGATTCAAGCAAATGTCTCGCGTTTGCAGGAGAGCGTAGAAGGTAGGCTGTCTCCTCCATGGCTTGGTAGTCTTCGAGGGAGAGCATAACCACGGGTGTCTCACTCTTTCTGGTAATAATCACTGGTGAGTGGTCGTTACAGACCCTTTCCATGGTTTTGGCAAGGTTTGCTCGGGCTGCTGTGTAGCTTATGGCGTCCATAATAATTTTCCTGTACGTAAACCTGTACGTAACTGTGAGGCCACATAACAAGGTTGTCAACCGAATGCAGTTTGCTACGCTCCGTTTTGCGGTGGCTGCGCCACTTTACCGCAAAACTCCACTTCACAAACCGTACCGTTTACAACGGCGTTAGACGTATCAAACCCCTCTTTATACGCTCAACCAAACATTAACAAGTCGCCCCTGAAAAGCCAGAACCCCAGTTTTCATCGGCCTCTCAAGCCTGTTACGGCAAGACTTTCTACCAGTAAAATCATATTACGATATCAAAATCTGGTAGATAGCCATGACGCCCAAGGACAAACAGCACGATAAACAGAAAGATTTCCTGCGCCCGGAGCTGCTTGACCTGATCGACCCCAGGCATGAACTCGTTCAGCTCAGTCAACGTATCGACTGGGCTGAACTGGAGCGTCACTGTCAGAGTTTTTACTGCACAGACAACGGACGTCCTGGATCATCGTCCCGATTAATGATTGGCCTGACACTCCTGAAACACATCTACGCGCTATCGGATGAACACTGCATCGCCCGCTGGGTAGAAAACCCTTACTGGCAGCACTTCTGCGGCGAACAATACTTTCAACATCGACCACTGATTGATCCCACCACGTTCGGGCGTTTCTGCCGACGTCTCGGCGAGGACGGGTTAAAGACACTGATGAAAATGACGGTTCGCCTAGGGTTGGAACTGAATATCATCGACGAAGCCAGCTGTAAGACTCTGGTCGCGGACACGACCGTGATGGAAAAAGCCATTGCCTAATCCGACCGACAGCCAGCTCTTCAAGCGCGTACAGGAACAGCTGGCGATGCTCGCCAAAGCTCAGGGGATCTCGTTGCGGCAAAGCTACGAAAAAGAGCTGACTCATCTCAAACACAAAGCGGCGGGCTATGCCCATGCCCGACAGTTCAAGCGTTTGAAGAAGGCTCTCAAGAAAATGGCGACGCTGGTTGGGCGACTGACGCGGGACATCCTGAGCAAGCTTCCAGCCACCGAGCAAAGCCGACTTATTCTTGAGAAAGCCGCGCAGGCATCCCAACTCATCAAGCAAACCCGACCAGGCTGGGAAGGCCCGAAACGGTACAGCTTGCATGAACCGGACGTTCAGTGCATAGCCAAAGGCAAGAGCCGACAACTCTATGATGGCCATACCCTGTACTGGAATCTGATTCAAAGCTGGCTGAACACAGGAGTAAAGCCGCAAGAGATCCTGGTTGACCGGGGTTATCGAGGGGCGCAACACGACCGTCGTATTGCTGCGGTGAACGTCTGCATCAGCCATCAGAAGCAAGGGCGAGGCAAAGTTCATCCGCAACAATCAAAGCAGAATGGTATTGAGCCGATCATAGGCCACATGAAGTCAGATGGACTGATGAAGAGAAACTGGCTGAAAGGGATCACCGGGGATTACATCCACACTTTGCAGTGTGGTGTTGGCCAGAACCAGAGAAAGATCCTGAGACACCTGAGCTCTCTTTTTGCGCTTATATTCTGGGTGTTATTGGGTGGAATAAGCCGACCCTATTTGTCTGGATTTGGGCGTGATCAGGCTCTGGAGTGGGCTGCATGATGAAATGGCCAGTTTTGCAGGGGCGACTACATAATAGAGTGCTTGCACAAGCAGGTGTTGCTGAAAACACTCGGGAAACGATGACTCGAACTCATTTATTGAGAGAGTGGTTGCAGCACGAATCGCCTTACCACTGGGGAACCAATAAAGCTGCAAAGTCTGGCCCTTATCAGCAAACACCGTTCAGAATGACAGAAGGAGGTGATGAGCACGGCAGTCTTTCCTTTAGCCAGCTCGTTTATCCCAATCGTTATGGAGCTGATTCAGCTTGTGCTGCACTGACAGCAACAGATATTAATCCCTATTCGCCGGAAGGGCAGGTAAAAATCATCGCTACTTTTTTGGGGTCCGAGCCAACCGACAACCATAGCTGTTCTGGGGGTATGAATATGGCCTTTGTTGAAGATACATTAGGAAGAAGTTATGCGGATGTTCCAGACCTTGTTCGTATACAAGGACAAAATACACTAGGAAATACCGAAGACGATTATGAGAAATTAGCCAAAGCCATTTTTGTTTATAATGCTGGGGAAGGAAATGCTTGGGTTAGTGGGCGTAGCAGGCACAGTTGGCCTTATATTATAAGAAATTTGGTTTATTCAAGTGACAGTGCGACAAACAACCAAGACAGTGGAGTCTGTCATTCCTGTAAATATTCAATACAAATTAGAGAAGGAGCATTCGGCAATGATAACCTTAGAACCTACATCTGGGAAGGTGATGATGCCAACCACTATGGCCAGCCGGACTGGTGTTTTGAGTATGGGGAGAGGGAGTGGGTGTCGGGAGCTACTGTTGTGAATGATGATGGATCTATTCGTCCTAAGGCTTTTAGCGATTATTCGGATGATGCTCTTGATGATGAATCTTTACGTATGTCATGTAATTGAATAAATTAGGTGGTGCCCAAATGTTCAGTGTGAAATGGTTTGCAATTTTTTTATTTTTTTCTCCATTAACTTTTTCTATGGAGCTAGATGAAGGGTTTTCAAGAAATGCTGAAAATGGAATTCTATTTAAGACTATAAATCAAAAGTATGGAACGAGGCCTGGATACCTATATGGGTATTCCGAAGATAAATATTATTCACTATCTAAAAATGGTTCAGCTATTGGTGATTATGAATTAAATAGTTCAAGTAATACAATAAAAGGGTGGCCCCTTACCCGCTGGCAATATGAGCCAATCGAAAATGAAGTGAAATTTTTTCAGGCAGATATTTACAAAAAGTTATACCAAAAGGTATTCAACCCAATAGGGTGTTTAGATGAAATACCTCTAAATCAGGGAGACCTGGATGCGGATGGAAAGTCAGAGCTAATTCTATTCCTTGGCTATGATCTGGTGGTCTTCTCTCCTGAAGCGGGTCGTATCGTTTTTATGATCAATTATACCGTTCCCGGTTGGATGTCTCTGGAAGGTACAGCACATCATCACGAAGCAAACTGGATTAAGGAGGGTGATGAAGGCGTTCCACAGTATCAGAATTTACTGGATGAACACTATGGTGATGCGTTAGCGGGGTTAAGAGGCTACGCCAAACTCTACGTCGGCGATTTTGATAAAAACGGCCAGACCGATATTCTGGTCTGGCGTAAACTGTACGAATCTAATATGCAAAACAATCCGGTAAAGGGTTTTCATAAGTTGAAAGACAGCTTTTACCATTACGAAAGATCGACGGCGGCAGGCAGTACGGGTGAATACCTGCCGCAAGAAACTGATCCCGGCACCATCCGATCCTGGCTTGCAGAGAAGAATCTAACCTGGCAACAAGGCTACCCGTCCAAAAGCGAGTGCGAAGGGGAGGAAGGTCAGCTGATTCCTGAAATGCACGACCCCTTGTTGAATGACCCGGATGTGTTGCAGTAACGCCTCAAAGACAGCGAATCCGCTGCCATGTACATGGGAGAAGCCAGCGACGGAACACCAGACTATGAATATATTCTGGGCGGCACCGGAGAAATCGTCAGCTCCAATCAGCGGCTACTGACACGCTATCGCATGCTGATGCGCGGAGGCGATGACGTCTCCTATTCGGGAAGCCCCGGCAGCGTCAACGCCGCCAACTTCTCCGAATGGCAGGCCAAAGGCAATATCGCCCCACAATTCCACGGCATCGACAGCGACCTCGTAAAACCGGGCGAAACCCTGCTGATCTACGCCATCAACCGCGTCACCGGCTACATGGGCTATCAACGCGTCCTGACCGACCAACTGGCAGGCGCCACGCTGGATACCCTGGTTAGCCCTATTGTGATGTACCCACCCAACCTCAAAGTCTGGGCCGAGCGCAAATACACCATTGAAGCCGGTAATAACCAAGGGGAACCCCCGAATACCTGATTGGCTACGAAGGCGCGGGCGAAGCCGACGACACCGTCATACAGATCTACACCGACTGGACAGCCCCCGACGGCACCGCCATCCCCACCGCGCTGCAAGACTACGGCTACACCGGCCGCATTGCCTACAGTACCAGCGACAATTCGCTGTCGGATGCGAGCCAGGCGGGTACAGCCCGCTTCAAGATAGAACCCGGCACCCATGCCCAGGTGATACGGTTGCCCGGCAACGGCACCGCTGGAAATCAACACTTTTACCTGCAAGCCTTTGGTGTCCCTTATGGAGAATTTCAGGACTTCGCCCTGGGGCAACAAAGCCGGGGCTTGAGCGAAACCGACCTGCAAGGGGTAGAAGAGAATGCCTGGCGGCCGAAATTCTTTGTGCCGCTGACAGTACCTGTGTATGACGAAAACAACAGCCTGATACAAGAACAGGCTTATATGACATATAAAAACCAGCAAATGGCCGAAGGCGTTGACCCGGATACCATTGAAAAGCCAGAAGGTATGTATCAGTGGCTGAGTCGGCCAGAATACCAGTTCAGCGTCTATGATCTGGAAGTCAGTGACATTCGAGTGAATGAATATCTGGAAGACGGCAGTATCGATACCGTCAACATACTTGACAACGACGACCCCACCATCGCCAGCAGCGAAACCTATCTGGAAATTTTGTATGAACTTTACGGGATAAACAATGATCGCCTTGACAGCTACCAATCCGAAGACCAGATCCTGATCCTCAATGTCGCCGGTCAGGAAACCGAAATTCATATAACCGACAATGGCAGCCTTGAACTCAACGACCTGAGTTTTCTGGATAAACTGGGTTCCACCGACTACCTCGTCATCTCGTTTTACCTGAACAACGACACCGGCAACATCCTCTGGGAATACGCGTTTGGAAGAAACGGCTTGCACGTGTATGGGCCGTTTGAATTTGCCCCCTATCTGGATGATGACTTAATGCTCAGTCGGGTGCCGATAGCCGAGGTGGCCGATCCCGTGCGTGCGCTGGTTGTCTACACGTTGGGTGGTGTGCGGCTGCGTTATGGTTATCAACCGCCCGCTGAAATACGTGTTGAGGACGTTCAATCGGTTAAATTACAAATCGAGCACCCGGGATGGTACTGCACCCAACCTGGAGTCAATACAGAAGAACACTGCACCTATTCTGATGGTGAAGCCCCCTTTGAAATAACCCAGCCCTATTATCCCCCGTTTCCATACCACATTAACGGTATTCCCAAATGGTCTGTATGGTGGCAACCGGCGACAGAAAATGGTGGCGGCAGCGGCGATACACTGTGGTCGAATGAATTGGACATCAATGCCCATTACACCGCGACCTTTACCCAGCTATCGCACATGGCCCCGGTAACGGAATATTTTAAAATTAAAAGCCGGACGATTAAACCAAACAGCGAGAGCGATGAAATCAACAAGGGTAGTGATATTCAGCTGGTAGAGGCGATTCTTTGGCAGCTAGGGATCAGTCCGCAAAAAGGTGGGCCAGGTAGTGAAGGTGCCCGAATCGCCAGTAACCGTGGCGGAAGTGGTGCCATTAACACCAAAGACTGCAATGGCGATGCGGCCAATGATCGTTCTGTTTATTATGCCGGTTGGAGCACTTGCCCCCAATGGAGTGTCTCCACCGAAGGCATGATTCGTCGTTTCCAGGGGCGCAGTGAAGGTGGTGAACGGTTAGAATCAGGAATTATCGGGAACGTAGGCCCAAAAACCATCGCCTGGCTCAGAGATGACTTTGAATCCTACATGCAGGCCTACTCTGAATACTCGACCAGTTCCATCGTTGGCAAAGAGCATGCTCAGATCGATACATGGATCCAGGCAGCGACCGACATCTGGAAAAATGGACTGGAAAGCAACAGCTATGTAGCCGTGGGGGGGTACACTGATGACATTCATAACGGGGTTCTTAGTGCGGCAGGGGTCGACGATACTACCAAGACCCGAGCAGCCCTGATTAAAGCCTGGAAGCTCCAGGAATCTCCATACCACTGGGGCACTAACACAAAAGACTATCAGGCAACCCCTTTCCGCATGACCGAGGGCGGAGCCGATGAGCAAGGCAGCCTCGGCTTTAATCAGGTGCTGTACAAATACCGCTACAGCGACAGACCTTGCAGCGTGCATAAAGCAGCCGGGCTCAACTACTACCACCCCCTGGGTAACATCAAAGGGTTTGCCATCCATACAATGATGAAATCGTGGCAGCGCGATGGCGAGATTAACTGTGGCTCTGGCGGTCTGTATCAAGCTTTTCACAACAGCAGCTTCGCGAAAAGCTTTGAAACCGATATTGTCGACCTTAAAGGTTACCAGCAAGGAACCCAAACCGTGACCTACACAAATACCCCCCGTCAGGAAGATGATTATGAAAAACTGGCCAAAGGCATTGGTTATTACAACAGTAACACACCAGGGTTCACCGTACACAGTTGGCCTTATATCCTGAAGCACAAAGTGAATCCGCCAGCGAAGAGCACCTCCAATGATGGAGACAACTGCTTTACCTGTCGCTATACGATCCAGGTGAGGAATGAGAAATACGGATTACCATATCGGCAATATATTTGGCAGGGAGGGAGTTACACGGCAGACTTAACAGATGCCGATGGCAATCCAGATCCAAGAGCAGGGCAGGCGTGGTGTTTTGAGTATGGGGAGAGAGAGTGGGTGAGTGGGACTACTTATGCTCAAGCCAGACAGAATGCATCGGATACAAATACTGATGATGCGCCACAAACACCCGTAGGCCGAGTTAACTGTAATTAAGGTGATTATGATGAATTATTTGAAGAATATTTTTATCACTATGGCTGTTCTTAGTATTCTAAGTCCAGCTCAGGCATTAGAGCTGGTGAATGGAACAACTCAAGAATTTGGCATGATATTTACAGATGCTCAAAAATCTGCTCTTCCTGTAATTACTAACTCTATTAAATTAAGTGATTCATCAAATACAGGAATGAGTTTGGCTTTTACAAATATAGCAGAAACAAGTAATTGGTTTCGTTTATACGAGAATATTCATCTATATGGTGTGGACGTGTCGCAGGGAACTTTATTAGGCAACTGGCCCCTTACCCGCTGGCAATATGAACCCATAGAACCGGAAATTGTGGAACGGTACCAACAAGTCCGGCGAGATTTTTCAACGCTGCACCCGAGTCCAAGCCACCCGCTGGGCTGCTTGAAAAGTACGCCATTACGCTATGGCGATATCGATGGAGACGGGGTTAATGAACTGGTTATTTTTATTGGAAACCAACTGCTGGTGTTCTCACCCAGCGCGCAGAAAACCGTATTTGGGATGAATGTGCGCGTGGATGACTGGATGACCGAAGAAGAAACCCAATCTCACTTTGAATATTATCCGCCAGCGGGAATCGACGAGATTACGCCTTATTACCAAAGTGCCGCTAACATGGACTACGCCAGTGAACTGCCTGGGTATCGCGGATATGGAAAACTCTATAGCAGTGATTTCGACAAAAATGGCAGCCCTGACATTCTGGTGTGGCGCAAACTTTATCTGTCCCGCATGTTAAATGTTGACAAAGGCTTCGACAAAATCAGTGATACCTACTACCACTATGAAAAATCTGCTACTGGTGAATATGTTCTGAAAGATACTGCCCCCAAGACCATCCAATCCTGGCTTGCAGAGAAGAATCTAACCTGGCAACAAGGCTACCCGTCCAAAAGCGAGTGCGAAGGGGAGGAAGGTCAACTGATTCCTGAAATGCACGATCCCTTGTTGAATGACCCGGATGTGTTGCATTAATACAGAACTCAAGCCATTAACCGGATATCCGCTATACTTGCGCGCACCTGCACATCCGAGCCAGCCCATGACCCAGCCTCCCCATAAGCCACATAATCCCCACGACCGCTTCTTCCGCAGCGCTATGGAAAACCGGTCAGTGGCGCTGGACTTTATGCGTTATTACCTGCCGGAGCCGGTGTTTCAAGCGCTGGATACCGACTCGCTGATCCTGCAGCACGACAGCTATATCGACACCGAACTGGCCGAAAGCCTCTCTGATCTGGTGTATCACTGCCAACTGGCGGGAGAAGAGGCCTGTATTTCCATCCTGATCGAACACCAGTCACGCCCGGATGCCTTTATGCCGGTGCGCATTGGCCACTACCTGTTCAGCCTGTTAACCAAACAACTGAAACAGCGTCAGCCACACTCCACAGCGACGGAATCAACACCACCATTAATGGCACCCACTAAAAAAGTGCCGCGACGTTTATTAACCCCGGTCTATGCGCTGGTGTTTTACCACGGCCAGACCAGCCCCTATCCTTATTCCCTGCACCTGGCGGACTGTTTTAACGACCCGCTCCAATTAATGACTGAGCTGTTTCAGCGCCCCATTGCCCTGATCGACATCAACCAGCTGCCGGACGACCAACTCAAGCAACAACAGTGGATTGGCATCGTTGCCCGCGCCCTCAAACACATACGCGCTGCTGACATCAGCCCGTATCTGCTCGACCTGCTACAGGATTGTGAAGGGCTGGACGATCACAGCAACCAGTGGTTAGATTTCATCCGCACTTTGCTACACTACGCCATCGGAACCGGCAACGTCATCGACCTGGAACAGCTGGTCGAATCCAGCCAACAACTGCCGCAGCCTATAGGAGACACCTTTATGACCATTGCAGAACAACTTGAAGCCCGTGGCATTGAAAAAGGCAAAGCCCAGGGTATAACATTAGGAGAAGCCCGAGGCCTGGAGCTGGGCCGTTATGAGGCTCAAAAAGCCACCGCATTGAATATGCTGAAAGAAAGCCTGCCAGTTGACTTAATCACCAAAATTACTGGTTTGTCACAGCTAGAAGTCGAGGTGTTGCAGCAAGGCCTGCAGCACTGATCAATCGAGAGTTGTTGGGGTAAGCTTCTGGACTTGGCCCAGAGCACGGCGACTGAGTGGGAGTCATCACAACATGGATGTTTTACGTAAACATTGTATCCAAGAGCGATGAAACTCCGCCCTCAGAAATCCCCGATCAGAAAAACATAATGTCGATCAGATGCTTAACTGCTCAGCATTGGAGCTGAAGCTTCCGTTGTTAGTGGCCCGACATTCATACGCCACGCGGCCATACCGGGCCTGATCCGGTATCCACGTATTCGCACACTGGATTCCGAATTTCGCCAATGCTCGTCTGGAATGACAGCTGGTGTGTATCGCCCGGAGAGAGTGACAATACCCATAGACGTAGGAAGTGGCTTGCCGCCGAACAGCAGCAAGCCGGAAAAGGTCACCGCCTGTTATTCCGCTGAACATCGTGAAGGTTTTTTGGGATACCAAGCGGTTGAGACAAGCGGTGGCTTTTTTGGCTAACCCGTTTGTTTGAATGATCTCTCGGAGCAGTAGTAAACCGGCGTTGGAAGTGATGTCACCGCCCTGGCTGCAATCTGGCGTTGATCAAGAGAGGAAAGCGGGATGGCATTCTGGTCGCTTTTTGTCACGGCGGTAAGCTCTTTGGTGATTGCTTTGACACGTTCCGAGGAACCATAAGGGATACCGCCGTTCTTGTATCTACCCTCGTGAAATATGCGGGTTAGCCCTGTTGGTTGCCAGTTCATATATAGTGTCGGCTTGAATTTCTCTTTTATGCGGCCGGCGTGGGCCGTTTGCGGTTGACAGGAAAGACCATGAGCCAGAGTGAATTGCTTTACAATTACGACAGCGCCTTGATTGCTACGGTGTTGTTTGTCGCTATTATCATTGCCAATGAATTTGGCTTTATTGCCGGGCGTTTTGTGCAGTCTCGTACCAATGATGAAATAAAAGCCCTTACCGGTTCCATTCAGGCCAGTATTCTGGGCTTGTTGGCGCTGCTGTTGGGTTTTACTTTCAGTATGTCAATGCAGCGATACGATAACCGTACCATGGCATTGATTGATGAATCCAACAGCATTGGTACGGCAATGTTGCGGGCGCAATTACTGCCGGATGAGTTCAAGGCTGATGCCGATAAAGTCTTAAGAGATTATATCGCCTTACGGGTGGAAGTCGGGCAAATTGATTTGACCCACGCCGATGTTCGGGCTGAATACAATCGTAAAATTGTGGCGCAGCAGAACCTGCTTTGGGAGATTACGCTGGCGGCGACGGAGGCCGATCCCCGGCCGGTGACAACGGGGGTATTTCTGAAATCCCTCAACGATGTGATTGATGCTCAGGGTAAAAGAAATGCGTTGCTGCAATTGCATGTGCCAGAAACCATACTGATATTACTTTTCTTTGTGTTTATATCGAGCGGAGGGATTATGGGTTATTCCGCCGGGTTAAGTGGTAAACGCATGGTGGCACCGATCGTGCTGGTGTCGTTGCTCATTACCATGATTGTATTCACCATCATCGATCTGGATCGGCCCAAGCGCGGTTTGATTCAGGTAGATCAGAGTGTGATGAGTGATTTGTTACAGTAATAATCGGGGCTGCTGCTCAAGTGCGGGTTGTCCGGGTGGCAGTGGAAAACAGGAAGGGAGTGAATAACGGCAGGTGTTGCCGTTATTCCGTTGCGGACTATTTTATTTCGGTGACAAACTGTTCTTTGGATCGACGTACTTTTTTCAGGTTCACCAGCCAGTCACCGTCTTCTTCGCGGTAGCCCAGTGGCAGTATCACGACGGAGCGCAAACCGCGTTCTGGCAGGTTGAGGATGTTGTCCAGATCGGCGGGGGTGAAGCCTTCCATCGGGGTGCAGTCGACCTGTTCAGCGGCAGCGGCAATCAGTGCGCTGCCCAGTCCAATGTAGGCCTGGCGTGCCGCGTGCTGGAAGTTGACTTCGGCATCTCGGGCCGGGTAGGCCTTGAGTAAGCGTTGGCGGTAGTTTTCCCACCCCTCGTTGGTGGACTCGCGTATATCGTTGGTCAGGTCGAACATCATATTGATGCGTTCGGGGGTGTAATTGTCCCAGGCGGCAAAGACCAGCAGGTGGGAGCAGTCGGTGATTTGTGCCTGGTTCCAGGCGATGGCTTTAATCTGCTCACGCACTTCGGGGTTGGTAACCACTAGCATGTCATAGGGTTGCAGGCCGCTGGAGGTGGCGGTGAGGCGGATGGCTTCGAGTATGCGCTCTACCTTGTCTTCCGGGACGGCTTTGGCCGGGTTCATTTTTTTGGTGGCGTAGCGCCAGTTCAGCAGTTCGATGATGTCGGTCATTGGCTGGTCTCCAGGGTGTTCAGATGGACTGTCGTTATAGTGGCAGATCCGTCACTGCCGATAGACCGGGTTGTGGCGAACAATTTATTCGGCCCAGTCGCATAATAATGCAGTGTGTGGAGTAGTCATTGGCGTGGGCTTGGTTCACGGCCAAGGCTGAGTGCCTGGTGTGAACGGGAACGGTTTTTGTGAGCCATCTTAGTGGCTGGTGATTAACCCTGGACAGTAGCGGTGGCGACCACTGGCCTTGGCTTCGTACAGGGCCTGGTCGGCGGTTGCCAGTATTTCGTTGAGAGATTGTCCTGCCATGGCGCGGCTGCTGCCTGCGCTGATGCTGAGTGGCAGTATTTCGTTCAGGTCGTTGCGGATTTCGTGTTTTTGTATGGCAGCGCAGAGGCGGCGGCCAAGCTGGTCGAGCAGGAATTGCTGGTCGGTGTTGATCAACAGCAGGAATTCATCTCCGCCCCAGCGGCAGGCAAAATCATCCGGGCGAATGTGATCCTGAATGATCTGTGCAGTGGCTTTCAGCGCCAGGTCGCCAGCGGCGTGGCCATATTGGTCGTTAATGTTTTTGAATCGATCGAGATCGAGCCAGAGGATGCCAAATCCCCCCGAATTCTGTGGCAGCTGTTTCATTTGTTGCTGCAGTTGTTCCATCATGCCACGGCGGTTGAGCAGTCCGGTGACGGGGTCGGCATAGGTCAGTTGTTCCAGTTCTTCGGTACGCTGCCGGACTCTGATTTCCAGCCGTTCACGTGATTTTAATACTTCACTCGCCATGCTGCTGAAATGACTCATGATGCGGCCAATGTCGCCATGAATATGTTGCGGGATCACGTTGTTTACTGGTTGGCCGTCGCGCAGCTGTTCGATCCCGTTTTCCAGTTGGCGCAGTGGCTTCAGTACGTAGCGATTGAGTGCCAGATTAAACAGTAGCAGGGCGATGAAGATGCTGACGCCCGCCAATAGGAACAGCTCATTAAAGGTGCTGAGGGGGAGTAGAATGTTCAGATCCAGCAAGGTCATTACAAACCAGTCTACTTCTGGCAAGTAGACCACCCCTGCCAGCTGATCGCTGCCATTTCTTTCGACATGGATACTGACGACTTGATCGGGCCTTGAACGGGCGGTTTGCAGTATGTGCTCCAGCTCGGCCCGTTGGGCTTCGTTGTCGAGCTGCTGCCAGATGGTTTTGTGTTCACTGGCATCCTTGGTGATGCTGGCAAAGTCGATCTGGGAGATGTCTTCCGATACCTGAATGGCCCCTTCGTGGTCGAAAAACAGGTTGTTGATACCCGGTTCCGGGGTGGTGGTGAACTGTTGAATAAAGGTGGTCAGGTCGAGGCCGGTGCCAACAACACCGAGAATCTGGTCGCCATCACGCAGTAAAACATCGATCCAGAGTTTGGTGACCTTGAGTGGAATGTCCGGGTTAACGTTCAGGTGAATGTCACGGTTTTGCTCGATGATGCTGTAGAACCAGCGGTCATTGGGGTTATCGGAACGCAGGGTATAGCGATATTGGTCGTTGGCAAATTCGTTGCTGGCATTGTTGTGGTAGTAGTTACCGGAACCGGGCAGGGCGACAAAGTAGCTGTGGTCAGAGAAGTTGTTGCGATAGGACTCCAGCTCTGCCAGCGCCGTCTGCTTTTTCTCTTCGTTGTTTTCGTCTTTTGCCCAGCTGCGCAAAATTTGTGAATCAGCCAGCTGACGGGCCAGTGCCACTTCACGGATGATGGGCTGAAGTGAGCGTTCTTTTTCCAGTTTGACCTGGGTTTCGAACTGACGCAGGGCGGATTCTTGCAGTACGTTCAGGACAATTTTTTGGCTGAACAACCAGATAGCCAGGCCGGATAACAGCATCAGTAGTGCAGTGAGAAGCAGAAAACGTGGCTTAAGGTTCATCTCGGCTTCCCGGTTGGCCGTTTATACAGGGCAGATGTACGCTGCTGCTGTTCTGGTCCCGATCTGACAAGCGGTGCTGCTCTGTCTGCCTGAATTCAGGACTGGATCTGTGTATTGGAATCATGCCTGGCCAGTGTTGTTAATTGCTCTACAACTGGACAACCAGCGATACTCTGAGACTATCACGCTTTTATACCGCAGGCATGCTATTCGCTGAGCTTGTTGCTCTAAGCTGGCGCCAGAGTGTGGCCTGTATTGTCAATTTTGTCACTATAGCAGGAGTGTGTATGTCTTCGCGGGTGTATCCGATGTTGAGCTGGTTGTATCTCGCCACGGTACTGTTGAGTGGTTGCAGCAGTATGACTTCGGTTGAATCTGGATTCGCTACCCCGGATCGTGCGTTAGAATCGGCTGATTCTGCAGCGGCTGTCCGTCGCAGTGACTGGCTCAAGCACTTGTATCAGCAGTATGACGATTGGCGTGGCACTGGCTATTTGTATGGTGGTACCACCAGAAATGGAGTGGACTGTTCAGGGTTTGTGAATGTGACCTATCGCGATCAGCTGGATAGCTGGGTTCCCCGTACCACTTTGTTGCAGTCACAGTTTGGTGAGCCGGTCGCGATGGGTGAATTACAGGCCGGTGACCTGGTGTTTTTCAAGACGGCTGACAAGGTTCGTCATGTGGGTATTTATCTTGAAAAGGGCAAGTTCCTGCATGCGTCCAGCAGTGAAGGGGTGATTATTTCCAGGCTGGATAGCGCCTACTGGCGAGGCAAGTTCTGGCAAGCCCGTCGAATGGCTCCTTGAATAGAAAAAGAAGCATCCTGACGGCCGACTGACTACAATCGATGGCCATATTCTTCGGTGGAGTTTTGTTGTGCAAGCTATTTTGGATGAGATCGTTGCGACGATTGGTGTAAGCAACGACCGTGGCAAGGTGGCCGATTATATTCCGCAGCTGGCGTGTATCGACCCGAACCAGTTTGCTATTTCTGTGGCGCTGGCGGATGGCCGGGTGTTCAGTGCCGGGGATCATCAGCAGCTGTTTTCTATCCAGAGTATTTCCAAGGTGTTTACGCTGACCATTGCACTGGGCAAGTTGGGTGATGGCGTCTGGGCGCGGGTAGGACGAGAGCCGTCGGGAGATCCGTTTAATTCTATCGTGCAGCTGGAGCATGAAAACGGCAAACCAAGAAACCCGTTTATTAATGCCGGTGCGATTGCGATTGCCGATGCCATTATGGTGGGGCATCAGCCGAAAGAGACGTTGGCAGAAATTCTGCAGTTTGTGCGCTTTATTGCTGACGATGAGAGTATTTGTATCGACCATAACGTGGCGGAATCCGAGTTGAAAACCGGCGATCGTAACGCTTCGCTGGCACATTTTATGGCGTCGTTCGGCCGTATGAATAATCCGGTCGATTATGTGCTGGGTACCTATTTTCACCACTGTTCAATTGCCATGACTTGCCAGCAGTTGGCCAAAGCCGGGTTGTTTTTGGCGGGGGATGGCGAAAACCCGGTCACCGGGACGCGGGTAGTGTCTGCCCGTCGAGCGCGCCGAATCAATTCGCTGATGATGATGTGCGGCCATTACGATGGCTCCGGTGAGTTTGCCTATCGGGTGGGCTTGCCGGGCAAGAGTGGCGTCGGCGGCGGTATTCTGGCGGTGGCGCCGGGGCATGCCTCGATTGCGGTTTGGTCGCCGGGGCTGGATGAGGTGGGCAACAGTAAATTGGGCACTGAGGCGTTGGAGAAGCTGGTGCAGCAGACCGGCTGGTCGGTATTTGCTTGAGGGCATATCGATAAATGGCTGCGCTCGACATGACGTTTATTCAATTCGAGCTGGAGCAGACGTTTTGTTAATACCGGATCGTAGCCGACTCTAACCCTTTGTCCCAATCTCTAACCCTTTGTCCCAATAGGGTGGCGAGCCAAAGTAGCCTTCCATAAAGTCGATAAAGCAGCGTACCTTGCTGGCCAATAGCTGGCGATGGGCATACACCGCATATAGCCCCATGGGTTCCGGTTCGTACTCTGGCAGGATGACGTGCAGTCGGCCTGCCGCAATGTCGGCCCCGGAAATAAAACTCGGCTGAATGGTAATACCCGCGCCTTCAATGGCGGCTTTTATCAGTATGTCGCCGTTGTTGCTGATGATATTCCACTGCTGTTCACGCCCGGCATCTTTCAGCCGCTGATGGATGTTCAGGCTGCTGTCGCTTTTCATATAACTGTAGTGCAGATAGCGATGCTGTTGCAGGTCGTCGGGGCTGGTGGGAGTGCCGTGTTGCGCGAGGTATTGCGGCGAGGCGCACATTAGCAAGCGCACCGGGGCAATTTTGCGGGCAATCAGTGACGAGCTTTTTAAATGGCCGATGCGCAGGGCGACGTCGAAACCTTCCTCAACAATATCAACCTTGCGGTCATTCAGTTGGACGTCGATGCCGACAGCGGGATGCGCTTTTTGAAAATCGCACAGCAACGCCGCCAGATGCTGGGTGGCAAACGAGACCGGCGCACTGATTCTCAGTAGCCCCTGGGCTTGGCCTTGCATATCGCCCAATTGGCTTTCCATGTCGTCAAGGTCATCCAGCAGCTGGCTGGCACGCTGGTAATAGCGGCTACCGGCTTCGGTCAGGTGAACTTTGCGGGTGGTGCGGTTCAACAGCCGAACGCCCAGGTGTTGTTCCAGCTGTGAGACGTATTTACTGATCAGCTGGGGAGAGGTATCCAGCCGTTCAGCTGCACGGGCAAACGCGCCTTCATCAACCACGGTGATAAAGGCGCGCATGGCGCTGATACGATCCATAGCGGCTTCCTGTTTAAGAGTATGAGGGGTTGGTTATCAACATATCGTTGCTAATTAAGCAATGGCTGCCATCTTAGTGTTTATGAATCGCAAGAGTAAAGTGTGCTTATCGCCTGACGTAATGGCGCGGGCACTTAACTATTTCTGTGAGGATTCACCATGAGTAATAAATTGATCACGACCTTGTTGGCTTCTGATGCGGGTTTGGCTGCGCTGATTCTGCGTGTACCCGTCGGCCTGGTATTAGCCGCCCACGGTTCTCAAAAACTGTTCGGCTGGTGGGGTGGCTACGGCCTGGAAGGTACTGGTCAGTGGATGGCCAGTATTGGCCTGGAACCCGGTTATCTGATGGCGTTGCTGGCCGGTAGTGCGGAGTTTTTTGGAGGTCTGGCGCTGGTGTTGGGGCTACTGACTCGTCCGGCGGCGCTGGTCATTGCATTGACCATGCTGGTGGCGATCTTCAGCACTCATATCAGTCATGGTTTGTTTCTGAGCAATAACGGCTATGAATACGCGTTAAGCTTATTGGCGGTGACGGCGGCGCTGACGGTTCAGGGAGGCGGAAGCCTGGCGCTGGATCAGTGGTTGCATCAAGCGCTCAAGGGCGGTCGTGTTAACCGTCTGGAGCCGGTGACTGTCTGAAGCCAGGTCAGGGTATTGAGCCGCGTATTGCACTCAGAGCCCTGCACCTCCTATTACTGCCGGTTAATTGACTGCCGGTTAACGTGAGAACCCGAGTATGAGCCACAAAGATATTTTGTTTATTTCCCATGGTGGTGGTCCGATGCCGTTGCTAGGCGATCCTGGCCACCGTGAGATGGTGCAACGGTTACAGGAAATTACCGCCACATTAAAGAAGCCTGCGGCGATTCTGGTAATCAGCGCCCATTGGGAAGAGCAAGTACCGACGATTACTGCCGGAGCCGATCCGGCGCTGATTTATGACTATTATGGTTTTCCGCCAGAATCCTATCAGTTGCAGTACCCTTGCGGCGGCGAGCCGGAGCTGGCGAATAGAGTCTATCAGTCGTTAGAATCTGCTGGCATTCCGAGTCGGCTGGATACTCAGCGCGGCTTTGATCATGGCCTGTTTGTGCCATTGATGTTGATGTATCCGCAGGCGGATATTCCGTGTGTGCAGCTGTCGCTGAAACATAACCTGGATGCAGCGGATCATCTGGCGATTGGCCAGGCTTTGCAGGCACTTGATTATGACAATCTGCTGGTGCTGGGTTCCGGTTTTTCATTCCATAATATGCGGGCGTTTTTTGCGCCGGATTCAGCCGAGATGCGAGCACGTAACCAGTCATTTGAAGACTGGTTACTGGAAACCTGTTCCAGCCAGGCGCTGGATGAAGGGGAGCGCAGTCGCCGTTTTGTGGCATGGGAGCAGGCTCCAGCCGCTCGTTTCTGTCATCCTCGCGAAGAGCACTTGTTACCCTTGCATGTGTGTTACGGGCTGGCAGGCAAGCCGTGTGATGCCCATTATGTGGCGACCATTCTGAATAAAAAGTCTGGCATGTTTTATTGGTCGGCTTGACGGGCGGCCCGCCTTCCCAGGTTCCGCGTAAGAATCACCGCTGCTGAATAGTGTGTATGTTCAGCGCATTTTTTATAACCATTCGGTTATTAATCTGGATCAAGTTGGCATTGCAGAACGGGTGTAAAAAGAAATCAGCTTGATCTGTTCAGAGGGTACTTTGTCATGCTGTCGTGGTTTACCGATTTTGCTTCCTGGCTGACGTATTCGCTGTTGGCGCTGGATCCTGACTCGCGACTTGGGCAGTCGCTGCATTTCTTTATTGAAGACACCAGCAAGATTTTCTTTTTGCTGGTGGTGATGATTTATTGTGTGTCGTTTATTCGCGCCTCGCTGAATGTGGAGCGGGTACGCCGTTATCTGGCCAGTACCAACCGGGGCGTGGGCTATCTGCTGGGAAGTGTCTTCGGTGCCATTACGCCGTTTTGTTCCTGTTCCAGTATTCCGATTTTTCTGGGGTTTACCTCGGCCGGTATTCCGGTAGGCATCACCATGGCGTTTTTGCTGACCTCGCCGTTAATCAACGAGGTGGCAGTGTTGTTATTGCTGAGTTTGGTAGGGTGGGAGATTACCGCCATCTATGTGCTGGTAGGCATGTTGGTGGGGGTATTGGGCGGGATGTTCCTGGATGCGATTCATGCCGAGCGCTGGTTGCAGCCGTTTGCGCTCAAGGCTTATCTGAATGCCAGCGCCCAGACAGATGCGGGCGCAGTAACAGCCAGTCAATTGTCGTTCAGGCAGCGTCATGTATTTGCTCTGGCTGAGCTGACCGACATTGTCTCACGGGTCTGGAAGTGGGTATTTATCGGTGTTGGCCTTGGGGCGGCGCTGCATGGGTTTATTCCGGCAGGTTGGCTGCAAAACACCTTGGGACAAGGGCAATGGTGGTCGGTACCCGCTGCGGTATTGGTTGGCGTGCCATTGTATTCCAACGCGACCGGGGTTATCCCGGTGATGGAAAGTCTGTTTCTGAAGGGGCTGCCACTGGGCACGACGATGGCGTTTTGTATGAGTACGGTTGCGGCCAGTTTTCCTGAATTTATCTTGTTGAAACAGGTGATGCAGTGGAAATTGCTGGCGACGGTATTTGCATTGTTGCTGGTGGCATTCACGCTGGTGGGTTGGGTGTTAAATGCGGTGGCCTTACTGTTGGTCTGAAGATAGTGGTTTGAAGACAGTGGTTTGATGAGAGTTATATGAATGCCGTTCTGTGTCTTTTTTTACGTAAAAGGTGACTGATATGAAAGTGTTTAATGTGCTCGGCAGTGGTTGTACCAAGTGCCAGAAAACCGCTGATTTGATACAGAAAATTGCCGCCGAACAAGGGGTAACGATTGAGTTGAATAAGGTCACTAGTCCCGAGACCATTATGGGTTACGGGGTGATGAGTACTCCGGCGGTGGTGGTGGATGAACAGCTGGTGCATTCTGGTTCAATCCCGGATCGGGCCAGTGTTGAGTCTTGGCTGACAAGCTGACAGGAGGTGCGGGTATTGGACAACAGCGGCTGGAAACTGGCAGGATGGCGCACTTTTTCCAATTTGAATCCCGGAGATCACGATGACCAACGAGTTTAAAGCCAAAGCCTGGTTGAAGAGTTCCTGCCCGTTTTGCTTTCGGTTTTTGCTGTTTATCACGGAAGCCGGTTTGCTGGATCAGGTCGAAGTGGTTCGGGTCGATGCGGATGATGAAGATCAGCTGAATGCTCGTCGGTCTGAGCTTCAGCAACTGACTGGCGAGGTGGCCTCCTTTCCAACCGTCGAATTGTCTCCGGGTCAGTATCTCAGCGACACCGCTGGTTTGATTCAGCACTTTGCCGCTGCGCACGGCATCAGCCCGGAAAGTCTGCCGACTTTGGCGTTTTACGATAGTGGTATGTTTCCGACGGCGCTTGCCCGCTTCAGGGAAATTCGCTCCCTGAAAGAGCAGTTGTCAACGCTGTCGGTCTGATATCGACCGCGCCATTGCGATTCCGTAGGCCCGCCTCAGTGCGTGGCTGCTGCTCCGGCTTAGCATCGTTGCGGACAGCCACAGAGGGCGTCCCTACGAACCATTGGCGTTTTTATCGGCGTGGAATTTACACATCAGTCGAATACTTTCGGCCGGTCGTGACAGCTGCTGGATCATGTAGTGGCGAAAATCATCCGGGTAGTTCAGATCCTGTAACGCCAGATCCATGCAGGTCAGCCAGGCTTGAACGCTGCTTTCATCGGCTGGCAGGTGGGCGTGAGCGACAGGAATACTGATGGCACCCACGTGCTCGGCATACAGCTTCGGGCCGCCAGTCCAGCCAGACAGAAACCAGGTGAGTTTTTGCCGCGATGAGGTCAGATCGTCTGAGTGCATGGCACGCAGGATTCTGGCTTCTGGCAGAGTGTCCATCCGTTGATAAAAACGGTCGACCAATGCGGTGATACCTTCCAGACCACCGGCGGCCTGATAAGTGGCGTCGCCTTGTCCATACGCGGGAGTATTTGAGGTTGGGCTCATGTCGGTTGCCTTGATCTCGTAAAATAAACCAACGGACTATATCAGCCTACTGTGCAGACTCACTGATCTATCGCAGGTTATTTGGGGCACCGCTTGGCCGATGACGGACTGGTATTTGGCCAGTGCGTCGGTTGTATGCGGTGGTGGCGGTGCGCAATTGCAGTCTTCTGGCGGCGGTTTGGGTATGCTGCGCGCTGACCGTTTGTATATCGACTGCTTACTTATGCCTGCCTCGCAAAAGATTTTCAAAGTTCGCCGCCATTATAATCGCTGGGTGGCGGATCAGACGCTGGAAGACTTTGCCCTGCGCTTTACCGCTCGCAGCGGTCGGCGTATGTCGATCGAACGGGTGGCACAAACGGCGTTGGGAGCAACGGCATTTCTGGCACTGGAAGGGCTGGCGGCGGCGGTGACGCTGAACTACGGCTTTACCAATACCGTGTATGCCATGCTGGTGGTGTGTCTGCTGTTTTTTATCACCGGCGTACCGATTACCTATTATGCCGCCAAGCACGGTCTGGATATCGACTTGCTGACACGCGGTGCCGGATTTGGTTATCTGGGCTCGACGGTGACGTCGCTGATTTATGCCTCGTTCACTTTTATCTTTTTTGCGATTGAAGCAGTGATTCTCGCCAGCGCCTTGCAGGCGTTACTCGGGGTGCCGCTGGCGATCGGCTATTTTTTATGTGCAGCGGCGGTAATTCCAATTGTGATGCACGGTATTTCTGCGATCAGTCGTTTTCAGGCGGGCACGCAGTTTATCTGGGTGTTGTTGCAGTGCCTGGCGTTGGCCGTGGTGATTGTGAATGAATCTGGCCAACTCGCGGCCTGGACGCAGTTTCACGGTCTGGCGGTCGATCAGTTACCAGACGTTGCTGTACCTGGATCGGGCAACGACGCTGCCGTTCCGGGTGGAGGAGCAGGCAGTTTTAATATTTTGTTGTTTGGTGCTGCTGCATCGGTGTTTTTTGCGCTGGTACCACAGATTGGCGAACAGGTGGATTACCTGCGGTTTATGCCGCCCAAAACCCCACAAAATGCTCGCCGCTGGTGGTTCTGGCTGATTCTGGCGGGGCCGGGTTGGGTGTTTATCGGCATTATCAAGATGTTGCTGGGGTCGTTTCTGGCTTATCTGGCCATTACCCAGGGGGTTGCCTACGAATTGGCGACCGACCCGACCCATATGTATCAGCGGGTGTTTTTTTATCTGACCCATTCCGACGGGCTGGCGTTGTTGCTGGCGGCAACCATGGTGATTGTGTCGCAGATGAAAATAAACGTCACCAATGCGTATGCCGGATCGATCGCCTGGTCGAATTTTTTCTCGCGGCTGACTCACTCTCACCCCGGCCGGGTGGTGTGGCTGGTATTTAACGTCACGATTGCGCTGCTGTTGATGGAGCTGGGTATCTATCAGGCGTTGGAAGCAGTGCTGGGGGTGTTCGCGATTGTGGCTGTCAGCTGGCTGGGATCGTTGGCGGCGGATTTGCTGATCAACAAGCCGCTGGGCCTGAGTCCGGATATCGTAGAGTTCAAACGCGCCCATTTGTACGACATCAACCCGGTGGGTACTGGCTCCATGTTGCTGGCAACCACGGGTGGTGTGCTCAGTTATCTGGGCATGTTTGGTGAAGTCACGGCCACACTGAGTCACTTTGTCAGCTTGGGGATCTGCTTTGTTATGGTGCCACTGATTGCCTGGTTCACCGGTGGTCGTTACTACATTGCCCGTACCTCTCCGGAGCTGGATCTGTTGGTGACCGATATTGCGCCGACCGATTTGTCGCGCTTGCCGGAGGACGTGCGCCATCGCCATGTGCAAACCATTCAGTGTGGTGTTTGCGAAAACCATTTTGAGCAGGAAGATATGAGTTTTTGTCCGGCCTACGATTTGCCTATCTGTTCGCTCTGCTGCACGCTGGATGTGCGTTGTATGGACAGCTGCAAGCCGCACGCTCATGTCTCCCGCCAGCTGGCCTATTTCCTTTCCAAGTTTGTGCCGCCCCGCATCGTACGGGTGGTGAATTCCCGGCTGGGTCACTTTGTCAGTCTGTTATTGATTGTGAATCTGCTGATTGCGGTGCTGCTGGCGGTGGTGTATCGACAGATGGCACCAGTAACGGCGACAGAGACTGAGCTGTTGCAACAAACCATGTGGACACTGTTTTTTACCCTGATGATTGCCTCCGGGGTACTCGCCTGGCTGTTTTTATTGGCCCATGAAAGTCGGCTGGTGGCGCAAAAGGAATCCAACCGCCAGACTCGCAAACTCACCGCCGAGATTGAAGCGCACCAGGAAACCGACCAGGCTTTGCAGCAGGCGAAGGAGCTGGCGGAGTCGGCTAATGCCGCCAAAAGCCGCTATCTGACCGGTATCAGCCATGAATTACGCACGCCACTGCAATCGGTGATTGGCTATGCCCAACTGCTGGCCAACAAGGGCGATACCCCTGCTGGCCACAAGAATGGCCTGGCGATTATCCAGCGTAGTGGCCAGTACCTCACTGACCTGATTGACGGCTTGCTGGATATTTCCCGCATTGAAGCAGGCAAGCTGGATCTGTATCGCTCGCGGGTGGAGCTGCCGGTGTTGATAGCGCAGCTGAATGCCATGTTTGCCATGCAGGCCGAGCAGAAGGGGGTTCGTTTTCACTCCAGTGTGCAGGGCACCTTGCCACAATGGACCATGACGGATGAAAAACGTCTGCGGCAGATTCTGATCAATCTGTTATCCAACGCCGTCAAATATACCGTCAGCGGCCAGGTCGACTTTGATATTCGCTATCGCAATCAGGTGGCGGAATTTCGCATTCGTGATACCGGACCTGGGATCGATGCTGAATCCCTCAAACGTATTTTTGATCCCTTTGAACGGGTACGGAATCGCGCCACAGCCAATTTGCCCGGCACCGGGTTGGGGCTGACCATCGTCAAACTGCTCACTGAGATCATGGGAGGGGACCTCAAGGTAGACAGTACGCCGGGTCAGGGCAGCTGCTTTACTATCGCGCTGATGCTGCCCTGGGTTAATCTTCAGTCCGACCAACAACGTCAGCACGCGGAGTTGCTGGAGAACAAACGTATCATTGGTTACGAAGGTTTTCAGCGCACGGTGTTTCTGGTGGATGACGATCCAGTACTACGGGGTTTGTTGGCTGATTTGCTGGTGCCGCTCGGATTCTTAACGCTGGAAGCCCACGATGGCGAGCACTGCCTGACCATGATGGACGAACTGGAACAGGCTGGTGAGCGGGTACCGGATCTGTTCCTGATGGATGTGTCCATGCCGGGTATTACTGGCCTTGAAGTCGCCCACCGGTTGCGTACCCGAGGCATATCCGTACCGATCGTCATGCTCTCCGCCGATGCCCAGGAAGGGGATCGCAGCGAATTCGACCGGGCTATCTATAACGATTACCTGGTCAAGCCTGTGAGTAACAGTCGCCTGCTCAATACCATCGGCACCGTGCTGGAACTGCACTGGACCTGGCAGAGCGGGGATCCCGACAGCGATAGGACAGGAGCATTGTCAACGCTGTCGACCACGACTGCGGAACGCCAGGCACCACGCATCAGTAACACTGCCGCGTTTGGTGTGCTACAACCCCATCCGCAACTGCTGGAACTGCAAGCGTATGCCGAAATGGGCTATCGCAAGGGCGTTGTCCAGGCACTGGAAATTCTGAAAACCTCTTCAGCCATGACCACTCGTCAGCTGGAGTATTTGCAACAATTGGCAGGCGGATTTCAGCTGCAAGAGCTGGCAGAACTGCTGAAAACGGCGTTGGCCGAGACCGATCGGGGAGGTACAACCTGATGAATCCAACCAGCAACACAACACCAGGCGTGAACATTCCGTCGGACATGGTTCTGGTGGTGGATGACTCTCCCGACTCCCTCAGCCTGATTAATGATGCGCTGGAAGGGGCCGGTATCGACGTACTGGTCGCCCTCGAAGGTCGACAGGCACTGACCATCGCCCGCAAAATGAAGCCCGACATGATCCTGATGGACGCCATCATGCCCAATATGGACGGCTTTGAAGCTTGCCGTTTACTCAAAACCGACCCGGAACTGGCCTCCATTCCAGTGATCTTCATGACTGGTCTCACCGACACCAGCGACATCGTCCGTGGGCTTGAAGCCGGTGGCGTCGATTACCTCACCAAACCGATCAACCCCGATGAGTTACTGGCCCGTATGCGGGTACACCTGACCAACGCCCGGCTCACCAGTAGCGCCCAGTCGGCCCTCGACAGCACTGGCCAGCATCTGATGACAGTATCGACTCAAGGAGAATTACGCTGGGCGACACCACAAACCTACGCCTTGCTGGCGCGCGCCAGAGTCGATGACCGCAGTCAGAAATCCCTGCTGGCACCACAGATTGCGCGCTGGCTGGAACATCACCCCGAATCCGGAAACAGCCTCCGGCTGAACGACCTCGGCTATCCGCTGGCAGTGAAACTGATCAACGAACAGAGCAATGGCGAAATGCTGCTGAAGCTGGTCGACGGCCAGCGTCCGACCGGTGCCACCATGCTGCGGGAACACCTCAACCTCACCGAACGGGAATCCGAAGTGTTGTACTGGATCGCCAACGGCAAAGCCAACCGCGAAGCCGCCGAAATCCTCAACATGAGCCCGCGCACCGTCAATAAACACCTCGAACAGATTTTCACCAAACTCGGCGTTGAAAACCGCACTGCCGCCGCAGGCGTCGCGTTGCGGTTACTGGCTGCAGAATCCTGACGAGACAACGACCGCGACACGGACAAGCCTTACGGCCACGCACGGAGGCGGGCTCTACAGAATCATAATGGCGATGAATGTTGCACCGTGGATACGGACGGACGCCGACAATGGCCACGCACGGAGGTGGGCCCTACAGAACGCACTGGCGATGAAATTGCACCGCAGCCCATCGTAGGGACGCCGACAATGGCCACGCACGGAGGCGGGCCCTACAGAATCGCAATGGCGATGAATGTTGCACCGTGGATACGGACGGACGCCGACAATGGCCACGCACGGAGGCGGGCCGTACGGAATCGCAATGGCGATGAATGTTGCACCGTGGATACGGACGGACGCCGACAATGGCCACGCACGGAGGCGGGCTCTACGGAATCGCAATGGCGATGAATGTTGCACCGTGGATACGGACGGACGCCGACAATGGCCACGCACGGAGGTGGGCCCTACAGAATCGCAATGGCGATGAATGTTGCACCGTGGATACGGACGGACGCCGACAATGGCCACGCACGGAGGCGGGCCCTACAGAATCGCAATGGCGATGAATGTTGCACCGCAGCCCATCGTAGGGACGCCCTCCGTGGCTGTCCGAAACGTCGCAGCCGGGCCTACGGGACATACAGAGTATCTTCAAGCCATTTGGCGGGGTTGTTCTGAATGTATTCCCGAATACGTAAACGATCGTCTTCATCTCGTATCACGTGATCCCAAAACCTTGATTGCCATAACCGGCCAGGGAAGGTGGCCCAGCCGTGATGTCGGACACCGGTGATGTATTGTCGGGTAGTGAAGGTTTTATAACGTCTGACAATATCCCAAAGTTGATGCGGGCATTGCTCTGACAGGGTCAAAATGCCGTGAATATGATTGGGCATAACCACAAAATCCTGGCTTGTAACCCCGTCAAAATATTCTGGAATATTGCTCCAGCAGGCCGCAAGCATCCGACCTGCCGGATTTATTCTGATGGAATTACCATAGGTGTTGGCGAATAACGCCAAACGGTTTTGGCTGCAAATCGTGATGAAATAGTCACCAGCAGAGGAATAATCGTGGTGTGGCAGGCGCATGCGTTTACGTGACGGCAGATCAGACATCATCGCTTCCATTAGATAGATGTTTGGCAAATTTAATCACAGATGTGAAATTTGAAAAGGGGAATGCCGCAATATTGTCAATGGAATGGCGGTGAATGTTGCACCGTGGATACGGACGGACGCCGACAATGGCCACGCACGGAGGCGGGCCCTACGAAATCGAAATGGCGGCGAATGTTGCTCCATGGATACGGACGGTGCCGATCCCTACGGCTATACGTCAAATGACGTATACCTGTGTGTTAATTACCCCATACCTTGAAGTGGGGCTTTTCCGAATAATCGACTGGCAGATTACAGAAGAGGGGGGGCCCGTCAGCGGGCGTCACCAGGCCAATAAAAGTAGATTAAAGGAAGCTTCGGTATGACATTCAAAAAGCTGGTTACCGGCGTCGCTCTGGCGGTTGGCGCTACCATGGCAAGTTACAGTGCGATTGCGGCTGACACCATCAAGGTGGGTGTGTTGCATTCGTTGTCTGGCACCATGGCGATTTCAGAAACCACTCTGAAAGACACGGTTCTGATGATGGTGGAAGAGCAAAACAAGAAAGGCGGTCTGCTGGGCAAGAAGCTGGAAGCAGTGGTGGTTGACCCTGCGTCTAACTGGCCTTTGTTTGCTGAGAAAACCCGTGAACTGCTGACCAAGGACGACGTTGATGTGATCTTTGGTTGCTGGACGTCTGTTTCCCGTAAATCCGTATTGCCGGTGATTGAAGAACTGAACGGTCTGATGTTCTATCCGGTTCAGTACGAAGGGGAAGAGTCTTCCAAGAACGTGTTTTACACTGGCGCTGCGCCTAACCAGCAAGCGATTCCTGCGGTTGATTATCTGATGAATGATCTGGGCGTTAAACGCTGGGTTCTGGCGGGTACCGACTACGTTTACCCACGTACCACTAACAAGATTCTGGAAGCTTACCTGAAAGCCAAGGGCGTCAAAGAATCTGACATCATGATTAACTACACGCCGTTCGGTCATTCTGACTGGCAGTCGATTGTTTCTGACATCAAGAAGTTCGGTAGCAAGGGCAAGAAGACTGCTGTTGTTTCTACCATCAACGGTGATGCCAACGTGCCGTTCTACAAGGAATTGGGTAACCAGGGTATTTCTGCAGAAGACATTCCAGTGGTTGCTTTCTCTGTCGGTGAAGAAGAATTGTCCGGTATCGATACCAAGCCTCTGGTCGGTCACCTGGCTGCCTGGAACTACTTCGAAAGCGTGGATACGCCTGAAAACGAAGCCTTCATCAAGAGCTGGAAGAAATTCACGGGTAACGATAAGCGCGTAACCAACGACCCGATGGAAGCAACTTATATCGGTTTCCAGATGTGGACTCAGGCGGTTACTAAAGCCGGTACGACCGACGTGAACAAGGTTGAGCAAGCCATGATTGGCCAGCAAGCGCCTAACCTGACCGGCGGTATGGCGGTTATGAACAAGAACCATCACCTGAGCAAGCCAGTACTGATTGGCGAAATTCAGGACGATGGCCAGTTTGAAGTGGTTTGGGAAACGGAAGGTCTGGTCGCGGGTGATGCCTGGTCTGACTTCCTGCCAGGTTCCAAGGATCTGATCGCTGACTGGACTGCTCCAATCAAGTGCGGTAACTACAACACCAAAACCAAGACCTGCTCTGGCCAGACGTATTAAGCCGATGCCGGGTTGACCCCAAGGCCCTGCCGCTTCTGGCGGGGCATCTGAATACCTGATTCCGCCCGCAGACATTCTGATTTTGATGTATTCAGGATGTCTGTTGGTTTTCCTGATCATCAGAAGCGGAGCCTCATTGTGAGAAACCTGTTAATTACCTGCTGCTGCCTGTTGGGTGTGCTGGCCGGGCCTGTGTGTGCCGAACTGGACGACGCGATGCTGGCGGCGGCCGACGATGTGGCGGAGATAACGATGGCAGCGGCTGTTGCCGAGCCAGAGAATATGGAGCCTGCAGTGACGGTTGAGTCCTTGCTGCAGCAACTGACTGAAGCATCCCTGGCCCAGGCCATTCCCGTGCTGGAGCAACTGCGTGAGACTGGCGGTGAAGCCATGTTACCGCTGTTTAAAATCATGCTCGCCGGGGATCTCTATTATATTAAAGATACCCGCCAGGTGGTCGGCAAGTTCGAGACCAATGGCGACACGGAATACCAGAACCCGTTGACGGGTGAACTGATCAACGGGCTGGTCTCGCGTGATGTTAAAAAGATCCGGGTTAATAACCGCCTGCGGAATCATCTGAATGGTGTGATTGCCCGCATTCGCCTGTCGTCTAATGACGCAGCGGTACGAGAGGAAGCGGTGAAGAACCTGCTGTCGGAGCTGGATGCCGATACCATGGTTACTATTCAGTCGGCACGTGATGAAGAAACCGTGTCGGCAGTACAGGATATTATGGATCTGGCCCTGGCCATGTATCAGCTGGATACTTCAACGCAACAAAGCGATCAGCTGGCGGCCATCGAAGCTATTGGTGGCAGTCTGGAAGATGACGCCCGCAACGTCTTGCGCCGCTTTGCCAATATGGAAACGGATCACAGCGATTATAATGCGGTGGTCAGCCAGGCCGCCGCCAAGGCATTAAACCGCATTCAGGAACGGGTCGAGTTCTACGGTTTTATTGATCAGTTGTTTTTTGGCCTCAGCCTTGGCTCGGTATTGCTGCTGGCGGCGATTGGTCTGGCGATTACGTTTGGGGTGATGGGGGTGATCAATATGGCCCACGGCGAAATGATCATGCTGGGGGCTTATACCACCTATGTGGTTCAGCTGATTATGCCGAATCTGATCGATTATTCATTGTGGGTCGCAATTCCGGCTGCCTTTATCGTATCGGGGTTGATGGGAGTACTGATTGAACGACTGGTGATCCGTCACCTGCATGGTCGTCCGCTGGAAACCTTGCTGGCGACTTTTGGTATCAGTCTGATCCTGCAGCAGCTGGTGCGTAGCGTGTTTTCACCGCTGAATCGTCAGGTAGCTTCGCCAGAGTGGATGAGCGGCTCGGTGGAGATCAACCCGGTACTGTCGCTGACTCTGAACCGTCTGTACATCCTCGCCTTTGCCTTGCTGGTGTTTTTTGCCCTGCAACTGATCCTGAAAAAAACCAATCTGGGCCTGAACGTGCGGGCGGTCTCGCAAAATCGTTCCATGGCCCGTGCCATGGGGGTGCGTTCTGACCGCGTGGATGCCATGACCTTTGGTCTTGGCTCCGGTATCGCCGGTATCGCCGGGGTGGCGCTAAGTCAGCTCACCAACGTTGGCCCCAACCTCGGCCAGGCTTATATCATCGATTCGTTTATGGTGGTGGTGTTCGGCGGCGTCGGTAATTTGCTCGGTACGCTGGTGGCGGCTTTCTCGCTCGGTATTGCCAACAAGTTCCTGGAGCCGGTGACCGGTGCTGTGCTGGCCAGTATTCTGGTGCTGGTATTTATCATTCTGTTTATCCAGAAACGTCCGAAAGGGCTGTTTCCTCAAAAAGGGAGAGCGGCAGAATGAATGCACTTGCTGCTGTATTTCAGACCTTGCTGAAAAGCAAGGGTCAGCCTGGTGGCCGTGTTGCCCCCTTTGTTATCCTGCTGTTGGTGGTGACGGTACTGGCATCGGTCGCTAATCTGCTGATCCCGGAAACCTCGGCATTACATGTCAGTACCTACACCATTACCTTGCTGGGCAAGTATCTCAGTTACGCCATGCTGGCACTGGCGGTGGATGTGATCTGGGGTTATTGCGGCATTCTCAGCCTTGGCCACGGTGCGTTTTTTGCGCTGGGTGGTTACGGTATGGGGATGTATCTGATGCGTCAGATTGGTGACCGGGGTGTGTACGGTAACCCGGAGCTACCCGATTTTATGGTGTTTCTCGACTGGCACGAACTGCCCTGGTTCTGGCTCGGTATGGATCAGTTCTGGTTTGCCATGCTGATGGCGGTGGTGGTACCCGGTATTCTCGCTTATGTGTTTGGCTGGCTGGCATTTCGCTCACGGGTAACCGGGGTGTATCTGTCGATCATGACCCAGGCGCTCACTTATGCCTTGTTGCTGTCGTTCTTTCGTAATGAAATGGGTTTTGGTGGCAATAATGGTCTGACCGATTTCAAGGATATTCTCGGCTTCGATTTGCAGTCGGATACCACCCGAGTGGTGCTGTTTTTGATCACCGCACTGATGTTGTCGCTGACGTTGATTACCAGTCACTGGATTATGAAGTCACGGCTTGGCAAGGTGATTGTGGCGATTCGGGATGGCGAAGCCCGCGCCCGCTTTATCGGCTACCGCACCGAGCAGTACAAGGTCTGGCTATTTGTGTATTCCGCTGTGATAGCGGCCATTGCCGGTGCCTTGTATGTACCGCAGGTGGGCATTATCAATCCGGGCGAGTTCTCGCCCATCAATTCGATTGAAGTGGTGATCTGGGTGGCGGTGGGTGGCCGTGGCACCTTGATTGGTGCGGTTATTGGCGCGCTGTTGGTGAACTATGCCAAAACCCGCTTCACCGCGATCATGCCGGATGGCTGGCTGTTCGCGCTGGGTGCCCTGTTTGTGCTGGTTACTCTGTATTTGCCCAAAGGCCTGATGGGTATTTATGGCCAGTTGCAACAGCGTTTTGCAACCCGGCCGGTTGCCCCGACGAAACCGACTACGACCGGGGAGGTGTCCTCATGAGTGTGATTGAAACAGTCTCTGATCAGGCCCGCGATGTGTTCCGGCCAGATCAGGTGTGGCCATTCCTGATGCCGAAGAAGCCCGAAATCAATGTCTCGCAGCAGGTGATTCTGTATGTCGAAGGGGTCAACCTCAGCTTCGATGGCTTCAAGGCACTCAACAATCTCAATCTGTATGTGAACGATGGCGAATTACGTTGCCTGATCGGTGCTAATGGTGCGGGTAAAACCACCATGATGGATGTGATTACCGGCAAGACCCAGCCGGATTCCGGCACCGTGTATTTTGGCAGTAACTACAATCTGCTCGACCGCTCGGAAGCAGAAATTGCCGAACTCGGCATTGGCCGTAAATTCCAGAAGCCTACGGTATTCGAAGCCCATAGTGTGTTCGACAACCTGGAATTGTCGCTCAAGTCCAACAAGGGGGTGATTCCGACGCTGTTTGCACGCCTCAGCCCGACCGAAATCGGCCGTATTGAAGAAGTGCTGGAAATCATCAGCCTGACCGACCAGCGTTATATGCTGGCGGGAGCCTTGTCTCACGGGCAGAAGCAATGGTTGGAAATCGGTATGTTATTGATGGCGCAGCCGAGGTTGTTGCTGGTGGATGAGCCGGTGGCCGGGATGACGCCACAGGAAACCGAACGTACCGCTGAGCTGCTGACCTCGCTGGCGGGAGAGCACACGGTCATCGTGGTGGAGCACGATATGGAATTTGTCCGCAGCATTGCCCGTACTGTCACCGTCTTGCACCAGGGCTCGGTGCTGGCAGAAGGCACCATGGATCAGGTACAGAACAACCGTGACGTGATTGAAGTGTATCTGGGGGAAGAAGCATGATAGCCATCAACAAGGTTAACCAGCTGTATGGCGGCACCCAGATTCTGTGGGAACTCGACCTCACTATCGAAAAAGGCTCCTGTACCTGCATCATGGGTCGTAATGGCGTCGGTAAAACCACCTTGCTGAAATGCCTGATGGGGCTGTTGCCCATCTCCACGGGTGAGATTTTGCTTAACGGCGAGCCGTTGCATAAAAAGAACGCCGAAGCCCGTGCCGTGGCGGGTATCGGCTATGTGCCTCAAGGACGCGACATTTTCCCGATGCTGACGGTTGAAGAGAACTTGCGGATTGGTCTGCCGATTCGCAAGCAACGGCTGAAAATGCTTGGTTGTCATGATGATTCTGCCGAGATTCCGGCAAAAATATTCGAGCTGTTCCCGGTATTAAAAGAAATGCTGCATCGTCGGGGCGGCGATTTGTCCGGTGGCCAGCAACAGCAACTGGCCATTGGTCGGGCGCTGGTGATCGAACCCAATGTACTGATTCTGGACGAACCCAACGAAGGTATTCAGCCTAATATCGTCAAGCAGATTGGCGACGTGATTCTCAAACTGAACGAGGAAGAAGGTCTGACGGTGATTCTGGTTGAACAGAAACTCGGCTTCGCCCGACGGGTCGGCAAGGAGTTCCGTTTGATGGAAAAAGGCCGTGTGGTTGCCAGTGACAAGATGGCCAATTTGAACGATGCACTGATTCGGCAATATCTGGCAGTATGATGGCAAGCAGTTTCCCCGCTATCGGAAGGTCAGATCAAGGAGTACGCGGCATGAATATGCCGGTTGAACAGCCATCACAAGAACCACAACAAGAGCCAGGACAAGAGCCAGGACAAGAGCCGTCACCCGCCTTACGGGTGACGCCATCGCGCTGGAATGCCTCACTGGCGTTAGGTATAACCAGAACCCCTCGTGGTTCGGTGTTGAAAAGCAACGTCCACCAGGGGCCTTTGTATGTGCAAAAGCCTTTCTACCCGGAAGGGCGAGAGCTGGCGCATCTTTATCTGCTGCATCCGCCGGGTGGTATGGTGTCGGGCGATACGCTGGCCATTGCCGTCAATCTGGGTGACGCTGCAGCAGCGCTGCTAACCACCCCCGGTGCGGGTCGAGCCTATAAGGCGCGTGCCGACAAAACCCCACAACGACAGAATCTCCGTTTTGAGCTGGCCGCACAGGCCACGCTGGAATGGCTGCCGCTGGAAAGCATTATTTACCCGGATGCCAATACCCGGCTGGATACCGACGTTTACCTTGCAGAAGGGGCGCGTTATATCGGCTGGGAAGTGACCTGCCTGGGCTTGCCCGCATCGAACCAACCCTTCACCGCCACCAGTTCATTCAGCCAGAATCTCAATCTCTATCGTCATGGCCGCCTGGCGTTGCGGGAGCGATTGCTGGTACATGGCGATCAGGGTATTTACCGTGCCATGACCGGGCTGCAATCCATGCCCATTAGCGGCATGATGGTGGCGGGGCCTTTCTCTCCAGACGGTAGGGATGACGACTCAGATAGCAAAACGCTGCTGAGTGACGAAGTGATCGGCCAGCTGCGTGCCTTGCTGGAAACGGACGGATTTGGAAAAACATATCTAACAGGTGTTACTCTTAATCGTGATTTTCTGATCATTCGTTACCTTGGTCATTGTTCGGCCCAGGCTCGCGCATTGTTTACCCGCTGCTGGCAGGAAATTCGCCCGCTGCTGATTGGGCGTCAGGCTTGCGCTCCGAGAATCTGGGCGACCTGAACGGCTGTCCCAACCTGAATAACAAGACCACCATCAAAGAGGTCCGGCATGGAACTACTGCCAAGAGAAAAAGACAAGCTGCTGATCTTCACTGCCGCGCTGCTGGCCGAGCGACGACTGAATCGCGGCCTGAAGCTCAACTATCCCGAAGCCATGGCTTACATCACCATGGAAATTATCGAAGGTGCCCGTGACGGTAAAACCGTTGCCGAATTGATGAGCTACGGTAAAACCCTGCTCAGCACCGAGCAGGTGATGGACGGCGTGCCAGAACTGATTCACGAAGTGCAGGTGGAAGCCACCTTCCCGGATGGCACCAAGCTGGTGACGGTTCACGAACCGATTTGTTAGGCCGCTGGGCATACCACGCGAGCCGTGGAAGCCAGAAGAGAAAATGCCAAGGCTGCTCTCGTTCCCACGCTCCGCGTGGTAATGCAAACAGCAAACCCTATCCACCACAGGGAGACACAGATGTTTATTCCAGGTGAAATACAAGCCGTCAGCGGTGACATTGAACTGAACGTTGGCCGTAAAACCCTGACGCTCCGGGTTGAAAACACCGGTGACCGTCCCATTCAGGTCGGTTCTCACTATCATTTTGCTGAAACCAATCCGGCGCTCAGCTTCGACCGCGACGCTGCCTTGGGCTTCCATCTTAATATCGCTTCTGGAACGGCCGTGCGGTTTGAACCCGGCCAGGGTCGCGACGTCGAGCTGGTGGAGTTTGCTGGCAAGCGCGAAATTTACGGATTTCGTGGCGAAGTGATGGGCAAGCTGCCGGCCGCTGAAGGTGCAGACGACCATACGGTCACGGTCAAGATGGATCGCACCGCTTATGCCCAGATGTTCGGGCCGACCGTTGGCGACAAAGTCCGCCTGGGTGATACCGACCTGTGGATTGAGGTAGAAAAAGACTTCACCGTCTATGGCGATGAAGTGAAATTCGGCGGCGGTAAGGTGATCCGTGATGGCATGGGTCAGAGCCAGGTGCTGAATAATCCAGCCGACGGTGAACCGGCGATGGATCTGGTGATCACCAACGCGCTGGTACTGGATCACTGGGGTGTGGTTAAAGGTGACGTCGGCATCAAGAACGGTCGTATTGTAAAAGTCGGCAAAGCCGGTAACCCGGATGTGCAAGCCGGAGTGGATATTATTGTTGGCCCGGGTACGGAAGTGATTGCTGGTGAAGGTTCGATCCTGACGGCGGGTGGCATCGATGCCCATATTCACTTTATTTGCCCGCAACAAATCGAAGAAGCCCTGATGAGCGGCGTCACCACCATGATTGGTGGTGGTACTGGCCCGGCCACTGGCACCAATGCCACCACCTGTACGCCGGGGCCATGGTATCTGGCCAAGATGATCCAGAGCACCGACGATATGCCGATGAATCTCGGTTTTCTGGGTAAGGGGAATGCCAGCCTGCCGGACGCCCTGGCAGAACAGCTGGAAGCCGGCGCTTGTGGCCTGAAGCTGCACGAAGACTGGGGCACCACACCCGCCGCCATCGATTGTTGCCTGAGCGTGGCAGAACAATACGATGTGCAGGTCGCGATTCATACCGACACCCTGAATGAATCCGGTTTTGTTGATGACACCATCGGGGCCTTCAAGGATCGGGTGATTCACACCTATCACACCGAAGGTGCCGGTGGCGGCCATGCACCGGATATTATCCGTGCCTGTTCCTATCCCAATGTGCTGCCGTCATCCACCAACCCGACCCGGCCCTACACGGTGAACACGGTGGATGAACACCTCGACATGCTGATGGTATGTCACCATCTGGATACCTCGATCCCGGAAGATGTTGCCTTTGCCGATTCCCGCATTCGCAAGGAGACCATTGCGGCTGAAGATATATTCCACGATCGCGGTGCCTTCTCGATGATCTCGTCCGACTCTCAGGCCATGGGCCGGGTGGGTGAGGTGGTGACGCGTACCTGGCAAACTGCCCATAAAATGAAGCAACAGTTCGGTTTCTTGCCCGAAGACAAGGCTCTGGGCAGCGACAACTTCCGCGCCCGCCGTTACATTGCCAAATACACCATCAATCCGGCGATTACCCACGGTATCTCTCATGAGGTGGGCTCTATCGAACCGGGCAAACTGGCGGATCTGGTACTGTGGAAACCGGCATTTTTTGGTATCAAACCCTCGATGATCATCAAGGGTGGCATGATTGCGGCCGCACAAATGGGCGATCCGAATGCCTCCATTCCCACTCCGCAGCCAGTGCATTACCGGCCGATGTTTGGTGCCCATGGTTCCGCTGCGGCAAAAACCTCCTTCACCATGGTGTCGCAAGCGGCGCTGGATAGCGGTCTGAAAGAACAACTGGGCATCAAGCGTGAACTGGTGGCCTGTAAAAATACCCGCAATATTCGCAAAAGCGATATGGTGCATAACAGCTGGCAACCCAACATCACCGTCGATCCGCAAACCTATGAAGTGCGAGCCGACGGAGAACTGCTGACCTGTGAACCAGCCACCGAGTTACCACTGGCGCAGTTGTACACGCTATTTTGATTGCGCTGTTCTGACTCAGCAGGCCGTTCCCACGCCGGAGCGTGAGAACGGCCAGCAACGGGAATAACGATTTGAATACTGGCCCCCACGCTCCGGTGTGGTAGCCAATCCGGAGAAATCCATGTTGGAGATTTACGAACGCCTGGGAACCGATGCCGCTGGCCCGATTTACGCCACGGTTTGCCTGACCCATGAACAACGTGACCGGGGGCGTTTACGCCTGACCAGTACGGACGGCGAAGAAGTACGGGTATTTCTGGAACGTGGTAAACCCTTGCTGGTGGGTGAGTTTCTGAAAACCCAGTGCGGCAAAATTGTACAGGTAGACGGCGCGATAGAAGCCGTTGCCGAAGCCACTTGTGACGACTGGCGTACCTTTGCCCGTGCCTGTTATCACCTTGGCAATCGCCATGTGAAACTGCAGGTGGGAGATCGCTGGTTACGTATTACTCCCGATCATGTGTTAGAGGAAATGCTGGTGTTGCTGGGACTGACCATCACACCGACGGAAGCGGTGTTTGTGCCGGAGTCGGGTGCCTATTCCAATGGTGGTCATTCGCATGGTCATTCGCACGGTCCGCACGGTCATGCTCACAGCCACGAGCAGGCGCATGATCACGCACATGATGATCAACACAACGGGAAGCACGACGATCAACATGAGCATGGCCATGACCATCAGCACCACTGATTCGGTCGTAGTTGATACCACCCTGGCGGCTGCGTCACCTTTGAGTGATATGGGTCTGATCCGCTTGATGCAGCTGTGCTCGGTGAGTTTGCCAGTGGGGGGATATGCCTTCTCTCAGGGTATGGAATACGCCATTGATGCCGGCTGGATTACCAAAGCGCCTCAGGTGAGCCAGTGGGTGAATGAGCAGTTGCAACAGAGCCTGTCAGCGACTGATTTGCCGGTGTTACGACGGTGTATGGCGGCGATCGCCAGTGGTGATCTGGCTGAACTGGTACGGCTGAATGATCTGCTATTGGCCTGTCGAGAAACGCGTGAATTACGGCTGACCGACACCGCCATGGGAGAAGCGTTACACCGTTTGTTAACCAGCCTCGGTTTTGAGCTGCCGTTTGCCAAAAGCGAGCCGGTCAGCTTTGTCTGCCTGTTTGCATTGGCGGCTGGTGAGTGGGGGATTCCTTACCGTTCGGCGGCGCTGGGATTTTTATGGTCCTGGCTGGAAAACCAGATAGCGGCAGCCACTAAACTGGTGCCACTAGGGCAAACCCAGGCGCAACAATTACTCGGTGAGTTGCAACCCGCTCTGCAACGAGCGTTAGAATACGCAGACACTCTGGATGACGATGAAATTGGAGCGGGCCTGCCAGCCCTGGCTATTGCCAGCTCCCAACATGAACATATGTATTCACGCCTGTTCCGCTCCTGAAGCAACGGGCCGGTGTTACCAAGACAAGGGGAATTTTTTATGTCGAAACCAAAACAGACACTGCGCATTGGCGTTGGCGGCCCGGTTGGCTCGGGTAAAACCGCCTTGCTGCGTTCTCTTTGCACGGCGATGCGTGACTACTACGATATTGCGGTCGTCACCAACGACATCTATACCAAGGAAGACGCCAAATTCCTCACCGAAAACGAGGCGCTCAGCGCTGATCGTATTCTCGGGGTGGAAACGGGCGGCTGTCCGCATACCGCCATTCGTGAAGACGCTTCCATGAACCTGGCTGCCATCGATCAGCTGCTGGCACGACACGGTGCGCTGGACGTGGTCTTTGTCGAAAGTGGCGGTGATAACCTCAGTGCCACCTTCAGCCCGGAACTGTCAGACCTGACCCTGTATGTGATTGACGTATCGGCAGGTGACAAGATTCCACGCAAGGGTGGCCCCGGTATTACCAAGTCGGACTTGCTGATCATCAACAAAACCGATCTGGCTCCGCTGGTGGGTGCCTCGCTGGAAGTGATGGCGCGGGATGCCAAAAAGATGCGTGGCGAGCGGCCGTTTGTGTTCTCCAACCTGAAAAAAGCCCAGGGCCTGGACGACATCATTCATTTTATTGTGACCGAAGGCATGCTGGAGCAGAAAACGATTCCGCCAGCCAAAGCGGTGGTTTGATCGACGGTACCCTGTCCGAATCCGTCTGAATCGAATCCGTCCCAATCAAAGACTCTTGTGAACCAATGACATCAAGGAAACAGCTATGAAACATATCTTCAAAACCGTCATCACTGTGTCCATTAGCGCTGCGGCTGTTGTGCCAGCGGTCGCCATGGCACACACCGGCCATGAAACCTCCGGCCTGATGGCGGGTATAGCGCACCCGTTTACCGGCCTGGATCACCTGTTAGCCATGGTGGCGGTAGGTCTTTGGGCGGCACAAATGGGGGGTAAAGCCACCTGGCAGCTGCCACTGGCTTTTATCGTGACCATGGCGTTTGGCGCTGGCCTGTCGATGCTTGGTGTGACCGTGCCATTTGTTGAAGGCGGTATTCTGGCGTCGGTGATTGCCGCTGGCTTGTTGGTAGCTTTTGCCGCCCGCTTCAATATTCTGCTTTGTACCGCCCTGACCGCCGGGATGGCGATGTTTCATGGCGTTGCCCACGGTGCTGAAATGCCGGTTGCCGCCAGTGGGCTGAGCTATATGGGTGGCTTTCTGCTGGCAACACTGATGTTGCATCTGGCGGGTATCGCGCTGATCAAGGCGGGTAAACCTGCAATCGCCGCAATGACGGCGCGTATTGTGGGCGCGGGTATCGCCGCCGGTGGTCTGGTCTTGGCGGTTATTTGAATCTGGCGACGGTGTTCTCATACCCATACGGATACGTTGGTGTGGGAACCCGGTGCGTTACGACTTTATTGTCTATCCAGTCGGTTTAACATCGGCTGTAACTGTTCTTCGTAACGTTGCCATTGCGCTACCCGGCTGTTCGATAGCGGCTTGCGCACCTGAGTCGCAGACAGAGTTCGTACACTGCGCTTGTTTTCGTGGAAGTTCAGGCACGCGTCATTCCATGGCAGGCCAACAAAGTCCAGCAGGGCGCGGATGGTATGCTCTGGCTCGGCAATCAGCGTTTCATACTCCATCACAAAAATATCGCTGCCGGTGTTCCGCCAGTGCTGAATCAGTTTTTCGCTGGCATTCCAGATGTCGGCCAGCTCTTCCTGCTGATAGGTGAAGTACATACCTTCGGAGAAAAACTGGCGGTAACAGCCCCATAAATTGTCCATTGGGTTGCGGCGGCACACCACTATTTTGGCGTGGGGCAGGGCCTTGCGGATCACTCCGATAGCTTTGTAGTTCTGCAGGTTTTTGTCGGTAAACCAGCCGCCATCTTGCAGTACCTTGGTGCTGTCCAGATAGGCGTTACCAATAGCTTGCCAGCCGTCTTCCGGCATATCTGCAACCCAATTTGGGAAGGTTTTCCGAATGCCTTTACGAGCCAGCCATTGGCCACACGCCAGTGGCAAATCATTGAGTTCGTCGCCCCCTGCAACGCTGGGATGGCTGGACAGAATCTGTTCGGTCAGGGTGGTGCCACTGCGCGGTAAGCCGCAGATAAAGATGGGTGTTGGTTTACCTGCAAGGTTGTCGGCAGCGCTGGCGGACGCCGCCGTGGGGAAGGCCGCAGCCGCTTTTTCAATTTGGCTCAGTTCCGCACTGTGCTGGTAGGGCACAATCGATCGTTTGAGTTCGGCACCGGCCTGAATGTTGTCGAACTGACGGGCGTATTCTTGGGCGCTTTCGTCACTGCGCCCCAGTGAGTAGTAGATCATCGCCCGTTGATTGGGGCTCAGTTTGTCGCCGCTGGCTAACGCCTGACAGCGTTGATATTCCGCTGCTGTTAAGGCACCGACCATGTCGGAGCGGTTCCAGATGGCATTCGCGTTATCTGGCTGCAGGGCCAAACAGCGTTTGAAGCTTTCCAGAGCGGCGTCACTGCGGCCCATTTCTTTCAGAATGACACCGCGGTGATTGTGTAATTCTGCCAGTGTCGGTTCCAGCTTGAGGGCCTTGTCTATCAGTCGTAAGGCGTCGCTGTGTTGCTGGGTAATCCGCTTGGCTAGTGACAAACTGGTGAGCGCGGGAATAAACCGGGGTTTGCTGGCCAGGCAACGTTGCGCATCCTGTACCAGGCCTTGCTGGTCGGCAGAATGATTCAAGGCAGCAAACAGCATCATCCAGGCATCGGCAAAACCGGGTACTTGCTGGGTAATCTGCCTCAATACGTCGATGGCCGGTAAGGGCTGGCCACTGTGCAGCCAGCGTTGTGCCAACACCATGGCTTGCTGTACTGGCATGATGCGCTTGTCCTGATCCGGTAGCTGGAGAGTGATCGGTTTCAGAGCTGCTTTATTTGCTTTGTTCGTACCTGCACTTGCTGTTTTTTTTACCACGCCAGTATTCGCCTTTCGTAAAAACAATCCGTTAGCGGATTATGCCTGAATGAAACGCACGGAGCATTTGCCGCCTTTGGCCACCGGGGTTATCGTTACCTATTTAATACTTTCAAGCCGAGGCAACAGGCACTCCCATGGGCAAAATTCATACTTTTGAACTGTGCGACTACCAACCAGAGCAACACGATCAGCCGTATCGCTATCTGGTGATTAGTCAGGGCCAGGTGTTATCGACAACAGCAGCGGATTTGACGCTGCATAGCCATGCCGATGTGCACTGCCGTTGGCCGGAGTTGACGAGTCAGACGGAGACGGTCTTTATTGGCATCGCCAATCGTAATATCCCCTGTTTTGTTATTGAACTGGCACAGCCGGTGGAACCGGAAGCCAATCATTGGTTATCTCCCAGAGCACTGATGGCGAATGCGTCGGCGGATGAATATGTGGCCTTGTCGCGGGCATTGCAGCTGGGCGTATGGGCACGGGAACATCGTTATTGCGGTGTCTGTGGAGCGCCAACCCGGCAACACCAAACCGAGCGGGCGATGTTTTGTGAACCCTGCAATAAGCTGTATTTCCCCCGCATTGCTCCCTGCATCATCACCATAGTGACTCGTGGCGAGTACTGCTTGCTGGCCCATCACAGCCGTTACAAAGTTAATTCTTACAGCACCCTGGCCGGTTTTATTGAGGCGGGTGAGTCGATTGAAGATGCCGTTCACCGTGAAGTGAAAGAGGAAGTGGGCATTACTATCCGCGACCTTGAATACTTCGGCAGTCAGAGCTGGCCTTTCCCTGGTCAGCTGATGGTGGGGTTTATCGCTCACTACGACAGCGGTGATATTGTGATCGATGACGATGAAATTTCTGATGCCCAGTGGTTTCATTACACCCGGCTACCAGAAACGCCGCCACCCTTGTCCATCTCTGGCCAACTGATCCAGACCTTTGTTGACCGTTGTCGGCAAGCCCAATGACCGAGCGTGAAAAGATGCTGGCGGGATTGCCGTATAACGCCTGGGAGAACGAGCTGTTGGCAGCACGGTTGCAAGCCAAGTCGGTTTGTCATGCCTTTAATCAGGCGGATCCGTGTCAGCTGGACGCTCGTATGGCCTTGTTACGCGGTTTGTTGACGCTGCGTGGCAGTGCCCATATTGAACCCAATTTCTTTTGTGATTACGGTGTCAATATTGATATTGGCGACCATTTCTATGCCAATCACAACCTCACCATTCTGGATGTTTGCCCGGTGACCATTGGTGCCCAGGTGATTATCGGGCCTGGATGCATGATCGCTACTGCCATACACCCGTTAGACCCTACAGAGCGCCAGACAACCGAATCAGGGCTGCCCATTGTGATCGGCGATCACGTCTGGCTGGGCGGCAATGTCTCGGTGCTGGCGGGTGTCACGATTGGCGATAACTGTGTTATTGGCGCAGGCAGTGTGGTCAATCGGGATATTCCTCCAGGCACCGTTGCTGCCGGAAACCCTGCACGGGTTATCCGGACGTTATAACCAAAGGAGACTCAGGCAATGAGCAACCTACACGGCAAACTGAACTACGTTGAAATGGCCGCCTGTAACCTGGAAGCGACCAAGGACTTTTTTACCGCCGCCTTCGACTGGCAATTTGTCGATTACGGCCCGGATTACACCGCATTTGCTAACGTCGGGCTGGATGGTGGTTTTTATCGCGCAGAGCTGGCTTCCCGAGCTGAGCAAGGTGGTGCATTGCTGGTGTTTTTCAGCGACAACCTGGAGCATACGTTGGCAGCCGTTGAAGGTGCTGGTGGCATGATCGTCAAACCCATATTCGAGTTCCCTGGTGGCCGTCGTTTTCATTTCAGGGAACCCAGTGGCAACGAGTTCGCCGTATGGGCCGAATAACCCCCGCTGGTATAGCGCCTGACCTGGATACACTATGGCTAATATGGCTAAGCCGGTAACAACCCGCCTGAAGCCGTTGCCGGTTAGCTCCCCAGACGAGCAGCGCCTGTGCCCATTATGCGCAGGCGATAACCACTGCGCCGTTGCTAGCGGGCAAGATGCCAGCCAATGCTGGTGCATGACGGCGCAATTCCCACCATCACTGCTGGAACAAACAGTCGAATACGCCGGGAAGCAATGTATTTGTGATCAATGTCGGCAGCTGTTTGAGGTGAGATAGATGGCCTATTGAGGATTGTTTACCGGGGTGTGTTGAGGCACTCTTGCCTTGCCTTGCCTTGCCTTGCTTGGGATGACGGGCATGAATCGATGACAAATAAGGATGAATGATGAAAAAAATCAGCTTGATTGCACTGTTGGCTCTGACTGTTTTGGCAGCCGGTTGCTCTGGCCAAAAAATTAACAGTGAGATCCAGGACGCCGTTGTGTATGACCCTGGCTATGAAATACAGATTATTCAGGACAAAGAAACTCGAACCGGGTTTCTTGACGCAGTGACTGCCTGGATGGATCAGAATGGCTACCAATACACAGTTGATCAGGAAGGTGCCAAACACGATAACGATAAGTTGACCGTGGAGTACGTGGGTTACTGGAACTGGGATATGGCAACCTACCTGAATTATTCCAAAATTGAAGGTTTTAATCAGGGACAGCGAGTCCGGCAGATAGAGTTTTCATCGGGTAATTTACCGTCCAAATTTGGTAACTCTGAAAAGCGAATTCAGTTGATGCTGGATGTGATGTTCGGACGTAAAACCGTTGAAGAAGCCAACGCCCAGCTTTGATAGGCAAGCCCGACTTCTTGGCATTCCGTTTCCGTGACCAATGAGGAGTACCCCGGAGGTTTCGGGGCTCTTTTAAAGACAGGCAAAAAAGACAGGCAAACTGCCGCGCGGCAGCGAGTATGTGTTATTTCCGGGTACTCGGTTACAGCACGCTGTCTTGTATATTCAAGCAGAATACTCAACGATATTTCTGCAACAAGGGCAGCACTGCGCGGCAGCCAAACTCATGCCACCGTCTCATCACACAGCGCCAGCCAAGCGTTTAATCCTGCGGTTCTGAATTTCTGTTTGTGTAGCACGATGTAGAGGCTGCGGCCGAAGTCTCGTTGTGGGGTTTTGACTTCACTCAGGTCGCCACGCCGGAAGTTATCTTCCAGCGCGATGCGTGACAGGCAACTGATGCCCAGTTCTGCCTGTACCGCACGTTTAATGGCTTCGGTGTGTTCCAGTTCCATGGCGATATCCAGTTGCGGCAGCAGGCCGTACATACCGCGATCAAACGCCTGGCGGGTGCCGGAGCCTTCTTCGCGCAGGATCCAGCGGGCCTGTTGCAGTTGCTCGTCAGCGGCCTGGTCAAGCTGGGCGAGCGGGTGGGCGGGGTGGCAGAACACCACCAGTTCGTCCGTTTGCCAGTGCCGGATTTCGAGTTCGGGCTGGTTGATTTCTCCTTCAATCAGGCCGACATCCAGTTCAAAGTTCAGCACCTTGTCGACAATGTGTTCGGTGTTGTCGACGGTCAGGGTCACTTCGGCTCCCGGGTGTTGTTGCATGTAGTTGGCTACCATACGCACAGCCAGGTAGTTGCCAATGGTCAGCGTCGCTCCCACACGCAGTTTGCCGGTGCCCTGGTGCTGCATCAGGTGGTTTTGCAAAGCGGTTGCCTGTTCTGTCAGTGCCATGGCTTCGGGCAACAGCAGACGGCCTTGTTCATTGAGTTGCAGGCGTTTGCCAACCCGGTCGAACAGTTGCAGATTGAATTGGGATTCCAGATCTTTGAGGGCGCTGGAGGCGGCACTTTGCGACATCGCCAAGTGGTCGGCAGCACGGGTGAGATTGCCGCTTTGGGCGATGGCGATAAAGACTTCCAATTGACGCAGGGTGTATCTCATTTTCGGTATTTCCGATTATGGATATTTGAACTACCCGTTTTACCGAAAAGTAGCACGGCAGTACAGTGTGGGTATCAACTAACGCACGGCCCGGCGATTTATGCGGGTACTGCCAACCATATTCGATTGCGGGAGAGCCAATCATGAGCAACCTGATCAAGGAAACCGTCACCAGCGTTCACCACTGGAATGATACGCTGTTCAGTTTTACCACCACGCGTAATCAGGGGCTGCGTTTCAAGAACGGTCACTTCACCATGATCGGGCTGGAAATTGAAGAGAAGCCGCTATTACGGGCCTACAGTATTGCCAGTGCCAACTATGAAGACGAGATGGAGTTTTTCTCGATCAAGGTACAGGACGGCCCGCTGACCCAACACCTGCAAAAGCTGGCTGTCGGTGATGAGATTCTGGTGGGCACCAAGCCGGTCGGGACGTTGATTGCGGATAACTTGTTGCCGGGTAAAAATCTGTATCTGCTGAGTACGGGGACTGGCTTGGCGCCGTTTATGAGCATCATCAAGGATTACGAAATTTATCAGCAGTTCGACAAGGTGATTCTGACTCACGGCGTGCGTCACGTTAGCGAACTGGCCTATCAGGATCGCATTGAGAATGAGCTGCCACTGAATGAGTATTTTGGCGAAGAGATTCGTAATCAGCTGATTTACTACCCCACAGTGACCCGTGAGGCATTTCGGAATCAGGGCCGTTTGACGGATTTGATCACCTCCGGCAAGTTGTTTGACGATATTGGTTTACCGCAGCCAAATCCGGAAACTGACCGTTTTATGTTGTGTGGCAGCCCGGCAATGCTGAATGATCTGACGGCTATTCTGAAGGGGCTGGGCTTTGAAGAGGCGCGTGGCAGCAAAGCGGGTCATTATGTTATCGAACGGTCGTTCGTTGAGAAATAACAGATACTTTGCGGGCCAGTGGCCCGCTTTCCCTGATGCTGCTTGCTGACAGGCTCCTGGCTGGTCTTGCCAACAGGGCTGATATGCGGGTTTTAGCGCACGGCAACGCCGACGGGCAGTTCTTCGAACCAGTCCAGGAATTCAGTCATATGCGGTTGCCGGAACAGGCGTCCGTGTTGTGGGGCCATGATGTTGATGTCGAGCTGCCGAACACGGCGAATCCAGTCGAGCTTGGCGCTGTTGGAGGGCATCCAGCGTTGGTGAAACTGGCGCATTTTCGGCGCGTGGGTAGTCATGCTGTCGACAAACAGCGGTGCATCGCTATCTTCCATGGCGGCACCAATATCACCGCTCATCAGAATTTTGGCCTTGGGGTCATACACGTGAAAATTACCCGATGAGTGCAGGTAGTGAGCGGGGACAAATTGTAGCTGGATGCGACCAAGGGTCAGGGTCTGGCCTTCGTCCGGGATAGCGCAGAAGCGGATTTGGCTCATCCCGAAATGGCGAATAAAACTTTCCCACAGCCAAGGCGAGTAGAGCTTGGCGTCCGGCAATGCCTGATCCCACAGTCCCAGCGAGGAAATAATATCCGGATCCTGGTGGCTGGCAAACAAGTGGGTGATCTTTTCGGCAGGAATAAACTTCAGAACCGCCGAGAGCATGGGAGCAAACAGCTCGATACCACCAGGGTCAAGCAACATCGCCTGGTCACCGCTTTGTACCAGATACTGGTTGGTATCGATAATACCGTCCGACTTGTTGGGGTCACGCCCAAACATGATCCAGCGATGATCGCCGTCTTCATAAATAATGGTGGCTTGCATGGGTCTCCCTTTCCGGTTTTCGGGCTGTGCCGGTGTGGTTGGGTTATGTGTTCTGGATCAGCGATGCTTTTGGCTCAACAGACGGCGGGCGTTACTCAGGTGCTGTCGAATCTGGTTGGCGGTGGTGGTGATATTGGCGGCAATGACTTCAAGTTGGGCGCGAAAATCTCCGGCAGAGGAGGCTTCAATTTTGCTGGAGGTGGCAATCAGGTTGGCGGTGCGGATGTGTTTGTCGCCTTCTTCCAGTTGCGTTTCCAGTTCCCGCAGGCCTCGTGTGAGTAGCTCCGACAAGCACTCGCGTTCAGCGTAGCACTGCTGCATGGCGTGTTGCAGTGAGTCTCCATGAGGGAGCTGCTGGCGCTCCAGCCATTCAAATTTGTCGGCGGCGGTATTGGCCCGCCAGAGTGACACGGCTTGTTGGGAGAGGTCTTCGGAGACCCCATTGATGTACTGGCTCTGGCGAATAATGTCGCTGGCCAGCTCATCAATAAAATGGGTAATGGCCTTGAATCCCACTGTTTTGGAACCGGCGCGTACGGCCAGGGCGCGGGCATTTTTGGCCGTCAGTGCCAGCCCCTTGGCTTCCAGCATGGCCTGGTGGAGTTCCGCAGCAATACTGGCTGCCGTCACAAAAATGGGTACTGCCATAAGGTGTCGCCCCTGATTCACGTCTTGTTCAGTATAGAAGCACTTGCCATTTTTGCCTGTCAGCGCTGGCTCAAACGAGTTCCGGCGGCATTGGACTTTAACCAGCCGCGAATACGGCGTGTTAATGCATTGTGTTCATCTGCCAGTGCTATCGGCCCGGAGAGGAAAAACTGTTGATAGTGGGCGCGTTTATTGTGTCGCATCAGGCCTGCTCGCTGGCGTAACTGAGTGGCGGAAAGCTGATTGGCATCGGTAATCACATCGAAGACTGGCACCGCCAGTTGCAGCAGTTGTTGCGGTAGCGGGATTTTGGTGGCGCTGCTTTCTCGTGCGTCAATCAGGATCAGTGCCAAGCCGCGCTCTGCTTTGCCGTCGGCATTGATACGGCTGACTTCGTTGAGCCATTGACTGGCCCAACTGGCACTGCTACCGCTGGCGATCACCACCAGGTTGAGCTGCCCGCGACTTTTCAGATACTGAATGCCTTGCCGGATCCGTTCCACCACCTGTTGGCGATGCTGTTGCTGGGCCTGCTCATAAGCGCTGGCCTGCTGGCCTTCGATTGCCGTGACGGCTGATGGATTGGCGTCTGTCTTCAGCGCTGGCAGCGGTGTTAGTTGTGGCAGCGGCGGCTCTCTGGCCAGCGTCGGGTCAAATGTATTGGGTTCTGGCGGTATGGCTACTTTTGCGTCAGTCGTCGCCAGCGTTGTGGTCGTGGTGCTGTCGTCTTTTTTCTGGTCGTTTGGGTTGGTATTTTGGTTGTTGTTTGGGTTGTTGTCGTGCGCGGAAGATGCGTTATCGGCCGCCTCTGCGGTTGCTGCCGGTGTATCTCCAGCGCCGCTTGCCGCAGAGTCTTTATTGGTGCTGCTTGCATCAAGGTACAGGGATGTTGGCGGTAAGGGTGCGGGGGGTGGATCAGGCAGCTCTATGGCGAGCGTTGCCCAGCCCAGGTCTGGCAGCTGTTCACGTAACATGCCGGTGGGCACCGGCCACTGACCATGTTGTCCCTGGTCGTGTAACAGCAAGGTTCCACCTTGTGGAAAACCGCTACGCTCCTGAATAAACAAACCATAAAAGGCGGTTTCGTTCGCCAGCAGTGGCACCACTTCACTGCTGCGCTGAAATAACGCCAGCTGGGCTGGAATGGCCTGGTGGCGCTGCAGTGATTCATCCGGGGTGATACGCTCTGGTGCTTTAACCACGGCGACGGGGTCTGCCAGGGCTTCCGTAACGCTTGTGTCTTCAGGTTGACTAGCGGTCGTGACGGGTTCCGGGGTCGCTGGTTCGTCAGCGGCGAACGCCGGAGTGGCGGAGAGCAGTGTCAGCGCTGTCAGCTTTATCGCTACTCTCATTGTCATTGCTATTGCCAGCCCCATTAGCCGCGAGTGAATGCAGTGGGAGCCGGGGGCTGAACAGGGAGGGCGTGGTTGCCGCCGGGGCGGAACACAGGCAGAGCAAACAGACAGTAACCGCATCATGGTCAGGACTCGATCAGGAACAATTGGTTGACGTTGGCAACACAGGCTGCAAAAGCCGTTCCCACCGCTTACAATGACACTTCATTCATTACCCTGTGTCTATCCATGCACGATTTTCTGATTGCTCCTTCCATTCTTTCTGCTGATTTTGCCCGTCTGGGTGACGACGTTGCGGCGGTGCTGGACGCCGGTACCGACGTGGTTCATTTTGATGTGATGGACAACCACTATGTGCCTAATCTGACCATCGGCCCGATGGTGTGCAAGGCACTGAAAAAATACCTGGACAGTAATGGTTATAGCGCTCCCATCGACGTGCATCTGATGGTGTCGCCGGTGGACAGCCTGATTGCAGACTTTGCTGCTGCCGGTGCTACTTATATAACCTTTCACCCGGAAGCCTCGGATCATGTCGATCGCAGCTTGCAGCTGATCCGCTCGCTGGGCTGCAAGGCAGGTCTGGTATTTAACCCGGCGACCCCCTTGCACTACCTGGATTATGTGATGGATAAACTCGACGTGATTCTGCTGATGTCGGTCAATCCGGGTTTTGGTGGCCAGTCGTTTATTCCAGGCACGCTGGATAAATTACGTCAGGCGCGCCAGCGTATCGACGATTCCGGCCTGGACATCCGCCTGGAAATTGACGGTGGCGTCAAGGTCGACAATATTCGCGAAATAGCAGCGGCCGGAGCCGATATGTTTGTCGCTGGCTCGGCTATTTTTAATCAGCCTGATTATCAGGCCGTGGTTGAGCAGATGCGTAAGCAGCTGGCCAGCCTCCGTTGAGAAGGACATCCTGATATGTCGATCTGGAGTGAACCGGTACAAACGTATTTTTCCGCCCGTGAAAACACGGTTCCGCAAGCGCTGCTGTTTGATCTTGATGGCACGCTGATCGACAGTGTGCCGGATCTTGCGGCTGCGATTGATCAGATGCTGGTGCAACTGGGTCGACCGGTGGCTGGTCAGCCGCTGGTGGCTGAATGGGTCGGTAACGGTGCCGACATGCTGGTACGCAGGGCCTTGTGTTATGGCAATGATATGCAGGCCCAGGCACTGGATGCCGCCGAGGTTGCTGCGGCCAGAGCCTTGTTTGATCCTTTCTATCTGGAGCATCTGAACGATGCCACCGGGGTTTACCCCGGTGTTGAAAAAACACTCACCATACTGGCGGTGCTGGGCATTCGCATGGCACTGGTGACCAACAAACCCAGAGTGTTTACCGATGTGCTGCTGGATGCGCTCGGCTGGCGTCCTTATTTTGATGCGGTGGTGTGTGGTGATGACCTGCCACAACGTAAACCAGACCCTGCGCAGATTCTGCACGCCTGTGAGTTGATGGCGGTAGAGCCACAACAAGCGATCATGGTCGGCGATTCCCGTAATGATATGTACGCTGGCAAGGCCGCAGGCTGCATGACCGTGGCTGTTCCCTACGGCTATAACCATGGCGAAAATATTGCTACCTGTCAGCCGAATCTGATCATTCATTCACTTGCCGACCTGATTCGGCATGTTTAATCGCCTGTGCAGCGGCTTGTAAAAACAGGTGGCGCGAGTGTGGACCGAGGCTTTGAGGTTGTCGGGTGGCAGGTAACAGGTGTAAGCATATGCTTCGGATTGTATTAATGGTCAGTCTGGTTCTGACCAGCGGGGTTACCCTGGCTGCCGAGGTGCGTATACACACGCCGCAACCGAGTTGGTCGAGTCTTCCTGTGGTTACCTCGGATAATCGCACCTATAGCGGGTTCAATAGCGGGTTCAATCCCTATTTTGATGCGGCGTACGGCCTTAGTGTGCTGAACTGGCCAAAAACCGAGTGGCAACGAGCCAACGAACCCGACGGCAGTAGCCGCCATGCGGTTGTCGGGCGATTTTTTCGTGTTGGTGGTGGTATCAGCTGGCGGTCGATCCTGTCGGGCGGAATGAATGTCTGGCTCTGGAATGCTGACGATAACAAAAGCACTACGGACAGCGACGAGCGTTCGTCGAATACCGTCTATCAACAAGATGGTGCTGCGTTCAGCTGGAATGTGCGGGCGATGTTGCCGATCCAGACAGGACTGGGCCCGTGGTTTGGTTATGGGCGTATGTGCTTGCGCGCCAGTGCCACCAGTCTGGACTCTGCCCGCGAAGTATCGGGTTGTACCCCGATGTGGCAAGCCGGATTGTCGTTGGGAGGGTTCGGTTCCCGTGCCGTATCGTTATATCTAGAATACGACCGGGCACATTTTGAGGCGGTTCATAGCTATGCCATCAGTGCCGGGCTACGAGGAGTTTTTTGATGGATGCGTTGGCTTTGGCCCCGCTATTGCCGTTTGACCCACAGATGATGGGCAGTTATCTGCCGTTAACACTGGTCGGTTTGATTGCAGGGATACTACTGGGTTCGTTGGTGACCGGGATGGTCGCCAGACGTCGTGCACAGGCCGCCTTGTTTCTGGATCAACAGCAGCACCAGCAACAGCGGGAACAACAGCATCAGCGGGAACAGCGGCTTGCTGAATTGGAAAACCGTCTGAGTGAGACGGATGCCGCACTTAATGCTACCCGTACCGACGCGGCGCGCTGGCAAGAGCGCAGCCATGCCGCGCTGGCGCAGAAACAGGCGCTGGAAATTGAACGTCGTGAATCGCAGTTGTTGTGGCAAACCCGTCTGGCCGATTTGCAGCAGCGTTTGAGCAACAGCCAGACGGAACTGGTGAGCGAACGTCAGGCGCGAGAAATGCAGCAACAGCACGCCGATGAAAAACTGGCCTTGCTGCAGCAAAACAAGGAGCAGTTACTGCAAGAATTTGAACATCTGTCGCAAAAAATCTTCGAGCAAAAACAGCAGCAGTTTACCCAACAGAGTCAGCAAGGGCTGACCAGCTTGCTGACGCCGTTTCGAGAGCAGCTCGATGGTTTGCGCAAAAAGGTTGAGGATGTCCACCTTAGCGATACCCGTGATCGGGCCACGTTACAGGCGCAGATTGTTGAGCTGCACAAGCTGAATCAGCAAATGTCGACTGAGGCTCATGCGCTGACAACCGCCCTGCGTGGTGAAAAGAAAACCCAGGGCAACTGGGGCGAGATGGTGCTGGAAACGGTACTCGAGCGTTCCGGCTTGCGTAAGGGCGAAGAATACGTCCGGGAAGAAAGCCACCAGGACGACAGCGGCCAGCGTTATCGCCCGGATGTCATTATCCGCCTGCCGGAAGGCAAGCATATCGTGGTGGATTCCAAAGTATCGCTGAATGCCTATACCGATTACGTCAATGCCGACTCCGAGCTGGAGCAGGCGGCGGCACTCAAACGGCATGTGGAATCGGTGCGTAGCCATGTCCGCAGTTTGAGTGACAAGGCATACCAGCACCTGAATGGTCTTAATTCACCGGATTTTGTGTTCCTGTTTATGCCCGTCGAACCAGCTTTTATGCTGGCATTCCAGCATGACGAAAGTCTGTTTAATACGGCGTTTGAACAAAAAATCGTGGTCGTGACGCCAACGACTCTGCTTGCGACCTTACGCACGGTGGCCAGTTTGTGGGCCATTGAACGACGTAATAAAAGTACCGAAAAGCTGGCTGACCAGGCCGGTAAACTGTACGACAAACTCACTGTGGTGGTGGATAAATTCGAAAAAGTGGGCAGCCAGCTGACGACGCTGAACAAGGGTTATGATGAGGCCTGGAATTCGCTGAAATCCGGCCGTGGCAACTTGCTCAGTCAGGCCGATGGTTTCCGTAAATTGGGTGTTCGGGTCAAAAAGGAATTGGCTAAAAATCTGGTTGACGACGCCAATGCCGAGGATGAATTACATGAATCCCTTGGTAGCCGGGAAGCACCAGTCGATTGAATGAACAGTATTATCATTTCAAGCCGACTTGTTAACCATCGGCTATAAATCCGGATATAGACGCGGCAATTCGTCGAGCAGACCGGCAAGGACGGGGAAGCGGCTTATACTTTGTCCATCACTCCGGCAGGTTCTGCACGTTATGGTTTACCCTCGGCTTCAGCAGCAGCTTCAGCTTGCGTCGTTTGTCGTCACGATCATGGCGTTGCTGCAAATTGCCTTGGGTTTGGTCGTACTGTTGGGGTGGCTTTGGGGTCATTCTGATCTGACGGTGCTTGCACCTGGTTTTCCGACCATGAAAGCCAACACAGCAACGGGCTTTTTGCTTGCCGGTAGTGGCTTGTTGCTGATGGTCAAACGCTGCCTTATGGTCACGCTGATTATCGGTTTTGCCTTGATGACGACTGCGACGGTTTCTTTTTTACAATATCCATTTGAAATTAATACCGGTATTGATCAATTCTGGGTTGAGGATACAAGCAGCGATCAATTTCCCGGTCGCCCGTCGGAAATGACTGCGTTCGTCTTTATTATCACGGGCCTGGTGTTAATGATTGTGGCATTTCGAAAACATCAATATCCGGCGGGTGACGAACACAATCTATCGACCAATTGGGGTCTGAATACACTGATTGTGGTTGGCTGTTCACCGGCGCTGACCGGGCTTTTTACGTATTTTTATTTACCGGAAGCTCTGTTTGAGACCCGACCGTTTGCCAGTATGACGATTTATACCTGTCTGGGTTTTGTGGCTTTTTTTTATGGTATTTCGCTACGCAGCAAAGGCAGTATTTTGCGGGAAATCCTGTTTCGTGATACCCCGGGAGGACGTTATTTTCGTCGGATGATTTTGCCGATTCTGATCTTTCCCATCGTGTTCGGGTTTGTCGTGCAATACGCCACAGGTGAGAACTGGCTTCAACCGGCGTTTGCCACTGCGCTGTTTGCTTCGATCATGTCATTGGTGTTTGTGATGGCATTATCGTATAGCGCAAATCAGCAGGATCGGTGGCAACTGGCGTTGTCAGCCCAGGCCGACGCCCGTGCCCAGGCCGAGTCAAAAATGTCGCTGGTATGGGAGTCTGATCAGGCGGCAGTGATGCTGTTTGATGAACGTGGTTTTGTGCATGAAGCCAATCCGGGGGCGGTCGCGGTTTTTGGCTGGAGTATCGAGGAAATGAAAACCATGCACTTGCGGGAATTCATGCCGGAAGCCAGCCGTCACCGGCATGAACTGATCTTGCACAATGCGGTTCATGATAACAGCATCAATCGTTACACCATGGATGATCCTGAACGGGTGTTCGGATTGAACCGTGACGGCAAAAAAGTACCACTGGTGATTACTGTCAGTCGCCAGAATGTGGGTGGGAAGATATTTTTTGGTGCCGTGATGCTGCAGGTCGACAAGCTGTCACAACGAGTGAATGGTTTGATCAAGGAAGTCAATATGGATGAGTTGACCCGAGTCGGTAATCGTAAAAGTCTGGAAAAACGTCTGGCTGCCCTGTCCCGGCACCGGCTTCGGGATGGTTATACGGTGGCAGTGCTGATGTTGGATATCGATTATTTCAAACACATTAATGACCGCTGGGGTCACACGCTGGGTGACAAGGTACTACGAGGTTTTGCTGATCGGGTATCGGGGTGTTTGCGTCACGGCGACAGTCTGTATCGTTATGGTGGCGAAGAGTTTGTTGCTCTGGTGGTGTGTGAAGACCTGGAACAGGCGGAGGCGGTGGCCAGGCGTATTCTGCGTTCGTTGGCGTCAGCACCGATACCGGCTGAGGATCAGGCGCTGACGGTGAGTTGCAGCATGGGTATTGCTCTGATCGATGAGTCCATCACCAGTGCCCGTGAGTGTTTGAAACTGGCAGACCAGGCGCTTTATGCGGCCAAGGCCAGTGGGCGTAAACGCTATGTCTGTTCTGCCTGGCTGGATCGTCAGCCACCCTCCTGACTGCCGCTTGTCATGCGAATTCCCGGTACCGGGTTCTTCCGCCTGTGCTTGCTGTCGCCAATACGATCAGCTTACGCAGAAAACGGATTGTATTTCCTGTCTTGCCGTCGTTAGGCTCCGCGTTTGATTAAATGTTTTTCCTGGAGAGCTTATGAGCCGCTTATCTGCGACCGCAGTGAAACAATTGATTCAATGGTGTGAAGAAAAAGCCACCGGGCTGGGAGTCCGGGTGTCGATCAGCATTGTTGATGAAGGGGGTCATTTGATTGGCTTTTCCCGGATGGACGGCGCCGCGATTGGCCCTGGTGAAGTGAGCCAGCGCAAGGCACGTACCTCGGCGTTGTTTCGCACGGACAGCGGCGCTTTTGGTGAGGTGGTTCGGTCGCGTCCCCTGACCGGGATTGAATCCACTCATGGTGGACTGGCGTTGTTCAAGGGTGGTATTCCCTTGTTTGATAGTGGTCATGTGATTGGCGGGCTGGGGATTGCGGGTGGTACGGCAGTAGAGGATCTGGAGATTGCCGAGTGGGCGCTGGCTCAGTTGAGCGACGGTTTGGCTGCGGGCTGATTTATCGGCTTGTGATACCATGGCGGTTTGTTTTTGCCAGAGCATTGCCTTGCAGTGCTGGCCCATCCAAGCGACCCGAGACACTTATGAACGAGCGTGACGACCTCTACCAGACCCGCGAAGCCCACAGTGCCGATTTCCGTTTTGATGACGCAGTGGCGCGTGTTTTTCCCGATATGATCAAACGCTCGGTGCCCGGCTATGCTGAAACCGTGGCGATGTCCGGTATTATTGCCGGTCGTTATGCCCGCGATAACACCCGCTTGTATGATCTTGGCTGTTCGCTGGGAGCGGTCACGCTGGCTATGCGTCATGGTGTACGTGCCCGTGGTTGTCAGGTGATCGGGGTGGATAATTCGGCCTCCATGCTGGAACGCGCCGCACATTATATTGCCCTCGACGATCATTCCCTGGCCGGTGATCCGGTGGCGGTTGAATTGTTGCAGGCTGATATTTGTTCGTTGACGCTGGACAATGCCTCGGTGACGGCACTGAATTATGTGTTGCAGTTTATCGTGCTCGACCAGCGCCTCGAACTGCTGACTCGTATCGCTGAGGCAACGATTCCGGGTGGCGCATTGATTCTGTCGGAAAAAATCAGTTTTGAGGTTGCCGAACAGCCGTTGCAAGATGCCTTGCACTGGGATTTCAAGCGCGCCAATGGTTACAGCGAGATGGAAATTGCCCGCAAGCGCACGGCCATTGAGGATTATCTGATCCCGGAGCGCGAAGAGGTACATCGCCAACGGTTGTTGGCTGCTGGGTTCAGCCAGGTTATTCGCTGGTATCAGTGTTTTAATTTTGTCTCATTTCTTGCTATCCGTTAATGCCGCTACTACACGGTTACACGGTCTCTTATTCCTCCTTTTGCTTGAGTCTGCTTCATGCCTGTTGATGTTACTCCGTTGTTTGCTGATCTTGATGCTGCCGATGCGGCAACCCTGTTGCCATGGTTTCATGACGTGCTGACGGCCATGCGAGGGGAGGGCAGCCGCATGGCGCGCTGGGCTGAGGTGTTGCCGGAGCAGTTAGAGGATTTGCTGGTCACGAGGGAACACGGTGATCAGCAACGTTGGGTAGACGCTTTGAGATTATTACCCCGGCTAGCGGCTGTTACGTGTGATCTTGGTACTTTTGATCTGGCGATCAAGGGCCATACCAGCCCGGCGCAGGCGCAGGCAGTGGAACAAGGGCTACGTGGCTTGATGCCATGGCGCAAGGGGCCATTCCAGCTGTTTGATAGTTATATTGATACTGAATGGCGTTCGGACTGGAAATGGCAACGGCTGGCGCCTCATTTGTCCGACTTGACGGGGCGTACCGTGCTGGATGTTGGTTGCGGCTCGGGTTATCACCTCTGGCGGATGCTGGGAGCCGGTGCTTTCCGAGTGATCGGTGTCGATCCTTCACGGCTGTTTCTGATGCAGTTTCAGGCCATCAAGGGCTATGTGACAGCGGCCCAGGGAATCGCTCCCCAAGCGGATTTGCTACCGTTCAAAATGGAAGATGTCCCTGCCAATTTGAAAGCCTTTGATAGCGTGTTTTCGATGGGGGTACTTTATCATCGCAAGTCACCGATTGAGCATCTGGAAGAGTTGCGCGGGGCACTCAAGCCGGGTGGTGAGCTGGTGTTGGAAACATTGGTGATCGACGCGGATCCAGGTGAGGTGGTGATGCCAGAAGACCGCTACGCCATGATGCGGAATGTCTGGTTTATTCCATCGGTAGAGACGTTGTTGTTGTGGTGTCGTCGCACCGGCTTCCGCAACGCCAGAGTGGTGGATCTGAATCAGACCTCATTGGCGGAGCAGCATTCAACCGACTGGATGCGTTATAACTCGCTGGTGGATTTTCTTGATCCGGATGATCTTTCCAAAACCGTCGAAGGCTACCCAGCCCCGCTACGGGCGGTGATTATTGCCGAAGCCTGAGGACTCTGGTTGGGTGGGCTTGCGCAGGTAGCGCTGCTTGTTGAGCAGCGCTACGGATTGAAAGCAGGGGAGGAATTATTGTTCTGTGGTTGCGGTGTCGGAATCCGCTGCTTGCTCATCCAGCAGTTGTTGTTCCGGTTGAACCCCTACTACCTTGCCATTTAAATCAGTTACCAACCAGTTGCCGCTCAAGCCAATTGCCAGTCGCACGGTGTCGTTGTATTCGAAGGTGCCAGCCGGTGCCCGGCTATTGATAAAATCGATAAAGCCACCGTCGGTGATGGGCTTGAGTTCTGCCGGGGTCAGATCCTTGTAGCTGGCCGGGCCAAATATCGAGCCATTGGAACTGGGCTGATAATAAAACACTTGATCCTCACTGGCTTTAATCGCATCCAGGGTGTCCTGGTTCAGGGTGTGGGCATAGAGTATTTCGTAGCCTTGGGGTGGAAACGCGACATACAGAGCGACCGGGCGAGTTTGGTGCACGGTATACACACCAGCTATCAGCGCGGCCAGCTGTACGGCGGCAATGATGCTGAGATCCATCTTCAGGCTTTTTTTCGCCGGGTTAAAGACCAATAGCGTCAGTGTTGGCCCGAGCACCAGATCAACTCCGGCAATCATCAACAGCGCCTGGTGCCAGCCCGGATCGGCAGCACTCAGAATGCCGGGATACCAAACGCCAAAAACCAGCGCGACCATCATCAGAAACAGCACCAGGCTGATACCAAAGTGAGCGGCAAATGCCTGATAACGATTAAACGATGTGAGGTGCATAGGAGTTCCGTTATAGCGGTTGTCGTTTCAGTGTCTGTTACTTCAGTCTTGATGGCTTCAGTGTCTGTGACGGGGCCAGCGTTTTGTCAAAGCCCGAGTCTGCCCAAAAGCCCGCGTCCTGATCATCGGTCAGAGTGTATAATACGCATTGATAAATCAATCGCTTTACAATCTTTGGTCAGCGCCCCGATGGAGATGTAATCGACCCCGGTGCGTGCGTAAGGCAGCAGGGTGGCATCAGTGATATTACCGGATGCTTCCAGTTTGATTGGCCCTTCCAGGCGATTGGCAGTGGCAGCGCGGGCATGTTGTACCGCTGTGGTCATCTCGGCGGGGGTGAAGTTGTCGAGCATGATGATATCGGCATTGGCAGCGATGGCTTCGTCCAGCTGGTTCATGGATTCCACTTCAACCTCGACCGGTTTGCCAGGGGCGATGTCATGGGCAGCCGCAACGGCCTGGGCAATTCCGCCACATGCCATGATGTGGTTTTCCTTGATTAAAAAGGCGTCGTACAGGCCTATTCGATGGTTAAAACAGCCGCCGACACTGACCGCATATTTTTGTGCGATGCGTAAACCCGGCAGGGTTTTACGGGTATCGAGCAACTTGACGCCAGTACCTGCAACCTGATCGGCATACTGTCGGCATAAAGTGGCAGTGGCTGAGAGCGTTTGCAGGAAATTCAGGGCGCAGCGTTCGCCAGTGAGCAGACTGCGCGCTGAGCCTGACAGTTCAAATAGCAGTTGGTTTGGGCGCACCCATTCACCTTCGGAGACGCGCCAGATGACCTGGACGTTCGGGTCGAGCTGACGGAAGACTTCATTGACCCAGGCTTTGCCTGCGATGATGGCGCGTTCACGGCTGATAATACGGGCTTGGGAGCGCTGCTGCGTCGGGATCAGGCGGGCCGTGATATCACCACTGCCGACATCTTCGGTCAGGGCAGTGGTAACGGCGTTGGTAATATCGGCAGCGTGTAGGCTCAGGTTCATGACATGACTCTTGATATTAATTGTTGGTGCGGTATAGGGGACATCTATTTAATCCGGTGCTCGAAATGACGGCGTTAAAAATCGACTCAAAATGCTCATGTATCACTCATAAATTGCGCTTTTTCGTCGATTTTTGCTTTGTCCTTTCATCGCTCGCTACATTTTCAGATGCATCCTATAGGCGACCCGGACTATCGCGGATTCTTGTGGTGGTGAATCTTACACGGAACCCGGCATGGGTGCATGACGCTGCCGGCTTCGGTTGTCGGGTGCGGAGGATTGTATCCGGTGTAGTATGAATGAGTGAAGATACCCAAACAGTACGGAGAACATTCAGTTTGGACGTAAAAGACGGGCGCTTGCCCGACGCGCAATGGGTGCCCTCACCCAACTTTGGCCAGCGTCCGCCAGCGGCGGTTGTTTCATTGCTGGTGATTCATAATATCAGCCTGCCGCCGGGTCAATTTGGCAGCGGGTGTATACAACGCTTTTTCAGCAATCAGCTGGCTGTCGACGAGCATCCGTATTTTGCTGAAATCGATGGCTTGCAGGTGTCCAGCCATTTATTGATTGAGCGGGATGGCACGCTCTATCAGTTTGTCAACTTTAACGATCGCGCCTGGCACGCCGGAGTATCGTGCTATGAGGGTCTGACTGATTGTAATGATTTTTCGATTGGTATTGAGCTGGAAGGCTGCGATAACACCCCGTACAGTGAGGCCCAGTATCAGGTGCTGACTCGGGTGACGATAGCCTTGCGCCGATACTACCCGATGATCGGCAGCCGTATCGCGGGCCATGACGATATCGCACCGGGTCGCAAGACGGATCCCGGCCCGGCGTTTGACTGGGGCCGCTACCTGAACTCCCTGAAACCGGATGAGTATGATTTATGAAATTTCTGATTCTGTTTATCTCGTTGTTGTTGCAACAGCAGTTGCCCTGGGCTCGTCGCTGGGGACAAGGCAGTTTGTACGATCGCTGGCTGGCACTGTGGCAGCGCTGGCCAGGGTTTGAACGCCTGGGTGCCCCCATCAGGCTGATACTGCTGGTGATACTGCCCAGTATTCTGGTTGCTTTGTTATTTGTGTGGCTGGAATCGTTCGCCTGGGGATTACCATCCGCTGTGGCGGAGGTCGGGCTGTTATTACTGGTACTGTCTCAGGCTAATATGGGAGCGGGTTTGAAACGCTACCGCGAACATTTGACCAGCGGTGATATTCAGGGCGCATTTCATTGTGCCGATGAAGCGGTTTCAGTACCGGGGTTGGCATTGTCGTCGGATCCGGAAACCCTGAATGCTCAGGTTTTGCATACAGTGTTGTACCGCTGGTTTGAGTACTTTTTTTTGATGGTGTTCTGGTACATGTTTGCCGATGTGGGTGGCGTTGTGCTGGCCTGGCTGACGTTACATTTTGTCCGTGCTCAGGAGGCATTGGGGCAACAAGAGGGCGCCTCCGAAGAATCGCCGGAGCAGCCGGAACAACCGCTGGAACCGAAACAACAAACGGAGCAGGAACAACAGGATGCAGCAGACGATCCGTCAGAAACCGTTGGTTCCGGCGATCAGGATGCTGGGAAAAAGGCGCAAGCCGATCGTGTATCAAGCTGGTGTTTACACTGGCTGGAATGGGCACCTGCGCGTTTGCTGGGGCTGACCTATTGCCTGGCTGGTAATATGACGATGGCATTGCCGGTATGGCGTCAGTTGTTGTGGAAAAAGGCCATCGACAGCCAGCAAGTGCTGGTGGATGTCGCGAGTGCGGCGTTGTCGTTCAGTCACGAAAAACGCTGTTGGCACAGTGCTGCTGCCGATTGTCCGGCTGCGGCAGCGGAGCTGGATGAATGGCAGCAATTGCATTTGCGCAGTGTATCAATCTGGATGGTAGGTATTGCTGTAGCAACGATCGGTGGCTGGTTGCTCTGACAGTCGGCAGGGCAACCAGCTGTGATGAATGGCTTGGGTTATTAACCCACAGGATCAGGCTCCGTCTTTTGATAGCTTCTGATCATGCCGTTAAGTGTGTTGCAAGGGGCTTTCATACGGCAGCCAGCGCTGTAGAGGCTGGGGGTGATGGGTTTGCTCCAGACTACTTCTGCCTGGCAAAAACCGGTACGGTGAACGTCCAGGTCAGGTCGTACGTCGACCAGCTCCAGATTTAATTCGGTACCGGGTTCAATGGCTTCATAGGTCGATATCATCAGTCCTTCATCTGAGCAGTTCAGTAGTAAACCAAGGTAGGACAAATCGCCCTGCTGAAAGACACTGACGTTGGATGAAATATCGGCTCTCGGGGTATGACGTTGTTCGGTATGCCCGTTCATGCAAACCTCCTTCACTGGATTATGCGACAGTCACCAGACTGCTCTGAAACCTGTGAGGAGGTCAATGTTTCTATTTAGATCAAAATGACATGTCAGGCGTGTTTTTGATTAATACATGCTTTGAATCAGGTCGATACTTGGCTTGAGTGTCCGGCGCCAGGTAAGCTCCAGCTCCTTCGAAAATTTAGGGTCATGACGCGCCAGGGTTTCCATCAGAGCATCCAGCCAAAGGCTGTAATACATGGGGTTGATATTCATTTCTCCACGGCTGTGACTTTTCCCAAGGGCCTTTATTTTGGTATCCGGCATGCCGCGTGAGTGCATCACCAGCCATAGGATACCGCTGCGTAGCAAGGCACGTTGAGCCTCCATATTGGTGTTTTTGAACATCTCCCGAACGTCGTGTGATTTGCTCATGAAAATGGAATAAAAGTCTTCAAAGAAGACAATGTTGTTGCAGCTACGCCCGTAGCTTTGGAATACGATGTCCGCATCGCTCATAGATAACTCCTGGATTTCTCTGCGCTACCTGGACTCGGATTCGAGAGCAGGCTTTCCTTGAAACTGCTCCTCTATTCGGGAGCTTTGGGTTTTGTCCGGTAACGAGCTACACTGCAATGATCACTTAACGTTCACTTCGAACCGCGTTCCGTTTGTCTTTCTATTACTTTGACACGACCAGAATCCCCCTGGCTGCCATTGTCGGTCAGACACCGCTCTACTGACAATGTTTTACAGGATAGTCGCCCTACAAATCCGTAAGGTTAAGTCCGAAGTCGAGTGGAGAAAAGCACTTTTACAGGTAACAGACAATTTCCGCAGACAGCTTGCACATTCATCGCGAGTGGCAAGTGCCTATTTCTTCTATGGGGAGGTATCCGACGTTTTGTGGCGAAGGTCTCCCGCAGACAGGAATATCAGCTCAAAACCGACTGCTGTATCGGTGGTTTTTTGTCAGTGTTTCTGGACATGCAGCCTGCCGGAGTGATCGGCAGGCTGCATCTGCAGGATGACTGAGGTGAGGGCGTTAGTCTTAGTCTTCCAGTAGGGAACGCAGCATCCAGGCTGTCTGTTCGTGCACCGTCAGGCGCTGGGTTAACAGATCTGCGGTTGGTTCGTCGTTAGCTTCACCGACCAGCGCATACAGGTTTCTGGCAGTGCGGGCCGCCGATTCGTGTCCCTGAGCCAGGATGGCAACCATATCCATTGCTTTGGGTGGAATGGCTGGGGCATCAGGCAGTGAGGCCAGTTCGGCAAACTGGGCGTAGGACCCTGGTGCAACGTGTCCCAATGAGCGAATGCGCTCTGCAATGGGATCGACGGCATTCCAGAGTTCAGTGTATTGATCCATAAACATCACATGCAGGCTATTAAACATTGGCCCGGTGACGTTCCAGTGGAAGTTATGGGTGGTCAGGTACAGGGTGTAAGTATCCGCCAGCAGTCGACCGAGGCCGTCAGCGATGGCTTGGCGATGGGTATCACTGATTCCAATATTGATGCTCATAGTGTTCTCCCTTGGGTAAGCAGTCTGTGGATAAAAACATGATCCAGTCATTGTTGCCATGATTGGCGGTGTGACGATTGTGAGTATGCCTGAATGTCGATCAACAAATATTGATCGGGTACCCGATTGGTTGGGATACGCCCAAATTGGTTCCTCTCAATTTGGCGGTGCTTCGGATACTTGCGTCTGGCGGAAGATGCCGGTGCTTGTCATTTTCCGCCAATAGACAGACAGTGGACGCTTGTTTCCTCTCTCACCTGATCACTGCCAGTCTGTGCTGATCAACCGCCAGGAAACCGGTTTGTTTGATCGACCAGCAACCGATCGGCTACTCACCTCATCTTGCACAGTAATAATAGCTATCTTGTATTTGATTTTAGAATTCGATTGTTTTTATTGAGTCCATGGTCAGATGCTATAAGGTCTGAACAGGAGGGCTGGAACTTCAGACAGTCGGTTGCAGCTTGATGGTCTGGCCTATGGATTCCAGTGCCGCAAAAAAGTCGTGGCGACTGCGATGACGTTTGACCGCCTGAAAGACGCTTTCCATTTCTGTGGAATGCAGCGAAAAATAATGCAGCCACTGTTTCATGCGGTCAGTGAGTTGTTTGTCTTCCAGATGCTCAAGTCGTTCTGCGAGTTGGTAAAACAACGCCAGATAGTCTTGCCAGGCTAACTTTTGATGAAACAAGCCTTGCTGTTGCGCACGAATCTGCAGACCCAGATCGGGTTTTGCGACCAGGCCGCGACCAATCATTAACAGGCGTGACTGACTCTGGTGTTGGCATGCTGCCGCCTGGTCGGGTGTCCAGATTTCACCGTTGGCCAGTACCGGAATATCGACAACCTGTTTGATGTTGGCGATCCACTCCCACCATGCCGGGGGCTTGTAGCCTTCCGTTTTGGTGCGGGCATGTACTGTGAGCCACTGGATTCCGGCAGCGGCCAGAGCCTGGGCATTGTCGAGCGCCAGCGCTTTATCGGTGTAGCCGAGACGCATTTTGGCACTGACCGGAATGTGGGCAGGCACAGCGTTGCGGACGGCCTTGGTGATGGCATATAGGCGCTCAGTGTGTTGCAACAGCACAGCGCCGCCCTGGCTGCGGTTGACGGTTTTGGCCGGGCAGCCAAAATTGAGATCAATTGCCGGTGCACCCAGTGCGGCAACCCGTGCCGCATTGGCTGCCATCAGCTCCGGATCGCTGCCTAATAATTGAATATGCACCGGCGTTCCTGCCAGGGTTTTGCCGCCTTGTGCCAGCTCCGGGCAATATTTTAAAAATACGCGATTGGGTAATACCGTTTGGCTGATGCGAATAAATTCGGTAACACAATGGTCAATTCCCCCGACGGCGGTCAGTATTTCCCGTAAATGGAAATCCATTAATCCCTCCATGGGCGCTAACGCGATATAAAGAGAACTGTTGGGGTCAAATGGCAACATGGGAGCGCTCGCAGAGACGAAAAAGCGTGTAGACGAAATCAGGCGCGGAAATTGAGCATTATATGGTGTTGAGGTCAAGTATTTTGCCTTCCACTTTGGCCGTATATCCCGGTCAAATGTGTCAATAGGACTATTTGCTTAAGCTATAGTTGATATAAGTTTCAGAAATACTACTGGTTTCAGTAGCTTGGAGACCCTGTTTGGAGGTTGCCAGTAATTCGCCTTGATCTGGCACAGTTGAAAGAGTTAGTCCTTTTAAAGTAGTCTTATCCGGTTTTTCCCCGTTATAAACATGGGTTATGCCGGTGAATATTGGTGGGGAAATACTCGCTGTTCGTAAAAATTATTACTAAAAAGGAGCCGCTTGCATGTCTGAGCCAGGACTCGTCACGCAAGGTTTGGAATTGATGGTTTTTGGTATGGGTACGGTATTTGTCTTCTTGACGATGCTGGTATTCGTTACCGGATTCATGTCCAAGCTGGTAAACAAGTATGCTCCAGAGGAAGTGATCGTGCCGGTAGCGGCAAAAAAGAAACGGTCTCAACCTCAGGGAGTAGATCCGCAACTGTTGAAAGTACTTTCAGCTGCGGTCAAGGAACATCGTGCGCGCCAAAAGTAGCGCACGAATCATAATAACCAAAACGTTAACAACGTTATCGGAAGAAAAGGCCATCATCCATGACCGATTCTAAAAAACTCGGAATCACCGACGTCGTATTACGCGACGCGCACCAATCCATTCTGGCAACTCGCATGCGTATCGACGATATGCTGCCGATTGCTGAAAAACTCGATCAGGTGGGTTACTGGTCGCTGGAATCTTGGGGTGGTGCAACATTTGACTCCTGTATCCGTTTCCTGGGAGAAGACCCCTGGGATCGTATTCGCGAATTCAAGAAGGCTATGCCCAAAACGCCACATCAGATGCTGCTACGTGGCCAGAACCTGCTGGGTTATCGTCATTATGCAGATGATGTGGTGGAGAAGTTTGTTGAGCGTGCAGCGACCAACGGTGTGGATGTATTCCGTGTCTTTGATGCGATGAATGACCCACGCAATCTGGAAACAGCACTCAAGGCCGTTAAAAAGCAGGGTAAGCACGCACAGGGCACCTTGTCGTACACGACCAGCCCGGTGCATACCATGGAATCATGGGTCAGCCTTGCCAAAAAAATTGAGGACATGGGGGCAGACTCCATCGCCATCAAGGATATGGCCGGTGTGCTGACGCCTTATGTGGCTTTTGAGCTGGTGAGCAAATTGAAGGCCCAGACGGATCTGGAAGTTCAGTTACACGCTCATGCCACTTCGGGGTTGTCTGACATGACGATCCTGAAAGCGGTTGAAGCGGGTATTGACCGTGTTGATACTGCCATCTCCTCAATGTCCATGACCTATGGTCATACCGCAACAGAATCCGTTGTCGCTGCCTTGGCAGGAACCGAGCGCGATACCGGTATCGACCTGCTGTTGCTGGAAGAAATTGCCGCTTATTTCCGGGCTGTCCGTAAAAAATACTCGAAGTTTGAAGGTGCGCTCAAGGGCACCGATTCCCGTATTTTGGTGGCTCAGGTTCCCGGCGGCATGCTGACCAATATGGAAAACCAGCTGCGTGAACAAGGTGCTTCCGACAAGTTCGATGAAGTACTGGCTGAAATTCCACGGGTGCGTGAAGACCTCGGCTTTATTCCTCTGGTGACACCAACGTCCCAGATTGTCGGAACCCAGGCTGTTTTGAACGTGTTGACGGGTGAGCGTTACAAGTCAATCTCGAAAGAAACCCAGGGCATCCTGAAAGGTGAGTACGGTGCTGCTCCTGCACCGATGAACGCCGAATTGCAAGCCAGAGTTCTGGATGGCAAGGAAGTGATTACCTGTCGGCCTGCGGATCTGATCGAAAACGAAATGGACAAGGTGATTGCCAATGTCGACAAGCTGGCGGCTGAAAAAGGCATTACGCTGGCAGCAGACAAGATTGATGACGCCCTGACCTATGCCATGTTCCCGCAGATTGCTCCGAAATTCCTGGAAAATCGCGGCAATCCCGATGCATTCGAACCTGCTCCGAAAGGCGACGCTGAAGATACCTTCACCATTTCCGTTGATGGTAACGATTATGTGGTGAAAGTGGACGATGGCGGTGACGTTACGCATCTGGCTTCTGTCAACGGTGCTCCGCTGAGCATGGGCGGTTCTTCGACAGCAGCTGGCGGTGAGGTAGCGGCGGCGGGTGATGGTGATCCGGTGTGTGCTCCTTTGGCTGGTAACGTCTGGAAAGTACTGGTTGAAACTGGCGATCAGGTTGAAGAAGGCGATGTTGTCGTGATTCTAGAAGCCATGAAGATGGAAACCGAAATACGTGCTCCACGCACGGGTACGGTAACCGGCGTCTCAGCCAAAGAAGGTGTGTCAGTGAAAGTGGGCGACACTCTGTACAACCTCGCGTAAGGAAGGAGTGCCTGAATGGAAAGCCTGATTAACCTGTGGCATGACAGCGGCTTGTACCAAATGGAAACCGGTCAGGGTGCAATGATCCTGATTGGCTGTTTGTTGCTGTTTCTGGCCATACACCCAAAGTTTCAGTTTGAACCACTGCTGTTGCTGCCTATCGCAGTAGGTACCATTTTCGTCAATATTCCCGGTGCCGGTTTTTATGCCGGTCCGGTATTTGATGCCCATGGACACCTCGATTCACCTGCTGGATTGCTGTACTACATTTACCATGCCGGGATTGAAACCGGACTGTTTCCGTTGCTGATCTTTATGGGCGTGGGCGCTATGACGGATTTTGGTCCGTTGCTGGCTAACCCGAAAACCCTGTTGCTCGGCGCAGCGGCGCAGTTTGGTATTTTCGGCACTCTGTTTGGTGCCGCTTTCTTTACTGACATCGGTGTGATGGATTTCACCATGCAGCAAGCCTCCGCCATCGGGATTATTGGTGGTGCAGATGGTCCGACTTCGATCTTTATTGCATCGAAGCTGGCACCAGAACTGCTGGGTGCAATTGCAGTCGCGGCATATTCCTATATGGCACTGGTGCCGATGATCCAGCCGCCGATTATGAAAGCACTGACGTCCGTTGAAGAGCGCAAGATCCAGATGGTGCAATTGCGTACCGTCAGCAAGGCCGAGAAGATTATCTTCCCGATTACTTTGTTGGTGCTGGTTGCTCTGTTGCTGCCTTCTGCTGCACCGCTGCTGGGGATGTTCTGCTTCGGTAACCTGATGAAGGAATCCGGTGTGGTCGATCGTCTGAGTGATACTGCCCAGAACGCATTGATCAACGTGGTGACTATTTTCCTCGGGCTGGGTGTCGGGTCGAAAATGAGTTCAGACAAGTTCCTGAACTTTGACACCCTGAGCATTCTGATTCTGGGCATGTTGGCCTTTTGTGTTGGTACGGCAGCGGGTGTACTGATGGCCAAAGTCATGAACAAGTTATCGAAAGATCCGATCAACCCCCTGATTGGCTCTGCGGGCGTATCCGCTGTACCTATGGCTGCGCGAGTGTCCAACAAAGTCGGCCTGGATGCCAACCCTCAGAACTTCCTGTTGATGCATGCCATGGGCCCCAACGTTGCCGGTGTTATCGGTTCTGCGGTGGCTGCTGGTGTGATGATCAGTTACTTTGGTGCTTAACAGACCAGCGTTATGTTGATGTGTTTACACCCATAAAAAACGGCGCTTCGGCGCCGTTTTTTATGGGTGGTGGATAACCGCTTACATGGTCTTGCATGGCAGTGGTACAAAATCCCTGCCATGCAGTCTTTTAGTACCCTTGGGGTCAATACCAGCAGATATCATTGGTGCCTTTCAAGCTGTTATAGGTTTCCAGGCCTTTGTTGCCAGCCTCGTTATAGGTCAGGATGCCACAGGCCCAGTCAGTCTGGCTAGCAGTGGGAGTCGCTTTTAATGTGTAGGTGTGAGTGCCCAGGGTTGAGCTGATGCTATAGCTATCACTGACGTCGTCGATGCAGCTGTTTTTTAGCGTAGCACCGCTGTATTTGGTGGCCGCTGCATACCGCTTTTCCAGTGTCTGGGATATTTCCAGTAAACAGGAGGTGGCGGCATTTCGGTTGGTCTTGATCACGTAATTGCGGTAACTCGGAATGCCGATAGCAAACAGGATGCCAATAATCGCGATGGTCACCATCAGCTCGATCAGAGTGACGCCCCGCGCAGCGCAGCGTCGTGGACTCAGGTTATTCATCAAGCAGTTCCCTCCAACCAGACCAGCCCTGGTCGCCAGTGGTAAATGTAAATGGGTTATCGAGCCCGAGATTGGTGATTGTCTCTCCGGTGGTCGTGCTCTGGGATATGTTTTCTTCGCTATGGCCTTGCAGGGTAGGTGTGCCACCAATGGAAATGACGGCGGGTGTGAATGCTTTGCCGGTGCCAATTTTGACGTTGCTGCCATCCACCGATGCATCACGGTGCAAAACGTTGGTCGGAAACAGTCCAGTGTCGAGGGAATACAGATAATAGTAGGCATCACAGCTGGCTTCGGTATCTCGTTGCAGTGGCAAGAAGATCACGCTGGCGGCAATTTCTACCTGATCCGTAATGGTGACGTCGGATTCCAGTAGCTGAATATGTTCGTAGTTGGAGCTATGGTCGGTCTCTTTGGTGTAGGTGGTGCCGGCGTCGTTCCAAGAGCCGGATTCACCGATCATACTGATCCAGTCGGGTCGCCAACTGGTCTCGGAAGCGGGCAAGCGAAAGACTTTTAAGCGTTCTGTGGTTTGAGCCACCATGTAGTCCTCGCCTCTGAGAGTAGCCGACTGTAACCAGAGTACGTTTTTCTGCACCGTAGATGAGGTGCCTATGTTCCCTGTCAGCTTCCAGGACAAGCTGCCTTTCATCGAGCCACTGTCGATCAGCACTGCGCTATAGACGTTGCCCTGGTTATCGCCAAAAGAGACTTCAAGATTTTCCAAATTGCTGCTGCCGCTGACTGCGAAGTACTGGTAAGCCAGTGGTGCGGTGGTAGCCTTGCTGGTTTTACTTGATAAATCGTAAACGGTTTTACTTGAGCCAGATGTCAGCTCCCTTACCACCAGATCGGTGTTATTGGTGATGTACATGGCGTATTGCTTGTTGTTGCTGGTGAAGGTTACCGGGCGATGAGGGTTGTCGCCGCTGCTTTCTTCCACCCAGAGCACGCTGTCCAGATCACCACCGGATGTTAGTTTCAAGGCATAGTGCATGGCACCGCCTTTGGCAGAACCAACAATGATGTTATCGCCAATGGTTGCAATTTGTCCTTCCATTGTGTGCTGGGTATAAAAGGTTGTGTAGTCATCCAGGTCGGTAACCAATGGTCGGGGCATAAACCCCCATTTTAATTGTCCGCCAGTATTGACGTCGTCACTGCGGTCAACGGCGTAGATAAAACCGTCATCGGTCTGAAAAATCACCAGATCATCCAGAATGACGGGTTGGGTGGTGTAGGGTGCACCGATCCAGACGGAAGAATCCCGGTTGCCGAGGTAAGTACCACCAGCATAGTCAGGTGTGATGGTGTAGCTTTTGATCTGAGCGGTACTCAATGTACCGAGTGTTCCAAAGGCGGCGTCATCCAGGTTTTTAAATTTCACCAGTGTGCCAGAAGCATCCGTTGACCAGAGGCGCTCTTCGCGCAGAGAGGTTGTCATTTTGTTGTTGGCATCCCAGGTGGCTGTGCTACTGGTGCCACTGGTGGTCAGTTTGAATGCCATCAAGTGGCCGGTAATACCGCTACCGCCTGTGACGGCATCTGAGGTGTCATCGGTCTGATAGGGGATATAGGTCAAGTCGCCGTAATTAGCGGAGCTAGTGACCGCTGGAGCCGCGAGGCTGTAGATGCCGTCGTTTGGTGTCACATCGACAGCGGCAGCCGTGTACAGGTCGGTGAACATTCCGGTGTCCTGATAGGCGTATTCTACTCCTGAGCTGTTGCCGACCTGGATGTTTGCCGCGAGTGCTTCGCCAATAAAGGCGGTTTGGGAATTTGCCTTGATCTCAAGTGTGCCATTGGCAACATAAATACCAGCGGCGATTTGCGCCTGGTCATTTATTGTCAGATCACCGTTGTGCACCCATATTTGCAGGCGTTCCGGATATTGCGTGGTATCACGGGCGCTGGCATTGCCATTCTCGCAACCGGCGACATTGATGCAGGAACCATTACCTTTGAAGGATGTACCATCATACAGGTGCAGTTTTACGACTCCGCTGCCATCACCTGCTTTATCACCGTTTGTTTCTGTCATGGCAACCTTGATGGTCACTCGGTCAGTCAGGGTCATTTTATTGATATAGTAGGTACCGGGTTCAAAGTAGACCACGTCGGTGTTAGATATATTCAGATAGCTGATGCGGTAGGGAAGTTCAGGTATTGTGGGGTCAGGATCGACGTAATAGTTAAAGTACATTTCTCCTTTGCTGCCTGTTCCTCCTTCTATTTCCTGCCATTCACTGCCCGAGCGATTATCGAATGTTGCGGTGTAGGTATTGCCACTTTTCTGGATGCTGAGAAGAAAGTTGCCCAGATCGCTATCAGCAGTGTTGTAGCCAATATCGGTGGTACAAGGAGAGCTACCATTAACACAAAATAGCTTTTGACTACTATTGTAGCGATACCAGTTGCTGGGATATTGAAAGGTATCGCCATCGTTTTTATATCTGAAAATGGCAGAACTGGATGTTGTTAAAAAAGTGGGCAGGGTCAGAGGATCCAGCGTTGTATCACTGGCTGTTAGCCCACAATCTGTTTTAGTCGGGTCTCCCTGGTAGAGATTACTGCTGCCTACGTTGACCGTTGAACTTCCAGAAAAGGTCACCTGGCAAGTTTTTGAATCCCCGCTGCTGCCTATGCTGACGGTTCCGTCTTCCAGCACAGCAAAGGCACCGGCCTCCAGCGAGGTCGATGTGACCGGATCACAGGCACCCGCCAGGGTCTGGTGAGTAAATGCAGCCAGTACAATCAGATGAGCAAGATATCGAAGCGGTTTCATCAATAAACCTCCTAGTGCAAAACGCTGTATACGGCTTGTAAGCGCACGCGGGTGGTGGGTTGGGAGCCGTAGCCTGCAACGGTGATGGTAAAGCGGTCGGTCTGGCGCGCTGCACCAGTGCTGCCAAGGCTGTTGGAATAGCCCTCGGCATCGGCACTGGTGTAGCACAGGCTGGATGTGTCGGTGTCGTTGTCGTAGCCGATCATAAAGCGGGGTGACTTGGACAGCTTCAGAGCCGCCAGTGCGGTTTGAGTGTCACTGTTGTAGCTGTACAGACTGACGGAGTCGTCATCGTTCCATTTGGCACTTTTTGCCAGCCAGGGAGTGGAGGTGTCGCAGTTATCAGTTCCTTGCCCGCCACCGCTGCCGTCTGAAACCGTCAGGGTTTTGTACATGCCCTTGTTGACGCCGAAGGTGTCGGCAATCTTGTTTTGTTCTACCAGAGCGAGAACGTAGGCTTTGGCTTGATCCAGCGTATATTCTGCCGCCTGGAATGCCCGGTTACGATCTTCGTTGTTCGACGCCATACGAATTTCGAGAGTGGTTGATTGCACCGCCGAAATACCGGCAACGGTGAGTACCAGCAGGACAATAATGCTGACGATAAGCGCGGATCCGCTTTGGTGGGATGCGAGCGCTGTTGCTGTTGCTTGCTGCCGAAGGGCCACTGCCTTGTGGAATGACATGTTGCTATGCCTCTGTTGCTCTGGTCGGGTGTATTGCTTCATCTGTTACTGCAAGCGACCGCGAATCGCGACGACGAAACTGCTACTGCGGCGAATTTTTCGGTCTGTGGGGGTTATTTCTGTCAGGGTGCCGTCGGTCTCGCGCTGATAAAACTGATAAGGGGTCTTGGAGTCGGTGATGTTGTCTTCGAGGCTTTCGGCCAGCAGGCTGACGCGTACGCTAATGACCTGATCCCACTTGCCTGCCGTGATAGCGGCGGCTGTTTTGTATTCATCGGGGTATCCGTCACTATTGGTGTCTATGGCGTACTCCAGTTGCATATCGGTAATGCCTTCGACTATTTCATGGGTTTCCGCGCTGCCTGCATCGGTGTTGCGTACAAACAGGGCGCTATTGCCGTCGTCGTTGGTTCCGACGTAATAACTGGTAGTGCGTACCTTGATCACGGAGGCACCGGCAGAGTAGGCGTAAGGAAAATTCTTGGTGGCATTGCCTGGGGTGGTGCTGTTACCGGTGTTGTGTACGGTGGTGCCATTGCTCTCGGTATAGTGTGTCACTTGAAAGATAGAGGCTGTCCGGCAATCGGTGATCACAACAATATCGCTGCCCCCGAAGGGTGCTGGATCCATTACCGTGGTGCGCAGTACGGCAGAATTGTTATTCATGGTGCCTTCGAGCTTGGAGCCGGTGCCGTAGGAACCGCGAACCACCAACACATCGGTTCCTGTTTTGACGTCGGTAGAAATTTCCGTTGGCAGGTGGTTGCCATTGTCATAACCCTGCACGATGGTGCCGAACTGCTGGTCAAAATCCATGGCATCGTTGAGCATGTTATACATTGCATCAATACTGCTGAGGCAGGAATAGCCGGAACCCGCCATGCGAATCTCTCTGGACAGGTAGTCGTAAGAAATGCGGACATTTTCTTGTAATCGGGCCATGGCATCGTTGGTACGATAGACGCTCTGATTACTCTGGAATACCGAAAAAACGCCAGCAATAATCACTGCATCCAGTACCAGAACGATCATTAACTCGACCAGTGAAAAGCCGCGGGATTTAGCGGACATTACCTTTCTATTGCTCATAAGACGGCAACCATGTTGATGCTGAGAGTACGGTCATCTTCAATGTCGCCATCGTCGTCGAGATCCTCAGTAACAGAGTGGTCGTACCAGCTGATGGTGACGCCGCACATGGTGACTGCGGTAATCGCATCGGTAGAACAGGAGACAACGCCTTTGCCACTGGGGAGGGTGCGTGTGATTTCGCTTTGCCAGTCTTTCAGATCAGCCGCTGCCAGCCCGTCATCCGTTGTTGTGGCTGTCGCGGTATTGTAGTTATTGGTCGCAGCATATTTGCTGTTAGAGCGCAGGCGTTCGAACATGTCGTAGACCAGAATGCTGGCCTGCGAGCGTAGATACGCCGCGTTATTTTCTTGCAGGGCACGGGTTTGTAAGCCCGCCAGGCCGAGCAAGCCGATCGAAACAATCACAATGGAGACCAGTACTTCAACCAGGCCAAAGCCGGACTGCCCTTGTGGTGCTTTTGCTGTTTGAGCGGAATGAGTTATTGGATACATGAAAGGTCTCCGTCAGCAGTCGCTTTTTTGGGTGGCGGTGATGCTGGTGCGCCCACCAGACGCGATGCCGACTTCGCGGGCGTTAGTAGCGGCTGGTGCTTTGTCGGAGCAAATAACGACCTTACCAGGGTTGTTATTGATATTGCCGTCGGCCTTGTAGCGGATCGCTGCGGCAAATTCCGAATCCGGGTAGATATTGACGCTGGATGCGGCGTCTGCGTACTTGATGACTTCTTCGCTGCTATCCGCCGCCAGCGTGCCGCTGCCATCGGTGTCCTGAAAGGTGATCCAGCCATCGGCCCAGTTGCTGGAGTTGCAACTTGTCTGGTCTTTGCTGGGGCATAGCACCACATTGGTATTGCGTTTGACCGCTTCGGTGCGGGCGAAAACCAGTGCGCCCATAAAACGGTTGGCTTCCGCAGTCAGTTCGGAGCGGCTCAGAAAGCTGCTGAGGGATGGTGCTGCTGCAAACATGATGATGCCGAATATAGCGATAGTGACCATCAGCTCGATCAGGGTAAAACCAGACAGGGGGCGGACGGGCGCCAACCGGATGGGCGGACGATATAAAGACAACAACATGGTTCAGGCTCCTTTTTAAACCATTCAGCCTGTGTGCTTGCTACACCATAAGTGAAGTGGCTGATAGTGGCCGAATATGACATGGGCTTTTATCGCTTGCAAACGGGTAGTTTGGGTCACTTATGAACCCATGCTGGCCCTATTATCTGTATTTTATGACGTATCTTGACGTTGATAGTAGGCGTTTAATTCTAGCGACTGGCTCTTTTTGAGTTTGCTCTATGGGTCACGTAAAGATCTGGCGCTAAAGTATGGGTTTGTTTGCTCTGCTGCATTGTTCGTAAATACCGGGTAGTTATGTAAAAAAATAATTTCTTTGAATGAAGTGATAAACGGTGCCAAATTCAGGATAAATGGAGTAGGTTTCTGACGGTATTTGGCTTGTTTTACGGTGGGTGGAAGGCTTGCTAGCGAGTGAGAATATCGTTGGTAGGATTGACGTAACTCATTGATTTTGTTCTGCAGAAGTAATAAGCCGGTCGATCCTGCTAGTGTCTTTTAGGCGGTTAAAAAGAAGGGAAATTGCAAAAAAAAAAGCACCGTTACGGTGCTTTTTAAAAGAAGAGAAGTTCGGCTGTTATGGTTTCAGTTTCAGCGTGCTCAGCGTGTGCTCACGAATGCGCTCAAGCAGTTCGCTGTTCTCTATCAGTGACTCGCCGTAGGATGGAATCATGGTTTTTAAACCTTGCTGCCATTCCCCCGTCATTTTTTCTGCGAAGCATTTGTCCAACACTTCCAACATGGCATAAACTGCGACGGATGCCCCTGGGGATGCGCCGAGCAGGGCGGCTAATGAGCCATCGGCAGCGGCGACCAGTTCGGTGCCAAATTCCAGCTTGCCCTTGCCCTTGGCGTCTTTCTTGATGACCTGAACTCGCTGCCCCGCATGAGCCAGCGACCAGTCACTGGACTTGCAGTCAGGAAAGTATCCGCGCAAGGTCTCGACACGATCATCGTGCGATTGCATGACTTCGCTGATCAGATATTTGGTCAGATCCATATTGTTCATGCCCACCGATATCATCGGGAACAGGTTGTCAGCGCTGACGGACTTGAGTAAATCGAGTTTGGAACCAGATTTCAGAAATTTGGTGGTGAAGCCGGCGTAGGGGCCGAACAGCAAGGCTGGCTCACCATTGATGATACGAGTATCCAAGTGTGGCACTGACATGGGGGGCGCACCAATGGGGGCTTTGCCATACACCTTGGCATGGTGCTGCGAGACGATTTTTTCGTCCTTGCATACCAGCCACTGACCGCTGACAGGGAAACCGCCATAACCTTCGGCTTCTTCTATACCAGAAGCTTGCAACAGGGGTAAGGAACCGCCGCCAGCGCCGAGGAAGACAAAACCGGTATTCACTGTTTTTGTTTTGCCAGACAGGCGATCTCGCAGCGTGACCGTCCAGCGTTTCTGTTGCTGGTGGCGCTCGAAATCAATGACTTCATGATTCAACAACAGATCAAAATTCTCTTGCTGTTCCAACTGCCCAACCAGGTTACGTGTCAGTGAACCAAAATCGACATCGGAACCGTAGGATATACGGGTAGCAGCCACTTTTTCATTGGGGTCGCGGCCACCCATCACCAATGGCATCCACTGTTTGAGTACTTCCGGGTCTTCGCTGAATTCGATGTCTTTAAATAGATGGTGCGCGGACATTTTTTCCGCACGCTGGCGCAGGAAGGCAACGTTTTTCTCGCCCCAGACAAAGCTCATATGAGGCGTGGCATTAATAAACTGGTCGGGTTGCGGGAGACCTCCCGTCTCGACCAGGTAGCTCCAGAGTTGGAGGGATATTTCGAAATTGGCATTGATGGTTAATGCCCGGTCGATGCTGATGTTACCGCTGTCATCTTCCGCCGTGTAATTGAGTTCACAGTAGCCAGCGTGACCGGTGCCTGCGTTGTTCCATCCGTCGGTGCTCTCGTGAGCAACATGATCCAAACGTTCTACCATTGTGAGTTTGAGCGCCGGATCGAGCTTGTTCAGCAGCGTACCCAGGGTCGCACTCATTACTCCTCCGCCAACCAGGAGTATATCGACCTGTTGTGTAGTCATTACGATTTCGCCTTTTGATCAGAAAGTCGTTTTATCAGGAAGCCGGGCCACACCGAATCTTCCTGTCGCGATCAACTTCCAGGCTTGTGGCCTGCCGTCCCAAACCATACAACTATGACAGTTATACAGGTGGTCGGGTAAGTTGATGCAGAGCCGGGGCTTTATACACAGACTGTGGAATCCGTACAACTGTCCTCTGGAGGACTGCTACTAATGTATATTGCTGCTGCCGGTCTAATCCCGATAGGCAGTAAGGGGTTCCTGCCCATTTTCCGGGAACTCGTCGCTAACTCAGGGGCAGCATGTTGCACGGCTCGCTCTGGAACACTCCAGACGTCAGATAATTGATTTTTGTAATCATACCTCTAAACGAGACAAATGTTGCAGTGCTGTGGCAGTACTCCTGCAACCGAGTGTTTCATTTACTTGTGTTTGCAAGCGCTTGATTACTCTGGATTAGGAGTCGTTCTCAATGATAGAACGAAGCCTGTTGCGGGTGAAAAATTCACCAGGCAAGGCGTTGACCGCAGCGAATGGCCAGTGGCTCCCGCGAACGTGTTATTCGTTGCTTATTGTGACAGGGGCGTCTGACAGGTATTAGCAATCTAATCTTTTTTGTATGAGGTATGATGCCTGCTTTTTGATGGAGTGGTAGCGGCGTGTTTGGCAGCATGATTAACAAGGGGTTGACTGCCCTGATCGAGAAAAAACTGGCAGGTGCCGGAACCGTAGAACACGTTGAGCTGGACAAGCAGCAACGAAGTATTCAGGTGACGTTGTTGCTGGAAGGAGAGTCCGAGCCATTGCTGATCAGTCTGGAAGGGTATCGACTGGAAGAGCAGGGTGGCCGGACGAGGATTGTGTTTGAGCGTACGACTGCGTCACGTCGTTGGATGACAGTGTTGCTGCAGGAGTATGGGCAGGGCTTCAGCTTTTGGGTGCCGGAAAAATATGCCAGCCTGGTCGGTTTTATATTGCCGTGACCTACGTAACGTAACTGAATGGGCTGGCGCTGTCATCCTGGATCAACAGGAAGGGCAATACGGATCCTTCGCAGCGAGGCTTCTGGCCCGTAAACTCAGATATTTGGGAGATCGGCTTGTCCACTGTTTTCGGGTTTCTGACCACTTTGGGATGGTTTGCGGGTCTTTTTTGCGGATAAGCCCTGCTGTGGCATTCTGGTGTGCTTTAACTTTTTGTTAGTATGCGCGCGCATAGAAGATTGAATTTGCAGCGATCCATATATAAGTGACTTGGCATGTGACTATTTTGGTGCGTGTTACTTTGCAATTGTCATGTCTCTGTTCTATTTTGTCGTATGAGTATGTTAAAAACTGTAAATTCAATGGCCAGTCTCGAGGCAAAAAGTGTTTGATTCTGGCTGCTGCTAGCAGTGCCTGAAAAAGGGTCATTCGAGGGATAAAGGGGATCGATTTGTCGGATCGTTTACGAGGATGGTTGCTGGGGGGGCTGGGCTTGCTGGCTGTCCTGCTCAGTCTGTACGTGTCCCAGTTACGTGTGGATGTAACATCCCAGGCGATTTTGGCTTACGGTCTGGTTGGCGTCGTCATTATACTGCGGATGTTCGAAAACAGAGTCATGCAAAATAACGGCTCTATTGAAACTCGTCGGCTGCTGCGGATTCTTATTCTGATTACCGCGTTTTTTGTTTCCATGCGCTATTTTGCCTGGCGTCAGCAAGAAACGATTACCTATTATGATTTGTTCAGTTTTATCTGCATGCTGATTCTTTTTATGGCTGAGATATACGGTATTATCATTTCTTTTTTGGGTAGTTTTGTAAATATCCAGGGGCGCAAGCGAGAGCATATTCCATTGCCGGAGGATCCGGACAAGATACCAACCGTTGATATTTTTGTTCCCAGTTATAATGAGCCGCAAGAAATGCTGGAAATTACCTTGCTGGCTGCCTTGCAGATTAATTACCCCCAAGACAAATTGAATGTCTGTCTGCTGGACGATGGTGGTACATTGGGGCGTCGAAATTCGGATGACCCGGAACGGGCACGCAGTTCGCAGGAACGTCACGATACACTTAAAGCGATGTGTGAACGTATCGGTGCAACTTATCTGACACGGGAAAAGAATAACCATGCCAAGGCCGGTAATGTTAATGCCGCACTGGAAAAAACCACCGGTGAGCATGTATTGATTCTTGATGCCGACCATGTGCCAACGCAGGATATTCTTGAACGCATGGTCGGTATCATGGTTGATGATCCGAAAATGTTTCTGGTACAAAGCCCACACTTTTTTATTAACCCGGATCCTATTGAAAAGAACCTTCAAACCTACGGCAAGATGCCGGGTGAAAACGAAATGTTCTATGGGGTGATCCAGGAAGGGCTGGATTTCTGGGACTCGTCTTTCTTCTGCGGCTCCGCTGCACTGATTCGTCGAAAATACCTGCTGGAAGTGGGCGGTATTTCCGGAGATTCCATTACCGAGGATGCAGAAACCGCGTTTTTGCTGCATGCCAGAGGTTACCGAAGCGCCTATGTCAATCGCCCAATGATTGCCGGCCTGCAACCTGAAACCTACTCCGGCTTTGTCGTGCAGCGAATGCGCTGGGCGCAGGGCATGGTGCAGATTTTTATATTGAAAAATCCGCTTTTCTTCAAAGGCTTGAAACCCTGGCAGCGGCTTTGTTACACCAGCAGCTCGGGATTCTGGTTCTTTCCGTTTGCACGGGCCACCTTCCTTGTTGCACCGTCGGCGTACCTGTTTTTCGGTCTGAAGATCTACGACGCCAATATGACGGAATTTTTTTCCTATGCACTGCCACACTTGATGGGTGCTCTGATTGTGACTGATTTTCTGTTCGGGCGTTATCGTTGGGCGTTGGTATCCGAATTGTATGAATTGATGCAGTCGTTATATTCTTTGCCAGCGATTCTTGAGGTCATTAAAAGTCCCCGATCGCCCGAATTTGCTGTGACTCCGAAAGGGGAGTTTATGGATGAAAACTTTATTACTTCTCTGGCCGGGCCATTTTACTGGTTGCTGGCTTTTAATATTGCCTCTCTGATTGCAGGTCTTATCCGTTTGCATGTTGTGCCTCAAGATAGCGACGTGATTCTGATCACCATGTTTTGGGAGTCTTTTAACCTGTCGCTGATGGTTTGTGCCATTGGTGCATTGTATGAATTAAAACAGCGCCGTCAGGATCCCAGGGTAACGGCTGATATTGCGGCCAGAGTGATCGTGAATGGCAAGTCAGTACCTGCAACGATCGTGGATATGTCATCCGGCGGTGTGGGGGTTCGTATCAAGGGCAGTGTGTACCAAAAGCTGGATGTTGACCTGCGTGGGGTGGACATTGTGGTACGTGCCTACAGTGTGGCAATGAAAGCAGATGTTAATCTGCCTGGGCTGGTAACATCCACCGTGGACAAACCGGATGGCAGTGTGGTGCTCGGGCTCAAGATGGAACTCCACGACCTGGATCAAAAACGTCAGTTGGTGGCGCTTGTGTATGGTGATAGCGAGCTCTGGGTGAAGGAACGGGCATCGCGCATGCCGACCCTCTCGGTAAGAGAAACGCTCTGGTTTTTGTTCAGTTCTGGTGCCATCAGTTCGGCAGCGCATTTCAGGCAACTATGGATTGATTTTGTGGCGGCCATGAGGCGCAAGCTCCGGGGCGCTGAAAGTCAGTAGGCAAAAAAGTAGGTAAACGAACGTAGGTAAACGAACGTACCGATTTATCGCGCGAAACGGTTGGCAATGCTGTGTTTCGTACCATTTAAGTAACGGAAAAATGACAAAATGATGCAGTCTTTATTTCGCGCTTGGTTCATGACGCTTTTTGGCGCTGGTCTGCTGAGCTGGGCAACTCTGGCTCTGGGTGCCAGCAATGCGGCGTTACCTCCGAATACCATGACATTAGCCAAGCTGGTTGGCCAGACAAACCCTATTGACCTCCGTGGCACCCAGACCATTTATCCAGTGTATATACCCTTGTCTCAGCGGATGGTGCCTGACCAGGTGGTCTTGCACCTTGAGTACGTCAATTCCATTGCTCTGGTAGGTGCACGATCTCAATTGGTCGTCAAACTGAATGAAAATGTCGTTGCCCAGATACCTCTCAATCCGGCCCGTCCGGAAGGGGTTGCGGATATTCGTTTGCCCAGTAGTCGTTTCAAACCGGGCTATAACCGCATTTCTTTCAACATTGCCCAACACTACACTTATGATTGCGAGGATCCTGACGCCCCGGAACTCTGGTCCCAGATTGATACGCAGAATTCCTATGTGAAATTTGAAGGTGAGCTGACGCAAGTCAATCCGAAGCTGTCCGGCATTGATTCGCTGTTCGACCAGCGCTGGCTGGGCGATTATCAGTTGACGGTGGCAACACCGGTTTTCCCAACGTCAGAATATGCAACCTGGGGCGCTATGGTTTCTCAGGCCGCTGCTGTTCACCTGGAATACAAAACGCCGCAAATTTTTCATGAAGTACTGCAGTATCAGAACACCACAGATAACAAGAGACTGAAGAATTACCGCTTTCCTTATCTCGACCAGAAACCGTTGCGTGGGCGCGATGCCATCATTGTAGGAACCCAGGCTGATTTACAGCAAATGTTGGGCAGCAGCTGGGCTAATACCGTCTCTGGCCCTTATCTCGGTGTGTTCCCCATGGATGAGGATCCAAGGCACTTTATTCTGGTCGTTTCCGGCATCAAGCCTGAAGACGTCGCTACGGCGGCGCGTATTCTGGGTTACCTGAATTTCCCGTTGCCAGACCAGGCGACCGCCAATTTCTCCGGTTTGAGGATGGATCATCTGCCACGATTTGCAGCTGCGGACATGGTGTCCCAGAACTCGATCTATCGGCTATATGATTTCGGCTATGAGACAACCACCATGCGCGGTGCCGGAGGGGGCAGTGTCGATGTCGAGATTATGTTACCGCCAGACGTCTATGTTTCTGAAACCAGCCATGTTGAACTGAATCTGCACTTTGCCTACGGTGCTGGCATGCGCGGTGATTCTGTTTTTAATATTTTTATTAACGGTCGTTTTGAAAACGTGGTGCGTCTTAGTGAGGTCGAGGGTGAGGCCGTGCGCCGTCATACCATCAGCATCCCTACCCGGTCACTCAAGCCCGGTATGAATACGATTACCTTTGCCGCGAGCATGATTACGGACAACTCTGCAGAGTGCCAGATACGAAACGATAATAATTTGCTGTTTACCCTGTACGACGACACCACCATCGAGTTTAACGGCCTGGACAACTATGTGCAGATGCCGAACATGCGTTTGATGGCAACGACCGGCTTCCCCTACAGCTTCAATGATGATGGTGAAACGACAGTCGTGGGTCTGGGCAGTAATGACTCTGATGTGCTGGCTGCCTCCTGGACCTTGATGGGCAAGCTGGCAGAGGTGATGCGCCATGTTTCGATGGATCTGCAATATCGGATTGGCGATTTTCGTGGTGTTGATGGTGGCAATCTGATTGTCGTGGGTACGGTACAAACCCTGGATGCCGATCTGTTAAAACTGGCGCCGATCAAGTTAGGAGAAGAAAGCTTGTTGCAATACGCCCGTGCCACCGGGGTTGGCCAGCAACCTCGCTATGAAGGCTCGCGCTTGTGGATCAATGCCGATGAATATGGCACCCATGAATTCAATTACGTTAACCCGACCCTGAAAGGCAATGGTCTGGGTGACTTTGGCTTGCTGATGCAGTTCCAGGGAGGAGACTATGGCAATACCGTGACCTTGTTTACTGCCGGATCGGGTAAAAACTTGCTGGAGACGTCACGGGAACTGATTACACCGGAAATCTGGAGTAACGTTCAGGGTGATGTGACCGCCTGGAAGGCTGGTGAAGAAGATGTCTACGCCCGTACCCTGGGTGAGCGCTACCATATAGGCAAGCCACGCTTCTCCAACTGGCTGATTTACCACTTCTCTTCCGACCCTTGGGTGTTTATCGGCGTGTTGCTGGTGTTCTTGCTGCTACTTGCCCTGTTTATTCGCTGGTTATTAAAACGTTTCAGGGAAACTCATCACTAATGCATCCTCTGGTACAAGCGTTTTGCTATCTCTGCGTTGTAGTCACCGCTTCCTGTGGTGCCGGTAAGCCGGCGGCCATGATGGACAGTGGCTGGAAGCAGTATAAACAGGCGTTTGTACAAGCTGATGGAGCTGTGGTGGATAGCGGTAACAAGGGCATCAGTCATTCGGAAGGCCAAGGTTATGCGATGTTGCTGGCATCGGCCTACGGTGATCGCAAAGGTTTCAGAAAGCTTTGGAGCTGGACCCGTACCCATTTGCAGATACGGGATGATCGGCTGTTTGCCTGGAGCTGGTCACCCGCAGACGGGGTCAAGGATAAAAACAATGCGACCGATGGCGACTTGCTGATTGCCTGGGCATTACTCCGCGCCTCAGAGCGTTGGGATAACCCGGATTATCGTGAAGCCGCCCGTCTGATTGCGCAGGATATTCTCGAAAAACTGGTCTTCAAGGTCGGAGACAACACCGTGTTGTTACCGGGTGAATATGGCTTTCACCACGAAGACCGGTGGCAGATTAACCTGTCGTACTGGGTTTACCCGGCATTGCAGGCGCTTGATCGTCTGGTGCCGGACAGCCGCTGGCAGGCACTGGTGGACAGTGGCAAACAGCTCACCCGTATTATGTCTCAGGGCGACTGGAAGCTGCCGCCAGACTGGGTTGAAATAACCGCCACCACAGCACCGATTCCGGCCCCTGACCACCCGTCACGTTTTGGTTACGAGGCAGTACGGTTGCCTCTGTATCTGGTGTGGTCGGGTGAATACACGTCTGATTTGCTGCACAACAGCCAATCGTTCTGGCAACAAACCAGCAAGCGTAGTTATATGCCAGCCTGGGTTGATGTGGTCTCCGGCCAGGAAGCCGAGTATCCGGCACCTGACGGTTTTCGGGCCATCTGGCAGCTGACCGATCGGGCAATCGATAACGCCAAGAGCACCGGTTCGGTTGCCGCCCCTGATACGGCACTCACCAAAGACCTCAAAGGTCAGGATTATTATTCAGCCAGCCTGCTGTTACTCAGCCGGGTGGCTTACAAGGAGCGATTTCTGCAATGACATTGTCCACACTTCGTCCCTGGCTGCTAGGTGGCCTGATGATTTCGTCGACTCATGTGGCGTTTGGCGCAGCGAAGGATGTGGCTGATCCCTTTACTGCTGTTCGTGGTGATACTTTTTTACTGGCAGTCAGCACCTCAGGTCAAACCAATGTTCTGGAGGATGATCTGCCAACGGCAGAAACCACCAAAATCCGGGTACCTCAGACACAGGCAGCCCCTAATCCGGCGGCTGAGGCGTTAGGACGCGAAGAGTTACGTTTGTGGCAGTGGCTGCAAATGGAACAGTACCAGCGTATGGACAGCAAAATTACCGAACTGAAGCAGAATTACCCGGAGTGGAATCCGCCGCGCAAGATGCTGGAACTGCTGGAAGCAGGGAAAAACAAAAAGGAACTGGATCAGGCGGTAGCGACCGAAAACTGGCGCAGCATTATCTATTTGTCGCAGCGTGATCCCGGATTATTTACCTGTGGACAATACTACAACCTCTGGACGCTGGCAGACGCCTACTATGAATCGAACGATCTGGAAAGCACGCGCCAGATCTATCTGTCGATGATGAAAGACTGCAAGGCGGATGACACCCGGCTGAATACCTTTCGTCGGGCGCAGCAGCAATTGACGCTGGCAGATATGGATGCCATCTATCAGACGGAAGCGGCGCGCAAGAGCAATCGCATGAGTAAAACCAGTCTGTCACTGATGCAACGGGCATTGTTACGCAGTCGCGTATTGGTTGCCGCCAAAGATGGGGATGATGGTGTTGTTATTGATGCCATTCCTGATTTTGAGAAGGAAGTGATCAAGCAACGAGACAGCGGCTTTGCATTGATTTTTGGCTGGGCGCTCTATCGGGATGAGCAATTGATCCAGGCCGATGAATGGTTCAAGCGCGCACATGAGTGGGAACCATCCGAACAAACAATACAGGCAATGGCAACGATTCAGGGACGTCTTGGGCGTCTGGATGAAGCCGAAGCGCTGGCTCGCAGCAACCTCAGCGATCCGCTGATGCGTGATATGTTGGGGGGCATTCTGTCGCAGCGGGCCAGTGCTGCTTTTGACGAAGAAAACTACCTCGGGACGATGGCGTATCTGGACGAAGCAGCGGAATACACCCCGCGCAGTCTCGATGATGAAGCCATGTATGGCTGGGCGGCCTACCACACCGGCGACAAGCAACGTGCCGCGACATCCTTTGAAAGGGCTTACCGCGAAGATCCTACCGAAGACATGGCCCAGGGGTTGTATTACAGCCTGTACGACACCGATCGAGGGCAATTGGAAAAAGCCGCCGAAGCACAACCTGGGCCGTTACAGCAGCTGCTGAGCGCCAAAAACAGTGAGGAAGCTTTTAATACCGGGCATTATCGAACCGCTTACGACGAGGCTCCGGAGCAGTATCCGGAACTGCAAGGTGTGGGGTCTCCCGCTTTGCTGGGAGGGATGCTGTTCTATTTCCGGTCGGGCGACAGTGGCACCAGTCAGCTGGATACCCAGCGTTTACCGTTACTCAATGGTGAATTCAGTTATCGTCGTCATATTTTTGACTTGCAGCTCTCTGGTGTGACTTTGAATAGCGGCACATTGCAGGATTTTGCCCTGGTCGGTAGCTATCCAGGTCAGGAAGAAACGTATCAATACTCGCCAACAACCGAGATTAATAATGCTGTCGACCTGCTGCTGAATTATCGCTACGAAGGGCGTATATCACCTTACTTTGCCATTGGTCTGACCCCCAGCAATGCCCCGATCTCGCCACGTACCCAGGGATATCTGGGGCTGGATTACCAGATGCAGCGCGGCAATATCAATCTTGAGCTGTTTTCCCATCCTATAAAGGAGTCGATTCTGTCGTACGTCGGCTTGTATGACCCTTACGAAGGCATTTCCTGGGGAGCCGTCGACAGCCAGGGATTTTCAGCGCGGGTTTTCTTGGGACTGGGTAAGGATTTTGGCGCATCGGCGGGTTTGAAAAGTGCCTCGTTATCGGGTACGCGAGTGGCGTCCAATGACGAAATGGAATTCAATCTGGCGGCGCAAAAGCAATGGAGCAACGACGATTGGGAACGTATCACGCTCGGGCCAACCTTCAAATTTCAGCGTTTTGACCGTAATCTGAGCAAATTTACTCTGGGGCATGGGGGCTATTTCAGTCCGCAGCAGCTGTTTAAATACGGTGGTGAACTGACAGCACTGACGCGAGAACAGCGCGATTTTGTGGTTCAGGGTAAGGTTAACTTTGGTTACCAGCAGCATCAGGAAGACTGCGCACCTTTATTGCCACTGGAAAGTAACCTGTGTTCGGAGTTTTATACCAACAATAAGGTTGGCGGTATGTATCTCGGTTTAGAATTGCTGGGCATGGTACAAACCGACCCTCATGCCCAGCTGGGCGGGGGAGTCTTCTATGGCTTGTCGCCCGAGTTTAATGAATTCGGATTTATGTTAGCGGTACGTTTGACGCTGGATCCAAGGCGTTCAGTACTGACAGCTGATTTGCCGGACTGGATCAATACCATCCGTTGATCTGTCATCGGCCGTCACAGGTCATGGGCAGGTTTGATGGCATAAAACTGGTACCTGCCGATAAACAACGCAGGTGACTGATTTTCCAGAAGCTGCCACTGTTCCGGTGTCAGTTCACTGGCCGGACAGCCGTAAGTCTGTCGGGCCAGCTGCTCGGCTTCTGGCTGAGCCTGCATGCCTACCCAGCGCAGTCCGGCGTTAGCCAGCCAGCTGATGGCATCGCCGATATCAAATAACTGCTCTTGGTTGTGGCACAGCAGCTCGTAGCAACCGCTGAGGCTGTAAAAATCCGGTCGTTGCAGCAACTGCTGGCACTGTTGTTCCGAGAGGCCTGCAGTGGTTGCCAGAGCGGTTTCCATCAAGGCGTAGCGTAGCTGCTGCAATCCGGTGACAGATGTAATGGCTGTTGTGTCCAGTTGCTGGCGCAGGCGAGTGATTCCTTGCCTTGCTATCCGGCTGTGCAAGGTGATTTTGATCACCCCTCCTGGTTTCAGTACTTCGGCCAGTGCCAGCAACCCGCTCAGAGGGTTGGGCAACTGCTGGAGTACGCCACCACATTCAATGGCATCGAACTGCTTTCCCAGCCAGCTGATCTGGCGTAAATCTCCCTGCATCCAGTCAATCGACACCTCTCTATCGGTCTGGTGTGCACGGCCATAACTTAATGCCTCACGACTGAGGTCTATGGCGGTGATGTTCAAGGGAGTGAATTTTTGGGCCAGTTTGAGGGCCTCCCGACCGGTTCCGCATCCCGCTACCAAGAGTTCCTCTGTGTGCTCTGTGGGGATCGAGAGAGCAGCCAGAGCCATTGGGAACAGGCACTTTAGGTGACTAAAATAATTCCCTTGCGGATGCTGTTGCAATGGACGCCAGCGAGGATAAAACAGGCAGTTATCAGCCTGCAGGGTCTGGTTCCGAGTGGCGCTTTGGCTGGAGGTCGGCGGGGAAATCAGCGCCTGATCTGGCGTACCAAAGGTCGGAATGACTGGGCGATGCAAACGTTGACGCTGTTCGTTATCGATCTGGGTGATGAGGTAATGCCGTAGTGGCTCGGGCCAGTCATCTGGGATGGCAAACAGTTTGTCGAGCAAGCCGGTTGCTGTCAGCGGTCGGTACATCAGCAGCATGAGCAGCGCTGGCAGTATTGAATCCTGCTGGTCTGCTGCCTGCTCCAACCAATACTCCAATAATCGGGTCAGCTGTTGGAGTTGCCTGGCTTCATCATCAGTTTCGGCCCAACAACCTCCGTTTATCCCGGTTTGGCTAATCAGTGCCAGCACCAGCGGCAGGTATTGAGTGTCCAGCTCCAGAGTATGAATGCAGCCCTGCAGGAGGCTGAATCGCATTTGGGTCAGATGGCGCTCCAACAGTGGATGACTGAGGGCTATGTGGTGCAAGCTGGCGAGCAGCAGCGGTTCTTGTGTCAGTTGGTTAATGCCTAACAGGGCGTGTTGTTGAAGATCCTGAAAGCGGCATTGCAACAGCTGTGTCGCCAGCCTGGCCAGAGAGGAAACATCACCTGGCAATTGCAGATAATCGACCACCTCGGCTGCCAGTTCCGGGCAATAGCCATCAACGCTGGCACCGGCTGCGGCTTCAAGCAAGCGACTCTGCAGCAATATATCATCGCGGTGGATACGCACCAATTGACGATAATCCTCAAAAGCCGCTGCGTATTTTCCTTGTTGCAGACGCACATGGGCGAGGTAAAAAGGCGCTCGGGTGGCCACTCTGGACAGCTGTGAGGAACGCAAAAAGTAGTCTTCAGCCACAGCTGGTCGTCGGTCTTCCAGTTCGATCAGCCCGGCGCTGTACAGCAGACTCGGGCTAGTGTGTTTGATGGCAAGGCCAACTTCTATCCAATCCCTGGCATGTATCAACTGGCCCTGACGCATACAAATACGGCCTAACAGATTAATAATCTGAAGATCTTCCGGCTGCAGCTGATAAGCCTGTTCTGCCTGTATCAAAGCCCGTTGCAGTGTCAAGGTATCCTGATCTTCAACAGCCTGGGCGTAAGCGAAGCTGGCGGCCATATACAACGATCGCGCCCGTATCGAAGCGGAAGCATGGGATGTTGATCCCTGGAAGGTTAATTGTGGCAACAGGTTTGCCATGAAAATGCCCTCGTAAATACCCCGGCGATGTGGATTCCGTGGCTGGTGATTCAGATCCGATGTAACGGCAAGCCGATCATTAGCAGGCTCCCCAGGTTATCAGGCGATTGACAGCAACCATCTGCTGATAGCCTAAGCAGAGCTTGTGCCATCTTTTATCATTATGATTTGTAAAGAGTTTTTTGTTTTTTGGTGGCAGGGAAGGTCACTTTTTACCGGGCTGGCGGAAGTAGTTTGCCGCCAGCGGATGCCCGGCGCATGTGCTTGATCGCTTAATTCGGCAACCTTCTTGTTAAAGAAAACGCCGGTTTGGCCGCTACAGCCAACAGAAGCTGAACAACAATGGAAGGAGCAGACCCTATGTACCCATCGGGCGCCAAGCAATACCAGCGAGTGAACACGACCTCAGAAGTACTGGATGCCGATCCTCATCGCCTGATCCAACTGCTGATGGAAGCCGCATTAACCCGTATGGCCCAAAGCAAGGGGGCCATTAAACGGGGTGATATGGCTACCAAAGCCAACCTGTTGGGTCGGGTTATGGAAATTATCAGCACCTTGCAAAGCAGTCTGGATCACAGCTCTGGCGGAGAGATTTCCGCTAATCTTGAGCGACTGTACGACTACATGAATCGCCGCCTGTTACAGGCAACCAGAGCAAACGATACCGACATGATTGAAGAAGTCATGAGCTTGATGCTGGAAGTCAAACGTGGCTGGGATGGTATTCGCGACGATTATTTGACTCATTCGGGGAATCGCGAGCCGCTCTCAGGCTATCAGGGTGAAAATACGCACATCTCGGCCTGACCAGTGCGACCTGACGGGCAACCACGAACATTTGGGTGATGGTGGGTGTCATCTTCCAGGCGTCTGTTAGTCATTGATATTACTAATACTTATTTCAGGTATTGTAAGACAATAGGGCGTTAGGGTAGTCTGCCGTCGTGCTAATGTTACGTCAGATACGTTTGTGGCGAATTGCTGCGTCGATTATTTGACTTCGTCAAAAATACGCACTTAACTGAGCAACATGAGTCAATTGGATGACACCAAAAATAAAAAATAACAGTTCAGTGCTCTTGTGAACAGACGGACAGTATCCCTGGTTATCCAGTCAACTCCCGGTCAAGCCATCAACAGACAACGAGAATTCGCTGTTTTTTAGTGGAAGTGGAATAAGGCACTGCCTGAAATAAAGGAAGATTGCGTATGTGGAGAGAAATTAAAATTCTGCTGATCGATGACGATCACCAGCGTCGTCACGATATGCAGGTGATCCTTGATTTTCTCGGGGAAGAAGTCATCGTCAGTGACAGTCAGCACTGGCAGGAAGAAGTCAGTCGCCGTGCCAAAAACAGCCAGGATATTTCGGCTGTGCTGGTCGGTGATGACAGTCGAGGCCTGTTCCATGGTGTTATGACAGCCGTTTACCAGTGGGACAAGTCAGCACCGATTATCTGTCTTGGCCGTGATCACGGACTGGATCGTCTCCCGGACTCCGTACGTCGCTCGGTGATCGCCACCGTAGAATCTCCTCCCAGTTACAACAAATTGCTAGACAGCCTGCACCGCTGCCAGCTTTATCGCGAACAATATTCCCATAGTGAAGGCCGCAGTGAGCGACGTGACATCCAGCTGTTCCGCAGCCTGGTCGGCACCAGTCGCCATATTCAGCAGGTACGTGAGCTGATCATGCAGGTGGCAGATAAAGACGTCAGTGTATTGATTCTGGGAGAATCAGGCACCGGCAAGGAAGTGGTCGCCCGTAACCTCCATTATCATTCCAGTCGGCGTAACAAACCGTTTGTACCAGTTAATTGTGGCGCCATTCCGGCAGAGTTGCTGGAAAGTGAGTTGTTCGGGCATGAAAAAGGTGCCTTTACCGGTGCGATTGCCAGCCGTCCCGGACGCTTTGAGCTGGCCGAAGGCGGCACCTTGTTCCTGGATGAAATTGGCGATATGCCATTGAGTATGCAGGTCAAGATTTTGCGAGTGTTGCAGGAACATACCTACGAGCGGGTTGGCAGCAATAAGACACTGCAAGCCAATGTGCGCATTATTGCCGCGACCCACAAAAATCTCGAAAACATGATTGAAGACGGCGGCTTCCGTGAAGACCTTTATTACCGTCTGAATGTCTTCCCTATCGAAATGCCGTCATTACGGGAGCGGGTTGAAGACTTGCCGCTGTTGTTGAATGAACTGATCGCTCGTCTGGAGAACGAAAAACGAGGCTCAATTCGCTTCAACTCTGCGGCGATCATGTCGTTGTGTCGTCACGAATGGCACGGCAACGTTCGTGAGCTGGCTAACCTGGTCGAACGACTGGCGATCCTTTTCCCGTACGGTGTGGTGGGGGTCAACGAATTGCCGAAAAAATTCCGCCACTTTGAAGACGATGAAGAAGAAGCGTTGGCCGCAGCGAGTGAGCCTGGTGATGACCTCGCTCAGGAAATGATGCCGCCAGCCAATCTGGAGAGCGCCGCGTTATTACCCGTGAACGGACTGGATCTGCGTGAATATTTGTCCGACCTGGAATCATCATTGATACAGCAGGCGCTGGATGATGCCAATGGTGTCGTTGCTCGTGCTGCTGAAAAACTCAATATTCGCCGTACTACCCTGGTCGAAAAAATGCGCAAGTACAACTTGCAACGTAAGGAAAAAGACTTTGCCTGACCCTTCGGTGAGTTGGTATTGCAGTGATAGAAAACCGGCGTAGAGCCGGTTTTTTTATGCCTGTATCTTGGCGGATAAAAAATCACCATATAAAAAGTCAATAAATATCAATAAGTTAAATTTATTTTAGAAGTGGGCACAGCCTTTGCTTTATCTGCCTGAACGCTGATTTATTGGCGATAGAAATGCAGAATGGTGAGGTGTTTATGACGATGTCCACAGCCCGTATCGATTCGGTTCAAACCCATGTCGCCCCAACCGTCGAAGACACCGCCGCAGTTATGGCGATGACGGCTGGCGGTCGCAATCAGGAACGCCAAGGGCTGCAGCACACGTTACAAATGTTCAGTCGCATGTCACAGCAGCTGACGGACTCCTGCGAGCAACTTGAAAGCCAGGTTGAACAACTGAGCGGCGAACTGGCTCAGGTATCTGCCGAGCGAATGCGAGAACTGGCAGAAAAAGAGCGTCTGGCCAATCAACTGGAACAGCTGCTGACTCTGCTACCTGCCGGTGTACTGCTGCTGGATCAGAACGGTTGCGTTGCCAAGGCCAATCCAGTCGCTGAACAACTGCTGGCACGGCTGGCCGACGTCGACAGTCTGGTTGGTCAACGCTGGCGTCGGGTTATCCAGCGCTGCTTTGCACCGCGTCATGATGATGGCCACGAAGTCTCGCTGGTGAATGGCCGCAGGGTACTGATTCGTACCACCCCCATGACCCAGCAACCCGGTCAGCTGGTGTTGCTCACTGATATGACTGAAACCCGCGCCTTGCAAGGCAAGCTGGCCCAGCATCAGCGACTGTCGTCGATGGGGCGCATGGTGGCGTCACTGGCGCACCAAGTACGCACTCCGCTTGCCGCCGCGACACTCTATGCCGGACATCTGGCTGATGTCGAACTGAACGATGCTTCCCGTGAACGTTTTGCTGGCAAGCTGATGGAGCGGTTACGCCATCTCGAACATCAGGTGCGCGACATGCTAATTTTTGCTCGCGGCGAATTGCCCTTGCACGACGAAATATCCATTGCGGAGCTGATCGAGGATCTTCAGGCCGCTATGGAAGTGCCACTGGCACAACACCAGGGGCATTGTGAAATCCATAACAACTGCCCGGCCAGCCGTATTCGCTGTAACCGCGATGCGCTGGTCAGCTGCCTGATGAACCTGGTGAACAATGCACTGGAAGTCGGTCGTGATGGCGGTATACCCAAAGTTCAGCTGATCCTGTCTGCCCGTCAGACCGGCGATCAGCAAGCGCCCGGCATCTCGGTGGTGATTGCCGATAACGGCCCTGGCCTGACTTGCGAGCAAAAGCAACGGGTACTGCAACCCTTTAACAGCACCAAAGCCAATGGCACCGGGCTGGGTCTGGCAGTGGTACAAGCCGTTGCCCGTGCCCATGGTGGCATCCTGACACTGGAAGATTCCGATCTGGGCGGTCTGGCCGCTGCGGTTCGTCTGCCGTCGATAACCACGCTGGCCAGTTAACTGACTCTGACACTCCTTGAGGAAACCTTATGATTATTCTGGTCGTGGAAGATGATCCGCAACTGCGTGAAGCCGTGGTCGACAGTCTCGAACTGAAAGGGCATCAGGTGATTGCCACTGCCGATGGCAAGCAAGCCATACTGGCACTGCAGCAGCAGCCGGATCTGATTCTGTCCGATATCAATATGCCGGAAATGGACGGACTTGCTTTGCTGAGTCATGTACGCGAGGAACACCCCTGGCTACCGATGGTACTGATGACCGCCTATGGCGATGTCAATCAGGCGGTGCTGGCGATGCAACGGGGTGCAAGCGACTACTTGATGAAACCCTTTGAGCCAAGTGAACTGGATGCGTTACTGCAGCCCTTTGATGTGCGCCCACAGGGAACAACCAAATCCCGACAAGAAGAGGCGCCAGTGTGCATTGCCACTGCCACCCGGCAACTGTTCCAGATGGCAGAACGTGTCGCACAGACCGACTCAACGGTATTGATCAGCGGTGAAAGCGGGACTGGTAAAGAAGTCCTGGCGCGCTATGTCCATCAGCATTCCCAGCGCCATAAACAGCCGTTTGTTGCCATTAACTGTGCAGCGATACCGGAAAATATGCTGGAAGCCATCCTGTTTGGTTACGAAAAAGGTGCCTATACCGGCGCTTATCAATCCTCGGCAGGTAAATTTGAACAGGCCCAGGGTGGCACGCTGTTACTGGACGAAGTTTCTGAAATGGACGCTGGACTGCAAGCCAAGTTACTGCGAGTTCTGCAAGAGCGGCAGGTTGAGCGCTTGGGCGGCAAAAAAGTCATTAACCTGGATGTACGGATTATCGCCACCACCAACCGCGACCTGGCCGATCATGTGGCTGAAGGCAAATTCCGCGAAGACCTGTATTACCGGCTCAGTGTGTTCCCGTTGCAGTGGTTGCCATTACGCCAACGGGTTGACGACATCTTGCCGCTGGCTCAACGCCTGCTGGCGCACCACGCCCATAAAATGAAACGCCGGGTACCACAGTTGATGAAAGAAGCCGAGCACAAACTGCTGCAGCATAGCTGGCCAGGCAACGTCCGCGAGCTGGACAACACCATGCAACGGGCACTGATTTTACAGACCGGCCCGCAACTGTTTGTCAACGACCTGCTGTTAACGCCAGTGCCCGGCAATAAACACCCCCAGCTTGAGCAACCGCTGGAAACGGTGCAAGTCGATATCGTTCAGGATGAGGGTCGTCTGGGTCAGGATCTCAAACATCGTGAGGTTGAGCTGATCTTGCAGGCCATCAAGGAAGAACCAAGCCGCAAGGACGCCGCCGAACGACTGGGCATCAGCCCGCGTACGCTGCGTTACAAAATGGCCCGGCTACGGGAAGAGGGCTTCGACGTCGAAGCCATGATTTAGCCGCGATTGCCAGACTCAAGCGGCAGACCGCAGCAGTCGCTGCCGTACATAACCATAAACAAACAAATACAGCGAGGAAGCCAGCAGGCAGACGGCGGTGCCCCAGTGCAGTCCCAGCACGGGGTAGGTATAACTGACACACAGGGCATACACCACCAAAGCCCCGAGGCCATCCGGGTAATGGCGAATGGTGCGGGCCACCACACTGGCACCTTGGCTCAGGTGCAAAATCAGCAGCAGTGGAAAAAAACTCACCGGGAAGGCAGCCAGTAATCCGGCGCGTTGTGGGCCAAGTACATCCGCCAGCCCGGTAATCAGCAAAATGGTAAACGTTGCCATGGCAGCGCGAAACAACAGACGCACCAGCGGTTTGTGGAACCAGTCTGCGCCAATGTAAGGATCGCTGCTCGGCGGGGCTGTCTCGTCAATGGCACGAAACAGCGTGCGGAAGCACACAATAGCCACGACCACCACCAACAAACCCAAGCCGCGATGGGGCGGTAACTGCTGTAATAGCCAACTGCTGGAAAAAAAACACAGCAGACCGAAAATCACCGCGACCGGCACCCAGTGCAAACCGGTATGCCGACGAATCACCTGCCAATAACCCCAGGCCAGACAAACCGCTGACGTTAATCCCGACAACGTAAACACCGCACTGGTCGCGGCAAAGTCTGCACCCTGTTGCCAACCAAAAAAATACAGCGCAATACCGGTTCCCAGCGGGAATCCGGCCAATAACCCCGCATGCCGAGGACTCATTTGCTCAGCGACACGGGCCAGCAAAACAACGGTCAAAAACGTAATCAGGATTTTGGCCAGAATCAGCACCAGGATAACCTCGGCAAAAGATAAGTGGGCAAGGGCTGTGACCGGACGAGAACTAGTTTTGCAGACACACCGCGCTGGAGTCTGGCAGCAAACCATCGTTCAGCGCCTGTTTTAACGACAGTCGACCGGCAAACCACAAGGGATAGCGCTTGCCTGGAATACTGGCGTCGGCAACATCATCGCCGCTGCGCAAGGCAACCACCAGATCTTCCAGATTGACCCAGATCCAGTCCTTACGCTCGCGTGGCGTACCGCATTGGGAGGCGGCAATCGACGCCGGATCAACGTAGGTCACTTCCGCCACATAAGTATAGAAAGGGCCAACCGTTGAACGCTTGCGACCTTCAAGATCAGCTGGCAAGGGGGTGGCAAACATACAACCGGTTTCTTCGCGGAACTCACGGGCTGCGGTATCAACAATGCGCTCGCCGTCTTCGCCATGACCGCCAAAGGCCGCCCAGCCATTACGATTCTTGCCGTTGTCGTAGGCCAGCAGCACCTGAGCTTGTGGGCCGACGCAAGTGTAGGCGATCACCCCGGCGGGAGGCTCGGCAACCACCATAATGGACGTTGTGACCAATAAAGGCAGCAACACAAAACCGATCAGAATTGACGTCAGCATGGTACGGCTCCATAAACCGGATGGCGACAGGGCAGGGCCAGGGTGGGTAATAATTGACCTGTCAGAGAACTATTTGTCAGAGAATTACCTGCCAGAGAACATCTGTTTGAAATACCAATAAAAGAATAGCCGAACATCAAGGCATCCAGCGATAGAGCCGCAGACTGACGCGACCATCGACCGACACCAGCACGCCCTCTGCCCGCAGGCGCTCAGCCTGTTCGCGGCCACCTTCAAGAATCGGCAAACTGATTTTGCCCTGGGCATTGATAACACGATGCCAGGGCAGACTGCTGTCTTTCGGTAATTGTCTGAGTAGCTGGCCTACCCAGCGCGCCCGTCGCGGCGCACCGATAAAATCGGCCAACTGACCATAGGTAACCACCCGGCCAGGTGGAACGCTGGCGAGCAGGGTAAACAAACGAATATCGTTAGGTGTGACCGGAGCCACCGATCGGGGCGCAATAACCATGGTTGCGGCCTGTTCTGGAAGTATTTGGGCCGACAGTGTAACCACAATGCCGGGGAGCTGGACACCCCGGCACGCAACTGGGATCAATGTTGCCTGAACGCCAGCCAACTCAAATACGCAAGCCGCCATCCACTTCGACGACCCGGCCCGACATATAATCATTCTCCATCAGAAAAGCCACCGTATGGGCGATTTCATCCGCTTGTCCGATGCGTCGCGCCGGAATTCCGGCGGTCATTTTATCCAGCACTTCCGGCTTCATACTCTGGGTCATTTCGGTCGCAATAAACCCCGGCGCAATGGCATTGGCACGAATACCGTAGCGGGCCAGTTCTTTTGCCCAGACTGTCGCCAGACTGGCAACACCGGCCTTGGCGGCAGAATAATTACTCTGGCCAATATTACCGGCACGGGAAATACTGGAAATGTTAACGATACAACCCTGACAATCGTGCTGGATCATCTGCACCGCCGCCTCACGGCCACAAAGAAACACCCCGGTCAGGTTAACGTCGATGACCGCCTGCCAGTGCGCCAACGACAGCTTGCTGACATCACCTTCTTTCACTTTCACCATCAGGCCATCACGCAAAATCCCGGCGTTATTCACCAGACCATGCAAGCCGTTGAAGTCACTGGCAAGCGCCGCAAAGGTGGCTTCTACCTCATCTTCCTGCGCCACATTACAGCGATAACTGCGGCCACTGCTGCCCGCCGCCTCGATCAGACCCAGCGTCTCAGCCATATGCTCCTGATTGATATCAATCACCGCAATACGTGCTCCGCGAGCGGCCAGATAAACAGCCATTGCCCGGCCAAGGCCCTGGCCGGCACCCGTAATCGCGATCACTTTGTCTTGCAAATTCATAGCGTACTCCGTTGTAAACAGGGGACAGGCAACAACCATCTACTCTGCATAAAAAACGTTCATCGCTGCCATCAATAGCAGCTGGCGGTTCTGCTCAACACAACCGGACAGCCTTGAGAAATCGGCCCAGTATAATCCATGGTTGTTTCCTCCCAACCCTGCTTTTGGTGTAGACCAGCGCCGAAGGCCCAAAGGATTGTTATCTGCCGCTGTTCTGCCCTTGCTTTTTGCCCAATGCGCCCCGATTAAGTACAACATGAAGCGCTCTGGTTGCTTCCAGCGCATCACATCGATTGGAATTTTCGGGCGTTGGAGTATCCAACCCTACAGAATTTCAAGCACAGACCTGGAGGTAATCGTGCCATTTTTAGTCTTGTTTATTGTTGTGCCGCTGTTAGAGCTGGCTGTTTTGATCAAGGTAGGCGGCTATATCGGCGTGATCTGGACGCTGGTGATCATCTTTGTGACCGCCATTATTGGTGTCAATATTCTTAAAAAGCAGGGCATGGACGTACTCATGCGTGCCAGCCAGAAAATGCAGGAAGGGACACTGCCCGCACGCGAGCTGGCAGAAGGCTTCTTGCTGGCCTTGTCTGGCGCCTTGCTGCTGACCCCCGGGTTTCTGACGGATGCGGTCGGATTTGCCTTGTTGGCTCCCGTCGTCCGGCTGGCGCTGGTTGGCCATGTACTGAAACTGATCAAACCCCGAGTTGTGGTCGCCGGAGGCGGTTTTGCCAGTCGATCCGACCCAGAGCAGCCAGCGCCATTTGTCGACCGACCTGAACCAGCTAGCCATCGGCCGGAAGTGATTGAAGGCGAATATCGTCGCGAAGACTGAGCCAGTCGTTTGTTGCAGATACCACCAAATACAATTTTTTTTACGTCGGGGTGTTGAAAACCATCGCGGCGTCCCAATTATCGAAACACACAGATTTGGGGCGAGTGTAAGACACCATCGGCCCCGCACACCGTAAACATTGCTTTATACATTGGAGACAACCTCAAATGAAAATCCGTCCTTTACACGATCGTGTTGTTGTTCGTCGCAAGGAAGAAGAGCAAACCACTGCTGGCGGTATCTTGCTGCCAGGATCTGTCGCTGAAAAACCAAACCAGGGCGAAGTGGTAGCTGTCGGTACCGGTCGCGTTTTGACCAATGGTGATGTACAGGCTCTGGCTGTTGCAGTGGGCGACACCGTGGTCTTCGGCAAGTACTCCGGTTCCAACACCATCAACATCGATGGTGAAGAATTGCTGATTCTGAACGAAAGCGACATCTACGGCGTATTGGAAGCCTGATTCACGCTTCCTGTTGATCCCCGTTTGTAACCGAATAATTTTGAGGAAAGAACATTATGTCCGCTAAAGAAGTTAAATTTGGCAATGACGCTCGTCAGAAAATGCTGGCCGGTGTCAACGTACTGGCAAATGCCGTTAAAGTGACACTGGGCCCTAAAGGCCGCAACGTCGTACTGGAAAAGTCTTTTGGTGGCCCAACCATCACCAAAGACGGTGTTTCTGTTGCACGTGAAATCGAACTGGAAGACAAGTTCGAAAACATGGGTGCACAAATGGTCAAGGAAGTCGCTTCCCAGACCAACGACAAAGCCGGTGACGGCACCACAACAGCCACCGTACTGGCACAAGCCATCGTCAACGAAGGCCTGAAAGCCGTTGCCGCTGGCATGAATCCAATGGATCTGAAGCGCGGCATCGACAAGGCAACCACCGCCGTTGTTGAACAGCTGAAAGCCCAGTCCCAACCATGTGCCGACAGCAAAGCCATTGCCCAGGTGGGTACTATCTCTGCCAACTCCGATGCAACCGTAGGCGCTCTGATTGCAGAAGCCATGGAAAAAGTCGGCAAAGAAGGCGTCATCACCGTTGAAGAAGGCAAAGGCTTCGAAGACGAGCTGGAAGTGGTTGAAGGCATGCAGTTTGACCGTGGCTACCTGTCACCTTACTTCGTCAACAACTCAGAAAAAATGACCGCCGAGCTGGAAAATCCACTGATCCTGCTGGTTGACAAAAAAGTCGACAACCTGCAAGAACTGATTCCAGTACTGGAAAACGTCGCCAAATCCGGCCGTCCACTGCTGATTGTGGCAGAAGACGTTGAAGGACAAGCACTGGCAACACTGGTTGTAAACAACCTGCGTGGCACCTTCAAAGTGGCTGCTGTCAAAGCACCAGGCTTCGGCGATCGTCGTAAAGCCATGCTGCAAGACATCGCGATACTGACCGGTGGTCAGGTCATCAGCGAAGAAGTCGGCATGTCACTGGAAACCGCAGGCCTCGAAATGCTGGGTACGGCCAAAAAAGTCGTTATCAGCAAAGAAAACACCGTGATTGTTGATGGTGCTGGCTCCGGTGCTGAAGTCTCTGCCCGTGTTGAACAGATTCGTGCAGAAATGGCTTCATCTACCTCTGACTACGACAAAGAAAAGCTGCAAGAACGTGTAGCCAAACTGGCTGGCGGCGTCGCCGTTATCAAAGTAGGTGCCGGTTCTGAAGTTGAAATGAAAGAGAAAAAAGACCGCGTAGACGATGCCCTGAACGCTACCCGTGCTGCGGTAGAAGAAGGCGTGGTTGCTGGTGGTGGTGTTGCCCTGATCCGTGCGCTGAGTAGCGTAGCGGTTGAAGGCGACAACGAAGACCAGAACGTCGGTATTGCACTGGCCCTGCGCGCGATGGAAGCGCCCATCCGTCAGATCGCCGCCAACGCCGGTGCTGAAGGCTCCGTGGTTGTCGACAAAGTTAAAGCAGGCGAAGGCGCCTTCGGCTTTAACGCTGCCACTGGCGAGTACGGCGACATGATTGAACTGGGTATTCTCGACCCAGCAAAAGTGACTCGTTCTTCCCTGCAGGCCGCAGCCTCCATTGCTGGCCTGATGATCACCACTGAAGCCATGGTTGCCGAGATTCCTAAAGAGGCATCAGCCATGCCAGACATGGGTGGCATGGGCGGAATGGGTGGCATGGGCGGCATGATGTGAGGTAAATAACCTCCATCATCCTCCGGCTACCAAGCCAAATAAACACCCGCACTGAGTAATCAGCGCGGGTTTTTATTTGGGCTGCATTCTATAAATGAGGTTTACGCTTGCGGCTATTTCACGGCTATTTCACGGCTGTTTCACGGCTAAGTAGGCGAGGTGGTACAGGAAACAGAGGCACGAAGACTGCTGGCGTTGGTCAATACCTGAAGTCTGTGCGGATAGACAGTAAATCAGGAATCAGATGCAATTTATGCTCGTATTACCTGAACCGGTTGCTCGTTTTTCCGGCAGCAGATAGCGTAAGTGGTCGAATTATGGAATGTTGTGTCTGCGGCGTACTGCTGTTTTGTGTGCCTGGGTCGCCAGAAAAACGCGCATGCGCAGAAATAAAACGGTTAAGGAAACTGTATTGTCAGTGAAGAACGCATTTGAATATCAAAAGTTAGCTTCTGAAGTGACATTGAAATATGTATATTTTTTGTTGGCTACAGCCGGTGCGGCAATAGCATTGCGGTGTTGAATCTGGAGCAAAAGTTCAACTTTCTGATAGTCATCTTTTGCTAGGAGTCTGTCGGGCTGAGGGCTGCTCTACTGCGGAAAAGCTGAATCTGGCTCTTTTTTGAGCAAATTCTGGTTAAGTTAAATAGAACCACTATTCGCCTCAAATTTGCGCAAAAATCGCTCAAACCAGTCTTTCCCTCGCGACGAACGCCTAAGTCCGACAGGCTCCTAGTGATGGCGTTGTTTTCTTGGAGTGTGGGTTTTTATTCAGGATGCAAATGGGATATCTATTTAATCCTGCACGACTCTGCGCCCACGGTCTGTATGATTTACGACAGACGGCTTTTCTTGATTCCGACAATCGCGCGGTAATTTTTTCTATTTTTCAATAAAATCAAAACGTTAGTGTGTGGTCTGGAGCTTGCAACAGCCGCTGTCAACTGACGTTCTTTTAAGTGTTGATTATGAAACTGAACATTCATCGTATTTATGTAGAAGCGCTGGTCGAGCGTTTTCCGACGCTGTCGTTTTTGGCCGAACAGCTGCGTTTTGGTCATCGGGCGGAGGTGCCGTTTGTCCAACTCACGGTCGATCAGCTCGGCTTTTTGAGTGAGTTGTATGCCGAGGCTGGCCCGGCAATGGCAGGCCAGGCGGCGCAGCTTGCGACGTTAAAGCAGGCGATGGCGACGGAAGGGGAACGGTTTGAATCGGGTAATCTGGAGCTGCTGGTCGCGGCTATCACAGAATATTTGTTGCAGAATGTGATTAATGGCTGGTTATTTCGGGTGGTGACTTCCGGCAAACCTATTGCCTATCTGGTTACCCGCATCGATTTTACGCCGCCCGGTGAGGAAGAAACGGGCCGGATCATGCTGGAGTTAAAAGCCAATGCCATGGCTAAAATCTCGACCGAAAATCTGATTATTCGTGAGCGTGATATCGAGGATCATACACTGGCGGAAATTTTCGCCAGCAAGGGATTTCTGAAAGAAACTCCTGAGTTAATAGCCGCTTACGATGCATCAGCCAGTCGTTTTTTTGACTGGCGTTCCGACTACGGGATGCAGTTTTCCGGCGCGGGTACGGGCATTTTTGCTGAAGATCCGGGTTCCAGTCATCGCACAACCGACTGGTCGCGTAAGAATCTGGTGGTTTTGTCGTCGGGTGGTGGCAAGGCCCGGTTGGTGAACGATGAGGAAGTGCTCAAGGAGCGTGAGTTGACGTTGGATGCGCCGGGTCAGATTCTGGGTAAATACCTGCGCAAGGCCGGGCGCAGTATGAATTTTGACGAGAAGGTGGAGCGACGGGTTGAAGCCCTGATGGCGAATGTTCCAGAGGGTGTGTTTACCCAGTTGCCGGTTCACGGCTATATGCTGATGTTCCATCTGGAACTGCATCATCATGTCTGGGTGCATGTTGATGATATGGAACCTTATATTTATCAACCAGAGCTGAAAGACAAACTGATTTTGCCGCCGGAGCAAACCGATCTGATTGATATTCTGACGGCAGAAATGGACGTGCTGATGGACGATATTGTCGAAGGCAAATCCGGTGGTACGACGGTGTTGTGTGCCGGGCCGCCAGGGGTGGGCAAAACCCTGACGGCGGAGGTGTACTCGGAAATTATCAAACGGCCGTTATATCGGGTGCATTCCGGGCAGTTGGGTCTGAATGTGAAGGAAATGGAGTTGGCGCTGAAGGATACCCTGACCAGAGCGCAGCGCTGGGGTGCGGTGATGTTGATTGATGAGGCGGATGTGTATATCAAGCGCCGGGATGACAATATTGCCGCCAATGCCGTGGTCGGAGTGTTCCTGCGGGTGCTGGAATACTTTAATGGCCTGCTGTTTCTGACCACTAACCGGGTGGAAGATATTGATGAGGCTATCGTCTCCCGTTGTATCGCACTGATCAAATACCATCCACCGGAACGGGCCGATCGGCAAAAAATCTGGGATGTGATGACGCGCCAGTTCGGATTGGAGATCGGTACCGAATTGCTGGAAACCCTGACCGATGTCTTTCCGGCGGCGACCGGGCGAGACATTAAAGGGTTGTCACGACTGGTGTCCAAATATTGCCTGTACAAGTCGACGGAGCCAACGCTGGAGGCGTTCGAGCGCTGCAGTGTTTTTCGGGGTATGGATATCGACCACAGCAAACGCAGATAGCATTGGCGTTGATACGCACGATGGCTGGCGAGCATGGCAGCTCGCCCTCCCAGCGGCTGTGAATCTTCTGGGAGCGCAGGCCGCCGTGCCTGCTAACTCTGCTAATCGTATTGATGTTGATACGCACGATGGCTGGCGAGCATGGCAGCTCGTCCTCCCAGCGGCTGTGAATCTTCTGGGAGCGCAGGCCGCCGTGCCTGCTAACTCTGCTAATCGTATTGATGTTGATACGCACGATGGCTGGCGAGCATGGCAGCTCGCCCTCCCAGCTTTCTCTTTCCAGCTTTTTCTCCGCCTTTCTCCCCGTTCTTTCTTTTCACAACTTGGCAAGCTAGTTGCTCTATCCCCTGTAGTGCTCAATTTTGTGTATTTCCGCCAAAAAGACGTCACTTTTTTACTGTGACGTCAGACGGTAAATCGTCAGTGTCAATGCGCTGGCGAGCGGATAAACCAGTCATGGGGAAGGATTATGGTTAATCGTGTTGATGTGAATTCGGTTTTGATGCAGATGCGTCAGGTCAAAACCCAGCTTCGTAGCCAGCAAGAACAGATGTCTGCTTCGCAGCTGCAACAGCCAATCAATCCGAGCTTGTCGGCCAGAACCACGACGCAAGTGACCTCCGGCAGCTCGGTTGGCGGTATTAATCCTGCTTCGTTTCAGTCGCAGCTAAACCAACAGCTGGATACAGCAATTGGTACGGCGGCGTCGGGCCAGCCTCAACGGGGCGATAACAGCGTCCCCGATTTCCAGACCATGTTGGGAAATGCCGTTAATGGCGTTAACGCAACCCAACAACATTCTGCCAGCCTGGCCAGCCGTTTTGAGCAGGGTGATCCGACTATTGATCTGCCAGAGGTAATGATCGCGATGCAGAAGTCCTCTGTCTCGTTTCAGGCCATGACCCAGGTACGTAACAAGCTGGTCGAAGCCTATAAAGACGTCATGAACATGCCGCTGTAAGTGGCCGTCGTGATGACGTTATCTAATCCATCATTCAGGAAGTACGGTCATGGCTGATTTACCTGCCAAAGCAGAAGATGTCGCCGCTGCGGGAGTTGATCCCCACAAGGCAGATGAGTTGGCATCCGGTTCCGGCCATCCGGTACTGTTGGGTTTTAACAAGCTGCCGATGGCTCGCCAGATTGCCACGATTGGTGGGATTGCTCTGGTCATTGCGCTGTCGATTGCGATTTTGCTCTGGTCGCAGGAGCCAAGCTGGAAGCCGTTGATTCATCGTCTGCAAGACCATAACGCCCAAGATATTATTGAAGTACTGCAGCGCGAAGGCATTGCCTTTGAAATTGATCCTGGCAGCCAGATTCTGTTGGTCGAAGCGGCGGATCTGCACGAAGCTCGTATGAAGCTGGCCGCTGCCAGCCTGATCGATGACAAGACCGTCGGCCTGGAAGTGCTGGATAAAGACAGCTCGCTGGGCACCAGTCAGTTTATCGAAAATGCCCGCTACCGCCGGGGCCTGGAGGGAGAGCTGGCACGTACTATTGCCAGTGTCAAATCGGTGCGTAATGCCAGGGTGCATTTGGCGTTACCCAAACAATCGGTGTTTGTGCGGGATCAGCGCAAGCCAAGAGCCTCGGTCTTTCTGGAGCTGTTTCCGGGGCGGGATCTGTCCAAAGATCAGGTCGAAGCCATTATCAATCTGGTGGCGTCCAGTGTCAGCGAGATGGATCGCAGTGACGTCTCGGTGGTCGACCAGCACGGTAATTTGCTTTCCAAGGTGGAAGAAGCCAGTGAAGAAATGCTGGCGGCCAAACAGCTGGACTACAGCCAGAGAGTGGAAGACAACATCATTCAGGCGGTGAACAACATTCTGAAACCGGTACTGGGTGAGAACAACTACAAGGCCGAAGTCTCCGCCGACGTCGACTTTACCCGGCTGGAACAGGCCGAGGAACTCTACAACCCTGACCTGATCGCCCTGCGCAGTGAGCAGCTGGTCGATGAAGCCAACGGCGACAACGCGGCGGGCGGTATTCCCGGTGCCTTGTCCAACCAGCCGCCAGCGGCGGCTACCGCGCCAGAGCAGGCCATCGGAACTGGTGCTGCCGCAGGAACGGGCAAGCGTCGCTCGGAAGCTACCCGGAATTACGAAATCGACCGGACACTGAGCTTTAAACAGCATCAAGTGGGACGTCTGAAACGATTGACCGTTGCCGTGGTGGTGAATGACCGCGAAACGACCAACGCGGAAGGTGAGGTGGTCTATATTCCATGGACAGATAACGATTTGCAGCGCCTGGAAATACTGGTCAGGGATACCGTTGGGTTTAACGCGTCTCGTGGGGACAGCGTTAACGTCATCAACTCGCCCTTTATGGGCAAGCGGGATCTGGCGCTGGGTGAACCCGAATTCTGGACCCAACCCTGGTTCTGGGAAATTCTCAAACAAGTGTTAGCGGGTCTGTTTATTCTGATTCTGATCTTTGGTGTGATCCGGCCGACATTCCGCAGCCTCTCCCACAAGGGCGAAGATGACGATGGCATCCTGCTGGATGAGCTCGAAGATGCCGACTCCGGTATGGATGAAGACAAGGTCTCCATCGCCGGAATGGAACAACTGCTGTTGCCTGGTGCTTCCGAAAGTTATGAACGTCAGCTGGATGCAATCAAGGGATTGATTGCTGAAGACCCGGCTCGGGTAGCACAAGCTGTCATCAAATGGGTGAATGAAGAAAATGCCTGATACCGGAAATGATCCAAGCAAACTCAGTCGTGTTGAGCGAGCTGCTATCCTGCTGATGAGTCTGGGTGAAAAGGACGCAGCAGAAATTCTCAAACAAATGGGGCCAAAAGAAGTACAGAAAGTGGGTACTGCCATGGCAACACTGACCAATATTCATCAGACCCAGGTCGAAAACGTGGTGGCTGAATTTCTCGAAGCTGTGTCTGGCCAGACCGGTATGGGTCTCGGCTCGGATGACTATATCCGCAATATGCTGACGCAGGCGCTGGGCTCCGACAAGGCTGGGGCCTTGATCGACCGAATTCTGCTGGGGGGTAATACCTCGGGTCTGGATTCACTCAAATGGATGGAACCCCGCCAGGTCGCGGATCTGATCCGTCAAGAGCATCCGCAGATCCAGGCGATTGTGGTGTCGTATCTGGATTCCGACCAGTCGGCAGAAATTCTTTCCAACTTTGATGAAAAGGTTCGTCTCGACATCATCATGCGTGTTGCCTCACTGGAAGCGGTGCAACCGGCGGCGTTAAAAGAGCTGAATGATATTCTTGAGCGTCAATTCTCTGGCAAGGCCGGTGCACAAACGACCACCATGGGCGGCGTCAAGGTGGCCGCCAATATCGTCAACATGGTCGACAGCACCATGGCAGCCGAGCTGTTGGAGCGGATTATCGAGGTCGACGAGGATCTGGGTACCCAGATCCAGGATTTGATGTTTGTGTTCGACAACCTCGGCGACGTCGACGATCGGGGGATTCAGGCGCTGTTGCGCGAAGTTTCCACCGATCTGCTGGTTGTTTCCCTTAAAGGTGCCGATCCCATGGTGCAGGAAAAAATCTTCAAGAACATGTCCAAACGCGCTGCTGAATTGCTGCGTGACGATCTTGAGGCCAAAGGGCCGGTCAAGGTCAGCGAAGTGGAAGGTGCGCAAAAGGAAATCCTGACCATTGCCCGTCGTCTGGCGGATGCTGGCGAGATTGTGCTGGGCGGTGGCGGCGAGGCCATGATGTAACATGGCTAACAAAGATGCAGAACATCTGTTAGATAAGCAGGGAAAGCAGGCAAAGCCGTGGAAGCTGCCCTTCTGGACGGAAGACGTCGACTTTCAGGTGAGGAAACCGGAGTCCTCTGTTCAATCCGGTGCGTTGGCGTTGGCGGCGAAAAAAAGTCCGCCACCTGCTGCGAAGCCCTCCAGAGACACCACCACGTCAACGCACGCAACCGACGCGGTTCAGACCACAATCGATGCAGCGGAATTGAGCTTTCCGACTGCCGAAGAACTCGAAAATATTCGTCGTCAGGCCTACAACGAGGGCCTCGAACAAGGTCTGGTTGAAGGCCGTCAGCAGGGTGAAAAAAAAGGCTACGACGACGGTTTGGCACGTGGTCAGCAAGAGGGTCTGCAACAAGGCCAAGCCGAGGGCAAACCCATCGGCTTTAACGAAGGCAAGGCCGAAGCGCTGGCGGCCGGGCAGCAGCAGATAACCGATCTGAACAAGCGCCTGACGACCCTGAACGAGCTGGCCTGTGCGCATATTCTGGAGCGGGATAGCGAACTGCCAGAGGTGATTACCGGGCTGGTGGTGATGGCTTGCGAACAGGTATTGCGCTGCGAACTGACTCATGGTGCCCGTGCCATTTACCAATATGTCCAGTCTGCCTTGGCGCAGTTACCCGACGGCGAAGAGACCAGTGCGCGGATTTATATCGCCGCCGAAGATGCCGCGCACCTGGAAGGTGAATTGGCCGAGTTTGGCGAGCAGCTAAATGTCAGTATCGATCGTCAGTTGTCAGCCGGAGAATGTGTGATTAAAACCACCGATAGTCGCGCAGACTATCGGGTGTACGAACATCTGCAGCAGTTACTGGAAGAACTGGCACCGTTGCTTTATCAGCAGATGCCGGATGACGAACAGCGTGCGGTTGATCTGGAGCAGACGCTTGATACCTGGCAGCCAGCGGTAAATCCTGTGGAGCCAGAGCCAGAGCCAGAGCCAGAGCCAGAGCCAGAGCCAGAGCCAGAGCCAGAGCCAGAGCCAGAGCCAGAGCCAGAGCCAGAGCCAGAGCCAGAGCCAGAGCCAGAGCCAGAGCCAGAGCCAGAGCCAGAGCCAGAGCCAGAGCCAGAGCCAGAGCCAGAGCCAGAGCCAGAGCCAGAGCCAGAGCCAGAGCCAGAGCCAGAGCCAGAGCCCACCACTGCAATACCCGCGGAAGACGCCGATGAAACTCTCTGACGCCTGGGCGCAACTACCGGCGGTTAAAACCACCTATCACCCCAGAGTGACCGGAAGACTGGTACGCATGGTCGGGCTAACTCTGGAAGCCGTGGGCCTGAATGTACGTATCGGTGATCGCTGCGCGGTAGAACGCACCAGTCACGCGGATCGGACGGATCAAATAGAAGCCGAAGTGGTCGGTTTTGACGATCAGCGCGTCTTCCTGATGCCAATCGAACAGGTGGATGGGCTCAAGCCCGGTGCCAGGGTCTGGGCATTGAATGGCAGCGCGGATGTACCGGTTGGCTACGGCCTGCTGGGTCGGGTTCTGGATGGAACCGGACGACCATTAGATGGTAAAGGGCCGTTGCTGCAACCGCAGCAAGGGCATTTGCAGGGCCAGCCAATTAACCCGTTACAGCGTGATCCGATCCGGACACCCATCGATGTGGGTATCCGGGCCATTAACAGCATGCTGACAGTAGGGCGTGGTCAACGTATCGGTTTGTTTGCTGGCAGTGGTGTGGGTAAAAGCATGCTATTGGGCATGATGACCCGCTTTACCACCGCCGATATTGTGGTGGTGGGCCTGATTGGCGAACGCGGCCGCGAAGTGAAGGAATTTATCGACGATATTCTGGGCGAAGAAGGGATGGCGCGAGCGGTGGTGATTGCTTCCCCGGCTGACGATTCTCCGCTGATGCGACTGCGAGCAGCCCAATATTGTACGGCGGTGGCGGAATTCTACCGCGATCAGGGTGAGCAGGTGTTACTGCTGATGGACTCGCTCACCCGTTACGCTCAGGCCCAACGTGAAATTGCTCTGGCAGTGGGTGAGCCGCCAGCGACCAAGGGTTATCCGCCTTCGGTGTTTAACAAGCTGCCGAAGCTGGTGGAACGTACGGGTAATGGGGTGGCTGGTGGTGGCTCGATTACGGCGTTTTATACCGTTTTGAGTGAAGGCGACGATATGCAGGATCCGATTGCGGATGCCAGCCGGGCCATTCTCGATGGCCATATCGTCTTGTCCCGGCGCTTGGCCGAAGAAGGTCATTACCCGGCTATCGATGTTGAGGCGTCGGTCAGCCGGGTGATGCCCCATATTGTCCCACCACACTGGCTACAGCGCGCTCAGCTGGTCAAGCAGCTGGTGTCTCACTACCGCCAGAATCAGGATCTTATCAGTGTGGGTGCTTATCAGAAGGGCAGCGACCCGATGCTGGATCTGGCGATAGAGCGCTTGCCCGCGATCAAAAATATGTTGCGTCAGCGACTGGATGAAGGTGCCAGTCTGGCTGACAGCGAAGCGCAACTGACGGCACTGATTCCGGCGTTAGCTGCCGGGTAGCACCCCGTATAGCCCCGACGTAACTATGACGGCACCCCAAACAGGAAGGTAACCATGCCCGATGCTCGCCGTTTTCATCCCCGCGCCCGCCGTTTGCTACCGATATGGCAACAGGCTCAGCGTGCAGAACAGCAGGCGCTGGCAGCCTGGGGACGGTTGCAGCAACAGCAGCTACAGGAGTTGCAGCAACAGCAACAGCTCGAAGGCTACGCGGGTGATTACCGGCAGCAGCTTGCGGCTCCCGGTTCAGCCGCACTCTCCGGTGCCAATGTGCAGAATCTGCTTGGCTTCCTGAGTCAGGTGGAGCAAGCGGCCAATCGGCAGGCCGAACAGCTGGCGCAGCTGGATGTCAGAATCTGCCGCGCACGTGATTTTTATCTGGGCTTAAAAGCGAAGTCAGATGGCTTGGCCCGGTTGATGGACAAGCTGGATCAGGAGTTCCACAACCAGGCAGTCCAGGCAGAACAGCGTCAAGCCGATGAATGGAGTACGCGCCAGGCATGTCAGCCAGTACGCCGTTAGGGCTTGCTTGCAATAGCCGGGAGTACTGATCGTCATCTGTCACTTCCAGACCCAGACCCAGACCCAGACCCAGACCCAGACCCAGACCCAGACCCAGACAAAACAGCAGCCAATGCTGAATCATCAAAAAAAAACCTCCAGTTTCTAGCGGCTCGCTGTGAGCCGTCTAATCTTAGCATCAGGTTATCTACTTTAAGGATGCAGCATGAGCCAGTCAGTCACCATTGAATGTGGTGCCAGACTCAGCATTGAGCGAGTCGAGGCGTTGCACCAGGAAATGGAAATTGCGGTGCGAGATGCCTGCGATATCCAGCTTCATGCCGCTGATGTGCAGTATTGCGACAGCGCTGGCCTGCAGTTACTGGTGGCGTTGTTGGATGTCGTATCCGGCTCTGGCCATTACGTTTGTTGGGCCAGTGTTTCCCCGGTCATCATCGATACCTGCGCAATTTTGGGCTTGAGCCAAGCCTTGCAGCTGGAAAACGAGATGTCCGGGGCCTGAACAGAATTTTTAATCCTTTACCCGGCTCGGGTAAATCGACTGATCTATGCAATCGGTCAATCAAGAAGCACATGGGAGTCCAGTTATGGCGAGTATTTTAGCGGTCGACGATTCTGCATCGATGCGCCAAATGGTGTCTTTTACATTGAAAGGCGCGGGGTATCAGGTCAAGGAAGCCTGTGATGGGGTGGAGGCGTTGGCGGAAGCCCGGCGTGGCAAATACGACCTTGTCCTGTCTGACGTCAATATGCCAAACATGAATGGCATCGAGTTGGTTAAAGAATTACGCCAACTGTCCGATTACAGGTTTACACCGGTGCTGATGTTGACGACGGAATCCGCTGGCGACATCAAAATACAGGGTAAACAAGCAGGGGCAACCGGCTGGATCGTCAAGCCGTTTAATCCGGAGCAACTGTTAAGCACCATCAAACGCGTATTGGGGTAAAGACATGAGCATCGATCTGTCCCAGTTTCATCAAGTGTTCTTCGAGGAGAGTTTCGAAGGTCTTGATATTATGGAGAGCGAACTACTGGATCTGTCGCCCGACAGCGTCGATGCGGAAACGGTCAACACTATTTTTCGGGCGGCTCACAGTATCAAGGGAGGAGCCGGTACGTTTGGCTTTATGTCGGTATCGGAATTTACCCACGTGGTGGAAACCTTGCTGGACGAAATTCGCTCTGGCAAGCGAGCGTTGATACAGACTCATGTCGATCTGTTTTTACAATCGGTGGATTGTTTGCGGGCAATCTTGACCAGCCTGAAAGACAAGGAGGAGCCTGAGCCAGGTCGGTCTGCAGAGTTAAAAACCGAATTTGAAGCGATTCTGGCTGCTCAGCCGGGCCAGCTCGTTGAGACTGAGGTTCAGGATGATGACGGCGTAACTCCAGACGGACACGGCGTTGCCGAGGTCTTGGGTTGGCGTGTTCATTTTGTGCCTGCCAGAGATATGCTGCAAACCGGCAATGAGCCGTTTCGGATGTTTCGCGAACTCGCCGCTCTGGTGCCTGAAGGCCAGTTCAGCGTCCTTGCTGATACCCGCGCTATTCCTGAGTTTACCGCTATGAATCCAGAGCTGTGTTATCTCCGCTGGACTCTGACGCTGGCAGGTGCCGTGGCCAGGGAAGATATCGAAACGGTCTTTGAGTGGATCGCGGACGACTGTCAGATTGATTATCAGCCACTGGCTGAATGCGCTTTGGCTGATGATACTGTTGAAGTTGAGCATTCTGATGGTGTTCAGGACTCTCCTCCGAATTTGTCCCCGAACGGTATCCAGGCCGACACCCATCACAACACTCGTCATAACGAAGCCACAGGGACGGCAACGGCTGTTACCGTAACGGATATGGCGACCATTGCCGATCTAACGGTGGTTAGCAATGCTGTTGCAGCAGCTGTTACGCTACCGACCGGGGCAGCAGACAAGCCTGCTCCAGTGAAAGCGACCAAAACCTCAAAAACCGCCAAAAGCACCGATCCGTCATCCATCCGGGTATCGATCGACAAGGTCGACAGCCTGATCAATATGGTTGGGGAGCTGGTCATTACCCAGTCGATGCTGGGCCAGCTGGGGCAGGATTTTGATATGAGCCGACTGGCCCGTTTGCAGGAAGGATTATCGCAACTGGAACAAAACACCCGCGAGCTGCAAGAAAGTGTGATGAAAATCCGCATGATGCCGATCAGCTTTGTCTTCAGTCGTTTTCCGCGACTGGTACGTGATCTGGGTAACCAGTTAGGCAAAAAGGTCAATCTGGTGATGCTGGGAGAAAACACCGAGCTGGATAAAACCGTGATGGAAAAAATCGGCGATCCGCTGGTACATCTGGTGCGCAACTCCCTCGATCATGGTCTCGAAGTGACGGCCAAGCGCCTCGAAGCGGGTAAAAACGAAGGTGGCACCATCACCCTTAATGCCTTTCATCAGGGTGGCAATATCGTCATTGAAGTACGTGATGACGGTGCTGGACTCAATGAAGACCGAATTCTGCAGAAAGCCAAAGAACGGGGTCTGGTGGCCGCCAATGCGGAATTGACCCCGGAAGAAATTCACCAGCTTATTTTCCTGCCCGGTTTTTCCACCGCCGATATCGTCAGCGACATCTCCGGTCGTGGTGTGGGGATGGACGTGGTGCGCCGCAATATCAACGAGCTCAACGGCACCATCGAAGTGAAGTCGCAGCAAGGTAAAGGCTCTACTTTTGTGATTCGGCTACCGCTGACACTGGCGATTCTGGACGGCCAGCTGGTGGCCGTCTGCAAACAGACTTACATCTTCCCGCTGGTGTCGATTGTGGAATCCATTCAGCTGCAAAAGCAGACACTCAACAATATCACCGGCAGCCAGCCTGTCATGAAGCTGCGTGACGAATACATACCGATTATCCGTCTCGATCAGGTGTTCAACTTGCGCCCTCCGGGCGAGTACCCCGACGAGGCCATGCTGGTCGTGGTGGAAGGCGACAACGAGAAAATCGGCATTGTCGTTGACGATTTGCTCGGCCAGCAGCAAGTAGTGATCAAGAGTCTGGAACAGAACTATCAGAAAGTCGGCGGCGTCTCCGGTGCCACGATTCTGGGTGATGGCACAGTGGCGCTGATTATCGATATATCCGGTGTCGGCAAAAAAATGGATGGCCGGACAAGTACGTCCGGTGCAGAAGCAGCAGCGTAGGTAAAGACGATGACAGCAACCGAAACAGTCGTGACGGAAAGCGCCTCGCAGGGTGAACAGCAGTACCTGACGTTCATTATGGCAGGAGAGGAATATGGCGTAGATATTCTTGCCGTACAGGAAATTCGCGGCTGGGAAGAATCCACCGTCATTCCGAATTCGCCCCGTTACATCAAGGGCGTGATCAATTTGCGCGGCACCATTGTGCCGATTATGGATTTGCGTGTGCGCTTTGGTTTACCAACGGTGGAGTACAGCCCGGTGACCGTGGTGATTATCCTGAAAGTGGATAATCCGAGCGAGCGGGTGATGGGCATTGTGGTCGACGCCGTCTCCGATGTGTACACCATTGCTCAATGCGATACCCGCAAAGCCCCTGAGTTGAGCGAAGACGGTAACTCGGTCTTTCTGCAAGGCCTGGTCAATGTGAATGACAAAATGGTGATTTTGCTGGACGTGGAGTCCTTGCTTTGTGTGCCAGGATCATTGGTCACCCACCTCTAACCACAACCTGTTTCAAGTACTGCTGGAAGGACAGAAATTATGAGCTTTCTGAAGAAGATGTTTGCACCGGAAGTCGACACGGCTCAACTCGAAAAAATCCGCGAGCTGGAAGCCAAGGTCGAGGCACTCGACAAGAGTCAGGCGGTGATCGAATTTAATATGGATGGCACCATCATTAGCGCCAACGATAACTTCCTTGGTGCCATGGGCTATCGGCTGGATGAAATCCAGGGCAATCATCATCGTTTGTTTGTTGACCCTGAGTTTGCCGAAAGTGCGGAGTACCGCCGCTTCTGGGATGCCCTGAATCGCGGCCAATTCCAGCAGGCCGAATATTTGCGGATTGGTAAAAACGGCAGGGAAGTCTGGATTCAGGCGTCCTATAACCCGATCGTGGATGAAGAGGGTAAACCCTATAAAGTGGTCAAGTACGCAACGGACATCACTGCCCAGAAGTTGCAAGCCAAAGAAAACGAATACAACTCCAACATCGCCAATGCGCTGAAAGTGTGTCAGGCGGGGGTGATGCTGGCGGACAATGATCTCAACATTGTGTATCTCAATGACGAAGTAACTACCATGCTGCGTTACCGGGAAGAAGCGCTGAAAAAGGGCTTGCCCAACTTCAGCATTGATACCTTGCTCGGCAGTAATGTGGATATTTTCCATAAAAATCCGGCTCGCCAGCGAGGTATGCTGAGTAACCTGAACGAACCGCTGCGAACCAGTTTTGAGGTAAACGGGCTGACCATGGCCTTGATTGCATCGCCGTGGGTTGATGCCTCCGGGCAGCGGCTGGGTACCATTGTCGAATGGCAAGACCGTACGGAAGAAGTGCGAGCCGAAAAAGAAATCGATGCCATTGTCGATGCCGCCTCCAATGGCGACCTGTCGCGTCGAATTCAAACCGCTGGCAAACAGGGGTTCCAGCTGAAACTGGCAGAAGGTCTGAACCGTTTGCTGACCATCTCTGACAGCGTGGTGAGCGATACCATACGGGTGTTCGATGCCCTGGCGCATGGCAATCTGACCCGGCGTATCGATGATGATTATCACGGCTCGTTTGACAAGCTCAAGCAGGATGCCAACGCCACCGTTGAACGCCTGACCGACATTATTACCGGCATTCGTGAATCGGCGTCGACGGTATCGACCGGTGCCAGTGAAATTGCCCAGGGCAACGCCGATCTCAGTCGCCGCACGGAATCCCAGGCTTCCAGCCTGGAGGAAACTGCTTCCAGCATGGAAGAAATGACCAGTGCGGTGAAACAAACCAGTGAAAACTCGGTACACGCCAACGAACTGGCTTCGACCGCCAAGCAAAAAGCCATGGCTGGTGGTCAGGTGGTCAGCAAGGCCGTCACTGCAATGGATGAGATTAACAGCGCCAGCAAGAAGATTGCTGACATCATCGGAGTGATCGACGAGATTGCTTTCCAGACCAATCTGTTGGCCTTGAATGCCGCTGTTGAAGCTGCACGGGCTGGCGAGCAAGGCCGTGGTTTTGCCGTGGTGGCGGGAGAGGTTCGTAACCTGGCCCAGCGCTCGGCCGGTGCCGCCAAAGAAATCAAGGATCTGATCCGTGACAGTGTCGACAAGGTGGATGCCGGTACGTCTCTGGTGAACGAATCCGGTCGCACGCTGAATGACATTATTGAAGCAGTGGATCGGGTGTCAGAAATGATCCGCGAAATCAGCACTGCGGCACGGGAGCAGTCATCCGGTATCGAACAGGTCAACAGTGCAGTGTCCCAAATGGACGAAATGACCCAGCAAAACGCCGCCCTGGTGGAAGAAGCTTCCGCTGCTGGCGAAGCCATGGCAGAGCAGGCCCGTTCGATGATGGAAATGATGGAGTTTTTTACCCTCAGTACCGCCACACCAATGAACCATGCCGCACTCCGGGCGCCCGCTGTGACACCGGCACGGGTCAGACCGGCGGCCTCAACAAAAGCAGCATCCGCGTTGTCGGTGAGTGATGACGACGATTGGGCGGAGTTCTGACTCATGGCGAATGCGGCAACAGTGAGCGTTGATCGTTCGACGGATGGTAACGAACCCGAATTTGATATGACAGACAGGGATTTTAATACCATTGCTGAATTAGCTGATCGTCATACCGGGATCGTACTGGGGCCGCACAAACGCACCATGGTCTATGGCCGTATTGCCCGGCGTATCCGGGCGACGGGGTTGGTCAGTTTTCAGCGTTACCTTGCTTATCTGGAGCAGCACCCGGATCAGGAGCTGTCCCATTTTATCAATGCAATCACGACCAATCTGACCTCGTTTTTTCGTGAGCCACACCATTTTCATTTTCTCGATCAGCAGCTGTTGCCTCGGCTGAAGCTAAAGAACAGCGCCAGCAAGCGGCTGAGAATCTGGTCAGCAGGTTGCTCGATAGGCCAGGAAGCCTACACCATCGCGATCAGTGTTTTACGCGCCGGGTTTCCAAAAGACTGGGACATCCGCATTTTGGCGACGGATCTGGATTCCAATGTGCTGGCAACCGGCGAGCAGGGAATCTATCCGCTTGATCATATCGAGTCGCTCGACGCGGAGGTAAAGCGCAACCATTTTCGTCCGACCCCGGATGGCCGCTCGGTACAGATCAATGCCGACTTGCGCAACATGGTGCACTTCAAGCGTTTGAACCTGCTGGAATCATGGCCGATGAATGGGCCGTTTGATCTGATTTTTTGCCGCAACGTGGTGATTTATTTTAACAAGGACTCACAACGGATGCTGTTTGACCATTTCGCGGACTACCTGGCCGCTGACGGCCATTTATGTATCGGCCATTCCGAAAACCTGGCGGGTGTCAGCGAGCGTTTTCAGCCACTGGGTCAAACCGTCTACCGGAAAATCAGATGAGAGTTTTTGCTGAACAGCCAGTCCAGCCTCCTGTCAGTCAGGGTTTTGAACACGTCAACCGTTACTGGGACGATGTGCACAAGGTCTGGACGGCAAAAATACTGCCCGGTGAATTTTATGTATCGACCACGGGTGAAATGGTGGTCACTGTACTGGGTTCCTGTATCTCTGCCTGTGTGCGGGACAAGGTCAGAGGCATCGGTGGCATGAACCATTTTATGTTGCCGGAACAAACGGAATATTCCTCGGACGTCTGGGGTGGAAATCCGGGAACCTCGGCATCGCGGTATGGCAATTGGGCGATGGAGTTTCTGATTAACGAGATTCTCAAACGTGGCGGCCGCAAGGAAAATATGGAAATCAAGTTGTTTGGCGGTGGCCAGATGATTGCGTCAATGACTGATATTGGCCAGCGTAATATCCTTTTTGCCTATAACTATCTTGCCAATGAAGGGCTTACCGTATCGGCAGCAGATGTGGGCGACGTGTTTGCCCGCAAGGTGCTGTATTTCCCGGACACGGGGGCGGTCAAGGTGCGCCGCATCCGCGATATGAAGAACAACACCTTGCTGGATCGGGAAACCCGATACCGCAAGGAAGTGGAGCAGACGGCCAGCTCACCAATCGGCGGTGGGATTGACCTGTTCTGAGCGCACGATTCACGTGCCCTGTTGCGTTTTTCACCTTTTCTCTGGAGCTGAGGCATGGCTGATGTTCGTGTGCTGGTTGTTGATGATTCAGCACTGATACGCAAAATGCTGACCCAGATCCTGTCGGAAGCAAAGGGCATAGAGGTCGTAGGGACGGCACACGATCCGCTGATTGCCCGTGACAAGATCAAGCAACTCAACCCGGATGTGCTGACTCTGGATGTGGAAATGCCACGCATGAACGGCCTGCAGTTTCTCCGTAATCTGATGCGATTACGGCCCATGCCGGTCATTATGGTGTCGACATTAACGGCGGTCGGTGCCCCAGTCACGCTGGAGGCACTGGAGATTGGCGCGCTCGATTACTTGGCCAAACCGCAACTCGGCAACGAGCAGCATTTTCAGCTGTTTGCCCGCCAGCTGGTGGAAAAGGTACGCATGGCCGCGACAGCACGGGTACAGCCGCTGCAGAAGTTTCATGCGTTACGTTTTGCTCCGAAGGTCAAACCGGCAGCGGCAGCGGCAGCGGCAGCGGCTTATCGGCGCTGGATTGTGCTGGGTGCTTCCACCGGCGGTACTGAGGCGATCAAGACGTTGCTCAGCCAGGTGTCGGCGCAATGTCCGCCGATGCTGATCACCCAACATATTCCCGAAGTGTTCAGTGCTTCATTTGCTCAGCGACTGAATACCATACTGGAGCCTGAAGTGCTGGAAGCCAGCAATGGTCTGGAGGTTTGTGCTGGTCGGGTTATTATTGCCCATGGTTCACATCATTTGACGTTTCGTCGCGATGGAACCGCCATTCGTTGCATACTGTCTGACAGCGCCCCCGTCAATCGTCACCGACCTTCGGTTGACGTGATGTTTGATGCAATTACGGCGGTTAAACCCGCGCAGGAGCTGGTGGCAGTGATGTTGACCGGCATGGGGTGCGATGGGGCCAGTGCGATAAAGCGGCTGCATCAGTCCGGTACTCGCACCGTGGTGCAGGATGAAACCTCATCGGTGGTGTGGGGGATGCCAGGAGCCGTCGTTGACATTGGCGCAGCAGATCATGTCTTGCCACTGGACAAAATTGCTACTTGTATGCTGGATCTGGCTAAATAAAGTGGCGGCGAGCCGTGCAAATCCGTTAGCGTATGCTAAATATTGAGTATGTATACCCGCCCTGCAGTCCGTGCGATCACGGTCAGGGTGAGACAAACCGTTTGGGAGCGACAGCTCTCATCATTGAATAAGGTGATAGATAAATGTCTGTAGAAACCGCAGTGTCTGATGATGCCAAGCAACTGACGATCAAGGTATCTGGCCGTTTTGACTTCAGTGCGCATCAAGCGTTCCGGGATGCCTATGAAGCCCAGCAGCCAGCGGCGCTTCGTTACGTGATTGATCTGGCAGAAACCTCCTATCTCGATAGCTCTGCTTTAGGGATGTTATTGCTGTTACGGGATCACGCCGGTGGTGATGGTGCCGATATCAGCATCACGAATTGCAATCAGGATGTGAAAAAAATCCTGACCATTTCCAATTTTGAGCAATTGTTCAGTATCCAATGAGGCGACCGAAATGCCGCCAATCCGGATATTGATTGCGGACGACAATCAGGTCGATCGCAAGATTCTGATGCGTATTCTCCAGAATCAGGGGCATGAAATTCTGGACGCCGAAAACGGCCAGGAGGCCGTCGCTCTCTATAAAGCGGAGTCTCCCGATATCGTGTTGCTGGATGTCATCATGCCAGTGATGGACGGCAAGGAAGCAGCACGACTGATCAAGGATCATGCCGGTGAAGATCTGGTTCCGGTCATTTTTCTGACTTCCATGACGGACGCTTATGGCTTGGCGGAGTGCCTGGAAAGCGGCGGTGACGATTTTCTTAATAAACCCTATAACCCGGTTGTATTGCAGGCCAAGGTGCGATCGTTTTACCGTATGCGGGAGATGCATCAGACCCTGCAGCAACAGCGCGATACCATTGTCAGCCATAACGAACACCTGATGCATGAGCAAGAAGCTGCCAAAGCGGTGTTTGATAACGTCGCGCATCTGGGGTGTTTGTCGGCCAATAATATTCGTTATCTGATATCACCACTGGCTGTCTTTAACGGTGATGTACTGCTGGCAGCACGACAACCCAGTGGGGCTATGAATCTGTTGTTGGGAGACTTTACCGGTCATGGATTACCCGCTGCCATTGGTGCGTTGCCACTGGCCGAGATTTTCTACGGCATGACCGCCAAAGGCTTTGGAGTGCGCGATATCATTCGCGAAATCAACCGCAAGATGAACTCGATTTTACCCATTGGTTTTTTCTGCTGCGCGGCGATGGTCGAACTGAACTTCGAGCGTAAGTCGGCGAGTGTCTGGATGGGCGGAATTCCGGATTGTTATTTGTACCGGATGGCTGATGCCTCGCTGCAAACCTTGCGCTCCGAGCACTTGCCGCTGGGGGTGTTGAGTGATTCCCGTTTTGTCGATTCGTTGCAAGAATTCACGCTGGAGCTGGGCGACCGCTTGTTGTTATGGTCCGACGGTATTCTCGAAGCACGGAATCCGGCAGGTGATATGTTTGGTCAGCACCGGCTGCAGGCGGCTATCGAATCCGCAGCCGATGCGGATACGATTTTCCCGACGATCAAGTCAGCGTTGGCAGGTTTTCAGCAAAACAGCGAGCGTGATGACGATATTACCTTGCTGGAAGTGCGGATGACGTTGCCGGAAACACTCGAAGATGATCCGAAATCCTTCGCGCTGGCGTCGGCTGCAGGGCCGATGGACTGGTCCTTCAGCTATGAGCTGGGCCCGTCCAGCCTGAGTCACTTTAATCCTCTGCCGCTGGTGATGCATATTATGATGGAGGTACCGGGCCTGCGGATGATGAGCGGCCAGTTATACACCGTCATGGCAGAACTGTTTGGTAATGCGCTGGAGCATGGGGTGTTAGGGCTGGATTCAGCCCTGAAGCGCTCTCCAGAGGGTTTTATGACGTATTATCAGCAGCGTCAGGAACGTATCGAACACTTGCAAGAGGGTTCGATACGAGTCGTGATGCACCACGAAGGTAATGGCGCATGCGGGCAGCTACGGGTTCGATTTGTTGATAGTGGTGATGGCTTTGACTATCTGGCGTTGCAGCAACGCGCTGCGGCGAATGCCCACGTGGTTGAAAAACATCAGTATTCTGGCCGGGGTATTCCTCTGGTTCACCAGATATGCGAGTCTGTTACCTACTTTGGTAAAGGAAATGAGGTGGAGGCCGTTATTCACTGGCCCCAGCTGAGTGAGGGATAACCGATGAAATTGCAGGACCATTTTGATAGCGAGTCATTAGATATACTGCGCGACGTGATGGACGACGAGTTCGACGATCTGATCACCTTGTTTGTTAATGACTCCGAAAGTCGACTACCGAAAATGAATGCGGCCTGGGTGCAGCAGGATGTCGCCGGGTTGGGTAATTTATCCCACAGCTTCAAGGGAGCCAGCGGCAATGTCTGCGCCGCTGCCTTGTCGCATTGCAACAAGGAGCTGGAAGATTTCCTGCGAGACAAGGAAGCGGACGATGTGGACTGGACAGAGGCGCGTCAGTTACTGGCTGCCATCAATCAGGAATTTGCTGCTGTCAAGGAGTGTATCCAGCGTCATTTTCACTAACTCGGGCTTAACAGCCTAATCCGGCAGGCGCCTCGTTGTTGCCTCTGCCCTGCAGGGAAATTGATCCTCTGCTGGGCATTCCCCTCTCTTATCTATCACCGAAATATGACCCCGTAGGGTTCCTGCTCTGTCACCGGCTGCGGTGTGATGCTCTCTGTTGCTGTCACAACGACGATATTGATATTGGTCTCGTGGTGCAATAATAGCTAGCCGGTCATAGCCAGGGTGCCGGTGTCGGATCAGGGTGTTGTCCGCCGAGGTAAAATCCCCCTATTTTTTAGTTGGCGTGTTAATTGCTGAATCGATAGCAGACGTTCCGTTGTGAACTATCTTCGGAGAGATGCATGAGCCTGACACCCACTGGGTCCGAATTTTTATTACCAAAACCTGCAGCCAAGACGGCTGTTGGCCTATCTTCCAGCCTGCCAACGGTTGATGGTGGGCGGTTTGCCGGATTAATCAACCGATCGTCAGCGACCACTGATCATGGTTTGAGCGAACAATCGAGCCTACAGACGTTGCCGTTAACCGGTGAGATTTTGCCGTCTGAGGCATTAAACAGCGCTGAGGTATTGAGGCAAATTCGTGCAGAAGGCGAGCTGTCGGGATTCGCCCTGACTGCTGCGGGATTGACAGCTGCAGGATTGGCGGAGGTTGGAGAAGGAGAATTCGATCCCAGTGACCTAGAGCGAGAGGATGCAGCTAATGAGGATCAAACCGGTCAGGAAGTATCCCCGGAGAACCCAACGAACCTGATCATGTTAGCCGTGAATCCGGCTATTCCGCTCTCGGAGCCAACGGCTCGTTTCTGGTCTGGTCAATCTTCTGCCAGCGCGTTGGCTTTGTCTCCCGCTGCCATGACGAGTTCAGGGAAAGCGCAGGGAATGGCTGATCCAGGCCTGGTTAATACCACTGTAATGGCCGCAGTGGATGCCGATGCCAGCAATACTATCGACCTGGCTGATGTCATGGGGGCAGAGGTTGCCAATGATACGCTGGCAGCCGCAGCAGAAAAGCCAACCTTGTCCGCTGCTCTGAGCAGTTCGCAAGCACCGTCTTCCTTGGCCGGAGCGATGGCTGGCTGGGCGACGGATGCCATGAGCGGCACAGCGGATTCAGACTCTGGAGAAGCATTGGATATTGGCCTGACCGCCGATCAGACGTTGCTGGAGGGTGAACGTAGCAGTCCGGAGGCGTTGGAGTTTGGCAGTGATCGCCAGCGTTGGGGTGGGGCGTTGGGCGGACGCTTGTTAACCATGATCGCGGCAGATATTCAGGAAGCCCGCATACACCTCGATCCGCCAGAGCTGGGGGCGCTGGAAATCAAGATGACGGTAGATGCCGATGATCAGGCCCGAGTGTCTGTACAGGTGCAAAATTCTCAGGTGAAAGAGGTGTTGGAATCCCAGGCACAGCGGTTAAGAGAGGCGTTGGCCGAACAGGGCCTGACGCTGGCTGGCTTTGACGTGTCGGAACAGTCCCCAGGTCAGGGATTTTCCGGACGGGATGATGCGGAGGCTGAAAACACGCTGGCGTCAGATCTTTTGGATGATGACGATAACTTGACGGCTGATATGGCCGAGCCTCACGCCAATCTTGAAACGGATGGACTGCATTTGCTCAGTACCTACGCCTGACTTGATCGCTTGCTCCTGTTACGGGGCATGATCAGCTGCTCTTTTCCTTCCGGCCAGTGTTCACTGGCCATTCCCAATGTTGATGCTCTCTGGCCTGTACTCCCTGTCTCTGGTGTGTTCTGGCAGCGCGACTGCTGTTGGCCGCTGGCAAGCAGGTGACCTGATAGCAACTACACTGGTAATGAGTGTTTTGCTTGCTGCGCGCAGCAACTGAAAGACTTCGACTGTGATTACGTGCCGATTTTTTGACGAAAATGGCTGGCACAGCAATTGCTGAATCCTATAAAGAGCAACCTTGTGGTGCTGTGCCGGAGCGACCCGAACGATGGTGTCTGTCCACAGTTACCCACCGACCCAACGGAGCCAGTTATGGCAACAGAGCAGGATCTGAAAATTGATGAAGGTGCAGAGGCCAAGCCCAAAAGCAAACTGAAGCTCATTCTTTTTATTGTGCTGGCTTTGCTGTTACTTGGTGGGGGTGGTGCAGCGGCGTATTGGTTTTTGTTGGCCGGAACGGATGCTGCCATGATTGAAGGTGAAGCGGTTGTCGAGGAAGAAGTGGTGGAAGAACCGCCAGTTCCGGCGCAGTACATCATGCTCAAGCCCGAGTTTGTGGTGAGTTATCAGGTGGGGCCGAGGCAGCGCTTTCTGCAGGTCAGTATCGAAGTGATGAGCCGTAAACAAACCGCGATTGATGCGTTAACCCTGAACGAACCTATGGTTCGTAACGAAATATTGCGGGTTCTGGGTGAGCAGGAATTTGCTCAACTCCGGACGGATGAAGGCCGTAAAACCTTGCAAACGAATCTTCACGAGCGCGTATCCCAGCTATTAAAACGTGAAGCTTTTATCGAGCCGGATGATATCGAGGCTGTGCTCTTCACCAACTTTGTTATGCAGTAGGTATTCAGCGTGCAGGATTTATTGTCCCAGGACGAAATTGATGCCTTGCTTCACGGCGTGGATGACGGCGCGGTTGAGCCGGACGACCCCGGTGATGGCAATGGTGTTCGCAACTACGATCTGACCAGCAACGACCGCATTGTGCGTGGCCGTATGCCGACGTTGGAGATGATCAACGAACGTTTCGCCCGTTACACCCGTATCAGTATGTTCAACTTTCTGCGGCGCAGTGCGGATGTCTCATCGGGCGGCGTCCAGATCATGAAATTTGGTGAGTACGTACACACCCTGTATGTGCCTACCAGCCTCAACCTGGTGAAGATGCGCCCGCTGCGCGGTACGGCGTTGTTTATTCTGGATGCCAAACTGGTGTTCAAGCTGGTGGATAATTTTTTTGGCGGCGACGGCCGCCACGCCAAGATTGAAGGGCGCGAATTTACCCCGACAGAAATCCGGGTTGTACAGCTGGTTCTGAGCCAGGTGTTTAACGACATGATGGAAGCCTGGTCGCCAGTATTAAAAGTCGACTACGAATACGTTGGCTCCGAGGTGAATCCGGCTATGGCCAATATTGTCAGCCCCAGCGAAGTGGTGGTGGTCAGCACCTTCCATATCGAGCTGGATGGCGGTGGCGGCGATTTACACCTGACGATTCCCTACTCAATGATTGAACCCATTCGGGAAATTCTGGACGCCGGTGTACAGAGTGACATCGACGATGTGGATGAGCGCTGGATGCAGTCGTTACGTGAAGACATTCTCGAAGCCACCGTGCCATTGCACGGCACTCTGGCAGAACGGCGGATCAGTTTGCGCGAAGTGGCAGCCTTCAAGGCTGGCGACATTATTCCGATCGAAATGCCCGAGCAGTTTGTCTTGCAAGCCAATGGCGTACCGGTATTACGCGGTCGTATGGGGATCTCCGGAGAGAACCTGGCAGTCAAGATAACGGAACAAATCAAACCCAAACGGCGCTAGCCGAACGATCCATGGTAGCTCCATGGTAACTATCGATGGTAACGACCCATGGTCGTGATTGTGAGCCGACAGGAAGTACAACATGAGTGATGACAACGAAGAGCTCGACCCCCAGGCACTGGCTGATCAGGTGGCTGCCGGAATCGATGCCGCCGGACAGGATGATCAGGCGCTGGCCGATGAATGGGCGGCGGCGATGGAAGAATCTGGCGATGTGCCGGAGGACGAAGTCCAGGCGGTGGAGCTGGAAGAGCTGAAGGACGAAAGCAAGCGGGTAGTCGCCAACCCGGATGGCCCGGAGCTGGATGTAATTCTGGATATTCCGGTACGTATTTCCATGGAAGTAGGCAGTACCCAGATTCCTATTCGTAACCTGCTGCAACTGAATCAGGGTTCGGTGGTGGAGCTTGATCGTCTCGCCGGTGAGCCGCTGGACGTGCTGGTTAATGGCACCCTGATCGCCCATGGCGAGGTGGTGATGGTGAACGATAAATTTGGTATCCGCCTGACGGATGTGGTGAGCCAGAGTGAACGTATCCAACGCTTGCGCTAGACGGCCAATGTGGGCCAACGGTAAAAAATACTCCGGTGGTGTACTGAAGCACTTGTGTGCATTGACGCTGTTGCTGGCAGCGGGAGTCATGCTGGCCATGGATGCAGCCAGTAGCACTGGTAACAGCGTCGACAACAGTATTAACAACAGTATTAACAACAGCGTCAATAACAGCGTCAATAACAGCGTCAATAACAGCGACGGCAACGCCAGTATTGCGTTGAATCCAAACACCGATAATCGGTTAGAAATCACTCGGCCCCAGACACTGGACACCGGTAGCAGCCCCATGGCATCGGCAGGCAAGGTGGCCTTGTTTCTGGTGCTGGTGTTGGGATTGATTGTGTTATTGGCCTGGCTGGCGCAGCAAGTGAGACTGCGGGGCAATTGGGGTGGGCCAGCCCATGCAGGGCGTGGGCCGATGATTCGTACACTGGCGACCCAGTCGGTGGGTATCAAGGAAAAAATTGCGGTGGTTCAGGTCGGTGACAAACAACTGGTGCTGGGTATTACCGCGCGGCAAATAAGCCTGCTGACCGAGCTGGATACACCGTTGGAGCCGACACCGGCAGCCGTGCCTGCCGCTGCCCCGATGGGATTTGCCGAGTTATTAAAAAAGGCGGCCAGAGTATGACGAACGGATATGTCAGGTGGCTGACGTTGAAGCCGCTGGTCGCCGGATTGATATTGTTACTCGGCGCCAGTCAGGTACTGGCAGCGGACGGGGAGAGCGGCGGGTTACAGGCACTGAGTGGTATGGGCATTCCGGCACTGGTGTATCAGGCCAACGAGAGTGGCGGCGAGTACACGGTAACGATTCAGATTCTGGCCATCATGACGCTGTTGTCGGTGCTGCCGTCACTGCTGATTATGATGACCTCGTTCACCCGTATTGTGGTCGTCATGGCGATTTTGCGGCAGGCCATTGGCTTGCAGCAAACGCCATCCAATCAGGTCATGTTAGGGCTATCGCTGTTCCTGACCCTGTTTGTGATGATGCCGGTCTTGCAGGTCATCAACGTGCAGGCGCTGCAGCCTTACCTGAGTGAAGAAATTACCTCGGTACAGGCGCTTGAACGGGCGGTGATACCGATCCATGAATTTATGTTGGGGCAAACCCGCGAAAATGATCTGGATCTGTTTGTACGTATCAGCGGCCGGGATGATATTGCCAGCCCGGCGGATACCCCGATTCATATATTGATTCCGGCGTTTATTACCAGCGAGTTGAAAACTGCGTTCCAGATCGGTTTTCTGATTTTTATTCCCTTTTTGATTATTGATCTGGTGGTTGCCAGTATTTTGATGGCAATGGGGATGATGATGCTGTCGCCGGTGATTATTTCGCTGCCTTTTAAAATCATGTTGTTTGTGCTGATTGATGGCTGGGCGCTGATTATGGGGACGCTGGCCAATTCGTTTGGCACGGTTTAGACATATGGCCATGCGCCAGAACACGGAGATCAACCATGACCCCCAATGATATCGGCGATATTTTTACCAGCGCCATGTACATCGTACTGATTGTCGTCGTCGCGATTATTGTGCCCAGTCTTATTATTGGCCTGATGGTCAGTACCTTTCAGGCGGCTACCCAGATTAACGAACAGACGCTCAGTTTTTTGCCACGGCTGGTGGTGACGCTGTTGGCGATTATTGGCCTGGGTCCCTGGGCGGTGGGTATGGTGATTGATTACACCCGTGAGATTTATATGAATATTCCCTTCCTGATAGGCTAGGGGGCGTTCTCAATTAGTTAACGCGTCCTGTTATGGAGAAAAATCCATCAGGCAAGGCGTTGAACGCAGAGAATGACGCGTCCTTTTCAAGTCCGACAACACAGCATGGGGGATATTGACCCTGACCCAACTGGCTCTCAGCAGGCTCGGTTTAATCATTGAGAGCGCCCCCTGGGAACGCATCTGAAAACGACCGCGTTGCTGTGTTATCCGCTTTTTCTATATTCCTTCGGTGGTATGCCCAGCCAGCTTTTGAACGCCCGTGTAAAGGCTGCCGGGTCGGAGAATCCCAGTCGCTGGGATATCTGGCTGATGGTGAGTTCTGGCTGGTTCAGCAGCTGGATAGCGAGGTCTTGTCTGACCTTGTCCTTGAGGGCCTGGAAGGACGTTTTTTCCTGAGTGAGCTTGCGTCGCAGTGTGCGGCTGGTGACGTGTAATTCTGTCGCAGCGGTTTCCATGCTGGCCTGACTCAGGGTGTGTTGTGTGTGCAGGCAATGGGTCAGATAGTTGGTAACCTTGCGGGTGTAATGGGGGAAGAAATTGGGGCGTGTTACCCATACCAGTGGAGCGTTTTCGAGGTGGTTACGCAGGGTATCTTCGGTTTGTACCAGCGGTTCGTTGAGTAATTGGCGGTCGAAGACCAGGGCAATGCGGGGTTGGTCGAAAGTGACCTCTGCTGGAAATATCAGCCGGTATTCGCGGCCGTGGGCTGGTCGTGGGTAGCTGACCTGCACCCGGATTAACGGAATAAACCGGCCGATCAACCAGCCCGGAAAGCGGTGCCACAACAGCAGAAAAAACTCGGTAAACAGGTGGTCGGTATCCAGCTGCGGGTGTGTCAGGGTCATTTCAAACCAGGCTTCGTTGCCTTCTTCTCCTAGTGTGAGCTGGAATTCTTCGGTAAACAGGTCGTAAAACCGGCTGATATGGCGGTAGACACCGCGCAGGTTACGGGCATTGACGGCCTGTTTGGCCATCAAGGCAAAGGTGCCGTGTTTTCCAGCAGTGCGTGTCTGGCCGAGAAATTCATCATTGGCGCAACGCCAATAACCCAGCAACAGGGCAGCGAATTGTTCCGATGTCATGCGGGGCCCTCGTGTTGCCACCACCAGAGTCGGGTCGAGTCCAGCGTCGGCCAACAACTTTTGGTCGTCCAGACCATGGCGGCGCGCGGCGGCGGCAATGGTGCGGGCGTAGTGCATGGAAATCGAGCTGCGTTCAAACGTCATGGTGGCGTCACAGAAAGAGGGCCATAGTAGTTATTCGGCACAGAGCATAACCCTGATGTCCGATAATGTTAAGAATTCGGCTGGCGCGGCAATGGGCGACATTGGCCAATATGAGGGTTAATAGCGTCATCATCAGCCACCGTTATGCGGTTGGCGCGTTCATCGTGAAACTCGGGAGAATAACAATGAAAGAAGTCGTAGTTGTCAGTGGCGTTCGCGCTGCAATCGGTACGTATGGTGGCAGTCTTAAAGATACCGCAGTCTGTGATATGGCGGCCGCGATGGTGGCAGAAGCCATCAAGCGCGCCGGTATCAGTGGCGATGAGGTTGATCAGGTGGTGTTTGGTAACGTGATTCATTCCGAACCGCGTGATATGTACGTGGCGCGAGTTGCCGCAGTGAATGGTGGTGTGCGTGAATCCGCTCCGGCACTGACGCTGAACCGCTTGTGTGGCAGCGGCTTGCAGGCGGTGATTACGGCAGCGCAGCAGGTGCAATTGGGGCTGGCAGAAACCGTGATTGCCGGTGGTGCGGAATCGATGAGCCGTGCTCCCTATCATTTGCCAACGGCCCGCTTTGGTCAACGTATGGGTGACGGTGCCATGATTGATCCGATGGTGTCGGCACTGACGTGTCCATTTAATTATATTCATATGGGTATAACGGCAGAAAACGTCGCAGAAAAATACTCGGTTTCCCGTGCTGATCAGGATGCTTATGCCGCCCAGGGTCATCAGCGTGCCCAGAATGCGATTGAAAACGGTTATTTCGAAAGCCAGATTCTGCCAATCGAGCTCAAGTCGCGTAAAGGCACGGTAGAGTTTAAACAGGACGAACACGTGCGTATGGATTGCAGCGTGGCGGATATGGAAAAGCTGCGCCCGGCGTTCAAGAAAGACGGCACGGTCACCGCTGGTAATGCCTCGGGTCTGAACGATGGCGCTGCCGCACTGGTATTGATGGAGCGTGAAGCCGCCGAAAAACGTGGCCTGCCGGTACTGGGGCGTTTGGTGGACTATGCCGTCCATGGTGTGGATCCAAAGATTATGGGGATTGGCCCGGTGCCTGTCATCCGGCAGATTCTGGAACGTCAGGGTCTGAACGCCAACGATATTGATGTGTATGAGGTGAACGAAGCCTTTGCGGCGCAAGCGCTGGCGGTAGCACGTGAATTGAAGCTGCCACAGGAGCGTTTGAACCCGAATGGCAGTGGTATCGCACTGGGGCATCCGATTGGTGCCACGGGAGCCATTATTACTGTTAAAGCCCTGTACGAATTGGAACGTATCGGCGGCAAGTATGCCATGGTGAGTTTGTGTATTGGTGGCGGTCAGGGGATTGCGGCATTGTTTGCCCGCGACTGACCGAAGCGATTATCTTTGAACGCGATATCTTGTCGCTGCACCGTCGGGCAGGGGCAAGAATGTCATCTTGATGTATGACGATCAGGTGAAATTTGTTCAAAAGCGGTGTTGTCTCAATATTCTCTGACAATATCGACGTCACACTTCACAACGATTCGGCTTTCGGGGTTAACGTCGCTGTTAATCTTTTCCCTGCAGCCTTCACAGTAAAGGAGCTCACTATGTACGCTGGACAATCGGTTACGCTGAAAATGGCCGACTCGGGAATCGCCGAGTTGATTCTGGATGCCAATGGGGCTTCCGTTAATGTATTGAATGCTCATCTGCAGGATGAGCTGGGACAGGCTCTGGCGGCGCTGGGCACTCGCGCTGATGTGCGTGGGTTGTTGATTTACAGCGCCAAACCAGCTTTTGTGCTGGGTGCGGATATTACCGAGTTTACCGAACTGTTCGGAATGCAGGCCGCCGATATTTCCCGTTGGGCTGGCAAGGTGCATGGCTTGTTCAACACCATTGAAAAATTGCCTTACCCCACCGTTGCCGCTGTGAATGGTATGGCGCTGGGAGGTGGTCTGGAGTTGTCGCTGGCGGCCGATTTTCGTGTCGCCGACAAGGCTGCCAAACTCGGATTCCCAGAGGTCACATTAGGTATTTGCCCTGGCTGGGGCGGCACCGTGCGTTTGAGCCGCCTGGTTGGTGCCGAAGCGGCATTGGGCTGGATGTTGTCAGGCAAACCGGTGAAGGCCGCCCAGGCATTGACGCAAGGGGCGCTGGATGCGGCGGTTGAAGCCGATCAGCTGCTCGACACGGCACGCACGTTATTAAAAGAAGCCATGGCAGGTGAGCGTGACTACCTTGCTAACCGTCTCCGCAAGCAGGCCGCACTCGACAATAACGCGGCCACTGCGGCGGCGATGGAAAGCCTGAAGCAAACGTTGGGCAAGGGCCTGGACGTCCGTTATCCGGCGGCTCCGGCGATTCTGGCCACCGTCACCAGCGCCATGACCGAAGATTTTCACAAGGCGCTGGCAATGGAAGCCAAAACCTTTGGTGAGCTGGCCAGTGGTGTTGAAGCAAAAAACCTCGTTGGCCTGTTCCTGAATGACCAATACCTCAAGCGCGAAACCAAGCGCTGGGCCAAACAGGCACATCCGGTTGCCAAGGCCGCTGTTCTCGGTGCCGGTATCATGGGCGGCGGTATCGGTTATCAGGCGGCGCTGAACGGCACTCCGATGCTGATGAAAGACATTAACCAGGAAGCGCTGGATCTGGGCATGAGCCATGCTGGCAGTATTCTGGATCGCAGTATCAGCAAAGGACGCATGACCGAAGCCGGCAAAGAAAAAGTCCTCTCCGGTATTCACCCGACTTTGACGTATGAAGGCTTTACCGAAGTTGATTACGTGGTCGAGGCGGTGGTTGAGCGGTTTGATGTCAAACGTTCAGTGCTGGCCGAGGTCGAACACAAGGTGCCCGACAGTGCCATTGTGGCAACCAACACCTCGACTATTTCTATCGATTTGCTGGCTGAGCATTTGCAGCGCCCGGACAAATTCTGCGGCATGCACTTCTTTAATCCGGTACATGCGATGCAGCTGGTGGAGGTTATTCGTGGCAGCCAGACCAGCGACGAAACTGTGGCAACCACGGTGGCCTTTGCGGCGGCGATGGGTAAAACCCCGATTGTGGTGAATGACTGCCCGGGCTTTCTGGTTAACCGTGTGCTGTTCCCGTACTTCAACGGCTTTAACCGTCTGGTGATGGACGGGGTGGATTTTGAGCGCATTGACCAGGTGATGGAACAGTTCGGCTGGCCCATGGGGCCGGCGTATCTGGCCGATGTGATTGGCCTCGATACCATGGTTCACGCCGACAAGGTGCTGGAGGATGGCTTCCCTGAACGTATGGGTCATGACGATCGCCCAATCATCGAAAGTCTGCTGGAACAAGGTGCTCTGGGTCAGAAAAACGGCGTCGGCTTTTACGAATACGGCACTGATGAACACGGCAAGCGCTACAAACGTCGCTCTGAAAAAGTGGCCGCCATTCTGGAACAACGGGTGAGCCGCAATACTGAAATCACCGACGCCGAGATCGTTGAGCGGATGATGATTCCCATGTGTCTGGAAACCGCACGCTGCCTGGAAGAACACATCGTGGCCTCTGCCACTGAAGCCGATATGGGCCTGATTCTGGGTCTGGGCTTCCCGCGTTTCCGGGGCGGCGCGTTGCGTTATATCGACAATCTGGGCGCTAACCTGTTTGCCGCCCAGGCCGATGCCCATGCGGAATGTGGCCCACTGTATTGTCTGACCGATGACATGAGAGCCATGGCTGAAAGCGGCAAGACCTTTTACTGAGCAACTTTACTCTTTATTTATCAAGACCACTGCCGCTCGGCTGAATCAGAGAGCGGCAGGGCTAACAAGGAAATCGATTTATGAGTGATTATCAGCACCCTTATCGCGACGCGGAATTTGTACTGGAGCAGTTGGTTGGGTTTGATGCCCTGTGTGAAGCCGCTGGCCTGGAAGGCATTAACATGGAGTTGGCCAATACCGTTGTCGAAGAGGCTGGCAAGCTGGGGAGTGGCGTGTTAGCACCTCTGAACCAGGACGGTGATGAAAAAGGGGCCACCATCAACGCGCAGGGTGTGCAGCAAACACCGGGCTTCAAGGAAGCCTACCAGCAAATGACGGAAGGAGGCTGGTTGTCACTGAATGCGCCGGAAGAGTTTGGTGGTCAGGGACTGCCCAAGGTACTGAGTACTGCGGTGAATGAAATCTGGCATTCGGCCAACATGGCCTTTGCACTGTGCCCATTGCTGAGTCAGGGTGCAATTGAAGCACTGGCGCACCATGGCAGTGATGAGCTGAAAAACACCTACTTGCCGAAACTGATCTCTGGTGAGTGGACCGGCACCATGAACCTGACCGAACCGGACGCCGGTTCAGATCTGGCGGCGGTAAAATCCAAAGCCGTACCGGATGGCGACGCCTATCGCATCAGTGGCACCAAGATCTTTATCACCTGGGGTGATCACCAGATGACCGAGAATATCATTCACCTGGTGCTGGCGCGTTTGCCGGATGCGCCTGCCGGTGTCAAAGGTATCTCGCTGTTTATCGTGCCCAAATTCCTGCTCGACGACAACGGAGAAACCACCACCGAACGGAATACCGCCAGTGCGCTGTCGCTGGAGCACAAACTGGGTATCCACGGCAGCCCGACTTGTGTGATGGAATTTGAAAGTTCTCTGGGTTATCTGGTTGGTGAACCGCACCAGGGCCTGAAATATATGTTCACCATGATGAACGATGCCCGTCAGGGTGTCGGCGTACAGGGCTTGTCGGTATCCGAGCGCGCTTATCAACTGGCGCGTCAGTATGCCAAAGATCGTATTCAGGGCACTCTGCGTGATGGCAGCCGTATCGCCATTATTGAACACCCGGACGTGCGTCGCATGCTGATGACCATCAAGAGCACCACCGAGGCGATGCGTGCACTGGCGTTTATGGCTTCGGCCGAGCTGGATCGTGCCCGTCTGGTCGGTGGCGACGATGCCGCTGCACATATGGCCCGTGCCGAACTGTATACCCCGATCGTTAAAGGCTGGTGCACTGAATTGTCAGTCGAGCTGACGTCATTGGCGGTACAGATCCACGGCGGGATGGGGTTTATCGAAGAAACCGGTGCCGCCCAGCACTACCGCGATGCCCGGATTCTGCCAATTTACGAAGGCACAACCGCCATTCAGGCGCTTGACCTGATCGGCCGTAAAACCTTGTCGAATGGTGGCGCAGTACTGGATGGTTTGCTGGCAGAAATGGATGCCACGGCAGCTTCTGCCCGTAGCGCAACGGTTTTACCTGAGGCGGCACTGGCGCAGTTTGATACAGCGCTGGTGACGGCGAGGCAGAGTCGCGATTTTATTCTGGCGAATGCCCGTTCGGATGCTCATTTACTGGGTAGCGCTGCCGTCAACTTCATGATGCAAATGGGGTATGTCACAGGTGGCTGGCTGATGGTTCAAAGTGCCGAAAAAGCCAAAGCCTTGCTGGATGCTGGTCAGGGCGATCCTGAGTTTCTGCAGACCAAATTGGTAACTGCACGCTTCTTCTGTGAGCACATGATGCCTCGTCATCAGGCCCATGCAACGGCCTTGTTGGCTGGTAGCGAGAGCATCATGGGGTTGACTAACGAGCAGTTCTAGTCGGCCTTGAAAGTATTGTTCAACCACTGATTGATCGTCTGGTGCCAGACGAGTATTGATTTTCAGGCTCACCCTGTCCTGAAAATCCGCTGGTAGCAATACTCCGGCTACCGGCTTGTTTCCCCTGGTCAACCCTGGTTGGGCAGGGGTTTTTTATTGGTAATACGGTGTTTGTCTTATAACGATAACAACAAACATCCGAGCGCTGCTGCAGCGAACAGTGAGAGGTATCTATGACCCAACGTGAATCCATGGCCTACGATGTTGTTATCGTCGGTGCTGGTCCTTCTGGCCTCAGTGCGTCGATACGACTGGCGCAACTGGCTCAGGAACAGGGCCAGGAGTTAACCATTTGTGTGGTAGAAAAAGGCTCCGAAGTGGGTGCTCACATTCTTTCCGGAGCTGTCATCGAGACCCGTGCGCTGGATGAGTTGCTGCCCGACTGGCAAGCACTCGGAGCACCGCTGACGACACCGGTGATCAAAGATGAATTGTACTTGCTGCAGGATCAACAGAAGGCCGTGCAGTTACCGGGGCTGTTGATTCCAAAAACCATGCACAACGCTCATCTGGGCGACAAGACCAACTACGTGGTCAGTCTGGGTAATCTGTGTCGCTGGCTCGGCCAGCAAGCCGAAGCCCTGGGTGTGGAGATTTATCCGGGCTTTGCTGCCGCCGAGGTGGTGTTTAACGACGATGGCGCTGTGGCCGGTGTGACTACCGGTGATATGGGTGTCGCTGCAGATGGGCAGCCGAAAGAGGGAATGTACACGCCGGGTATGAACCTGCTGGGCAAATACACTATTTTTGCCGAAGGCTGCCGTGGCAGTCTGGGTAAACAGCTGTATCAGCGGTTTGAACTGGATAAGGACGCCGATGCCCAGCACTACGGTATCGGCCTGAAAGAATTGTGGGATGTTCCGGCCGACAAGCATCAACCCGGACTGGTGCTGCACGGTGCCGGCTGGCCATTAACCGGTGCTGGCAAAGACGCTACCGGGGGCGGTTTTTTTCTCTATCACGCTGAAAACCAACAAGTGGTGGTTGGTCTGATTGTGGATCTCAACTACAGCAACCCCTGGTTGAACCCTTATGATGAATTTCAGACGCTCAAACACCATCCGGTACTGGCACAGTATCTTGAAGGTGGCAAGCGGGTGTCTTACGGTGCCCGCGCCATTGCCAAAGGCGGTTTGAATGCCTTGCCAAAAATGCACTTTCCTGGCGGTTTGCTGAGTGGTTGCAACGCCGGTACTCTGAATGCTGCCAAAATCAAGGGCACCCATACGGCGATGAAAACCGGCATGCTGGCGGCTGAAGAAGTGTTTGCAGCCATTGCCGCTGGTGACGAAGGTGGCAAGGATCTCTGTGGTTATGCCCTGCGCTTTGAAGCCTCCTGGGTATACGAAGAATTGTACGCGACCCGCAACTTTGGCCCGGCATTACACAAGTTCGGTACTCTGATCGGAGGGGCGTTTAACTTCGTTGACCAGAATATTTTTAATGGCAAATTGCCGTTCACCTTGCATGACAATCATCTTGATTTCGCCCAGATGAAACCGGTGACCGAGTGCGTCAAAATAGAATACCCAAAACCGGATGGCGTGCTCAGCTTTGATAAACTGACCTCGGTGTTTCTGTCGAATACGTTTCATGAGGAAGATCAGCCCTGTCATCTGACCTTGAAAGACGCCAGTGTTCCTATGGCATCGAATTGGCCGAAGTATGCTGAACCGGCACAACGCTATTGCCCGGCAGGGGTGTATGAAGTGATCGAGAGTGAGGGTGCTAACAAGCTGCAGATCAATGGCCAAAATTGCTTGCACTGCAAGACGTGCGACATCAAGGATCCAGCGCAGAACATCAATTGGGTAACACCGGAAGGCAGTGGCGGGCCGAACTACCCAAACATGTAATGGGGTAGGAGCAGGGCGTAGCAAGGTAGGGATGCGGATAACAAAGAGCTGGCCATCGGGCCAGCTCTTTTATTTTTTTACACTAACAAAAAGCTTATTCCCAGCTGGCAACGCCCAACAGACGCAGCGTCTGGATAGTGAGCTGGCCGGAAGGCAGATCGTTGTCTTTTTGGAAGCGGGTAACCGCATTCATGGTCTGCCAGCCGTAGACGCCATCAATCGGACCTGGGCTATAGCTTTTATCTTCCAGAGCTTGCTGCAGTTCTGAGACAACATCTTTTGTGGTATTGGTTTCACAAAGAATCTCACGCCATTCCATCTTGGCATCTGTCACCTTGACGGTTTGAGGAATATCTTCGTAAACCGCAGGAATTGTTTCGGCGATTTCCTTCGGCTCTTCTACCAGCTTTTCAACTTCTACTGTTTCATAGATAGCCGGGTGTACGATTGTGGTGGTGTGCGCGGCAACGTCAACAACCTGCTTGGAGACAGCTTTGTATTCCGCAGGAATAACCACTTCTTCTGTACGTTCTGGTTTCACCAGGATGGTCTTGGTGATGATCTTGGATTCTTCTGGCACTTCGACCAGACACATGATTTCGCCAGTGGCAGAGTCAATTTTTTCAATCGGTCCGTTACCTTTTTTCCAGGTGGAATAGGCTGGACGAATAACGATCTTTTCTTCTACGGTTTTATATTCTGCTGGCAGTTTAACCAGCTTGGTAGACGCTTCTTTTACCATGACCTGTTCGGTGACAGTTTTATAGGTAGCAGGGACAACAACCAGTTCTTCCCATTCTTCGTTAACCAGCACCTGCTCTTCCGCCATCGCGTACTTGGCCGGTTCTACTTCCAGCTTGGACAGCTCAGGAGAAACCATTACCTGCTTCATCTGGGTTTCGTATTCTTCCGGAATTACCAGGCGGGCATAACAGTGTCCCGGGGTAGCATTCGGAGGCATAACGGAATCAGCGGTTGGAGTGGTAGATGTTGATTCAAGCGATTGGGCTGTTGCTACCTTTCCAGAAACAGTCGTTTTGCTTTCTTTTACTTCGGCCTTGAGCTTCGCATTTTCCTGCTCCAGCTCGTCGCGGGAGTCTTTCAGACGCTGGTACTCAGGAAAATCTTCCAGCGCAGCAGTGGATGCCGTGTCGCTGGATGGCTGGCTGGCACAACCGGCCATGACGGCCAGTGTCAGCGCGGAAAGAAGGTAGTTTTTTTTGTTCATCTAGTTGTGCTCCATTGCGTAAGATGTTTGAGTTGACAGACGGACGTAAGGAAGTGTCAAACTACGTTCTCCTGCCTGGTGCAGTTCCAGCTGCGCTCAGCCGCACCTTCGGTAAAATCTCGATAGATCCTCTGGGTATAAACTCTTTCGCCCAGCGGGGCTTCCGGTCAGTTTCAGCTCACTATGTCAGCTCATTGGTGTTACTCCAGATCAAGGCTCTCGTTGTGCTGTGACCAGAGAGAGCCTCATTCTGAGGTTTGGAGCTGATCTTGTACTGAAACCGCAGTATGCATCAAGTTATTCATTGGTTCCCTAGGTTGATCGAATATTGTTACAAAGAGGGTAAAATTGCAGCGCTTCAATGGATATCGGAGTGGTTTGCCCGCTTTGTTGTTTGTTGGTTTGGATATTCTGAGTATTTTGTCATTGTGAGGGTGACTGTTAGCTGACATCGTGATCCAACGCTACTTATCACTACTTTATATAGACTGTCGGAAGGATCTGCAGCCTGGCGATTGTCCCGTCGGGTTTCTCTTGTTTGCTGGGACAATTCCTGGTCTGCTTTCTGGTCTGCTTTAGCGACGGGTAGCCAGTGCAGAAATAGCTTAAATAAAGGTTGCCATGCGCCTCACCTGAGGTATACTTGTTTCCAGCTTGAAAGCATTGCCCTTATTTATTAGTACCCTTCGAAGTAGTAGTTCTTATTCCCTCGTTTGTAGTAGATAAGCACCAATTGAGTTCCAGCGTTGGCCTGTGAATTAATCACAGCGCCTTATCTTCTATTTATTCAGGAATATCAAAATGTCCAAGACAACTGGCGTAGTTAAGTGGTTCAACGAAGCAAAAGGTTTCGGTTTTATTGAACAAGAAAATGGCCCAGACGTTTTTGCTCACTTCAGCGCTATTGCTAGCACTGGCTTCAAGACTCTGGCTGAAGGCCAGCGTGTTGAATTCACTGTTAAGCCTGGCCAGAAAGGCCCACAAGCTGAAAACATCGTTGCTATCTAATTCGCCTCTGGTGATTTGGTAGTACATAAAAAAACGGGCCGATGCCCGTTTTTTTGTGCCTGTTATTCAGGCAAGCCTGCCCTTTTCCTGTCTTGCACAAACGCCAGCGGAGATCCTTTCCGCTGCGCTGTTTATCGACCGGCTGTCCTTTTGATCAGGTCAGCGGGTCGCCTCTCCTGCCGTATTTGCATGCTGGTTCAGAGTGATCGCGTCGTCGGCAACATCATCCCGGAGTACCGCGCTATGTCGTTTGGGTTCTGCAGGATGAATCGACAGCCAGAGATCTCCGCGCTGCGACATGACGACGGCTTTTTGGAACACCAGAGTATTGGGAATACTTAATTCATAGCCCTCATCCGTGCGTAAAAGCAGATGAAACAGGGTGATTTCTTCTATCACGGCTTCGGGGCAATCCGCTTCCAGAATGCGTATACGGTCTCCTGGTCGATAGGGAAAGAAGAAAAAAATAATCACACTGGCGGTGACGTTGCTAAGCACAGACCACTGGGCAAACAGGGCAACGCCGAGCAAGGCGGCAGCTGATGACAGGACAAAGGTAAATTCGCTATAGCCAAACCCGACCACCAGGCCGATCAGGAGTAACAAACAGCTGAACAGGGCGATTTGCAGTGCTTTCTGTAAATAGAATACCCGGCTCAGGCTGACTTTTCTTTTTTGTCCCTGAACTTCAATAAAGGTCATCAGTATGTGATTGAGATAGGCGTAGCCTACGACGGCAAGGATAACGAGAATAATTTTAAACATGGTAATTCTGGTCTGGGCCTCTGGCTGAATTGTCGTCTGACAGCGTTGCTGCATATGGGTTGGTTTACAGATTGAAGCGCGTCAGTTTTGCAGGATAGTATCGTCCGGCAGCAGACTGTCGTGCATGTTTTCGATACTTTCGACTACGTCGTCCGGTTCGGAAAAGTAGGCGACGTTGAACATGGCATCACCTTCGTGAACCAGAGGGATATTCTGGCAGCCAATGATAATGCCGTCCTTGCGGGCGACTACCTTATCAAGCTGAGTGCCAAACGGATCACAGATAATCGCCATGACGTCGTCTTTTTCCACCTTGTCACCAAGATGCTTCAGGTTGCGTACAAAGCCACTGTCAGTAGCGCGCATCCAGCCGCTGTCACGGGCGATCAGTGGTTCGATCGGAAATTTCTTCTGGCGGCTGGGGGGCAACATACCGAGGTGACGCATCACGCGTAAAATGCCACGTTCGCCAGCACGAATACACAATTCGTCGTAGCGCAGGGCTTCTCCAGCTTCGTAAAGCAGGATCTTGACGCCCATCTCGTCGGCAGATTCCCGTAAGGAGCCGTCGCGCAGATTGGCGTTCAACAAGACTGGGACGCCGAATGCCAAAGCCATGTCACGGGTTATCTCGTCGTCGAGATTGGCGCGGATCTGGGGCAAGTTGGAGCGATGAATCGCGCCGGTATGCAGGTCAATACCGTAGTCGCATTTGGCCACTACTTCGTTGAGGAACATGTACGCCATTCGGCCTGCGAGAGTGCCACGGCTGGAACCGGGGAAAGAGCGGTTAAGATCGCGGCGATCGGGCAGATAGCGACTCTGGTTGATAACACCAAAGGCATTGACAATGGGCACAGCGATCAAGGTGCCGCGCAGATTACGTAATCTGGAGCCGTGAATCAGGCGGTTGATGATTTCCACACCGTTAAGTTCATCGCCATGAATGGCGGCACTGATAAACAGTGTGGGGCCGGGTTTGCTGCTGCGGCGAACATATACCGGCATGGTCACATTGGTACTGGTATAAAGACTGCCCAGTGGCAGGTTCAACTGGTAGGTGTTGCCTGGTTCTATGGCATTTCCGGCAATGTGCAGGGCGGGTAGGACTGGAGTGCGTCGGCTCATGATGGGGTATCCGTTGAAGATCCGTGGAGTCTGCCAACAGTGTTGTCATCTGTCACTGCTTCTCTGTTTGGTAAATGAAAATCAATGCAGACTTTTGTATCCTGGGCCGTTATTCTGCGGTCAGTTGCCCTGTATCTGTTGCATTGAACGGTGGCGTCGATTTGTTCAGGTTGGTGCACCGTGCGATTTTCATTCATTTTTCCAGTAGCCCTGTTGTTATGACTTCATTGAATACCTGCCCATGTTATCAGCCGACCATTATTGCGGATCGGCAACAAGGGGAGACCCGCACCCTTTGGGTACTTTGGTTGACGTTCTTGACCATGGTGGCCGAAATCGTTGTCGGCAGTGCCTATGGCTCCATGGCCCTGCTGGCCGATGGTTGGCACATGGGGACGCACGTTGCGGCATTTACCATTACGCTGTTTGCCTATCGTTATGCCCGTCGTCACGCGATGGATCCTGATTTCAGTTTTGGTACTGGCAAGGTGTCGGTATTAGGTGGCTTCGCCAGTGCGGTTGCACTCGGTGTTGTGGCCTTGATGATGGTGCTGGAATCTGTGCAGCGGTTGTTTATGCCCCATGAAATAGGCTTTACGGAGTCGATTGTGGTGGCGGTGATCGGCTTGCTGGTGAATTTGGCCAGTGCCTGGTTGCTCAAGGATCATCATGGACACAGTCATGGCCATGCCCATGGGCCGGTTGATCACGATCATCACGACCATCACGACCATCACGACCATCACGACCATCACGACCATCACGACCATCACGACCATCACGACCATCACGACCATCACGATCATCACGATCACAATTTGCGTGCAGCCTATATGCACGTACTGGCAGATGCCCTGACATCGATACTGGCCATTGTGGCGTTGATTGCTGCCATGATGCTGGGCTGGTTATGGCTGGATGCACTGATGGGGATTGTTGGTGCTGCCATTATTTCTGTTTGGGCGCTTGGTTTGTTGAAAGACACCAGCCGGATTTTGCTGGATGCCAGTATTGATGCACCCGTGCGTCAGCAGATTATTGATGCAGTACAGACCACCGGAGCTGAAATCCGTGACATCCATATCTGGAAAGTATCTGCTGATCATTATGCTTTGGTGTTGTCGGTGGCCAGCAGTGAGAACGAGATCTCCAGCCAGATTCGTCAACATCTGGATCTCTACCAACAGCTGCAACACATCACAATCGAAGTGCATCATCCGTTTCTTTAATCTTCCGGGCTGACTTTTCTGTCTGGCTGACATGGAGGTCATAAGCCCGCTTTGCTATCAGATACACTGACACTGCTCCCGGTTATTTGTGACTCGCCGTTGGAAACCGTCGTTCTGGTGCCCTGTTTTTTCTCTGTTTGTTTTTTTGTGTCAACCGAAGCGAACCAGCTCCGTTGTATGGATGCGTGTAACAACATATCGATATTCAAACAGCAAGCAGGTGTAAACCTCAGGAGTGACACATGAAAACAACGGCATGGTGGCTGGCAATTGCATCCAGCCTGATGGTGGGTTGCGGTGGTGCGGGTTCCGGTAGTACCAGCTCTACGGCTACCGATGAAACCGGCACCGTTCAAATTGCCTTGACCGACGCAGAAGAAGATTTTCTGACCTATCAGGTTGAGGTGCTGGGTATCACTCTGGTTCGTGAAGATGGCACCGAGGTGGATGTTCTTCCTGCCACCACGGAAGTGGATTTTGTTCAGTATCAGCAGTTAAGTGAACTGTTTATGGTCGCGGCCATACCGGCTGGCCATTACCGTAGTGTATTGGTCAACCTTGATTACGCTGACGCTGATATTGTGGTTCAGGACAGTGCTGGTGTGTCTTATAGCGCGACAGTGGTAGATTCCCATAGCACAACCATCGGTACCCTGGAAGTGTCCGTTGATCTTGGCGAGGGAGCACTGAATATTGGCCGTAATAGCGTGGCAGGTCTGACTCTGGATCTGGATCTGGCGGCTTCCAACGAAGTGCTTTCTTATGATCCGGCTGTTGTTGAAGTCGAACCTTTCCTGATGGTTGTTGCCAGTCAAGACACGGATCGGGAGCATCGCGTTCGTGGTCAGTTGATCAGTTCCGATACCGATACTGCAGAGATTACTCTGGCTATTCGCCCTATGCGACACCGCAGCGGCGAATTTGGCGATCTGGTGGTGGCTGTGACCGAAACAACGCGTTATGACATTGATGGGATTCCATACACAGGTAGTGACGGCCTGGCCTTGATTGCGGCACTGGATGCCGCTACACCGATTGTGAGCTACGGCAGTCTTGATAACACCGGTACTTTTACTGCGACAGAAATATTGACCGGTGCCAGCGTCGACTGGAGCGGTGACGATGTGGTGAAAGGCATTGTTACCGCCCGCAGCGGCAATGTATTAACCCTGAACGGAGCGGTGGTCGAACGCAGTGGTCACGACGCCAGCTTTGCCTCAATGCTGGAGGTGACACTGTCTGAAGAGACAGGGGTCACCGGTCGCTACGACGGCGACAGCACGATTGCAGATATTTCCGTCGGCCAGTCGGTGCTGGTCAGTGGTAGTGTCAGTACAGATGACATCACTAAAATGGATGCCAGTACCGGGTATGTACGTATGAAACTGAATCGGTTGAGTGGCTCGGTGACGACGACTGCCCCCTTGTCGTTGGATTTGTTAAGTATCAACAGTCGCAACAGTGAGCTGTTTGATTTCAGTGGCACGGCGGATAGCCGAGATAATGACGCCGATCCCGCCACCTATGAGCTGCAAACGGCGACGCTGGATGTCACCAATCTGGCGACAGGGGACTGGGTTGCGGTGGCGGGTTATCCAACGGCATTTGGCGCTGCTATTGGCGATTTTGACGCAGTCACCGTGAATGAAATCAGCTTTGCATCCAGCCGTGCCGACTATGTTGCTCACTGGTCTGACGCTACCACGATGCCAGTGAGCATCAGTAACGATACCCTGGTACTGGATGTGACCGACGCCAGTGAACGTTTGCGTCTGCATGGTATTCCGCGAGAGCTGGTAGCCGGCCTGGAGGTGGCTGGTGTAACAGCTACCGTCGATAAGGGCCATTTTGCAGTGCAAATCAGCGCTACATCAACCGCTATCTATCTGAGCTACAGCGATTTTCTGCTGGCGTTGGCCAACGCCCTGGAAGGGACTGAGGCGGTCAGCCATTTAAGCGTGCAGGGACAGTTTGATGACAGCACCGGGATTCTGGATGCCAGCAGCATTATGGTGAGGTTTGGCGAGTCGAGCCGCCAGTAGCCTGTTGAGCCTTGGTTTTCTCTACTGCAGATTACACTCAGGAAAACAAGGCTGAAAGAAAGGAAGCGGATGTGACTGGCTTGGAGACAGACATCGTATGACCGCCAGGTTGAATGATTTCCTGATGTCGATTGAGCGTCGGGCCTTTCGGATGGTGCGATTTGCTGCCGCCAATGATGAAGATGCCCTGGATGTGGTGCAGGAAGCGATGACCCGACTGATCAGCCACTACCGCGATCGGGAAGAAGCGGAATGGCGGCCGCTGTTTTTCCGAATTTTGCAGCACTGCCTCGCCGACAGTTTGCGTCAGCAACAGAAACAGCGCCGCTGGATGTTCTGGTCGGGCAGTCAGACGGATGTTCCAGAGACTGGCAGCGCCGATGGAATGGATGACTATGTGGGTGATTACCGCGACGAGCCGGATCAGGCCTTGGCCAGCAGTCGTCAACAGCAAGCGCTGATCAGCGCCATTGCGACCCTGCCTTTACAGCAACAGCAGTGTTTCTTATTACGCTGCTGGGAAGGGCTAAGCGTACGCGAGACGGCAGATGCGCTGAATATTTCCGAGGGCAGTGTCAAAACCCATCTGTCCAGAGCACGGCAGAAATTGAATGAGGTGGCCGAGTATCATGATATCGAAATCTGCGGATAAAACCTCGAGAGTTGGACAGGCGACGGTAACAGAGCAACAGCTTCTGGCACTGCTGGATGAGCAGGCAGAGACGTTGCCAGAACCCCTGACCGATCAACTGGCACAACGGCGGGCGGCCGCTTTCAGGCAAGCCATGGCTAACATCGATAGGCGTCGAACTTCCACGTCCGCTATCTGGTACTGGTTCACAGGGTCGCTATTACCCCTGGGGGGGGGGACAGCCTGCTTGATACTGGTCAGTGTGATCTGGTTGCTACAAGCCGAGGAGGGGGCGCCGGCAGGTACCTATCCGTCGAGCTACGATGCCAATATTACCACGCTGGCAGCATTCGAAGCACAGCAGGTCGAAGCACAGCAACGATTGGATGACATGATGGCATTGGCGGAGCTTGGTGAAGACGAATGGGATATGCTGCAGCAACTGGAATTTGCCTATTGGCTAAGCGAGTTACCGGATGCGAATCCCCCAATCCTGGATAAGGCTGGTTAATATGGCAGCGCTAATAACCCTGTCATCTTCTGCTGGCTGGATGCTGCCGCAGGTGTCTGTTCAGGCAGAACCGGAGGTGCCATCGAATCGTGAGCCGGATCGTGCGCCGGATATTGAACTGTTGCTCTATCTGGCCGATCAGATCGAGATTGATGATGAATGGATTGATCCGATGATGCTGGGGCCATCGCCTCTGATCCCGCAAGATACTGAGGTCAGTAGTTCCACATCTGTGCCACAAGCAACAGCGAATTTCCCAGACACAAACGAGCCAACCGAGACGCGGTCGGGAGGTGGGCAATGAATCGTGAGCATCCCCAGGTAATGCTGCAGAGGCAGCGGCGCATCAGTCTGACGCTACTCATGCTGATGGCACTGTTGACCGGATGGGTACTGCTATCAAAACCCGTACAGGCACAGGAATGGCGGCGTTTACCCCCCAGCACCCAGCAGTTACTGGAGGGCATATCCGAGCGTTGGGACAGTCTGGATGACGAGCGGCAGCAAGCACTTTTGCGCGGTGTTGAGCGCTGGCAGTCGATGTCCGACAGTGAACGACAGGCCGCCAGTGAGCGCTTCAGCCGCTGGCAGAGTTTGCCGGAAAGTCAGCGCCAGATACTACGGGATCGGTTGCAAACCTTGCGCGATATGACCCCGGAGCAGCGCCAGCAAGCCCGCGACGCCTGGCATGACTATCAACAGGCGACGCCGGAGCAGCGTCAGCAGCTGCGTCAGCGCTTCCAGAGTTTGTCGCCACAGCAGCGTGATGCCATGCGGCAACAACTGCGCTCAAAACGTCATTAACTGTCACCAAAACCAGTCGAAACCGATCGAAACACGCTGATCGTGTGGTGTCTGCAAGGGTATGACCAGCTGGCTGGTGAGTTGCCAGTGAGTATTCAGCAAGGCAACCAACACACTGGCGCTGGCCCACTGCTGCGTGACTGCCGTTGTTCGAGCGCCAGTTTGCTGCTGGCGATAGGCGCGGCCGTTGCTGGCTGAGGTCGACAACAGTTCACCGCTCAAGGTGCGTTGGTAATCCAGCGCTATGCCGGGCGTCCATAATCGCTGGCTCTGTTGCTCTGCCAATAACCAGGTCAGACTCAACCCCGTACCCAGGTCGAGACCCGTTTGGGTATCGTATGTCTGGACGCTGGTGACATGACGCCCAGATCCCCCTGAGCCGGGTACCACGACGGCGACAGACTCGCTGCGTTCTGAGTTACCAAGGGTGCGCCCCAGTTGTACATGGCTGCTAAGCAGCCACTGGTCAGCGATCCAGACATCCCGTCCGGCGGTGGCGGTCAGGGAGCGATTGGTACGGGATTGGCGCACAATATAGCGATCTTCCAGCACGCCGAACTGAACGTCGTACTCCTCATGGAAATGAGAGCCATCCAGCCGCAGCCAGCTGTCCTGTAACAAATAACCCAGGGTGATTGACTTGCCCTGGTTCTGGTAACTCAGTCCGTCATCAGTGGCCTGCTGGCGATCCCTGCTGCCAGAGATAAACCATTGTTCATCCCAGGTTACCGTTGCCGAAACGGTGGGGCCATAATTGTCGAGTTGGTAGTGGCGGCGGCTCTCTTCCAGCGAGAGATGGGCGTATTGCCAGGTCAGCCCGGCTTGCCAGTTGATACCACCCGCGTGCAGCTGCGGGCAAGACAGCAATCCGGCAAAGATGACTGGCGGCAGCAAGCGGCGGCGGGGCGACAGAGCAAAACATCCGTGTCGAAGCATGGTATTTCTCGTACCGAGAGCAGAGACAGCAAAGCGTACTGGTCAATGTGTTGCGAATCCAGTCCCTATCAAAGGCTGGCAGGAGTGATTGTCGCTGCAATTTGCGCTGGTCGACTGTTATCATGACCGGCTTTTTCGCCACCGGAGCTCCGACTGCGTATGGCAAGCTGTCGCTATCGTCTGGACCGTTTTATTGCCCAACACGCGGCGTTTTCCCGTCGCGATGTGCGTTTGCTGCTAGCGCAGCGGCGCATCACCATTGATGGAGAGGTAGCGGTTGATATTACCCAGCCGGTTGGTCCTTTCAGTCTGGTGACGCTGGATCACGTGGTCTTGCAACAACAACAGCCGTTGTATCTGGCCATGAACAAGCCGGTTGGCGTGGTCAGTGCGACCCGTGATAACGAGCATACGACGGTGATCGACCAGTTACGACACAGTACTGAGTGTCCGTTAGAACCGGCGCAGCTGGAGCAGCTGCACATCGTCGGGCGTCTGGATCGGGCGTCCAGTGGCCTGCTGTTACTCACCAATGACAGTCTCTGGTCACAGCGCTTGATGGCACCAGAGCACAAAGTTGCCAAGGTGTATCATGTGACGCTGGCGCATCCGGTCAACGCCGATTACATCACGGCGTTTGCTGCCGGTATGTATTTTCCCTTCGAAAATATCACCACGCGTCCGGCGTTACTGGAGATTATTGCCGAGCGGGAAGTGTTGGTAACCTTGATGGAAGGCCGTTACCACCAGATCAAACGTATGTTTGGCCGCTTTCGGAATCCGGTACTTGGGTTGCATCGACTCAGTATCGGTCAATGGCAACTGCCGCCAGACAGTTGGCCGGGACAGAGTTGGCAGCTGGCAATAAAGAGCTGACACACGCGCACAATCCGAGTCATCACCTGATTGCGGGCAGCAACTGTTGTAAACTCCGGGTTTGTTATTCCTCGTCACCACGCATCACTACGTATTACTCCACGTATTACTACGGGCCATTGTCATGTCGTCTCCAGCTGCTTTTGTTCACCTGCGCGTTCACTCTGAATATTCCCTCTACGACAGTACCGTGCGGGTGAAAAAGCTGATTGGCGCTACGGTGGCAGCGAACATGCCCGCCGTCGCCCTGACCGACCAGAGCAATATGTATGCGCTGGTGAAGTTTTACAAAAGCTGCCTGGGGGAGGGCGTCAAGCCGATTCTCGGAGCGGATTTGTGGCTCGAAAACCCGGAAGACAGCTATGCCCCGTTTCGGGTAACGGCACTGTGTATGAACCCGGACGGTTATCTCGGCTTGCGCGAACTGGTTTCCCAGGCTTATCTGAACCAGCACCACGACAAGCCGGTGGTCAAACGTGAATGGCTGATCGAAAAAAACAACGGCCTGATCTTGCTCTCCGGTGCCCGCGAAGGGGATGTCGGCCTGCGGGTCTTAAAAGGCAAGCTGGATGCTGCCGAAGCTCTGGTCGCTGAGTACCAGCGGATTTTTGGTGACCGCTTTTATCTCGAAATCCAGCGCACCGGTCGTACTGGTGATGAAACCCTGGTGAAAGCCAGCCTGGTTTTGGCGGGCAAGTTGCGTGTCCCGGTGGTGGCCACCAATGACGTGCGGTTTATTTACGCTGATGACTACGAAGCCCACGAAACCCGGGTCTCGATTGGTCAGGGCTATGCGCTGGATGACAAGCGCCGTCCACGCGAGTACAGCGAACAGCAGTATTTCCGCAGTGCCGAAGAAATGATCGAACTGTTCCCGGACGCGCCAACGGCGATTCAGAACACCATCGAAATTGCCAAACGCTGCTCGGTAGAAGTATTACTGGGCAAATACTTCCTGCCCGACTACCCGATACCAGAAGGCATGAGCGAAGCGGATTTTTTCCGCAAAATCTCCCAAGTGGGCCTGGAAGAGCGGCTGGAAGTGATTCTGGCCGGTATTGCAAAAGAGTCCGATGAGTACCGCGAAAAGCGCCAGCCGTATGAAGACCGCCTCAAGTTCGAGCTGGATATTATTATTCAGATGGGTTTTCCCGGTTACTTCCTGATCGTGATGGACTTTATCCAGTGGGCCAAGAATCACGAGATTCCCGTGGGGCCGGGGCGAGGCTCCGGTGCTGGCTCGCTGGTGGCCTATGCGCAGAAAATTACCGATCTTGATCCGCTCGAATACGACCTGCTATTCGAACGCTTCCTCAACCCGGAACGAGTATCGATGCCTGACTTCGACATCGACTTCTGTATGGAAGACCGCGAGAAAGTCATCGCCTACGTGGCCGATACCTATGGCCGTCAGGCGGTCTCCCAGATCGTTACCTTCGGCACCATGGCTGCCAGGGCGGTCGTCCGTGACGTTGCCCGTGCCCAGGGCAAGCCGTTTGGTCTGGCTGATCGACTCTCCAAGCTGATCCCGGGTGACCCCGGCATGACGCTGGAAAAGGCACTGGCGGCGGAAGCACCACTGAAAGAATTTCTGGACGAAGACGAAGAAGCCCAGGAAATCTGGGAAATGGCTCTCAAACTCGAAGGTATCGCCCGCCAGACCGGCAAGCACGCTGGTGGTGTGGTGATTGCGCCGACCAAACTGACCGACTTTTCCGCCACCGCCAGTGAGCCGGACGGCAGTGGTCTGGTGACCCAGTTCGACAAGAATGACGTTGAAGAAGCCGGTCTGGTGAAATTCGACTTTTTGGGCTTGCGTACCCTGACCATTATCGATTGGGCGTTAAAAACCATTAACAGCAAGCGCGCCAAGGAAAATCTGCCCCCGGTCGAGATTGAGCATATTCCGCTTGATGATGAAGCGTCGTACACCCTGCTTAAAAAAGCCCAGACCACGGCGGTGTTCCAGCTCGAATCCCGAGGCATGAAAGACCTGATCCGCCGCCTGCAACCCGACAATATCGAAGACATGATCGCCCTGGTGGCACTGTTCCGTCCCGGCCCGCTGGAGTCCGGCATGGTGGACGACTTTATCAACCGTAAACACGGTCGTGCCAAGGTCGCCTATCCACACCCGGACTTCGAACACCCAAGCCTGAAGGAAGTCCTCGAACCGACCTATGGCGTCATCGTCTATCAGGAACAGGTGATGCAAATCGCCCAGGTACTGGCCGGTTACACCCTGGGTGGCGCGGATATGCTGCGGCGTGCCATGGGGAAGAAAAAGCCGGAAGAAATGGCCAAACAGCGGGATATTTTCCGCACCGGTGCTATTGATACCGGGGTTGACCCGGATCTGGCGATGAAAATCTTCGACCTGGTGGAAAAATTCGCCGGTTACGGTTTTAACAAATCCCACTCGGCCGCCTATGCCGTGGTGTCGTACCAAACGCTGTGGTTAAAAACGCACTACCCGGCGCCCTTTATGGCGGCGGTATTAACCTCCGACATGCAGAATACCGACAAGGTGGTGATCTTCTTTGAAGAATGCCGCGAGATGGGTATTGAGCTGGTACTGCCGGATGTTAATCAGTCGCGTTTTGGTTTTACCGTTAACGCCGACGAAGCCATTGTCTACGGCCTCGGTGCGGTAAAAGGCGTCGGAGAAGGCCCGATTGATGCCATTATCGAAGCACGTGAAGCCGGTGAACCATTCCAGCATCTGTTTGATTTTTGCCAGCGTGTTGACGGTAAAAAAATCAACAAACGCGTTCTCGAAGCGCTGGTGCGCTGCGGTGCCTTCGACAACTTGCCGGTTACCGCACCCCGTGCGGTATTGATGGCCAGTATTGAAGATGCCATGAAAAGTGCAGGCCAAACCGCTGCTAACGAAGCCGCCGGTATGGTGGATCTGTTTGGCGAGGTGCAGGCTGAAGCTGCTGTGGGGGCTGACCCTTACGAACGTTTCCGTCGCCTGCGTGACTGGACGTTAAAAGAACGCCTGCAAGGTGAGAAGGACACCCTCGGCCTGTTTGTTAGCGGACACCCGTTCGATGAATACGAAGCTGAAGTGCGTCAGCTGGCACCAACCAAACTGGTTAACCTGCAAGACAACAAAAAACCGCAGAAGCTGGCAGGGCTGGTGGTTGATATGCGGCTGATGAAAAACAAACGCGGCGAAAACATGTGTTTCGTGACCCTGGACGACCGCTCTGGTCGCATGGAAGTGGCGCTGTTTTCCGACGTCTACGAACAAGTGCGTGAGGTGGTAGCAAAAGACAAGGTGCTGGTGGTCGAAGCCCAGATCAGCCACGACGCCTATTCGGGCGGGCTGAAGGCGATCGGTCGCTCGGCGATGGAGATCAGTCAGGCCCGGCTGAACTTTGCCAAATCCATTCGTATCCAGATGAATGGCGAGCGGCTGGATGATCAATCCTGCCAATTGCTGGGGCAGCTGTTGCAGCCACTGGAAGGAGGGTGCCCGATTGTGCTGGATTACCATAATGATACCGCCCGCTGTGATATTCGGCTCGGCGACGAGTGGCGGGTCAACCCCACCGACGACCAGCTACTGCAATTGCGTTACGAATTTGGCGAGCAAGCCGTCGAACTGGTGTTCGGCTGAGATTTGCCATGAGTCTTGCTGACGCGTCAGTCACTGGCGCTGAGGGCGTAGAAGGCGCTCTTCTGCAACGGCTGGACGAGTTGCTGGCAACCCGGATCAGCCCGGCAAGCCAGCTCTGGGTCGGCTTCAGTGGTGGCATGGACTCCTGCGTTTTGCTGCATTTGCTGGCGCAGTGGTGGCAGCAAGGAGGGGCATCGTCATGTGCCGGATTGCATGCTATTCATGTGCATCATGGCTTGATGGCAGAAGCGGACGACTGGGCCGGGTTTTGTTCGCAGCAGTGCCAGGCGTTGGGAATACCTCTGACCGTTGAACGGGTTCATCTTGGTCGCTGCCAGGGTGGTATCGAACAGGCCGCCCGTCGTGCCCGTTACGAGGTGTTTCAGCGTTATTGCCAGCCTGACGATTGGCTGTTGCTGGGGCATCATGCTGATGATCAGGTCGAGACCCTGTTCAATCGCCTGACCCGTGGTAGCGGCCTGAGTGGATTGGCGGGTATGCCGCAACAACGTTATCTATCCTCGGCAAGACGACTGGTTGAGCGCTCAGACAACCGACCAGGCGAGGAGGGATCGCCCCGGCTGTTACGGCCTTTGCTGGACTGTTCGCGACAACAGCTGCTGCAGTATGCACAGGCACACCTGCTACGCTGGGTAGACGACCCCTCCAATCAGGATACCCGGTTGGAGCGGAACTGGTGGCGGCAGGTGCTGTTGCCGGAGTTGTACCGCCGTTTTCCTGGTCGTGAACACTCACTCAAGCGTACTGCCCGGCGTCTGGCAGCAGACAAGGCTGCGTTTGACCATCTGTTAGCACCGGTGCTTGAGTTATGCACCGACGCTGATAACTGGCCCGGCAACGCTGGTTCCAGTCTGAATATCAAACGCTGGCAGGATCAGCCCAAAGTGTTGCATGAGCCGCTGCTGTATGCCTGGTTTCAGCACGCCGCGGTAGAGGTTGCCAGTGAGGCACGGCTGGCCGAACTGGTAGAACAGGCGTTATATGCAGCGGCGGATGCACAGATAGTGGTTGGGTTGGGAGATGTTCAGGTACGTCGGTTTCGGGGACGCTTGTACCTGGTGCTGTCGGATCGACACTGGCCTGTCACCGTACCTGCGACTCTTGCTCTGACCTTGCCAGACACTCAGGCAGGCGCAACGTGCTGCTTGCTGACAAGATGGTCGCTGGGCGAACTGGTCGCCGAGCATTGCCAGTCTGCGGGGACTGACTCTGCCATCGTATTGCTGTTTGGTGACTATCAGCTCACTTGCCAGGCTCACCTCGAACTGTCGCATGCGCTGCTGCTACGGCCGCCAGGGCGTCCGTCCAAATCATTGAAGCAACTGTGGCAAGAAGCCGGAATTCCGCCCTGGTTGCGGCCACATTGGCCGCTGTTACTGCAGCATGAACGGTTGGTTGCCGTTGCAGGGATAGCGGCTGATCAGTCTGTTATTACCAAGGTGGGCCAACCGGGGTATCGACTGGTGTGGCAGTCGTGTCCTGCTCCTTCGGTGCCGTAATCAGCGGAACCTGATGGTCTTTGCAGACTCCAAAACGACATGTGTCTTGGTCAGAATCGTCTTTTCTGGCCTTGTTCAGCGCTGGTTGATGACCCGCATTTTCTTTTTCACCGTAAAAAATTATCAATAAACGAGGGTACATGCAGCAAGGTCTGATCGCAGGATTAGTGGTACTGGTCACGGGGGTCGCAGTGGCAGGGTATTGGCAGGTTACGCAGCTGCAATCTGTCGAAGACACCCGGATTATGGGTGACGCGCAGGGCGAGTATCCATCAGGGGACGAATCAGGGCGCGGTACACCGCTTGCTCTGCCAAGTATTGCGTCTGATGCTGCGCCTGAGAGGGTGGAGCCTGAATTGATACCCGTGGCGACTTATCAGGGTGAAGCGTTGGCTGACGAACAGGCAGGATCCGGTATTGCAGCAGCAGTGGACGTTAAGCCATCTGGTGACGATCTTCAGTCGCCGGAACTGACGGTCGAAACTGAGGAATGGCAGCCACCGACGGAACAACAGCAAGCGCTGGAGCAACAGATGCAACAGCAGGCTCGTCAGCCGTTAAACCTGCACCTTCCCGAGACCATCGGACAAGAGCAACTGACGTACGGAACAGCCTCGGCACTGTTACCTAATGTTTTTAATGCTCAGCCGCAAACCGGGTCGGCACTGGATTTGTCCGGCAAATTACACTGGGATGAGTCTGAAGCGGCAGAGACCAAGCCGTTGCGAGATACCATCACCGGTGCTGAGGTTGAACTGAGGTTCAAATTACCCTGAGCTGGGCACGCGTCCGGTGTTACATGGGCAGAGTGGTGGGGAAGTCAGCTTCCCCACCACTCTGCCAACGGAGCCGGTTCCGGCTCAGGAAATAACCATCCCCAGTCCCAGCACCGCGATATAGCCAATGGTATAGGCCAGTAACAAGGCCACGACAAAGCGTAGATAGGTGCCGAAGGTTAATGCCTCAATTTTGCTCATGGCAACAATCCCTGCTGCCGAACCAATAATCAGCAATGAACCACCGACGCCGACGGCGTAAGTCAACGACAGCCATTCTGCCAGGCTCATGGTGACGTCGGCTTTCAGCAAGGCTGCGGTTAATGGCACGTTATCAATCAGCGATGACAGCAAGCCCATCAGGTAATTGGCCGACCAGGCGGGCAGGTGTTCGTACAGACTGACGAATGAATCCAGCGCGTGAATTTCTTTCAGTGCGCCGACCAGTAACAAAATACCAAGGAAGAACAACAGGGTATCGAACTCGATCTGACGAACATAGTTGAGGATCGGGTCGTTTTCGGTGTCTTCACCGTAGGCGCGGGCGACCAGAAACATCACCGCCAGACCGGTCAGAAAGCTCAGTACCGGTGGGATATCGAACAGCACATTACCTGCAATAGTGGCAATGATGGTACAGATAAAGATCGCGGCAATGGCAAAATCGACCGCTTGCAGATCATGGGTTTTACGCCGAATGATGGCCGTTTCTTTGAGTGGAATCGACAGTATGGCTGCCAGCAAGAGTACTGCCATCAATGATGGAAGCGACAGTAACAGCAGGTTGGTGATGGTGACCTTGCCCTCAAGGAAAATCATCAGAGTGGTGACGTCGCCAGTGATCATGGCGACACCACCTGAGTTCACGGCAAAGACCACCAGAGTGGCAAAACGCAGGGTTTTACGTATTGGCAAATCCAGCGACAGAATCAGGGCAATGGAAATCAGTGTCGCAGTGATGTTGTCGGCCAGGGAAGAAAATACAAAAGAGAACAGACCCGTCAGAAACAGCAGCTTGCGTTCGGATATCTGGTTGGGCAGTACCTTGTAAATCAGGCTTTCAATCAAGCCTTTTTTGTTCAGATAAACCACAAACGTCATGGCGGCGAGCAGGAATAGCCAGAGGCTGGCGATTTCACCGATATTTTCCCCCAGTCCATAAATCACGCTGTCGTGTTCACCTGGGTCGGCAGAGCTGAATATAAACAGTAATACCCAGGACAGGGCGCCAAGGAACAGCACCGATTGTGCTTTGTTAACATGGATGATTTCTTCGAGAACGACGGATAGCAGGCCGAGAACGGCCAGACCTATTAGCAGGTAATGCAGTATGTCTGTCATGCAGGCTCCAGGAATTGATGAAAAACTCATTCACCAGACATCACGGTAGCCCAGGGTAGCCGTATTGAGAGGGAAGAAGTGTTCATCACCAGTAAGTAGTAGGGGCGGCAATTCTAGAGCAGAAATTGTTGGTGTAAAAGTGGTTAATTAACGAACTCAGCAATACTTTGGTGTCGTTAATGGTACGAAAAACCTTGAAATAGTCAGAAATAAAACCTGTTTTTATCGTAACAAAGACAGCCGTTGCGACTTGGCTCCATATGGGGTCTGGTTGGCAATATGATGGTGCGCTGTTGTTCGGGCAGTCGCGGAGACAACGTCCAGGTCGTCTCCAGTCTTGAGGGGACATCTATTTAATCCTGCACGGCTCTGCGCGAGTGTTGCCGTTGTTCAGGGCAAGGCGACGAATGCAGCGAAATGACGAGTCCTTTTCAAATTCGTCAACACCGCACTGGACGGCGGCAACCCGCGCCCTTCGGGGGCTGCCGGATGATCTCGACTCGGTGTCGCCGACTTTTGACTTGACCCGTCAGGCCTGCAAGTCGGCTTCGTGATTCGAAACCATCCGGTGGCCCAGAGTGAGCACCGGATTAAATAGATGTCCCCTTGAGCGGACAGGTCAGCCGACGGTTGTTATCGTCGTTGTTGCAGCAGCTTGTACTGTTGCGTTGGTCAGTGCGGTTGCATCAGCCGGTGATGCGTTCCAGTCACACAGCAATTCAGCCAGCACATGGGCTTGTACGCGCAAGGCTTCCAGTTCCTCGGGAGTGTCTCGTGAGCCGGAAAACAGAGGAATTGTGCGCAGCCTGGACACCAAAGGATGGGATGGATTGGCGAAGCGGTTTTTCTCGATGTTCCAGCGGATATTGGCTGTCAGCATACGGAAAAAGCTGAGTTTGGTGGCTAGGGTAAACATCGAAAAATCACTGATGTCGCGGAAGTGCTCGTAATCGACACCGGCGAGGATGGCATTACGGGTCTTGACTCGCAGCGAGGCAGAACGGCGGTCATCCAGTACCATCGCCATCACGCCCAGTAATTCCCCGGCGCTGATAATATTGATCGGTGTGCTGTTATCGTCTGCCAGCACCTCCAGTTCTCCTCGCAAGAGAAAATAGAGAATGTTGGCGGGTTCGTCCTTGTGCAAGATGGTTTCGCCCTGTTCGGCAAAACCAAATTGTGTCAGGGACATCAATAGTTCGAACTGGGTCTGATCGGTGTGGATCAGCTCCTTGTAGAAGGTTACGCCAGCCAGAAGACGATGAAGTGTATCTGGAGGGCAATCCTCACGAGTTATGCGTCGCATAGATTTTCCTGCAGTTGGCAGTGTCAGAATGGCACGACTATAGCACGGCATATCGTTCTGGTTTGGGTCGAGATCAATGTGATTTTGACTTTTTTGCCGTTTCGGGTGAAAAAATTTATAAATGGTTAACTGATTAAAAATCGCTTTTTTAACAAAGAGTTAGAGAACCTGTTTGATATGATTCAGGGTATTGTCAAGCCATCGGCAGGGCAATATCGGCGACACCTTTGCAACAATCAGTGGGCAAACTGGTCTTTGATTGTTGGCTGCCAGGAATTGCTCATGAAACTGTTCCAGTGTTCTAAGTGTCAGCACGTTCTGTATTTTGAAAACACGCTGTGTGAGCGCTGTCAGAGTCCGTTGGGATACCTCCCCGAATTGGAGCAACTGGTGCCGCTGATACGTGCTGACCAGGAATCCAGCTGGGAAGCCTCGGTGATACCAAGTGCGCGTTGGCGTTACTGTGATAACCATCAACAAAATGTCTGTAACTGGCTGGTAGCCGCAGACAGCACCGATACCTTATGTTCAGCCTGTCGTCTGAATCGTCATATTCCCAATCTTGCCCGGAGTGGCCATCAGCATGCCTGGCGAATGCTGGAAATTGCCAAACATCGGCTGGTGTACAGTTTATTTCGCTTTCGTTTGCCGCTGGCAAGCAAGCAGGATCAACCAGACAGCGGCCTAGCGTTTGACTTTATTGATGAAGATGGAGCACTGCCAGAAGGCGTGGCTGCAACCACAGGGCATGCTGATGGCCTGGTCACGATCAATCTCAACGAAGCGGATAATGTGGAACGAGAGCAGATACGGGAAGATATGGACGAGTCCTATCGAACCCTGATCGGTCATTTTCGCCATGAGATCGGACATTATTACTGGGAATTGCTGGTGCAGCCGGATGACTCGGTACTGTGCCGCTTTCGGGAGTGTTTTGGTGATGAACGCGCCGACTATGGCGAAACGATGGCGCGTTATTACCAGCAAGGTGCTCCCTCCTCATGGCGTCAGCAATTTGTCAGCGCCTATGCTACGTCACACCCTTGGGAAGATTGGGCAGAAACCTGGGCTCACTACCTGCATCTGATTGACATGCTGGAAACCGCCTTCGCCTTTGGTTTATCGCTAGCGCCACTTTCTGGCGGTTCTCAGTTATGCACTCAGGCGGTATTTGATCCTTATCAACAGCAAGACTTTAGCGTTATTCTCGACGTCTGTTTGCCCGTCACCTATGCCGTCAACAGCCTTAATCGCAGTATGGGGCAGCCGGATTTGTACCCATTTGTACTGACGGATGCCGTCGTGGCCAAACTGACATTTATTCATCAACTGTTATGGCAGTGGCGGCAAACGACGCCGATTGCGACGGTGACTCAAATCTGACCTTGTTTCTGCGGATAATTGCCGCCGAGAATCAACCCGCCAGGAGGTAACGCTAAATGTTTTGGGAAGTCATTGATTTCTGGTTTGAAGATATTGAACCCAGGCAATGGTTTGCTAAAGATACTGCATTTGATGAGCAGATCCGGCAGCAATTTGGTGACCTGCATCGACGCGCCTGTGCCGGAGAGTTATGGCAATGGCGTAATGAACCCCATGGATGCCTGGCGGAAGTGATTGTACTGGATCAGTTTTCCCGCAACCTGTTTCGCGATCACCCGCGAGCATTTGCCCAGGATGGCATGGCGCTGGTACTGGCTCAGGAAGCCGTTCGGCAGCATGCCGATCAGGAACTGAACAGCATGCAGCGAAATTTCCTCTATATGCCGTTTATGCACAGTGAATCCCGCTTGGTACATACCGAAGCGGTGCGATTGTTCGAGCAAAATGGCATCGAAAATACCCTGACCTTTGAGCATCGCCACCGGGATATTATTGAGCAGTTTGGTCGTTATCCGCACCGTAATGCCATCCTGGGGCGTGAATCGACCGTTGCCGAACTCGCTTTTTTGCAGCAGCCGGGTTCGGCCTTCTGAGTGACTGCGGCGGCCGTTTTTCTGACCCGTAGCCCTTGACCCGTAGCCCCTGAAAGCTGCCTTTATATCGGGGTTATACGGGTTGCCTGAATGGCGGTCAGGGCAATGGTATAGATAATATCCTCGACGCTGGCACCTCGTGACAGATCATTCACGGGTTTGGCCAAGCCTTGCAGCATGGGGCCAATACTGATGACTCGGGCACTGCGCTGAACCGCTTTGTAGGTGGTGTTGCCGGTATTCAGATCCGGGAAAATCAGCACCGTGGCCTTGCCAGCGACCGGGCTGTTGGGTGCCTTGCTGTGGGCGACCGCTGGTGTGGTGGCGGCATCGTATTGTAATGGGCCATCGATCAGAATATCGCTGCGCTGCTGTTTAACCAGAGCCGTTGCCTGACGCACTTTTTCGACATCGTTACCCGTGCCCGAGGCACCTGTACTGTAGCTGATCATGGCGACTCTGGGCTCGATGCCCATGGCCGCAGCAGAGTCGGCACTCTGGATAGCAATATCTGCCAGCTCTTCGGCACTGGGATCCGGGTTGACGGCACAATCGCCATACACCAGCACCTGGTCGGGTAAGCCCATAAAAAATACCGATGACACCAGTTTGGCCCCCGGTGCGGTGCGAATCAGCTGCAACGCCGGACGAATGGTATTGGCAGTCGTGTGAACCGCACCAGATACCAGCCCATCGACATCGCTGCATTGCAGCATCATGGTGGCGAGCACGACGTTATCTTCCAGTTCCACGCTGGCACAGTCCCGCGTCAGTTGTTTGTGTTTGCGTAACTCGACCATGGCATCGACGTACTGAGAGCGCAGGCTTGCTGGCCGCAGTATCTGCAAACCCTCTGGCAGTTCCAGACCCCTGGCTTTTATTAACAGGCGGATTTCATCCGGGTCACCCAGCAGAATACAACGGGCAATGCCGCGTTTCTGACATTCAATCGCGGCTTCGATCGTGCGCGGTTCATTACCTTCTGGCAACACAATACATTGATTGGCAGCGATGGCTTTTTGCACCAGTGAGTATCGAAAGGCCGCAGGGCTGAGCCGGGTAGCATGGGGTGCTCCCAGCGCATCGACCAGAGCCTGGGTGTCTATCTGGCTGGCGACACTGGCCATGATGCGCAACACCCGCTCAACATCATCGACAGGTACTTGATGGCTGAGTTGTTGCAGGCGGATGGCCACGCTGGTCAGGTCTTCCGCTGTGGTCATCACCGGCAATCCCCCGGCCCAGGCGCTGCGACAGGCTTGCTGTATCTGTTCACAGGGCTGACCACCATCGGTCAGCAGCAGTCCGGCCAATGGTGTTCCTCCCAGACTGACCATCGAAGCCGCCAGTATCAGATCTTCCCGGTCGGAGGGTGTGACCAAGAGCGTACCTGGCTTTAACTGGGCGAGGGTGTGGCGCAGAGTGCGGGCGCCCATCAGAATGTTGGCAACCCGGCGTTGTGTTAATTCCCCTTCATTGAGCAGGCTGGCACCGATCGTTTTGCACACATCGCTGCTACGGGGCTGCGTCAGTTCCGGGTTCCAGGGCATCCGCCCCATGCACGGTGGTAAATCATCCGCCATCTCGGTTTGGTGGCTATCGTCGGCCTTGTTAATAATGTGGCCGATCACATTAACATCGGCGGCGCGGAACAGCCCGGCTTGTAATTGCAGTTCATGCTTTACCTGGATGCCGCTGTGGTGGTGACCACTGAGTACCAGCAGTACATCGGCTCCCAGTGCCTTGGCCATTTCGACATTAAGGCGCGCGGTGTAAGGCTCGGTTCGGTCGGGAACGATGCCTTCAATAATGACCACATCCGGTTGTTGACGGCTGGTCTCTTCATGCAGTGCGACCACATCTTCCAGCACCCGATCCAGCTGGCCAGTATTAATACGCTGCTGTACCGCATCCAGTGCCATGGGTATCGGTGTCTGAATACCCATGACGGAGCGTACCAGAGTGGTGGAACGCTCCGGTTCATTGGTTAACGCCGCCACCGGTTTCAGAAACGCGGTTTTGACACCCAAAGTATCCAGCGCATGTAACAGGCCCAGACTGATGGTGGTGAGACCGGCATCGACTCCGGTCGGAGCAATAAGCAGATGAATCATTGGCTGATCAGCGTCCGTGTATCGTTGGCAATCATGGTTTCTTCGGAGGTCGGGATGACCATCACCAGAGGAGTATCTGGCTGACTGATGCGTCCCTGTTGATCACCGTGCTGCTGGTTGAGCTGATCGTCCAGCAGGAACGGCATGCTCTGCCATTGGGCCAGAATACGCTGGCGAATATCACTGGCATGTTCGCCGATACCGCCGGTAAAGATCACTGCGTCAAGGTGAGGCAAAGAGCAGGACAGCGCTGCCAGCTCGCGCGCAATACGAAAGGTGAAGACATTGATGGCGCGTTTGGCACCTGCATGTCCTTCGGCTTCCGACTCGAGTAATACCCGCATATCGTTGCCGATACCGGATAACCCCTTCAGACCGCTGTGTTTGTTAAGCGCCGTCATAATGTCGTCCATGCTGAGGTCGGAATGATGCAACATATGCTGGGCCAGTCCTGGATCGATATTGCCGCAGCGGGTGCCCATCACCACGCCTTCCAGCGGAGTCAGACCCATGCTGGTATCGACAGATTGCCCTGCTCTGACAGCGCAAACGCTACAGCCATTGCCCAAATGACTGATCAGTAAATTGAGGGAGGCCGCCGGTTTGGACAGCCTCTGGCTGGCCTGCTCCAGAATGTAACGGTAGCTGGTGCCATGAAAACCATAACGTCGCACACCGGCCTTTTCGTACCAATCATACGGTGTGCCATAGAGCCAGGTTTGCTCTGGAATACTCTGGTGAAAAGCCGTATCAAAAACCGCGACCTGAGGCGCAGCAGGGAACAGTTCTTTGCACAAATGAATACCGGTCAGATTCATCGGATTGTGCAGCGGTGCCAGGGGTGACAAGGTTTCCAGCTCGGCAATATTGTCGGCATCCAGCAAAATACTGTCATGGAAGCGTTCGCCACCATGCACCACCCGATGACCGACACCGGCAAGGTCGTGGAGTTTGTCCTGAGTGGCATGGATAAAGGCCCGCATGCCTTCCTTGTGGCCTGATCCTGGTGCCAGATCGATGCGTATTTCGGGGTCGCCGTGCAGGATCAGATGAGGTTCATCTTCTCCCAGGCGTTCGGCGACGCCCGTGAACGTGGTTTTGGGACAGTGATCTTCGGGAAACAGGGCAAACTTGATGGATGAGCTGCCACAGTTGATGACCAGAATGGGCTGTTTCATTCGCTATCCTTGATGGTGTTTGGCCCCGTTATAATGATCGTTAACCAAGGCGACGACGTTGATCGATCACATCCTGAACCGCATTTGTTGCACTCTTTGTTCTCTTTGTATTCTGGGTTTGTCACCTTCTTCCGCAAAAGGGGGCATCGCCTGCCTGGACTGGATTGTGGCAAGACTCTCGGGCCAGCATGGCGGCCTTACGATTGACTCCCCAGCGATAACCACCGATGGCACCACTGGCCTGAATCACCCGATGACAGGGGATCAGCCAGGCCACCGGATTGGCACCGACGGCTCCCCCGACCGCACGGCTGGCGTTAGGGCTGCCCAAAGCGGCAGCCAGGGCCCCATACGTTGTGTGCGATCCACTGCCAATCTCCAGTAACGCCCGCCAGACACTGACCTGAAAATTGGTACCACGCAGCAACAGCGGGATGCGTTGCATCTGTAGCGATGAATCCCGCTTCTGCAGTGGCTGAAACAAGCGATCGAGAAGACGGCTGGCAGCGGTATTGTCTGCCACTAATTGCGCGTTTGGCCAGTTGCCCTGCAAACGATCAAAAGTGTCGTTATCTTTATCGCTGCCGTTAGCGGAGGCTTTGGGTGCTGCCTGCGTCTGCTCGAGAAACGTCAGCTGGCAAATGCCCCGGTCGGTCCAGGCGACAAAAGCCTCACCAAACAGAGTAAAGCCCTGGCCATAACGGATAAGCAAGTCTGCTCCCATACGCTTGAAATCACCCGGCGTAACAGCCTCGATAGCGACAAAGTGATCGTAAAGACGGGACGGGCTGCTCAACCCCAGCGCCAGGCTGGTATCCAGCAGACTGTGATTGTCGAGCAGCAGCGGTTTAGCCTGTGCGGTGGTGAGTGTTTGTAAAAAACGTTTTGGCGACACCCCCGCCCAGCGCTGGAACAGCTTCAGACAATAGCTCGGGCTGAGCTGTAAATACGCCGCCAACGGCTCCAGCTCCGGCTGTTCGGTCAGATGATGTTGCAGATAATCGATAGCGGCGGCAATACGCAGAAAATCACGGCACTGCTGCTCGCCAGTGTATGGCTCACAACACGGGATAGAACTCTGCGGTAATACAGAAAACGTATGCAGGTCGCTCATGGCAAATAAGTCGGGTAGGGGAATCAACCCAAAGCATACCCGGCTACCCAGGTGGCAGCGACCCGATTCTGGCACTCGACGCTGTGCTGTTAATCCGAGGTGAATATACGCAGAACAGGCTCGCTCTCCTATCGCTAACGGCCGGGGCGGAAGCATACAGACCGGTTTTGTTGACCAGAACACTTTCTCCATGCGCAGGGTTTTGACTTCCCGACGAAGCCGTTTCTGCTCTTCCAATTCAGTTTCCGCAGGCTTCGATTCACTGGCTGTGGCTGGTCTTCCTCACCAATGACCTGGAGCGCAGTGCTCTGGCGATTGCGGATTTGTACAAGCAGCGCTGGCAGATTGAGTTGTTTTTCAAGTGGATCAAGCAGAATCTGAAGATCAAACCGTTCTATGGTACGTCTGAAAACGCCGTCAAATTGCAGGTTTTAGTGGCGATGATCAGCTATGTGTTGTTGCGTCTGATCCAGCAAGGCGCGGCCCCTGAAAGGCGTTTAGGGGAGGTGTCACTCCGGCTGAGATCGGTACTTATGCAGCGCATGCCGCTGCTGGCGGTGTTCAGAAAACCACCGGATTTGTCGGATGATACGGAGCAGTTGGGGCTGGAGTTGCTGTTGTGCGACCCGGTATTTTTCAACATAACCGTCAATCTGTGATGACTCGGCCAATTGGGGGTAGAACACACAGGCTGTTTTATTTCCATTGCACATCACTGGTGAGCATATAGCCCATTCCGTAGATGGTTTTGATCAGGCGCGGGGATTTGGGGTCGTCTTCAATTTTTTTACGAATACGTGACATGCGTACATCGATGCTGCGGTCGAAGGCTTCGTCGTGGTGTTTGAGTAGCTGGTCGCGGCTGAGGATCTGGCGCGGGTATTTCAGCAGGCGAATCAGCAGATCCATTTCTCCGGCGCTGAGGACAAATTCTTCACCGCTGTCCTTGCGCAGTGTCAGGGTGGCGCACTCTAGCTGCCAGTCGGCAAAACAGGCCACTGAGGGAACGTCTTTGTCGGGGCCGAAGGTGGTGGTTTGCAGGCGGGCATTTTTTTCCAGTCGGCGCACAATGCTGTTGGTACGGGCGACCAGTTCGCGGGGGTCGAAGGGTTTGCTGATGTAATCGTCGGCACCCAGCTCCAGGCCCAGCACCCGGTCGGGCAGGCTGTCTCGGCCAGAGAGAATCATCACGCCGACTTCTTCGCGGGTGGTGAGTTGGCGCACCAGTTCGAGGCCGTCGATATCTGGCAAGCCGAGGTCAACAATACAGACCTGCGGTTGTTGCTGACGCAGTGCGCTGGTGAGTTGGGCACCGGTGCGGAAACAACGTACCTTGTGGCCGTAGCGGTTCAGCTCGCGGCTGACCAGTTCGGTGATGTCGGCGTCATCCTCGACGAGGTAAATCAGCGCCTGTTGGCTCACGTTAAACTCCTGTGTTGATGGTGCAGGCGGACGCGGGCACTGGCGCGCTCCAGCGCCTGTTCCAGTTGCTGGCGATCAAACGGTTTGCGTAATAGCACCAGCATCGGGTCTTGCTGGTCAGCAGGGTCATTGCCACTGCCCGGTATGGCGGTCGGATCATCGGTGTAACCACTCACTAGCAAGATAACCGCTGCGGGTGCCCGGCGGCGTAATGTTGCTGCCAGTTTGCGGCCGTTCATGCTACCGGGAATCATGATGTCGCTGACCATACCGGTGAGTGCGGTTGGATTGTGTTCCAGCAGGCCGTCGAGCAAGGTCTGGGCTTCGTCGCCATCGGCGGCTTCAACCACATGCTGGCCGAGGTCGGTCAACTGCTTGCGGATCACGGCCCGTACGTCGGGGTTGTCTTCTACCAGTAAATACAGTCCACCAGGAGCCAGCTCTGGCCCGCGACCACTGTCGTCGTCGCTCAGGTCAGGATTGGCCGGGGCGCTGCTGGCGGGCAGTAACAGCCGTATGATGGCACCGCCCTGAGGCGGGTTGCCAAGCTGAATATACCCGAATGACTGCTTGACGAAACCATAGACCATCGATAACCCCAGTCCGGAATTGTTGCTGCCCTGTTTGGTGCTGAAAAAGGGTTCGAACGCCTGTTCGAGTGCGGACTGGCTAAAGCCGCTGCCGGTATCAGCTACACCAATTTCAATATATCGCCCTGGTGGTACGGTTTCGTCAAAGCGCTGTTCGATTGGCCGGGTGATATCGCACAGTTTCCAGCTGTAGGTCAATGTTCCGCCGTCTTGCATGGCATCGCGGGCATTGAGGCCGAGGTTGACCAGAGCGTTTTCAAGATGGCCGGGATCGACGTTGGCCCAGGCCAGTTCCGGATGCTGCTGTGGCCGGTAGTGCAGCCGATAGGGGCCGCTGAAAGCACTGTGCAGCAGTTCCAGTACTTCTGCCATTACCGCATTGACCGAGACAATTTCCGGTTGAAGTGGCTGGCGGCGGGAAAAGGCGAGCAGCCTATGGGTAATGTCGGCTCCCCGCCGGGCTGCGCGTTCAGCCGGGCTTAGCAGTTTGTCCAGTTCCGGGTCGTTGGCGCTGTAATGCTCGCGGGCGACAATCAGGTTGCCAACAATAATCGACAGCAGGTTGTTGAAGTCGTGGGCGAGGCCGCCCGCCAGTTGTCCGACGGCACTCATGCGCTGGGCGCGGGCATTGGTGGCGAGCAGTTCTTCGGTGCGCTGCTTGACCTGGGCGTCCAGGGTTTCGATATTGTTGCGCAGGCGTTGCACCATGGCGTCGATGCTGGAGGCCAGGATGCCGATTTCATCATCGCGCTGAATGCCGGTACGGGCGGACAGGTCACCTCCTTGCACCTTGAGTGCGGTGCTGGCGAGCTGTTCCAGTGGCCGGGTAATGCGGTTGACCAGAAAGCTGGAAATCAGCAAGGTCGCCAGCATGGTCAGTCCGGCCAGTACCATGATGCGGGAACTGAGCAGTTCGGAGCTGCTTTGCAGCTCGTCGAGGTAAACCGACGAGCAAATATACCAGTCGAAACCTTTGATGTAGCGTACCAGCGAGAGCTTGTCGTAGGCGTAGTTGCCAGGATCGTCGGGTTTGTCCCAGCGGTAGTTCAGCTCCTTGCCGGTATCAGCGACTTTCATCAGTTCCTGATTGATCGGTTGTTGCGTGATCGGGTTCTTGAGGGTGGTAAAGGTGACGCCATCAAGGTTGTCGTTGGGGTGAATCAGCATATGGCCGTTGGAGTCGAACACGTACATGTAGCCGGTTTTGGCGACCTTGATTTCTTGCAAGGCGTGTCTCAGGTCGGTCAGCGCTTGTTCACGGCGCAGGCGTACTTCGGCCTCGAGGTCGTCGAGGTATACCCCGGAACCAATTACAAAACCCCATTCGGGGTAATCTCGTACAAACGATACTTTGTCGAGGCTTTCGGCCCCGGCAATGCGCGACCATTTGTAGTGGTAGTAGCCTTCGCCGTCGTGCATGGCTTGTCTCACCACGGATTCCAAAATCGGCTGGGTATCGTCACCCGGTTTTATCCGGGCATCCTGGTGAAAGCGCGGATCCGGGTGCGACAGTACCTGGATGTTGTGATCCACCACCCAGATGTAGTCCTGGTTACCAAAGGTGAAATTACGCAGATAGGCAAATGCCGTTTGCCGTGCCTGTTGTAGTGGAATGCCGTTTTTTGCGGCTTCCTGAAAGTGTGAACGTAAAAAAGTTTCGGCCAAATTCACCACCAGTTTTAATTGACCCTTGTGGTTATCCAATGCCTGTTGCCGGTATTCCTCAACCCCGGCGTACATACGGTTGGCAATTTCAAATACGTTATTCAGTGCCAGGCGTGAGGAATTACGCTCTATTTCAAATACCTTCTGTTTGATCATCGGCACGGTATAAAAATACACAAAGACAAAGACCACCACCAGAATGCCGCGAATAATCAGCGATAGCTGGCGCGACAAACGCGATTTATGCGCATTGAGTAGAGCGGACGATGAGGTAGCAGAAGAGAGCGGGCGCATGGGGTAATACCGAAATAAACGGCCCCTATTGATCCAGATACAGGGCCGACTCGTCAATCACCAATCCGGGCTTATCGGTTACTGCAGGCAAGCATGCCATCCATCCTGAAGCCATCCCGACAGCCATCCCGACAGCCATCCCGACAGCCATCCCGACAGTTGTCGCACGGTGGTGATGAAACATTTGGATACATTTGCGCAAAACTCGCGACACGATGTAGGGATACCTTGGCACCTGAACACCGGCTATAGGGCAAATCTATAAACGACGGCGCTCGAAATGACTGCGTTAAGAATCGCGTGCTGCATATTTAGAGACATTCTGTAGCAACTTATTCTGGTGTTATAAAAATAATATTTGCCAATTAGACCTTCGTTGAATATGCGTTAAAAGCGGATGCCATAACCCGACCGATAACGATATTTCAACCTCATCGGATACGAGAAATGAACAATAACTATATTCTCGAAACACACCACCTGACCAAAGAATTCAAGGGTTTCACGGCGGTTGATGACGTGAGCCTGAATATCCGCCGTGGCCATATACATGCGCTGATTGGACCGAACGGCGCAGGTAAAACCACGGTGTTTAACCTGCTCACCAAGTACCTCATTCCGACCTCCGGGAAAATTCTGTTTAACGGCCGCGATATTACCGCCGTTGAGTCGTCTGCTATTGCTCGTCAGGGACTGGTGCGGTCGTTCCAGATTTCGGCCGTCTTTCCCAATCTGACGGTGCTGGAAAATGTCCGGGTTGCCTTGCAGCAACGTGAGGGCAACAGCTTTCATTTCTGGAAACCGGAGTCGGTGCTGGATCGTTTGAATGAACGCGCCGAACAACTGCTGGAAGCCGTTGGCTTGCAGGATTTTGCCCGTGTGGTCACGGTGGATTTGTCCTATGGCCGCAAGCGCGCACTGGAGATCGCGACAACGCTGGCACTTGATCCGGAAATGTTGCTGCTGGACGAGCCGACTCAGGGTATGGGCCAGGAAGACGTCGAACGCACGGCGGATCTGATTCGTACTGTGGCGGTTAATCGCACCATTCTGATGGTGGAACATAACCTGAAAGTGGTCTCGCAGCTGGCGGATCGTATTACCGTCTTGCAGCGTGGTGCGGTACTGACGGAAGGCGACTATGCCACGGTGTCTGCCGACCCGCGCGTGCGTGAGGCTTATCTTGGTGTCGCAGCCGACAAGGAGGCTGTTGCATGAATTCGGCGACTCCCCACCTCCTGAACAGCCAGACCCAGACTCATCGAGTGGGCGACGAAAAAATTCGTGTCAGTGACCTGCATGCTTTTTACGGCGAATCGCACATTCTGCATGGCGTCGACTTGTACGTAAACCAGGGCGAACTGGTCACGTTGCTGGGCCGTAACGGTGCCGGTCGTTCTACGACCCTGAGATCGATCATGAATATGGTTGGTCGCCGTACCGGCAGTGTGGTGATCAATGGCCAGGAAACCATCAAGATGCCTGCTCACCAGATCGCTTGGCTGGGGCTGGGTTTTTGCCCGGAAGAACGCGGTATTTTTTCCAGCCTGAACGTAGAAGAAAATTTGATGTTGCCACCGGACGTGCGTTCGGATGGCGTGTCTCTGGAAGAAATCTATTCCATGTTTCCTAACCTGGCGGAGCGCCGCTACAGCCAGGGAACCCGGCTCTCGGGCGGCGAACAACAAATGCTGGCGCTGGCCAGAATCATGCGCAGCGGTGCCAATATCCTGCTGCTGGATGAAATCACCGAAGGTCTGGCTCCGGTCATTGTGCAACGTCTGGCCGAGGTCTTGAACCAGCTGAAACAGCGCGGCCTGACCATTCTGCTGGTTGAGCAGAACTTCCACTTTGCCGCTCCGATTGCCGACCGTCATTACGTGATGGAGCACGGCCACATTGTCGAAGAAATCCATCAGCACGAATTGCACCAGAAGCAAGACCAACTTAATGCCCTGCTGGGCGTTTAACGCGTACAACCATCAATAACAATAAAAGAGGTTCGAATGAAATTTAACACCAACATCCCGAAAGCTGGCCTCAAAACGGCATTAAGCTGCTCTGTGGCTGCGCTGATGTCTGTTGCCGCTTTCTCTGTCCAGGCCGGTGGCTTGTCTGATAACAAGGTCAAACTGGGCGTACTGGCGGATATGAGCGGTCCATACGGTGACGTGTGCGGCAAGCACTGTGTCGATGCGGTCAATATGGCGGTAGAGGACTTTGGCGGCAGCATGTTGGGCAAGCCGATTGAGGTGGTCTCGGCTGACGACCAGAACAAGCCGGATCTGGGTTCTGCCAAGGCACGGGAATGGATCGAAAGCGAAGGTGTAGACGCCATTAATGGTCTGGTGGCCTCGTCGGTAGTGGGCGCTGTGGCCCAGGTTGCCAACGTTAACGAAAAGCCGATTCTGATTTCCGGTGCCGGTTCCAATACCTTTACCACCAAAACCTGCTCACCGTTTAACGCCCATTGGACTTACGACGTTGTGGCATTGGCCAGGGGTACGGTGAAACCGCTGATGGATAGTGGCAAGAAAAAGTGGTTTTTTATTACCGCTGATTATGCCTTTGGACATGCGTTAGAAAAAGTCGCTACCGGCATTATTGAGACTAATGGCGGCACTGTGGTTGGTTCTGCCAGTGCGCCACTGGGCACCACTGATTATTCCTCGTTTGTTTTGCAGGCAATGTCTTCCGGTGCGGACGTGGTGGCGTTAGCCAATGCCGGTAAGGACTTTGTCAACTCGCTGAAAGGCGCGGCTGAATTTGGTCTCAGCCAACAGGCCACCATGGTGGGCTTGCTGGTGTTCTCTTCGGATACCAAATCGATTGATGCCAGCATCATTGGTGATATGCGTCTGACCACCGGTTTCTACTGGGATCGCGATGACGAAAGCCGTGCCTGGGCCAAGCGTTTTATGGATCGTACCGGTGCCATTCCAACCATGGCACATGCCGGCGCTTATTCCTCGACACTGCATTATCTCAACGCCGTTAAAGCCACTGGTACCGATGAGGGCAAGGCAGTGATGGCACAAATGAAAGCGGTGCATCCCGATGATATTTTTGCCCGTAACGCGGTATTACGTGCCGATGGCCGCATGGTGCACGACATGTATCAGGTGCGGGTAAAAAAGGGCAACGAGCGTAAAAACCCCAATGATCTGTATGAAATCGAGAAAGTGATTCCCGGTGACGAGGCGTTTGGCGCGATGAAAGCGGAATGTAATTTCAAGGGATCAACTATTTAATCCTGCACAGCTCTGCGCGAGTGTTGCTGGATACCCGGCGGTATAGGTCGGGTATCCAGGCTGACTAACACCCGATACAAGAACAAGAACGCGGCGGCCCAGGGGCCGCCGCATTAGAGGAAGACCTTATGGTTACCTTTATGGGAATCAATTTGTTTGCCCTGCTGGGGCAGCTGCTGGTTGGCCTGATCAATGGCTCGTTTTACGCGTTGCTGGCGCTCGGGCTGGCGATTATTTTTGGCCTGCTGCGTATTATCAATTTTGCTCAAGGTGCCTTGTACATGCTGGGGGCATTTCTGGCCTGGCTGGCACTGCAGCACCTGGGCGTCAATTACTGGCTGGCACTGATACTGGTACCGCTGACCGTCGGTGTTATCGGCATGCTTATGGAGCGGTTTCTGGTGCGTCCTATTGCCGGGCAAGATCATCTCTACAGCCTGCTGCTGACTTTTGGTATTGCACTGATCCTGCAGGGGGTCTTCAGTCATCTGTTTGGCTCATCCGGGCAGTCTTACCCGGTGCCGGAAGCACTCAAGGGCGGCTATAACCTGGGCTTTATGTACCTGCCGGTGTATCGCGCCTGGATTATTCTGGTGTCTTTGCTGGTGTGTGCCGCCAGCTGGTGGGTAATTGAAAAAACCCGTCTGGGGGCCTATCTGCGTGCGGGTACTGAAAACCCGGCACTGTTGCAGGCATTCGGCGTTAACGTTCCGATGATGATTACCCTGACCTTCGGTTTTGGCGTCGGTCTTGCCGGTCTTGCAGGCGTACTGGCCGCTCCGGTGTATTCCGTCAGCCCGGATATGGGCGCGAATATTCTGATTGTGGTGTTCGCCATTGTGGTGATCGGTGGCATGGGGTCGATTGGTGGTGCCATTCTGACCGGGCTGATGATGGGCATTATCGAAGGACTGACCAAATACTTTTACCCCGAGGCGTCTACCACGGTGATCTTTATGGTCATGGTGCTGGTACTGCTGGTGAAACCTTCCGGCCTGTTCGGAAAAGAGGCCTGATATGACGACGCAAACCCGAATTGTTGCTCTGACTCAACCGCGTACTGCGGGCTTGACCCTGATTCTGACAGTGGCACTGATCATCGTCGGCCTGGCGGCTCCGATGGTTGTGTACCCGGTCTTTTTGATGAAATTTCTCTGCTTCGCACTGTTTGCTTGTGCCTTCAACCTGATGCTGGGGTTTGTTGGTATGTTGTCGTTCGGCCATGCCGCTTTTCTGGCGACTGGCGGTTACGTCACTGGTTATGCCATGACCCATTTCGGCCTGACGCCAGAGCTGGGTGTGCTGTTTGGCACATTGGCCTCGGCGGCCCTGGGCTTTGTTTTTGGCAAGCTGTCGGTGAAGCGTGAAGGTATCTATTTTGCCATGGTGACGCTGGCACTGGCGCAGCTGGTATTTTTCTTCTATTTGCAAGCCGACTTTACCGGTGGTGAAAACGGTATGCAGGGTATTCCGCGTGGCAAGTTGTTTGGTCTGATCGACCTCAACGACAATCTCAACATGTATTACTTTGTGCTGGCGGTCTTCCTGATCGGCTTTTTTGTGGTGTTCCGCACCGTACATTCACCCTTTGGTCAGGTATTGAAAGCCATTCGTGAAAACGAACAACGGGCGGTATCGCTGGGCTATAACGTCGGTAGCTACAAGTTGCTGGCCTTTGTGATTTCTGCTGCCCTGGCAGGTATGGCCGGTGCCACCAAGGCGCTGGTGTTCGAACTGGAAAGCCTGACCGATGCACACTGGCACATGTCTGGCGAAGTGGTACTGATGACCTTGCTGGGCGGTATGGGAACCCTGTTTGGCCCGGTGGTGGGTGCGGCGATTGTCATCGCCATTAGTACCGTATTTTCCGGCGGGGAACTGGGCAATTATATCCATATCATCATGGGAGCCATCTTTGTGATGTGCGTGCTGTCGTTTCGCCGTGGCGTGGTTGGGGAATTCCAACGCATGATGGCCAGAAACTTCAGCGCCAGTCGGCTTGGTAAATAAAGCCTCTTACGGGTGGTGCATCCGGTCGGACAGGAAACGATCCGGTGCACCAGAACGGGAACCAACATAAAAGCAGCAGGCAAATACGATGAACGACAATATCTACGATCAACATCTCGACGCGGCAGAGGCCAACTACCAGGCACTCAGCCCGCTGTCGTATCTGCAACGGGCGGCGTTTGTATATCCACACAGAGCCGCTGTGATCCATGGTGACGTACGCCGCAACTGGGCTGAAACCTATCGCCGTTGCAAGCAGTTGGCCAGCGCCCTCCGCAAGCGGGGGATTGGCAAGGGTGATACTGTTTCCTTGATGGCACCTAACCTGCCAGAGCACTTCGAAGCTCATTTTGGTGTGCCGATGTGTGGCGCGGTGCTGAATTCCATCAATACCCGCCTGGATGCCCCGGTCGTGGCGTTTATTCTGCAACACGCTGAGACCAAACTGCTGATTGTTGATCGTGAAATGTCGGCAGTGGTGAAAAAAGCCCTGCACATGCTGGCCAAACCGCCTGTGGTGGTCGATATCGACGATCCGGCGTTTGACGGCGGTGAACTGCTTGGTGCACTCAACTACGAGCAACTGCTGGCTGAAGGCGACGAAGACGATGCCTGGAGCGGCCCTGCCAATGAATGGGACGCCATTACCCTCAACTACACCTCCGGCACCACGGGTGACCCCAAAGGGGTGGTGTATCACCACCGGGGTGCTTACCTGAACGCCGCTTCCAACGCCCTGTCCTGGGGTATGACCGCCGACGCAACTTATCTCTGGACACTGCCGATGTTCCATTGCAATGGCTGGTGTTTCCCCTGGACCATGGCTGCCATCGGCGGTGCCAGCGTGTGCCTGCGCCATGTGCGCGGGGAAGACATTGTGCAGCTGATTGTGGCCGAGAAGGTCGATCACCTGTGTGGTGCTCCTATTGTCCTGAGTCTGATTGCGGGCGTTGATGAATCCCTGCGGGCCGGACTGGATCACAGCGTCAAGGTCATGACTGCCGGTGCACCACCTCCACCGTCGGTGCTGGAAAAAATGGAAGCCATCAACTTCGACGTGACGCACGTGTATGGCCTCACCGAAACCTACGGCCCCTGTGTGGTGTGCTGCTGGAAAGACGAATGGCAAGATCTGAGTGTCGGTGAGCGTGCCCGTCTGAAAGCTCGTCAGGGCGTTCAGGTGCCGATGCAAGAAGGCATGATGGTGGCTGATCCGGAATCCTTGCAGCCGGTTGAACAGGATGGCGAAACCATTGGCGAGATCTTCTTGCGCGGCAATATCGTGATGAAGGGCTACCTGAAAAACCCGAGTACTACCGATGCTTCATTTGCGGGTGGCTGGTTTCATACCGGTGACCTGGCGGTATGGCATAAAGATGGCTACATCGAAATCAAGGATCGCTCCAAAGACATCATTATCTCCGGTGGCGAAAACATCTCCTCCATTGAAGTGGAAGAAACGCTGTTCCGCCACCCGGATATCGAAGACGCTGCGGTCGTCGCCAAACCGGATGACAAGTGGGGCGAAATCCCCTGCGCCTTTATCAAGCTGGTGGAGGGTGTGCAGGTGGATGAGCAGGAAATCATCGCCTATTGCCGCCAGAATATGGCTCACTTCAAGGCACCTAAACAGGTGATCTTTGCCACTTTGCCACGTACTTCAACTGGCAAGGTGCAAAAGTTCAAATTGCGCCAGTGGGCCAAAGACGGCGCTGTCGACCCGGAAGACGTTTCGGGATAGCAGCCGTTTCATAGAATGTCACATGGAAGTGACAGGCAGCCCGGTTGCGCCGGACGGGCTACCACTCCCGGAGCATATCGACTTTGCGGTCACGATAACCCACTCCGGGAAGCAAACGGTAAAGAGACCCCTTCTTGCCAAACTGCTACCGGCGATTTTCCCTCACGACCAGCGCCACTCCTTGCTGGTCGTGAGGGTTTTTTAAAATATCAATACGGCCATGCGATTCACTGAATCGGTCGGTGAAGATTGGCAGGAGGACTGGAAGAGGGCGTTTGCGTCCCCGCTGTGTCAGCTAGTTGTCCGATGGCTGTCCTTGATCACCTGCCAATACGTTGCCCCAGCAGCCTCAGGTTGGCATCGATCAGTTGCGCCTGGGTGATCGGCATGTCACTGCAGTGTGCACGTTCATCAATCAGCAGCGAGGCCAGCCCGTGAATGCTGGTCCAGCAGTGTATGGCCAGTAACGTCGGATCTTCGTCAATCAGCTCGCCAGAGTTGACCCCGGCCCTGATGACCTCCAGCAGTACGTTGAATGACTCGTCACCGGCACAACGCAGGCGGTCACAATTGTCGGAAACGGGCAAATACTGGCCCAGCATCAGGCGGTATTTTTCCGGGTTGCCAAGCGCATAATCAATGTAGGCATGCCCGGAGAGATAAAGACGGTCGCCGCTGCTGGTTGCGTTAACCATCGCCGTGCGGGTGACGTCGGCCAGTTCATCAAAGGCTTGTGCGGCCAGTTCCATCAGCAGATCGTTTTTGTCGACAAAATGTCGATAGGGCGCGGTTTGTGATACTCCGATGGCACGGGCAATGGCGCGCAGACTCAGTTGATCCGGGCCTTTGCGGCGTAATTCATGTACCGCAGCATCCAGCAAGGCCTGACGCAGGTTGCCGTGATGATAGTGGCTGGCGGGGGGCGCAGTGGTACTCATGCATTACTCGCGGTTTTGACTGCATTTTATAACGGTTTTTTGTGTCAGGATGGTTCCGTCGTTCCCTGAGCGACATTGTGCGATCAGGGCATTTGACAAGGTAAATAGCGGATTACTATCAGCTGTATGGGAAAAAGTAATCAGGCGATACTTTCATTACGACGGTGGTTTGACCGTGCTCGGACGAGGCGTATGATCCCAGCATGTTTCGATGGAGCGGTCAAATCATGGCCGCTATTTTCAATATAAATGGAGTGACTGATATGAGCGTATTGGTAGGCAAGCAAGCCCCTGATTTTACTGTTCCTGCGGTATTGGGCGACGGTACCATCGTTGATGAATACAACTTTTCAGAAGCTACCAAGGGCAAATACGCTCTGGTGTTCTTTTACCCGCTGGATTTCACATTTGTATGCCCGTCTGAGTTGATTGCGCTGGACAAGCGTATGGCAACCTTCAGTGAGCTGGGTGTTGAAGTGATTTCTGTATCCATTGATTCTCACTTCACTCATAACGCCTGGCGTAACACTGCCATCGACAACGGTGGTATTGGCGCGGTCAAGTACACCATGGCGGCTGACGTTAGCCACGCTATCTGTAAAGCGTATGACGTTGAAACGGCTGGTGGCGTTGCCCTGCGTGGCGCATTCCTGATCGACAAGGAAGGCCTGGTACGTGCGGCCAATATCAATGACCTGCCACTGGGTCGTAACATTGATGAGCTGGTACGTCTGGTTGAAGCCCTGCAGTTCCACGCAGAGCACGGTGAAGTGTGCCCAGCGGGTTGGAGCAAGGGTGACAAGGGCATGACGGCGTCTCCTGAAGGTGTTGCCAAGTACCTGTCTGAGTCTGCTGACAGCCTGTAATTTCTGTTGACAGTCTGCTGGCTCAAAATGCCGGTCAGTGTTTGCTGACCGGCATTTTTGTTTTCAGCCTGACACCTGCGGCGCTGAAAACCGGATTTTCTTGACCTGCCTCACGACAACAGCGGGAACAGTACCGAAGTACAGGATGGCAACCACGCACGACTGAATACACTGGATTTATCGAATATTTTCCAGTCCATATCAGGAGTGTTGTTATGAAAACATCCATGCTTGCTACCGTGATCTGTGCATCGGCGTTGCTGTTGCCTGTTGTTGCATCGGCCAGTGACGACATGCAGGCCGTTCAGGGTAGCGTCGTTTTTGCCCAGAATTGCCATGCTTGCCACTCAGAAGATTCCAGCAAGAATACCTTTGGCCCAAGTCTGACCGGTGTCGTGGGTCGCAAGGCTGGTTCGCTGCCACGGTTTGCCTATTCGGATGCGCTGCGGGCATCCGGCATTACCTGGAATGAAGACAAGCTGCGCTTGTGGGTGCAAGACAATGAGAAGCTGGTGCCTGGCACCCGGATGCGTCACGTGTCGATTACCGACAAGGCGGAGCAGGATTATCTGATTGCTTATCTGAAGACGTTGTAATGTGACACGGAGGGTATTCCCACGCTCCGAGTGGGAATACTGACCTGCCAGGCTCGCAAATACACGGTTCTTATAGACTATGCCTTTGCAGCTTTGCAGCCCGTACTCCCAATCTTTCCCTTCCCAGCTTTCTTCCCAGCTTTCTTCCCAGCTTTCTTCCCAGCTTTCTTCCCAACACCAGCCTGCCAACACTTCCCTGAATCAGCGCCATAACTGTTGTGTGAACTCTGTCGCCCTGAATACAGGCTTGAGGCAATCGACCGGAACCTCTGGCAGGTTGCAGTATCGCACTTTGTGTATTCGGGAATACCGGGGTTGAACCCGCGTGAGTCCTGCCATTTTTATTCTGTGTGTTTACGAGGTATTTTTCTCATGTTTTCTGGTACCTGTCCTTTTGAATATAAAACTGCGGTAGCCCTGTTATTTTCAGGCATTTTCCATTTGATTGCGTTGTTACTGGTATTTCTGGCATTCAGCGATTTTTTCTCGGGCTTGTGGAACCCGGAGGTCGAAATGGTCACCCACGTGATCAAATCGATCAACAATCTGATCATCGCGCTGGCGATGTATGAACTCGGTGTCGGGGTGGGTAAGGAATACACCTCCGATGTGGCTGGGGAGAGTATTTTTGTCAGCGTGCGCCGTACCATTTCCCGTTTTGTCGGCACCGTCTGTATCGCTCTGGTGCTGGAAGCGCTGATTATGATTATTAAATACAGTCAGCTGGAGCTGGCGGGCAACCTCTACTACCCAGTGGCGATTTTGGTCGCGTGTGCTTTGTTACTGGCATCACTGGGGGTATTCCTGGCGTTGACGCGCCGGGTATGTGAAGAAGATCAGCTCAGCTGCAATATTCAGCATCAATCGGCAAACGCCACGCAGGGCAGTGCGGCAGAGAGCAGTGCAGCTGCCCAGCCAGCCAGGGCATAAATCCGCTGTCACACGGTGCCCTGTTTGAAGTGTCGGAATGTTTACTTCAGATGTATCTGCAAGCCGGTTGGCTCAAAGTTCGATCGGAAAACTCGGAGTCTTTTCGATCAGTTCTATTTTGTAGCCGTCCGGGTCTTCGACAAAAGCAATCACTGTTTTACCACCGGCCACCGGGCCCGCTTCGCGAGTTACCTTGCCTCCGCTGGCGCGAATTTTATCGCAAGCTGCGGCAGCGTCGTCTACTTCCAGTGCAATATGGCCGTAGGCATTGCCGAGGTCATATTCGCTCTGGCCCCAGTTATAGGTCAGCTCCAGCACAGCGCCTTCACTTTCTGGCTGATAACCAACGAAGGCGAGTGTGTACTGGTAATCTTTATTGTCGTGCTGACGCAACAGTTCCATACCCATCACCTGGGTATAAAAGTCGATGGAGCGTTGCAGGTCGCCTACTCGCAACATGGTGTGCAGCATTCTCATGGTGAACCTCTCTTGTTTATCCGGTTGGGTTGGGTGTTCTGAACCCGTTGCCAGGCAGCCGTTCAGTCCGACGTTTTCTGTTTGTATTCGCACAGGTCTTCTATCAAGCATGAACCACAGCGCGGCTTGCGGGCAATGCAGGTATAACGACCGTGCAAAATAAGCCAGTGGTGGGCATCGAGCTGGAATTCTTTCGGTATCAGCCGTAATAGCCGTTGCTCCACTTCAACCACGTCTTTGCCCGATGCGATACGGGTACGGTTAGATACTCTGAAAATATGGGTGTCGACTGCAATAGTTGGCTGGCCGAACGCTGTGTTCAGCACCACATTGGCGGTTTTTCTGCCAACGCCGGGTAATGCTTCGAGCGCTTCACGGGTTTGAGGCACTTGACTCTGGTGCTGATGGATCAGGATATCGCAGAGATTGATGACGTTTTTGGCCTTGCTGTTAAACAGACCAATGGTTTTGATGTATTGCTTCAGACCCTCTTCACCCAATGCCCGCAACGTTTCTGGAGTATTGGCCACCGGATAGAGCTTGCGAGTGGCCTTATTGACCGACACATCCGTCGCTTGGGCCGACAGCAATACCGCAATCAGCAGCTCAAAAGGGGTGCTGTATTCCAGCTCGGTTTTTGGTTCGGGGTTGGCTGCTCTCAGGCGGCTGAAAATCTCGGTACGTTTTGCTTTATTCATGGAGCAATTCAGAATCAATCACAGGTCAGGGGTGGGTACTGTGCCATGACCGGCCAGCACAGCCCAGCAGATTACGCCCCCTACGGAGAATCCCCGGCTGCGGGGCAATCAAAAAACTTCTAAAGAACTCTGAAGGTGGGCCGTTAACGACTATGAAACTGTTAGGCGGAGCACTGCCAAACACCCATCAGCGATGGTGGTGGCTCCAGATTCTCATAGGAGATAGACCATGCCCCAAATTATTAATACCAACATCGCGTCCTTGAATGCCCAGCGCAACCTGGACAAGTCACAGTCCGCGAATCAGCAGGCTCTGGAGCGTCTGTCTTCGGGTCTTCGCATTAACAGTGCGAAAGATGATGCGGCCGGTTTGGCCATTTCTACCCGTTTTACTTCCCAGATCAAGGGTCTGGGAGTGGCGGTTCGTAACGCCGGTGATGGTATCGCCCTGGCCCAGACCGCAGAAGGTGCGTTGGGTTCGGTGAACGAAAACCTGCAGCGTATTCGTGAATTGGCGGTTCAGTCGGCCAACTCGACCAACTCCGATGTCGATCGTGAGGCGTTGCAGGCAGAAGTGGATCAGCTGGTGGCGGAAATTACCCGTACTTCGGAAGAAACCGATTTTAACGGTCGTAAACTGCTGGATGGTTCTTTTTCTGCGACCTTCCAGATTGGTGCCAATGCCGGTCAAACGGTGGATGTTTCGATTGCTGAACTGACCGCCGACAAGCTCGGTGTGGGTCAGGCTAATGGCGTTAGCGCTCTGGGTAATGAAAACGGCTTGCGCAGCGGCGATCTGATTATTAATGGTACTGCGATTGATCCTTCCCGCAGCGGTGATGACACTTCGTCTGTGTCGGGTCGTGAAGCGTCGGCGATTGCCAAAGTGGCCGCCATCAATGCCAAGTCGGATGAAACCGGTGTCACGGCTGAAGTGAACACTAACGTGGCGTCTGGCAGTGAGATGGTGGCGGGTCAGACCTCCGGTACCATGACGCTGAATGGCGTGGATATCAGTTTGGCAACGGGTGGGCTGGACACCTCTGCCGACCGTGATTCAGTGATTTCTTCCATTAACGCCAAGTCTGACCAGACCGGTGTGGTGGCTACGGACGGTGGTGATGGCGGCGGTGTGACGCTGGAGGCGAAAGATGGCCGTAATATCACGGTGGATCTGGGCACTTCCGGTAACCTGACCGAAGCAGCGACTGGTCTCTCCAGTGGCACCAGCTACGGTGGTTTCACGCTGATTTCTCAGGATGGGTCTGATATCGAAGTTGAAGGTGGTCAGGGCACTGGCACCGGCGATATTCGTAACTCGGGTCTGACGGCGGGCACTTACTCCGGCCGTGCGGCTGCGATTACCAGTACGGTGACTACGTCGTCTATCTCGTCTGCTGAGTCAGCCGCTACCTTTACGACGGCGGATATGTCAATTGCCGCTGGTACGGCTGTTAATGCAACCAACAATACGTTTGAACTCAACGTCAATAACTCTGGGTTCCAGACCCTGACGCTGGATTCTACCTACGATCCTTCTGCCAATGGTGGCACGGGCAGTGTCGGCACGTATGACAATGCCGAAGACCTGGCTTTGCACATCAATAATGCCATTGCCAACGACGCCAACTTCCAGGATGCCGATGGTAATGCCCTGGTCGCCGCGTCTGCTAATGATGATGGCAGCCTGACGTTCACCACGACCGAAGTAGGGGCGGATGCCAATGTCGTTGCTCGCTCTGGCAGCGCCAATATGGATATTGCCACTGCGACATCGGAAACGTCTGGTACCGATGGCGGCAATTATGCCCAAAGCAAGATGGATTTTATTTTTGACGGCGTGAACTCTATTGCTGGCGGTAATACCGTACGTCTGGGCCTGACTGGTTCCGGTACCGGTTCGGTTGCGGCGGCTGCGGGTACTGATCTGACGCTTTCGGCAGGCACTTATACAACCGCCCAATCGTTTGCTGACGAATTGAACAACCAGATTGCGGGTAACGCATCACTGGCGGGCAAGGTTGAAGCCGCTGTTTCTGAGGATGGCAAATCCGTACTGCTGAACTCGGTACTGGCAGATACCGGCACCAACTCCATTACCGCTATCGATGTGGATGCAGCATCCACAACCGTGACCACGCTGGTGAATGAAAACGTTGAGCATCTGGCCAACGGCGATGCGGTGATTACCGACGTTGCGGCCTTTAATACCGCGACTGCGGGTGCGGCCGATACGATCGGCGTTAACGTTGATGGCGCTGGCTTGCAAGACCTCGACCTGTCTACTGCGACGGGCGGTATCGCGGCTATCACTGATGCCGATACCTTGGCAGCAGCGATTAATGAAGTCGCAGCCAACTCCCTGTCAGGCGCGGGTATTACCGCTACCGTGACCGGTGGTCAGGTGGTGATTTCTTCCAACAGTGGTGGCAGTGTGGAAATCGGCGCTGCCGCGACACCGGCTGAAACCGTGGGTGGCGCTGCGGCGGCTATTTCCGATACCACTCAGGCGGATGTTGTGGTCACGGCAGAAGCCGGTACAGCAACAACCGGTAGCTTTAATGTCGATGCTGACGGTAATTTCCTCTCGGGTGACCCGGATGGTGCTGGCACCGATTATGACGCGTCGGCTGCTCCGTTGGTGGTCTCCGCCGGTGAAAATGACACGTTCTCGGTGGCGATTGATGGCGCTGCGGCGCAGGACGTCACCATTGCAGCGGGCAGCTATAACAGTTTGAGTGAGCTGGCGACGGCCATTGACTCCGGCTATGCCGATGCGGCCAGCACGATTGAAGTGGCAGATCTGAGCGGTACGGTTGCCAGTGATTATGACTTTGCGACCGGTGGTGCAACCGATGACCTGGCGATTGCTATCAGCCTGGATGGCGGTGCTGCCCAGACCATTACGATCAATAGCGATCATGAAGGCGCTGATGTTGCAGAATCCCAGGCCAACTTGCTGACCGATCTGCAAAGCCAGCTGGATACCGCGTTTGGTACTGGCAAGGTGCTGGCAGAAATCAACAACGACAAGTTGGAAATCAGTCGTGTGGGTGGCCAGGATGCCGGTAGTGTTGCTCTGACCATTGCCGACACCGGGGTGGGTGACGCTGGTGCGATTACCACAACGGCTTCGGGTACTACAGTACCGGCGATGACAGTGGGTGTATCGGCAGACAATAGCAGCCTGGTGTTCACCTCTGGTAGTACTGGTACCAGTTCCGAAGTGGATGTCACTAACGGCACGTTTGCTATCGAAGGTGGTTTTGTCTCTGGTAGTGAAGTCACCCAGGCGGTGACGCCAAACGCTATGGAAAACGGCGATCTGGTGATTAACGGTACGTCTATTCAGGGTGCCAATGCCAGGGATGATACTGCCTCCGATACTGTCGCCTTGACCAGTGATGCCGCTGCCGGTGGTATCGCCGTAGCCGCTGCGATCAACAAGTCGAGCGCAGAAACCGGGGTGACCGCTGAAGTGAATGCCACCACGATGAATGGTGGTGGTGATACCAGTCTGCTGGACAAAGCGGCTGCCGGATCGACCGGTACGGTGATGATCAATAACGTCGAAACCACGGCGATCAATCTGACCGGTGATGAAGGACGTGACCGTCAAACCGCAATCGATGCAATCAACTCGGTATCCGGTCAGACCGGTGTGATGGCGGAAGATAACGGTGAGTCGATCACCCTGACCGCTGCCGATGGCCGTAACATTTCGGTGGCCATCGACAACAAGGCATCAACCAATGCGGCGGCGGGTTTTGATTCCAGCAACTTTGGTAACGCCATTGGTTTAAGCGCCGATGAAGCCGGAGTGGGTGAAGCGGATCTGTCGGGTACCTCCTCGACCTACGCGAATACCGCCGGCACGACCTATTCAACCGTAACGCTGACTTCGGCCAGTGCGATTGAAGTCAGTAATGGTGAGAACGGTGCTGATGAGCTGTCGGCTCTGGGCTTGCAAGCGGGCACGTACGGCGGTGGTGAAGATGGCCAGTATCTGAAAGATATCGACATCTCGACCTTCGAAGGCGCTCAGTCGGCGATCAAGTCAGTCGACAATGCGATCGAACAGGTGGCTTCCCAGCGTGCCGATCTCGGTGCGATCCAGAACCGTCTGGAATCCACCGTGAGTAACTTGCAAGTGACCTCGGAAAACCTGAATGCGGCCAACTCTCGGATTCAGGATGCAGACTTTGCAGCAGAAACAGCCGAGATGTCTCGTACCCAGGTGTTGCAGCAGGCAGGTATTTCCGTTCTGGCTCAGGCAAACGCTGCAGGTCAGCAAGTTCTGTCTCTGCTGGGTTAACCCACAGACGTGGTGGCCTGACGGCCACCACTGATCGTTTCAAGACCGTGAGGTGAACCACATGAGCGACATTAACGTGAATTCAACCACCAGAATCCCTGCCAACGTTGCCACCATGTATCGTGACAACAACGGCCAGAGTCCACTGGGTACAACCGGAACCGGCAAAGACTTGCCAGCCGCTGGCAACCAGGGGCAGTCAAGCGCCGTTCCTGACCAGCAGCAGGTGCAGGAAGCCATCTCTCGTATTAACGAATACGTGCAGCAATCGGAACGGACACTGGACTTTCAACTGGATGAAAGCAGCGGCGAGACTATTATTCGGGTCTACGACAAGCAGTCCGAAGAACTGATTCGCCAGATTCCCAGTGAACTGGCCCTTGAACTGGCGCAAAAATTGAATGATGAGGAACCATCGTTATTGTTCAGTGCCCAGGTCTAGGCGACAAACAGGATCCGGGATTTCCCGGCTCAAGAAAAACCCGTACTGACCGATAACGTCAGTGTGGGTTTTTTTATGAGTGGTCGAATATGGCCAGCGGGAGTTACTGATGGCATCTATTGAGTCGCTGGGCCTGGGATCTGGCGTGTTGACCACCGAGCTGGTGGAAAACATTATCAATGCCGAGCGCGAGGCCTCGGATCTGAGGCTGGATTCAAAACAGCAGTTGGTAGAAGCTAAAATTACCGCTTATGGCGAAATACAGTCGCAGCTTTCAACGCTCGATTCCGCTGTGAGCAAGCTGGCCAGTCCGTCGTTGGCGAATGCCACTGTGGCGACGTCTTCCAACGAGGAGATTCTTACCGCGACCACTTCCAGCGTGGCCGAACCTGGTAGCTATACCATTGAGGTACTCAATACCGCCAGAGCTCATTCTCTGGCCAGTGACCGTTATACCAGTTTTGATGAAATCGTTGGCACTGGCAAACTGGTCTTCACCTTTGGTGAAAACAACTACGACACCGATGGCAACCTGACCGGACAGGATGTGAACCCGGACAAACCCGGTACTACCATTTCGATCGACAATTCCAATCGCACCCTGAGTGGCATTCGTGATGCCATTAACAGCGCCGATATGGGTGTGACGGCATCTATTATCAACGACGGCAGTGGTTACCGCCTGCTGATGACCTCGGCCGACACCGGTAAAGAGCAAGCCATGCGGATTCAAGCGCTGGACAGCTCCGGGGCCGAGTTAACCACAGGCTTGTCGGCGTTGGCGTTTAATGCTTCCCAGAGCGCCTATTCGTCCCTGGAAGAAACCAGCACCGGACAAGACGCCCAGCTACGGGTCAATGGCCTGAATATTACCCGCAGCAGCAACGCCGTGGATGAAGTGGTGAAGGGCGTTACGCTGAATCTGCAAAATGCCGATGTCGGCAATACGGTGACGGTGACGGTGGCCGCAGATGTGGAGCAGCTATCAGAAAACCTTCAGGCATTTGTCGATGCCTATAATACCTTCAAGCAGTTCAGCGACGAGCTCAGCACCTACGATTCGGCCAACGAACAGGCCGGGTTGTTGCTGGGAGACTCCACCATACGCTCGATCCAGTATCAGGTACGGTCACTGATCAGCCAGCCGATTGCCGGGTTGTCGGGCTCTGCTTTCCGCTCGTTGACGGAACTCGGGGTGAATACCGATCAGAACAACGATTATTTGCTCTATTTTGATCAGACTGCGTTTAACGAGGCGATCACGTCCGACCGCAGTGCCGTTGCCAGTATTCTGGCCAAGTCGGGTCTGACCACCGACAGTCAGGTAACTTACGTCAACGACTCGATCAATACTCAACCAGGCAGCTACGATGTCCATGTCACCCAGCTGGCCACCCAGGCAATGTATCAGGGCGGCCGTGTCGCGGGTCTGGATTTCAGTGCTGCGGTGTCGATTGATGACAGCAACGACAACTTCACCATTCGGGTGAACGGCACCATGGCCCAGGTGCAACTGACCCATGGCAGCTACGACAGTGGCGACGCCCTGGCAAAAGAGCTGGCATTACAAATTAACAGCGCAGAAAACATCGCCAACAGCGGCTTTTCTGTCTCTGTGGATCACAATGCCAGCGATCCGTCGTTCAGTATTACCTCCAACAAATATGGCGCGTCGTCCCAGGTGTATTTCACCAGTGTGGATAACAACACTGCCAATACACTCGGCTTTAATACCCTGAATGCCGGTACTTACAAAGGCGTTGAGCTGACGACCCTGAATGCCTCGGCCTTTAATGGTCGCGGTGCTTCGACATTGGCGGGCAATCGTCCGGTGGCAGACAACAATGGTATTGATTTCGCCAGCAGCAATGCGACTTTTTCGTTGGCGCTGGAGGGTGCCGCAGCGGTAGCGATTACTGTTAGCCAGTCGGCGTCCGGCAAAGATCTGAACAGCGACGGCGTCTATGGTGACCGTCAGGACACCTTGCAGGCGATTCAGAGTGCTATCGACAGTTCTGCCCTGAGTGGCCAGGTGACCGCCGCATTTGACGACAGTGGTTATCTGGCTTTTACCACCAGTGCTACCGGCAGCAGCCATTCGATCGAAATTACGGCGGTGGGCAGTAACAGCTCGGATACGGTATTGGGCTTGAGTGCCGCCGATGGTGTGCAAAGCAACGGCAAAAATCCGGGTGTGACGTTTGCCGAGCCGGTGGACTTCCGGGTCAAGGTGAACGATACCCTTGGCGATACATTGGTCAGTGTACCGGCAGGCACTTACCTGAACGGCGAGGATCTGGCCGCGCAAGTACAGGCCAGCATCAACAGCAGTGTGAGTGCCGACACCAATCTGTCGGCTCTGGTCAGCGGAGCCGACACCAGCACCGGTAGCCGGGATATCAGCAGCGTGATTGATTTTGCCGCTGCGGCGTCTGGTTTTCGTCTTAATGTGGCGGGTAATGAGCAGGAGATTATCGTTAACAGCAGCAGTGGCGATAATCTGGCGGATATCCAGATGGCGCTGGATACCGCCTATGGTAGCGGTGTGGTCAGCGCCAGCCTCGATGGCAGCGGGCTGAAGCTGGTTACCGTTGTTGCTGGTCATGAGCAGTATCTGGAAGTCATGACCGATGGCCGGGGAGCACAGACCTCTGCCTTTGCCGATATCAGCAGCGGCATTGATTTCAGTGCCAGTAACGCCAGTTTTACCCTTACCGTCGATGGTACCGAGCTCCAGGTTAATGTGACGGAAGACGGCACTGGCGGCAGTAACGACTCCGCTTCCAATCTGGCCGTCATTCAACAGGCGGTAGACGAAGCGCTGGTGGATTCAGGCACTTTGGCAGCAGGGGATGTACAGGCAAAGGTGAATGACAGTGGCCAGCTTTACTTTGAGACCGCCAGTAAAAATGGCATCAAAACAGCGGCGACTTTTGGGGCCAGTGCCAGTATTCAGGTTTCTAACCTCAGTGGTAGTGCGGCAACCACTCTGGGTATGAGCGATGAAACCTCGAATACCGGCTACGACGGTATGGGCCTGACGGCAGGTGAGCGCCGTTTCGGGTTTGATCTGGATACCTCGGTCGAGTATCGCTACGACGCTGACAACGAGCTGGGATCATTACACATTACCATTGGCGGGCAGGGCACAGCGATTGGCTTTACTGATCTGGACAGCACTGCGATTTCGTTCCTCGGCTTGCAGGACGTCAGCCTGTATGCCGAAGCGATTCCGGTCGGTAAAGACATTGCTGGCACGATTAATGGCGTAGAAGCAACAGGCTCCGGGCAATTTCTCAAGGCGGTGGATGGCAATACCCCGGCCAAACCGGGTTACTACATTGGCAGCCAGGCGGCCGATTTTTCCTCGCCGGTGACACTCGATGACAGTAATAACCGCTTCAGCATCAATGTTGATGGTGTGGAAGCCGAAGTGGCCCTGGCTCAACCAGCGACTTACATCAGCGGTTCGGCGCTGGCCAGCGCGGTGCAAACGGCGATCAATGGCACCGATGCCTTCAAGAGTGCCGATATCAGCGTCAATGTTGAATACACCGGCGATGCCACTTCATTTGCCTACGGCAAGTTGGGCATTGTGTCCAGCAGCAGCGGCAAGGATTCCCAGGTCACCATGACCAGTGTCAGCAGCGCCGCAACGGCGGTCTTCGGTTTTGTTAAAGGCAAGGGTGACGGCGAGGCAGGTACCGACGCCCAGGGGAATGTGGATGATGCATCCGGCCTGCGGTTAAAAATCACTGGCGGTGAGATCGGCGCTCGCGGCACAGTGACTTATGTGTCCGGCTTTGCCGACCAGTTGTCTGACCTGCTCGACTCCGTTTTGACCGGCAGCAACAGCGTCATCAAAAACAAGCTGGCATCGCTGGATGGTGATCAGGAAGCCATCGACCTGCAGCGGGAAAAACTGGATGCCCGGATTGCCGCTCAGGAAGCGCGATTAAAATCCCAGTTTTTATATAATGACTCGATTATTCAGACCCTTAACACCACGCTCGACTACATTCAGCAGCAGTTTGACGCGCTGAACAATGCCAACAGCAAGTAGAATATATAGCGGAAGATGACATTCAGAAGAAAAACAGTACCGTTGGGCTGGTGTAGCGGAACCATGTCACGCTTTATCGGCAATGGAGTGGTTCCGCTCTGACACAAAAACTACAATCCGCGCTGTAACAAAAAAGCAACCACCCACGGAAATGGCAATGACAAACGACAATAAAATGCTCGTTGAGCAGTTTATACATAATGCCTGGGGAAAGGGTCGATTCAATCTGGTGAAGCAAATGGTGAGCAGGGATTTTCTCTACCATGCGTCCCAGTCCCTTGAAACCAACGACATCGATGGTTTTATCAAAGAGGTCGATGGCCTTCACAGTGCGATTACTGATTTTGATCTCGCGATAGAAGACATTATGACCGATGGTGACCGCGCTATCAGCGTGATGACCTTGTGCGGCAGCTTTATCAAGCCGGTGTTTGGATTTCAGCCTAATCAAAAACTGGTCGGCATTACCTGCGCCATCACCTGGACACTGCAACGTGGCAAGGTGCGTCACATCAACCTGATGATCGACATCGCCCATCTGCAACGGCAGCTGGCAGCCGCCTGAATGCCAGACTTCTGATCCGGGGTCGACTCGACTGGCCGGTTCCCGGATCGGATTCAGCTTTACTCTGTTACCTCTTTGGCCTAACACTTCGCTCTTGTTGAATTCGCAGGCATGCTTCTGCGTTCATTGTTTGGCTATCCCGCGCGAGGTACACACTGATGGCACATGAACAACCGAATAACCCACTGCATGGCTTGACTCTGGAAAGCATACTGAAGCGTCTGGTTGAACATTATGGCTGGCCGGGATTAGCTCAGGAAATCAACCTGAATTGTTTCAAGAGCGATCCGTCGATCAAATCGTCGCTGAAGTTTTTACGCAAAACCGAATGGGCACGCAACAAGGTCGAAGCGCTGTATCTTGCTACTTTTTAATCCGGTTTCCGGTTAACCGGCATTGGACTTAACTGGATTGAACTGGCGATTAACCGTCGACTGCGGGCAAGATAACACTGGTGGGGCTTGCTCAAACGACAACGATTTTTACTGGGCGAAATACTCCAGCGCTACCCGGTAACCCAATGTCCCCATTCCGGCAATGACGGCTTCAGCACGCAAGGATACATAGGAGTGGTGACGGAAGGACTCGCGTTTGTGGACGTTGGAAATATGCACTTCGACCACGGCTGACTCAAACGCATTCAGGGCATCCAGTATGGCGACCGAGGTATGGGTATAAGCTGCCGGGTTGATAATAATGCCCTGGGCGTGGTCGCGGGCGGCATGAATCTGGTCGATAATCTCGCCTTCATGGTTACTCTGAAAAAATTCGATCGTCAGATCCAGTTCGGTGCCGCGCTGACGCATCTTGTCTTCAACATCCTGCAGGGTTTCGTCGCCGTAGATCTCCGGTTGACGCTTGCCCAGCAGGTTCAGGTTCGGGCCATTCAGAACGTAAATCAGTTTGCTCATGGTTGTATCCGTAAATGTCTTGGCAGGATCAATGCTCGGTTAAGGATGCCAGTTTACCGGATACCGGTCTGCTGCAGGTAAACAAAACGGCTGTCGTATGCTGCTGGAACCCGGGTCAGGTTGATCACTTCACTGAAGTTACACTGCGATAACGAGTGAAAAAATCAACGCTGGCAAAGCTACCGAGGTAATCAGTCGTCCCAGCGTTGGTATTTCATGTGCTTTGATTACACCACGGCGGACGATCAGAAAGCCGATAGCAATCAGAATAAATATCGGCGTAGTGACTGACAAAACTGCCAGCATAATGGGCTTTCTCCCGGCCGGGTTATAACAGCAGTAGCAGCACGGCGGTGAGGGTAAAAAACGACGCGACTGTGGTAATCAGCAAGCTGCTGGCACAGAAGTTACGCATGCCGTAATTACTGCCGATAATCGGGAATATGGCAGCCATAGGTAAGGCAGCGTAAACGATGGTCAGGGTTTGCAACGTCGGATCAAAGTCTGGCCAAGCCATCAATACCAGCACTACCGCGAGCGGGTGGATAACCAGTTTGATGGTACTGACCAGGCTGATGTCGCGCCAGCTACCCCGTATCGGGTTGCCGACGAGGGAGCCACCAATGACCAGCAAGGCGATGGCCGCTGCTGCGTTACCCAGCAGCGTCAGAGTTCGCGCTGCGGCCTGTGGCAGTTCCAGTCCGGATACCGACACCAACAGGCCAAAAAAGATGGCGATCAGTACTGGGTTTTTGGCCAGACGTTGGGCGATGCCAGCCAGAATCACCGTAATGGCCACGGTTTCCTGGTGGCGCTCCTTGCTGCTGCCGAGCTCTGCCAGCACCAGCATGGCAGGCAGAATCACGATATTCTCGACCATCACCGCAAAGGCAAAGGTATGCCCCCATTCTTCGCCAAATGCTTGTACTACCACCGGATAGCCAATAAAAATGCTGTTTGGCATCGAACATCCCAACGTTTTTATCGCACTTTCAGATAAGCCATTACGGAAGATGCCGCGAAACAGCAACAGGGCGACGATCTGGGCCAGCAAGGCCCCAACGGCGTAAACACCAAGAAAATCCCAGGCCAGTACCTTGGAAAAATCCAGCCGTGCTACGGTGGCGAAGGTTAATGCCGGAATCAGGCAGAACAGCACCAGTTTGGATAATACCGGCAGCGTATCCTTGGGCATGAAGCGGCTGTGTACCAGGTAAAAACCCAAGCCAATCACGGCAAAAATAGGAATGATAATAGAAAGAATGGGCAGCATCTGGGGCGAATCCTGGCAAATGATTATTGTTGGAGTGATCAACAGGTTACCTGCGTTACAGGGCTGGACGCTATCACGTCTGGCTATTGCGCTGACAATTCAAAGTTGTATAAAGCGATTCAATTAATTGTTGTGCATGGTATTGCTTGTTCGTTGTGCGACCGTAGGCTTTGCCACGAGGCGACCATTTTAAGGAAAACGACATGTGGATGGGGTTTGAACCAGGGTTCTGGTTATTGGCAGCAATCGCTGTATTGATCACGGGTATTTCCAAATCCGGCTTTGCTGGAGGCGTTGGTGTCGTAGCAGTGCCTTTGATGTCGCTGTATATCGATCCTCGTCAGGCGGCGGCCATTATGTTGCCGCTGTTATTGCTGATGGACTTTTTCAGCGTGCGCGTCTGGTGGGGCAAACAAAACCTGCAGGAATTTTGGCGACTGATCGGGCCAGCGGCGATCGGTATCGCAATAGGTTATGCGCTGTTTGGCTGGCTCAATGCCGAAATCATTAAAATGATGCTGGGTATCTTGTCGTTGGCGTTTGCCGTGTGGGGATTGAGCAACAACTTGCAGCTGGGTGAGCAGCAACAAGGACGATTACTGGTTGCCCGTCTCTGCGGTTTAACGACCGGTTTTACCAGTTTTGTCGCCCATGCCGGTGGGCCACCGCTGAATTTATATTTGTTGCCGTTACGTCTGCCCCGGCAGGAATACCTGGCAACGGTCGTGGTGACTATCGCCTGTGTGAATGTAATCAAACTGATTCCCTACGGTCTGCTGGGACAACTCAGCACGGGTAATCTGCTGACGGCCGTTATGCTGATGCCCATCGCCTGGGTTGGTGTGCGCTATGGGGTGAAGTTGCAGGCGGTGATTGATGACAAAACTTTCTACCGGGTTATCTATCTGGCACTGGGGTTAATCGGTATCAAGCTGTTGTGGGATGCGTTCTGACGGTTACGTCTCGGATAGCAATAGCCCGTCGTGCTGGTGCGGCTTTGTTGTTTGTTGTCAGTCGACCCGGCTAATAGGATTAGGATATTGAGCCGGGATAACGGACGGCAATGCAGGGGTGACGAACCAAGGGGCGGGTGTTGTCACGGCAAGTTGCCATGACAACGGTAAGATGATGCTCAACCGACGTTGGCAAACTCACATTCGGGCAAGGTACGGACATGTTCCTGAATCAACTGCTTTGCGACTCGTCCGCAACAACCGCAGTCTGTTGCCAGGCCAAGTGACCGACGCATTTCGCCATAACTTTGTCCTTGCTCAACAGCGTCTTTGACTTGCTGATTGGTTACGGCCTTACACAGACAAACATACATATCCGGATCCCCATAATCGAGAATGACTATCAATGAAAGAGAGTTTATCTAAATGATAAGAGTTTGCAATAGCTTTCGCGTCATTAATTTCAGTATTCTTGGTCTAAGCTGATTCTTCTCGTTGCGGCTGAGCAAACACCCATCGTGACCGGATGGGTGACTCCACCGCGTTAGCAGGTCGATACACTGCTATTCCTGAGCATCAAGGTGTTGCTTTACCATTGCCTGATGCAAGTATCTAGCCAGTATGTATGACCTTTGGCTGGCTGTTGAAAATCGACCTGCATCGCGATGGCTGCGTTAAAAATGACCGTAAATGCGCATTTATTACCTCTAAAAGTTGCTTTTCAGTCATTGTTGCCTTGTCTGTAAACCGACAGTTGAAATAACGCCCACGGCTACAAAAACGTTTTCCAACCGCCGGTGGGGCATCTTGCGAATTTGTCAGCAATCCGTTGTCGGCAATACTACATTGCGAGTTAGCAGCACTGTGGTCGGGTAGTGGCTGGGATAATGGAGTGAGGAGTGGAGTGAGGAGTGGAGTGAGGAGTGGAGTGAGGAGTGGAGTGAGCGGCCAGGTAGAAATGTTTAAGCGGACAAGAGCGCATTCCCGGAGGCAGACCACAGCAGGCCGTTATTGGCCTCTGCTGTGGTTTTGATGACGCAGACGATGCCAGCAGGATCAGTTGTGCGCGTGCAGCTCTTCGTTCAGCTGAATGGCACTCTTGTTGGTAACGCACTGTACCGCACCACTGATGGAGTCACGACGGAACAGCAGGTCAGATTTGCCCGCCAGGTCACGGCCCTTGACGGTTTCGACCACGTTTTTCTGGTCGTCCAGTACCAGAATCTTGGTGCCAGAGGTGATGTACAGACCTGCTTCAACCGTACAACGATCTCCCAGTGGGATACCGATACCGGCGTTGGCACCAATCAGGCAACTTTCACCGACAGAGATAATGATATTGCCGCCACCAGACAGGGTGCCCATAGTAGAACAGCCACCGCCAAGGTCGGAACCGTTACCGACCACCACCCCGGCAGAGATACGGCCTTCCACCATGGAAACGCCTTCGGTACCAGCGTTAAAGTTGACGAAACCTTCGTGCATGATGGTGGTGCCTTCGCCAATGTAGGCACCCAACCGGACACGGGAGGTGTCGGCAATACGCACACCCGCCGGTACCACGTAGTCGGTCATGCGCGGGAATTTATCCACGCTGTTCACACTCAGCAGTGTGCCGTTCAAGCGGGCATCGAGCTGGGCGGCGGGCAGTTCGGCAAGGTCGATCGCCCCCTGGTTGGTCCAGGCGACGTTGGGCAGCAAGCCAAACATGCCGGCCAGGTTGATACCATGTGGTTTGACCAGTCGATGCGAGAGCAGGTGCAATTTGAGGTACACCTCTGGCGTGCTGGTGGACTGGGTGTCCGTTTCCAGTACGGTGATAACAACCGGCTGTTCGCTTTCAATACAGGCGCGGGCGAGACCGGCCTGGGTTGCATCCAGTTCGGCCAGGGCATCAGCAAATGCGCTCAGGTCGCCGCCATCGGCTTCAATAGTCTGGTTGCCGCCGTCGTAGCCGAATGCACTTTTGGCGGCTTCAATCAGGCTGTCGGCCGGATTCAGCAGGGGTTGTGAGTAAAAGACTTCCAGCCATTCTCCCTTGCTGTTTTTGGTGCCGACGCCAATGGCCAGTGCAAATGCATTACTCATGTCGTATTCCTCGATTCGAGCGCGTCCGGACAGGCCCGGACGGTCAGTTAGTCAATGGGTTTGGTTAAACAGGGATTCGTAGTCACCCGGCTTGAAGCCAAGTATTTTCTGGTTGCCGGTATCCAGCAGCGGGCGTTTGATAATCGATGGGTTGTCGAGCATGACCTGGCGGGCGCTGGTGCGATCCATCTGCGTTTTTAGTGGTTCTGGCAGGGCACGCCAAGTGGTGCCGCGTTTGTTGATCAGTGCCTCCCAGCCAAGCTCATCCAGCCATTGGTCAACCAGCGTGGCACTCAATCCGTCTTTTTTATAATCGTGAAAGGTGAAGTCAATGGCTGCGTTATCCAGCCAGCTGCGGGCCTTTTTGATGGTGTCGCAGTTTTTGATGCCGTACATGGTGATCATGATGAAAGTCGCTGCCAAAAATCGAAAGGCGCAAGGATACCAAACCGGACGGCTGAGTTCAGCGTGCAGGTAATATTAGCGCAGGTTTTTTGGTGTTATCGGGCTGCGATCAGGGCTTGAAGGTGACGCCAGCAGAATCTGGGGTGCTGTGTTACTGCCGTTGCTGGCGTGTCTCATGCTGAAAGGCACTGAGTAAATCCTGCAGTTCGGTAACGGATTGCTGTAGTGCGTCACCGGGCAACGTCGAGGGTGCTCTGCTGCAGCGTTCTTCGATCAGGCCAGCGGTGGAGGCAATACGCAGGGCGCAGATATTTTCTGCTGCTGCTCTCAGGCCGCGGGCGGTGTTGACCAGAGTGTCGATATCGCCCTGATCAACTGCGTGTTGCATACCGGTCAGACTGTAGGTAGCGCGAGTGGTGAACATATCGACCAAGCGTTTTTGCAGCGGACGATTGTGATTGATCCTATCCATCAAGGCGCCATGATCCCAGTGCATTTGCTTGCTTGATCCGCGGTGTTGGGTTGTATTCTGATCGGGATGTGCGGACGGCAAATAGTGTTTCAGGGTAAGAAACAGGGCGGCGGGTTCCAGTGGCTTGGTCAGGTATTCGTTCATTCCGGCAGCCAGACATTTTTCCCGTTCGCCAGCGACAGCGGCGGCCGTCAGGGCAATAACAGGCACACCGGCATAATGTTTTCCGGTACGTCCCTGACGAATAGCCTGGGTTGCCTGATAGCCATCCAGATTGGGCATCTGGCAGTCCATCAGAATCAGTGAAACAGCGTCTTCGCTGCTGCCATCCAGTATCGATAGCACTTCGACGCCGTCTTTGGCTTCCAGTATGGTCGCGCCGGTATCCTCCAGCAAACCCTTGACGACCTCTCGGTTAATGCGGTGATCGTCCGCGACGATGATGGATTTTCCGTCAAAGAGGTTGGCGGTATGCGTCGGGTTTGGGGGAATTGCGGGTTTGGTTGACAGCGGTGGCGTTCCGGGAGCTGGCGACGTTGAATGGCGCGTGAGCAAGGACGTCAGAGAGCGTTCCAGCGTGACAGTGGTAATAGGCCGATCAGCGAGAATGACGCCATTGGGCATATCTTGTGGCAGCAATACACAGGAACTGGGAGTCGCCAGTAGCAGGCTGTGTGGCTGGTCGGGAAGCGCAGCAAGTACCGCCTGTACCCTGTCAAAATCGATACAATCGAGCACCAGAATGTCGGCAGAGGTATTGATCAGCGTCGACTCGTTGAGTTGGCTGGAAGGACAGATGTCGGTCTGGACATTCCAGTGCCGGAGCATGTTGTTAATGACTCGCGCTTCCTGCTCTGACCGGAGTGAAATAAGCACTCGCTGAGGGGATTCCAGACCGCTTGGCATGGGTGAGTGATCTTGCATCCGCAGAGGTTCCAGTGGTAAGGAAAAGGCGAACGTACTGCCCTGGCCCGGGTTGCTTTCCAGCGTCAGTGTGCCGCCCATCAATTCACATAACTGGCGTGAAATGGACAGCCCCAGACCGGTACCACCATAGTGACGGGCAGTGCTGTTTTTTTCCTGGGAAAACTCGGTAAATATCTGTTGCTGTCGTTCCGGAGCAATACCGATGCCGGTATCCATGACCTGGCACTCAAGCTGGCATTGGCCGTGCTCGTCTGCAGCGGTTTTGACGTTGACCAGAACATGGCCGTGGGGGGTGAATTTGATGGCATTGCCGATCAGGTTATTCAGGAGCTGGCGGATACGATTGGCATCCCCCTTGACCAGATTGACCTGGATATCGGAGAGGTCAGCCAGTAGCTCGACATCCTTGTCCATGGTTTGTACGTACATGGTCGAGACGGTGGAATGAAACAGCTGCAGCAGGTCGAACTCGATATGTTCAATGTCCATCTTGCCCGCTTCAATTTTGGAGAAGTCGAGAATATCGTTAATCAGCTGGGTCAGTGCTCGTACGCTGTTTTCGGCCATATCGAGCTGGCGTTCCTGACGTTCTGTCAGGGTGTCCTTGCGCAACAGGCTGAGCATGCCAAAAACGCCATTCATGGGTGTCCGAATCTCATGACTCATCTTGGCCAGAAAATCACTTTTGGAATGATTGGCTTCATGGGCTTGCTGCAAGGCAAATTCCAGCTGGTGTGTCCGATCAGCGACTTCCTCTTCGAGGCGCCGATTACTTGATTCCAACAGCTGTCGGGAACGGATCTCCTCCGTGACGTCGGTAATAAGGATGGAAACCCGGTCGCGTATATGTTCCGGCGTCTGAATACAGTTGCAGTTAATGCTCAGCTGCACCGAGTTGCCTTTGAGGGTTTCATTAACGAGCAGCGATTGGCTTTGTCCACTGGTGATGGTGTCATGGATCGCCTCGGTGATTTCTTTGGCCGAATCATGGAACAGCGATGCCACCGGGCGTTCCTGAATATTGGCGGCATACAGGCTAAACATGTGTTCTGCAGCGGGGTTACAGCTGGTAATTCGGCCCTGTGTGTCAATACTGAGGATCGCTTCTGATGATGACGAAAAAATGGCCTGATATTGACCATTGATGGCGGCCTTGCGGCTTCTTTCCTGAAGCGCCTGGTGATAGAGAAATACGATAATAATCGCAATCAGGTAGACCGGCAGCGATACGCTCTGGTACTGGAATATCTGTTGCAGAGTGCTGGACTGGATATCGGCATCGCTGAAGCCCTCCAGCAGGTGTAAGGCTCTGGGGTTCTTGCCGCCGTTGTAGGGTATGGTCTGGGCCTTGTAGTAAAAAGTCCCTCCTGAGCGGGTATCCAGCTGGTGCAAATTCCGGCCGTTCAGCTCTGGTGCCGAGCCAAAGTAGGAAGGCCAGGTGGAAGGCGTTCCCAGCTCAAAGGCAAATACCTGGCGTTTGTCGGGGTGAATCAGGAAGTTTAGGTCGTTATCCAGCAGGTAGGCATCGGCGCTTTTATGATTGTTGCGAATAATATCCAGCAAGGGGCCGGCATCGATATTGATAATCACGATACCAAACACCGTACTGTCATCACGGTGGACAGCCATAGCAATCCGATAGGTTGGCCATACCGGAAAATCCAGCTCGCCAAACTCCCGGTTCAACTCAATGGAAGAGACATAGAGGTTATGAGGGGTCAGCTCCATCGACTCTTTGAAATAGCGGGTATCGCCTTTCTCCTGCATGTCCTTGTCGGGAATGATATTAATGATGCCATTGCGGCGTTCTACTCGCACCAGCTCACGGCCATTGTTCTGTTGGCCGATGTAGCGGATTTGGCGAATGTGGTCGTTGACCTGCAAATAGGCAAAAAAGATGGTTTCCAGTCGCTGCTTCCACTCTGCCAGTGAGGTTCCGTCCTGCGGGTCGGTGCCGAGATTGTCCGATGCTCTCAGAATGCCTTTGATTGGCGGCACACTGCCGAGAAAGACCGAGTGATTGCGATCGGTAGCCAGCTGGTTTTCAAAGCGGGTAGACAGCCTTTTCAGCTCGGATTCGGTATCACTGGCGAGAGATTCTTTTGCTGACTGGTGCGCGACAAACAGTTGAATAAACGCCAACCCAACGTACAGGATCGCAGAGACCCCGATCCAGAGATAAAAATTCTTGCCATTCATTCTGAAACAAAACTCCTGCCCAGTCAGCCCGGATAGCGTCAAAAAGCGTGTCGCTTGCGGCTGGCTGTGCGTTGTATGGATAGGGGTCATCACCGCCTGACATCACAGTAAGGCTAGTCAGGGAACGCCGTTTTCGCAAGGAATGGCAAATACGTCATGTACTTCTATAGTGAATACATGACTCGCGACTTACTGCATGCCCAGAGTCCGGTTTCGACGATTTCCATCACGGGCTCTATGACGAGGTAATAGATGTTTCGGAGCATGCCCCTGCGAGTCAGATATCTGGTGTTTGAGGTTGTGTTGCTGACGGTTGGCGGGTTGCTGACCCTGGCGGTCATGCTGAAACTGGAAAATTTTAATCAACAGCAGCTGCAACAGTCATTGACGCAGCAGGCTGAAGATATGGCGGATCAGGTTGTTAACCGCATTAACCTTTATGAATATGGCCTGCGCGGTATGCGTGGCGTGGTGTTGGTCGCAGGCGACCGGCTGAATGAACTGGCAATAAAAAGCTATGCCATGACGCGCAATCTGGATCAGGAATTTCCGGGAGCGCGGGGGTTTGGGTTTATACGTAAAGTCTCTGAGCAAGCATTGCCGGGTTACCTTGCTGATCAACAGAAGGTGCGGGAACACTTTGGCATTCGCCAGATCCAGAGACACGAAGGCGACCGGTTTATTATTGAGTACATTGAGCCACTGCTTGGCAACGCTGAAGCCGTCGGTCTTGATATTGCCTCGGAGTCAGCGCGTCGTAATGCCGCTATCGCAGCGATGACATTGGGTGATGTGCAGTTAACGGCTCCCATTACTCTGGTACAAACTGCTGGTAAGCGGCTGCAATCCTTTCTGATTCTGCTACCGGTTTATCGTATCCCGGTGACGCCGCTGCAACCTGAAGAGCGTGAACAACAATTGCTTGGCTGGAGTTACGCCCCCTTGCTGATGGGGCAAGTGCTGGCCGATCTGAAGAAAAATGATGCCCTTGTCAGTCTGCGCTTTACCGATATAACCGATAACCAACATCCGGAAGTATTTTATTCCACCCTGAAAGAATCCACATCAGACTCGTCCCAAGTAGTACAGGCGACTGCTGTCCAGCGTGCGGTTTTTGGCCGTCAGTGGCAAATAGAGGTGATCCCGCAGCCAGGGTTTGCTGCCAGTCTTCATCTGGTCTCACCGGTTCAGGTGGCCGTGGTGGGCGCGGTTGTTAACCTGCTCTTGGCCATGTTGCTGTATCTGCTGATCAGCGGGCGCATGCGTCGCGGGGAATACCTGTCACAGCGTCAACACCTGGCGGCGATTGTCGACGGTTCCGTTGATGGCATTGTCAGTACTGATGCCGATGGCATCATCACCAGCTGGAACAGTGGTGCCGAGCGTTTGTTGGGCTTTCCGGCCGAGACCATGCTGGGAACGTCGCTGACGGAGCGCATTGTACCGGAGAACCTGCAGCAGGAAAGTGAACGTATCTTGACCTCGGTGGTGAAGCGGGGGTTGCATGTCCGGCCATTGGAAACCCGGCGTCTGGCTTTGGATGGTCAGCTGATTGATGTTTCGGTTTCGGCCTCGGGGATCCGCGATGCCAGTGGTCGTCTGGTTGGGTTGTCGCAGACCATTCGTGATATTTCTCGCCAAAAGCAGGCGCAGGCGCATGTGCTTGAACTGCAGCACAAACTGGAACAACAAGTCGAACAACGCACTGGTGAGGCCGATCGGATCAACCAATTACTGCAGGGCGTTTTGCGTTCATCGTCAGAAGTCGGCATTGTCGCCACCACTAAAGAAGGTGTGATTACGCTGTTCAACTCGGGTGCCGAACGTATGTTGGGCTACTGTTCAGAGGAGATGGTTGGCATCCGTACACCAGTGATTTTTCATGACAGTGATGAACTGAAACAACGGGCACAGCAGCTGACGGAAGCCCTCGGCGTATCGGTTGACGGTTTTGATGTGCTGGTGGCGTTACCCGAACGGGAAGGCGCAGAAACCCGCGAGTGGACCTACATGACGCGCCAGGGCAAGCGCTTGACGGTGAGTGTATCGGTCACGGCAATTTGCTCTGAAAACAGCAACGAGGTGACAGGGTATCTGGGCATTGTCTTTGATATCACTCATCGCAAACGCACCGAAATGAAATTGCAGCAAAGCCTCAAGACGACCCAGGCCATTCTCGATACTGCCGTCAATCCGATTATCACCATGGATCGTTCCGGTAACATCAAGCTGTTTAATCCGGCGGCAGAACAGCTGTTCGGTTACTCGTCCGGGGAAATCATCGGCAGCAGTATCCGCATGTTGATGCCGCCGTCGGTCGATGCCGTCACGGATAATTTCATGCATTCACTGCTGATCGATATCGAAGCCTTTGCAGGCAGTAACCGTACATTTGAGCAGGAAATTCAGGCGATGCGTCATGATGGCAGCCTGTTTCCGGCGCAGATCAGCTTTGGTGCTGTAGAACAGGATGGCGGTCTGATTGTGGTCGGCGTGTTGACCGATTTATCCGAGCACTATCAGCATCAGCGCGTGGTTCAAAGTGCTATCAGCCAATTGGAAATGGCCGCTGAAGTGGCGGAATTGGGGGTCTGGAGCTGGGATACCGATACCGAGCTACTGACTTGGAATGATCGTATGTTCAGCCTGTATCAACAGCCGGTTGAGTTGAAAAATGAAGACTTGGAACTGGAGCGCTGGTCGGAACGAGTACACCCGGACGATCAGGTTATGGCTGAGTCGTTGCTGCGAACCTGCATGGATGTTGGCTATTTTGACACTGTGTTCCGGATTGTCTGGCCCGATGGCAACATCCGGCATATCCAATGCGCTGCTCGTGCCGAGCGCGCCAGTCATGGTCGGGTGATTCGTATCACCGGCATCAATCAGGACATCACCGAACAGATACTGCATGAAGCACACCTGCGGTATGCCAGAGATCAGGCCGATGCCTCCAGTGCGGCTAAATCCGCCTTTCTGGCCAATATGAGTCATGAAATCCGTACCCCCATGACCGCTGTGTTGGGCATGCTGGCCCTGTTACAACAAAGCCAGCTGACCGAGCGCCAGTCGGATTACCTGTCCAAGGCGCAGAATGCCGGGCGTTCGCTGCTGCTGCTGCTAAACGATGTGCTCGATTATTCCAAAATCGAAGCCGGTAAATTAGCGCTGGATGTTCACCCCTTCGATATGAACGAGCTGTTACGTACTCTGGGTGTTGTGATGGCAGGAAATCTGGGCCAAAAACCGGTTGAACTGGTGTTTGATATTACCCCCTGCTTACCCGTTCAATTCGAAGGGGATAGCAAGCGCTTGTTGCAGGTATTGATCAACCTGGCGGGCAATGCGCTGAAGTTTACGCCGTCAGGCCATGTCATGGTCAGGGTCAGTATTTTGGCCGACAGTGAACCGTCGATGGATTTGAGAATTGAGGTTATCGATACCGGGATCGGTATCTCCGACGAACAGCAGCAACGTATTTTCTCCGGCTTTATTCAGGCCGAAGCGTCAGTCAGTCGGCATTTTGGTGGCACCGGGCTGGGGCTGGTCATTTGCAAGCGCCTGGTGGAGCTGATGGGCAGCGAGTTGCAGCTGGAAAGCAGGCAGGATAGGGGCAGCCGTTTCTGGTTCGATGTAAAACTGCAACGGACGGACAATCGCAGCACATATCTGGCCTCTGCCGAAAATCCGCCCCGCCGGGTGTTACTGGTTGAAAACAAATCGCTGGTGGCAACACCGTTAATGCGTCTGGGCGAAGCGGCACACTGGGAAATGGTTCAGGCATTGGATGGGATTGCTGCGGTTGACTATATTGAGCAAGCCAACCAGCGTGAGCAGCCAGTGCATCTGGTGCTGCTGGATGCATCGATAGTGGGTATCCGGGTTGAGGAATTAATCTTGCGACTCAGGGTTGCACCATTAATGGGCCAGGCTCCTGCGGTCATTGTCCTTGGCGTCCTGGATGATCATTGTCAGCCCTTGTCCGAAGCGGCAGAAGAGGTTGCCTTCCTCTGTAAACCGGTGACGCCAGCAGAATTGTATCACGTTGCCAACGAGCTGCTGAACGGCAAGCAGATCGACGACAACGTCATCACCGGCTTGGCCAAACCCCGGCTTGAGGGCGTGAATTTACTGGTCGTGGAAGATAACGGCATCAATCGTGAAATAGTCAGTGAATTGTTACGACTGGAGGGCGCTCGGGTGGATCTGGCTGAAAGTGGACAGGAAGGCGTGAATCGCGTTAGCGACAATGCGCGACCTTACGACCTGGTACTGATGGACATCCAGATGCCCGGCATGGATGGCCTGGAAGCGACCCGATTGATTCGTACCCGTGTCAGCAAGGAACAATTGCCGATACTGGCCATGACCGCCAATGTGTCACTGGATGACTATGCTGAATGTATTGAGGCGGGTATGAATGGGCATGTGGGCAAGCCGATCGATCTCGATCGTATCGTCACAGCCATTCTTGCTACCATTGATCCTGCCAGATCTCCGTCCCGACCGGTAATGGCGAACGACCAGCAAAGTGGTGGTGAGACTGACGTACTGGTCGAGCCACTTGCTACCATTTTGCGCCGCTTCGGTGGCAAACAGGAGATCTACACGCGTTTGCTGGCGACGATAAAAGAAGATTTTGGCGTACTGCTGGAAAAACTGGCGCTGCAGCTGCAGTCGGCGGGCTGGCCCGAGGCCGCTGCCACACTGCATGCCCTGAAAGGCAATGCAGGCACGATGGGGGCGATCGGTCTGGCCAAGCGTGCTGCGGCGCTGGAGCCGGTGTTTGTGCAGGCCGGTTCGGAGGGGAACAACCTGCCGGATAGCGATAGCCTGATCGCCGAATTGAGGCACTTGTCTGAGCGCTCTGTCGTGGCATTACAGCAAGCGGTGCAGGCGCTTGATGGTATGCCGGAGGCAAAAGCAATGGCCGGGAGCCTGGTCTCGAGCCAGCCTGGTGTGTATGACAGGCCCCTGAGCTCTGTGACAGGCGAAGAGGATCAGGAAATAGCAAACTGGCTGAACAGTCTTGATGCCAGCCTGGACAATGGCGATATGAAGGTCGTGGAAATGGTGGAATGCTGTCCAGAAGTGATCCGCTCTGCTTATCCGCAATGGCTGGAGCCGTTGATTATGCAGATTGGAAGTCTTGAATTTGAACAGGCCAGGCAGACACTGCGCCAGATGCGGGGGGATCAATGAATACCGCAGGATCGTTTAATGAATGGATTCCGGGGTTGGATCGACTGCCCCGTTTGCTGGTTGTGGATGATCAGCCACTGATTATCCGGGTATTGAATGAAATTTTTAAAAACGAATGCCAGGTATCAATGGCAACAGACAGTCGTCGAGTTATTGAAATTTGCCGCAAGCAGCAACCGGATCTGATCTTGCTGGATATCATGATGCCCGGCATTGATGGTTATACCGTTTGCCGGCAGTTAAAAGCAGATGCCATGACCGCAGATATCCCCGTTATTTTTGTGTCATCACAGCAGGAAGTTGAAAATGAGCTGCGCGGATTTGATGTGGGGGCGGTGGACTTTATTACCAAACCCGTTAATCCGGTGCTGGTGTATGCCCGCGTGCGAACCCATATAGCGGTCAAGATTCAACGTGACTTGTTGCGTGCCAGTGCCTTGCAAGACGGACTGACCGGCGTTTCCAATCGCCGTCGTTTTGAAGAGACGTTGGAGCTGAACTGGAAGCAGGACTTGCGCGAGCAGCGTGAACTGTCGCTGATCATGGTGGATCTGGACTACTTCAAACGTTACAACGATTATTATGGCCATCTTGAAGGGGATCAATGTCTGATCCGGGTTGCACAGACCATCAAGGCGGTGCTCAAACGCCCCAGTGACAGCTTGTCGCGTTATGGCGGTGAGGAATTTGTTTGCCTCTTGCCGGATACCAACCAGCAAGGCGCCAAAAAAGTCGCCAATGATATCCTCCTCAGTATTGAAACCCTGGCGATACCTCATGCGGAATCTCCCCTGGCATCACAGGTTTCTGTCAGCCTGGGAGGTGCAACGGTGAAACCAAATTTAACCATGAATCGCGCCGATCTGATCAAGGCCGCTGATATCCAGTTATATCAGGCCAAACAGCAGGGCAGAGGGCGCTATATGGGGATACAACTGCCAGCGGATGCTGCGGGTACGGATTGCCAAACCATCGTTCACGATGCCTGACCAGTCAGTAACCGGTATCGCTGGGCGAGTGATTTATTCAATCTCAGACGGGTGACGTGCTGCATTTTCAGCAACATCCTCTAGTCTGAAAAGAGTTTGATTATTTATGGCCATGTGGAACAACATGCGTACAAGGACAGAGGGAACAGATATGAGCTTACTTTCACGCTTGTCAGTAAAAGGTAAATTGTTACTGATGATCACTGTGCCTCTGATTGCTCTGGTGTATTTACTGGCCGAAGATGTGAGTGTGAGGTCGGTACAGAAAAGCGAAATGCAGGCGATTTCAGTGCTGGTTAATCTGGCCAGACAAAATAGTCTGCTGGCGCATGAGTTACAAAAAGAACGTGGTCTGTCGGCCGGGTTCCTGGGGAGTCAGGGCACGTCATTCAGTGAGACACTGCCGCAACAACGGCGTGTCAGTGATGACCAATTACAAGCCTGGGAAGTGCTGCTCGATCATACTGACCTGTCTGACTATCCCAAGGTAGCTGCGGTGATTACGACCGCCCAAGCCGACTTGCAGCGTTTGGCTGATGTACGCTCCGGTGTTGCAGGATTGGCACTCGACTTGCCCGATGCGCTGGCATTTTATACCGGTATTATCCGCCACTTGCTGGCGCTGTCGGCGATTGCGACGGACTATACCAGTGATGGTGCGATTTCCCGCCAATTGCAGGCCTATTACAATTTGCTGCAAGGCAAAGAGCGCGCCGGTATTGAGCGTGCGGTGTTGAGTAATGCCTTTGGTGCCAACGAGTTTTCAGCGGGCTTGTACCTCCGTTTTATCCGTCTGGAAACCGAGCAAAGCGCCTATCTTGACTCGTTTTATCAATTTTCCAATGCCGCAGGCAGACAACAATTTGACGCCTTTCTGGGATCGGCCTTCCAGCGTGCTGTTGCGGACTACCGTGCGATGGCGCATCAATATGCCACTACGGGCGGGTTCGGAGTGGCCGCCAGTGACTGGTTTGCTGCCTCGACCGCACGTATCAATCAACTCAAGGTACTGGAGAATGGACTCGAAGCCGTGTTGCTGGATACGGCCTCGTCTCGTCTGGCGGACGTCAGCCGTGCTTACTGGAACATTATTCTGCTCGGGCTGTTTTTCCTGATCCTCTCTACCGTGCTGACGCTACTGGTGTCCGGCATGTTTTATCGTCAGGTCAAGGTGCTGCATCAGCAAATTGTGGCCATCAGTCAGGGACTCGATCTGTCTCAGCGGGTGCCGGTCTACCTGAAGGATGAGTTGGGCGAAGTGGCGACCGCCTGTAATCAATTACTGGAGCGCATGGAAGAAACCGTTTCCCAGATTGCCATCAGCGCGACAGAAATGAACCTGATCGCTATTCAGAATCACATGACTATTTCGCTGAGTACCCGAGGGATGCAGGTACAGCAGGATGAAACCTCGAGTGCTGCGACCGCTGTCAGTCAGCTGGAACAGGCGACGCAGGACATTGCCTACAGCATCCAGCAAGTGGCTGACCAGGCCAGCCAGGCCAATCAAACGGCCGACAGCAGCGGTGAAACGGTCGATCTCAGTCTGGGTTGTATTGAAAACCTCAATACCCAGATGAATCAGGCGGCGGAGGTGATTCAGGATTTGCACCGTTCCAGTGATGCCATTGCCGGGGTACTGGAGGTGATCAAGGCTATTGCCGAGCAAACCAACCTGCTGGCGCTGAATGCTGCGATTGAAGCTGCCCGTGCGGGAGAGCAGGGCCGGGGGTTTGCTGTTGTCGCGGATGAAGTCCGGTCATTGGCGCAAAAAACACAAGAGTCTACTGCCGAAATCGGCCGGATTGTTGGCCGTTTCCAGCAAGATTCACAGCTCGCCTATCATTCTGTTGAAGAATCGCAGAAAGTGGCGCGGCAAACGGTCGAGCTGTCGGGTACCGTCGCCAGAGAGCTGGCCCAAATACGTTCCGCTGTCCGCAGTATCCGGGATATGTCTGATCAGGTGGCCGCAGCGGCAGAAGAGCAGGTGACGACCAATAAAGAGCTGGGCCAGAACATGATGGCTATTCAGCGTTCATCAGAGTCGACCGTGGCCACCGGCAAGTTTATGCGCAAGACCGGTGGCCAGCAGCGTGAACTGGCGGGCAATCTGATGACGCTGGCAGAGCGATTCCGCTTGCATCAGGATTGATTTTGGCCCAAGCAGCCACTGAGAAAACGGCTGACGTCTTCAATTTCCGGGTACGAAACCTCGTGCTTCATCGGATAGCTGCGCCAGAGTGGTTGCAGGCCGTTGTGGCGCAGCTGTTCCAGCGCCACCATCGCCAGCGAGATCGGCACAACCGGATCCACCGTGCCATGGGCAACCATGACTGGCAGCTGGCTATTGGCAGGATGAACCTTGAACGGATTCACCCGAGTGCCATCGGGAATGTAGGTGCTCAGAGCAATCAGCCCGCCGAGTGGCTGACCAAAGCTGGTTGCGGCCTGATAAGCAACCGCCCCTCCTTGGGAAAACCCGGCAAGCACAATTTTCCAGGAAGGTATGCCCATATCAATTTGTTGTTGAATCAGCTGATACAGCCGATTCACTGAGTCGGCCAGCTGATCCGGGTCGATGGTGCGTTTTGGCGTCATCGCCATAATATCGTACCAGGAGCGCATGGCTGCGCCATCGGCCATCGTGACTGGCCGTTTGGGGGCATGGGGGAAAATACAGCGCAGTTGTGATGTATCTATCAAGCTCGCCATATGCTGTACCACCGGCACAAAATCGTAGCCGTCCGCTCCCAGGCCATGCAGCCAGATCAGACAGGCGCTGGCAGGATCTGCAGATGGCTCGAGCACAACTTGCTCAGGGGTTTCGGTCATTTTCATGCGGTGTTTGTCTCAAGGGCAGGTGTCGTATGCAAGATAGCCAGAGGTAACAAGGCGTGCCGGATAATGGACATCAAGCCAAGTATCCGGCAGGCGAGGCAAACAGGGTCTGTCAGAAAAACAGACCTGCTTCAAGCTGGGCTTCTTCGGTCATCATGTCACGATGCCATTGTGGCTCAAACACCAGTTCGACGTTGACGGCACTGACATTGGGGACTTTGGCGACCCGATATTTGACGTCGGAAATCAGTACTGGTCCCATGCCACAGGTCGGTGCGGTCAGTGTCATGCGGATGTTGACCTGATGACCGTCAATCTCTATGCCATAAATCAGACCCAGGTCGAGCAAATTGATGGGAATTTCCGGGTCGAAAATCGTCCGTAATGCTTGCTCAACCTGTTCTTTCCGAACCACGTTATCGCCGTGATCCTCGAAGACAATCTGTTCTGCTTGCAGGCCCAGCGCGGCCGCATCGGTGCCATCAACCCGCATCATGTTGCCGTTAACGGTGACCGTATAATTGCCACCCAGTGCCTGATTGATGGTGACAAAGACACCGGGCGGAATGGTGGCAGGAATACCGGAAGGAACCTGTCGCGCTGGACATGCAGCCAGCGAAACGACCATGCGTTTTTCCATAAATGAAGCTACCTGTCGCTGAAATTTTGCTGAGTGGGTGCCGTTTTGATACCGGCATCACGCCGGGTCAGTGCAATATCTCCGGACGTTCAGCAGTTGTGGCATGGATGGCACCTCAGCATGACCTCATGACCTGAAAAGGTACATACCAAGGAGACATGGCAAGGTTACACCGAAAAGGATTCACCGCAGCCACACAAATCACGGGCATTGGGATTGTTGAACTTGATGATGCTGTTCAGGCCTTCTTTGGTGAAGTCGATTTCGGTGCCACGGACATAGGCTCTGGCATCTTCGGCGACGTACAGGATCACGTCACTGGCGACCTGGACTACCTGGTCGCCAGGGCTGGAAGCATCAACAAATTCAATATCGTACTTGAATCCTGAACAGCCACTCTTTTTGACAGCCAGACGCACGCCGCTTTTGTCATTATTTTTGGCCAACATTTTGCGCACGTGTTGAATCGCCGCGTCGGTCATGCTGACTTCGGCAGCGGCGTTCGGGTCGTAGGTTTCAATACTCATGTGTGTGTCCTCAATCGGTCACGAATCATTACAGCAAAAACATCTTGGCTTTTTCCAGCCCCTTGAACAGGGCATCCACTTCATCCAGCGTATTGTAAAACGCCATCGAGGCCCGCACGGTTCCTGGTACGCCAAGGCGTTCCATCAATGGCATGGCACAGTGGTGGCCGGTACGTACCGCAATGCCTTGCTGGTCGAGCAGGGTGCCGACGTCCGCAGGGTGCGCACCGTCGAGCAGGAAACTGAAGACGGAGGCTTTTTTGGCCGCTTCGCCGATGATACGGATACCACCCAACTCCAGCGCCATGGCGTGGGCTTTTTGGATCAGAGCCTCTTCCTGGGCGACCAGTACCTTGCGATCGAGACCGTTGAGGTAGTTGATGGCAGCAGCCAGGCCAATCGCACCGGCAATATTGGGGGTGCCCGCTTCAAACTTGTAGGGTAACTGGTTGTAGGTGGTGCCAGCAAAAGAGCAGTGTTCAATCATTTCACCACCGCCCTGATAGGGCGGCATGTCATTGAGCAGTTCTTCCTTGCCGTACAACACACCCATACCGGTCGGGCCAAACAACTTGTGGCTGGAAAAAGCATAGAAATCGACATCCAGCTGCAGCACATCGACATCAAAGTGGGAGACCCCCTGGGCACCATCAACCATCACCACGGATTCGTTAATCCGTGCCATACGGACAATGTCCGGAATCGGATTGACACTACCAAGGGCGTTGGAGACGTGCGCAACGGAGATCAGCTTGACCCGTGGCTCCATCAATTCGGCCAAGGCGTTCAGGTCGAGTTCGCCGTTATCCTTGACCGGGATCGGGATCAGTTCTGCGCCGACCTGTGCGCACAGCATTTGCCAGGGCACGATATTGGAATGATGTTCCATTTCACTGACCAGAATGCGGTCACCCTTGCCAATGTGCTTGCGGCCCCAGGTGGATGCCACCAGGTTAATACCTTCGGTAGTGCCTCGGGTCCAGACAATTTCTTCCGGTTTTAACGCCCCGATGAATTCCTGCACGACTTTACGGGCACCTTCGAACTGCTCGGTCGCGACGTCACTGAGGTAATGGGCACCGCGGTGGACGTTGGAGTTGACCGTACGATAGAACGTCGCTTCGGCTTCGATCACAACGTTTGGCTTGTGCGTGGTGGCACCGTTGTCGAGATAGACCAGTGGCTTGCCATGCACTTGCTGTTGCAGCGCCGGGAAATCCTGGCGGATATTGTCGATGTAACGGCGGGTCTCTGCGGAATAGGCGTCGATCATGACAGTGCCTCGATCTGCTCGTGAGTAAAGGCCTGGACACGACCAAAACGCTGCGCCAGCAGCGGGCGTAACCAGTCACCAACGGCGGGATGTGGCAGCGCTTCCAGCAGTTCGTTGATAAAACCAAAGCTCAACATGACCTGGGCTTCCTGTTCGCTGATGCCCCGGCTTTGCATATAGAAGCGGGCCTTGTCATCCAGTTGGGCAACGGTCGCACCGTGGGCGCATTTAACGTCGTCGGCGTAGATTTCCAGTTCCGGTTTGGTGTTGATTTCGGCCTTGTTGGTCAGTAACAGGTTCTTGTTGCTCAGTTCCGCCAGGGTTTTCTGGGCATTCTTGTGGATATGAATGCGGCCGTTGAATACGGCTTTGGCCTGGTCGTTGATAATGCCGCGGAACACTTCATTGCTGGTGCACTGGGCAGCGACGTGTTCGATACAGGTGTGGAAATCGACCAGTTGCGACTCCTGGGGGACGTAGACACCGGAAATTTCCGAGTGTGAGCCACCACGATTGTGGTTGACCACCAGGTCATTACGGGTCAGCGCCGAGCCAAGTCCGAGGTGAAACGCCAGGTACTGGGCATCCCGTTGCAGATCGATACGGCTGGTACCGATAAAGGCGGCGGCTTGCTGCATCTGGTTAAGACGATAATGGGTCAGGCGGGCATTATCGCCGACCAGAATATCCGTCTGGTTATTGGTAAAACTGTTGTCGCTGCTCTGTGTTACGGAGGCAAACTGCTCAATCAGTGTCAGCTCGGCGCTGGTTTCCAGCTCCACCAATACTCGGCTGTTGATGCTGTAGGCATGATCGGCACCGGTATTGACTGAACAGATTTGCAGTGGTTTGTCGAGCGGGCTGTTACGACCAATGGTGATCAGCACGCCGCTGCTGAGCGCGGCGTCGTTAAGGTCGTTAAACAGGTGATGATTCGATTGATGACGGGCGTTAGACAAACGCTCGACAATCCGCGCTTGTTGCTCGCTAGTGGCATCGGCAAACAGCACCACCTGTTCCAGTGCCAGGGCGCTCGACAATGCGGTATCGATCTGGCCATTCACCAGTACCAGCTGGTAGCTGTCCAGCCCGGCGATGGTGATGGTGCTGGCCAGCGTATCGGCATCGACTGGTGTAACCGGAACAGCAGCACTGTAGCTGTCTGCCGCCAGGGTTTTCAGCGAGCAATACTTCCACGCCTCGGTTTTGCGATTTGGCCACGGCGCAGCGGCAAAGGCTGCACGACCGGCATGGTTAATGTCAGCCAACCAGTCCAGGGGAGCAATAGTATCTTGCTGATTAAGTTGCTGCTGCTGAAAGCTGGCAGCCGGATTCGTCTCTACCATGTTATTGCGCCTCGCTTTCCAGCCAGCCGTAGCCTTTCTCTTCCAGTTCCAGCGCCAGCTCCTTGCCACCGGATTTGACGATCTTGCCATCAGCAAGGACGTGAACGTAGTCCGGGATGATGTAGTCGAGCAAGCGCTGGTAGTGGGTGACGATGATGAAAGAGCGGTTGGGATCACGCATGGCATTAACGCCATTTGCCACCACTTGCAGAGCGTCGATATCGAGACCGGAGTCGGTTTCATCAAGGATGCACAGGGAAGGTTCCAGCATCATCATTTGCATCAACTCGTTACGCTTTTTCTCACCACCGGAGAAACCTTCGTTGACACCACGCTTGAGGAAACTCTGGTCGAGATTCACTGCCTTGATTTTTTCCCGAGCCATTTTCAAAAAACTGACCGAATCCATCGGTTCCTTGCCCTGGTAGGCACGAATGGCATCGACGGAGGCTTTGAGAAATTCGAGATTGGAAACACCGGGAATTTCAACCGGGTACTGAAATGCCAGAAACAGGCCCTCGCGAGCGCGTTCTTCTGCGTTGAGTGCCAGAATATCCTTGCCATTCAAAGTGGCCGAACCGGCGGTGACTTCGTAACCGTCGCGGCCCGCCAGGACATTACCCAGTGTGCTTTTGCCTGCGCCGTTAGGACCCATGATGGCATGGATTTCACCGGGTTTGATGTCCAGGTTGAGGCCCTTGAGAATGGGCTTGTCTTCGACTTTGGCGTGCAGGTTTTTAATGCTGATCATGGTGGTTCCTGTCTTCTGTAGTCGGACGTCGGTGCCAGACGTCGGACGCTTTAATGTGTTTTGGACGGACGCCGGATGCCAGACGTCGGACATGATTCGGTGTTTTGCGTCTGGCCTCAGACCTCCGACAATGAATTATCCCACTGACCCTTCAAGGCTGATTTCCAGCAGTTTGCCCGCTTCTACGGCAAACTCCATCGGCAGTTCCTTGAACACCTCTTTGCAGAAACCGTTCACAATCATGGACACTGCTTTTTCGGTATCAATGCCGCGCTGGCGACACAGGAATAGCTGGTCGTCGCTGACGGTAGAGGTTGTTGCTTCGTGTTCTATCACCGCTGACGGGTGCTTGCTTTCGATGTAAGGGAAAGTATGGGCACCACACTGGTCGCCAATCAGCAGCGAGTCACACTGGGTGTAGTTACGGGCACCTTCGGCATTCGGATTCATGCGCACCAGACCGCGATAGGCGTTTTGGCTTTTACCGGCAGAAATACCCTTGGAGATAATGGTGGAGCGGGTGTTTTTGCCCAGGTGAATCATCTTGGTGCCGGTGTCGGCCTGCTGATAGTTGTTGGTCAGTGCGACCGAGTAAAACTCGCCTACCGAGTTGTCACCCTTGAGGATGCAGCTCGGATATTTCCAGGTGACGGCTGAACCGGTCTCAACCTGGGTCCAGCTGACCTTGGCATTGGTATGGGCAACGGCTCGTTTGGTAACAAAGTTGTAGATGCCACCTTTGCCTTCTTCGTCACCGGGATACCAGTTTTGCACGGTGCTGTATTTGATTTCGGCGTTGTCGAGGGCGATCAGTTCCACTACGGCGGCGTGCAGCTGATTTTCGTCGCGCATCGGCGCGGTACAGCCTTCGAGATAGGAAACGTGTGAGCCTTCATCGGCGATAATCAGCGTACGTTCAAACTGGCCGGTTTTGGCTTCGTTGATACGGAAGTAGGTCGACAACTCCATCGGGCAGCGTACGCCTTTGGGGATGTAGACAAATGAGCCGTCGGAGAACACAGCGCAGTTGAGGGCAGCATAAAAGTTGTCGCGCTGCGGTACGACGGTGCCGAGGTATTTTTTCACCAGTTCCGGGTGCTTGTGCACGGCTTCGGAAATCGGCATAAAGATCACACCGGCTTCCGCCAGTTTGTCGCGGAAGGTAGTAGCGATAGAAACCGAGTCGAAGACGGCGTCGACTGCGACCCCGGCCAGCATCAGCTGTTCGTGCAGCGGGATGCCCAGCTTGTTGTAGGTTTCCAGCAGCTTGGGATCCACTTCATCCAGGCTTTTTGGCCCATCGGCCATGCTTTTGGGTGCTGAATAATAAGAGAGTGCTTGGAAATCCGGCTTGTCATAGCTGACATGAGCCCATTCTGGCTCGACCATTTCCAGCCAGGCGCGATAGGCTTTCAGCCGCCATTCGGTCATCCACTCGGGTTCACCTTTTTTGGCGGAAATAAACCGCACCACGTCTTCATTCAGGCCGGGCGGCAGGGTATCTGATTCGATATCACTGATAAATCCAGCCGCGTATTCCTTGCGGAAACGTTGATGGATTTCCTGATTTGGTACGGGGTCGGTCAGAACGGGATTTATGGTATCGGTCATGGCGCTATCTCTCGGTCGGATGACATCGTTCCGTTCCTGGTCGCAAACCGCGAGAAGAGGGCTTGCCAACTGCTATGCGGTGGTAACCGGGCACATCAGGCCAGTATGGATCCGGCTGTGCTGATATCATCATTTCGTTAGTCCCAGCATTCTACTCAAGTACTCACGGTATTACCAGAATCAATACCAGTTTGGTATGCTTTGCTGATAAACCGGTTTCCGTATCCGCTCGGGTTGTTCCTGAAACGGGGGTGACGGACGGCAAGTGGGTAAAAGTCATCAATGAAAATCAGCAAAATGACCGATTACGGCGTGTTGGTGCTGAACCATCTGGCACAAAGCGGTGGTTCCCAGCAATCCACTGACGACATTGTCACCGGTATCGGCGTGTCGTTGCCGACCGCCCGCAAGGTGCTGAAAGTGTTGGCCGATGCCGGATTGGTACAGGCCCGGCGTGGTTCTCGTGGTGGCTACCGACTGGCGCGCAGTCCGGAACAGATTCCCTTGCTGGCGATTGTGGAAGCCTTTGAAGGCAAGGTGAGTCTGACGGAATGCAGTACCGTTGAGTCTGATTGCGACATCACCGACAGTTGCTCGCTGGCGGGTAACTGGGGTGGTATCAATCAGGTACTGACGCTGGTGCTGTCGGGCATCAGCCTGCATGACATCCGTTATCCCCATACGTTGCAACGCATTACCGCTAGCCTGGCATTGTCTACCGACCAGATTCATCTGGTGAATCTGGATTAATTGGCCTCTCTGACACTCCTCCGCAAGGTGCTACCACCCCGGCAGCAAAAATCTCAATGCGGTTTGATGATCCCTACCGGTGTTGATCACCGGATCGATTGCCAGGCCGTTTTTTGCACGACAAGATTCTGTAACCTTTCGCTCCTAGACTGATTCAACGCACCTTACCGACAGATCTGTTATGCGCCTGGTTACCCTGTTCCTTGTTGTACTGTTATCCGTGACGGTGGTTGAAGCTGCAGCGCTCGAATTGCAGGGCGCCGCTGTTTATCGGCGTCTCGATAACGATGTCTATCTGGCATCGGTCTATAGCGACAGCGCCAACAGTGAAGCCTGGCTGAATTCTGCCCAGCCACTGCGGCTGGAAATGCGCATCTTGGCAGATGAACTCTCCCCCAGGCGTTTCTACCGCCTCTGGAACGAGGGCCTGGCCATTAATCTCAGCGAAGCAGAAATGAATCAGCGGGTTACCCAGGTCACCCGGTTTATGCACTTGCTGAAAGATGATCTGCTCATGGGAGATCAGCTGCTGATCTCGAACGAGACCGGTGAGACGCGGGTGACTATCAATGCGGTTGACGTGCTACAGCTGGATGATCCCGGTTTTGTACGGGCACTGGTGACGGTTTGGGTGGGCAAGTACCCGCGTTCGCAAAAATTCAAGGATGATCTGATTCACATGTCGGCCAACCAGCGAGCTGAACAACAGGCCCGGTTACTGGCAATTGAACCGGCCGCCGGGCGTCAGCAAGTGATCGAAAGCTGGGTTACGGTTGAGCAACATAATAGCGCCAAACCATCAGTTTCAGCTGCTGCCGTTGTAATTGCGGGCCAGGGTAGTGCTGCCGGAGTGACTGCTGCTGGAGTGACTGCTGCTGGAGTGACTGTTGCTGGAGTTACTGTTGCCGCAGTGACATTGCCTCCGGCTGCAACAGAACCCAGCCCGGACATCATGGCACCAGCAGAGTCGCAGCCGGAACCCGGCATGGAGATGATGAATATACCGGAGCTTGATGAGACCCCATTGTCAGCTTTATCTGATCCGGTGGCGGAGGCGTTATCGACAGACCAACAGCAGGAGACGTTACGCCTGGCAGAAGAGCAGGCAGCCGCTGAGTTGGCAGCCCGGCAAGCGCAGCAGAGAAAACAGGAAGCATTGCTGATCGAACGGCAGCAATCAGAAGCGCGTTATTATCGCGATCTGTTAACCAGTGCCAATGCCAAGGTGCTGTATCCCAAGCAGGCGTTGCGGCGCGGGCTGGAAGGGACTGCGCGGGTTGCGCTGAAGTTGAATCGGGATGGCAGCTTGATAACCGCTGTTATCAGTGAAACTTCCGGGCATACCGTACTGGACTCGGCAGCGGTACGAGCAGCAGAACGGGCCGCACCGTATCGCGAGTTGCCCGGTATTTTGCTGGGGCCAGATTTTGAGTTCGACATTCCTTTCCGTTTTGTGATGAATACCCGTTAACGGCGCTGCCTGTTTCCAATTTGTCATGCTAACGTTGGATCATCTGAAAGGAATACAGAAAGGCACGACAGGTCATGTGACTGCTTGTTTTTACAGCCGCGTTTGTTACACCAAGCGTAGGGCAGGTCGTGAAACAGGGTTTTTCCTGGTCAACAGGTAAAGGATTCCCAAGCCATTTCAATCCGAGTAGGGCTGTAGTTATGAAGCGTATATCGGTACTCATGATGTTGCTGGTACTGACGACTCCGGTACTGGCTGCCGGTGAACAGACGTACGGATACTTCGAGTTACTGGGAAAGTCCTGGTTTCTGGTTGCTCTGAATGACGTCGAATCGGTCAGTGAAGGCGCGGTTACAGAAGAGGGTGCAGTTACAGAAGGCACCCGTCTTGAACTGAAAGTTGTCGAAGATGAGGTATCGCCAAGGCGTTTTCGGCAACTCTGGATGGATGCACTTGCCGCTGCCGCCACGTCCCATAATCTCTCCCATTTCCAGCAAGACCTCGATACCTTCTTCTCTGCCATCAAAGGCCCATTACTCAAAGGCGATAACCTCTCCCTCGAATTGCAGGATGACGCCACTGTTCTGATGATCAATCACTACGACCATGCGCATCTGTCGCCCGACTTTCTTGCTTTGCTGGTGGATTCCCTGACCGCACGGATTGCACCCATTCCACAGTTGCGACAAGGGTTGTTGGGGTTGATTGAGCCGCAACAAATGCGCGTGCTTGAAGCCGCATTTCATGCTGAAGAAATTCCATTACAACGTATCAGTCAGACTTCTCGCTGGCTTCGATTTCCCGGTAAAACCCGCGTTTCCCAGCTCTGATATACTTGCGCCTCTCGCCGGTGGCGATGACGAGTAGCATTCAGAGGTAGCAGTGACTCCAGCATATACAGACAGATTCGGTGGCATTGGCCGCCTGTACGGCGTTTCCGGCCTTGAACGTTTATCGCGTGCGCGTGTGTGCGTGGTGGGGATTGGCGGTGTCGGCACCTGGGTAGCAGAGGCACTGGCCCGTTCTGGAATTGGTGCCCTGACACTGATCGACCTGGACGACATCTGTGTGACCAATACCAATCGCCAGATTCACGCCCTGACGGGCAGCGTCGGACAAATGAAAGTCGCAGCGATGCATGAACGCTTGCTGCAAATCAATCCTGAGTGTGATGTTCAGACGGTTGAGGATTTTCTCACCAGCAAAAACATGGCAGCGATACTGGCACCGGGTGATCAGTACGATCATTTTGATTACGTAGTGGATTGCATCGACAGTGTCAGGAACAAGGCGGCGCTGTTGGCTTTTTGCAAACGTTACAAGATTCGGGTGGTAACCACAGGCGCTGCGGGTGGACAGATTGATCCGACCCAAATCCAGATTGCCGATCTCAATAAAACCACCAATGACCCGCTGGCTCGCAAGGTGCGTTCCTTGCTGCGGCGGGAGTATGGTTTTTCTCGTAACTCCAGCCGTAATTATTCCATTCCCTGTGTCTTTTCCACGGAACAGCTGGTCTATCCGCAACCGGATGGCTCGGTCTGCCAGATGAAAGCATTTGCGGGCGACAGCACCCGGCTGGACTGCGCATCCGGCTTTGGCTCTGCCACTATGGTGACGGGGACGTTTGGTTTTGTGGCGGCTTCCCGCGTGGTCAAACGTATTGCCGAAGGAGCAGGCAAGAAAGGGTGAATCCGGCTTGTTATCGCGGAGTTCATCCTGATAGTGATCGCTGTGTGCCATTATCGAACGAAAACCCTTGTTTTGACGCTTTTTTGTATAGACTATGTATAACTTTATTGACGTCAGATAATTCGTTGGAGGTTGATATGACACGTTCCCGTATGGCAGCAAACCGCCGCCAGCAGGCCCTGCGACAACGCCGCGACAGCGCCGCTGCAGAGCGAGAGCGGCAACGCCATGTGCCGCAACCAGTGGCAATAACACCGTCGTGGTCTGGCTCGGTCTGGCTGTTGCTGGCGGCCAGCCTGCTGCTGATCTGGTTGCTGTTGCAGGCAGCTCCGGTGTTGGCCAGCGACGCTGCTCAACCCGCCACGCAGGTGCGCTCTCAAGCCGCAGTCTGCCCGGCGGTGTTCCATCAACAGATGAAGCAATTACACAGCAGCAAGATACTCAATGTCTGCGACGTCGTTAACGGTCGCCCGGTGCTGCTGGTAAACACTGCCAGCCATTGCGGTTTTTCCGGGCAATTTGCCGACCTGGAAACACTGCATGAAACCTATAAAGATCGTGGCCTGGTGGTTATTGGCGTGGCGTCCAACAGTTTTGATCAGGAAGCCAAGACCGAAGAAGAAGCCGCAGACGTGTGTTTCAAGAACTTCGGTGTCACCTTTACCATGATGGCTCCGGTACCAGTCAAGGGTGCTGACGCGCATCCGTTGTTTCAGGAAATGGCCCGCCAGGCTGGTGCACCACGCTGGAATTTCTACAAGTATCTGCTGAATGCCGATGGCAAGGTGGTGGAATCCTGGTCCAGCTTTGGAATGCCAGATGACGATGATTTGGCTGCAGTACTGACGCAGCAGCCCGATAAAAGCTGAAGCAGAACGCCAGCTGGATGAGCTGGCAGGGTGAGGTAAAACCAGGCTACAAAAAATCAAAAAAAGCCGGGATTGCTCCCGGCCAACGTTGCTTCTATGAAGGAAAGCATTACCAATGCGAGCTTGAGGGGCACCGCCCCACTAACGCTAGCAACCCCCGAGCTGGTAAGACATCTCTTCCGTCTCGATCGTCGCACACTGGCCTGAATTGCTCATTGTTTGATCCGTATTGAGCCAGACGGCTGGTTCTTTTACCTGACTAACTTAAGTAGCGCTTATTTAACTTATTTAAAGCGTGCCGCTTACTGCAAGTCAAACAGGGTCTTGATCTCGCGCCAGTCGATGTATTTGAAGTTTTGATTTTGTTCCGGCATCAGGTTACGGCCATCCTGTACAACCAGCATTCCCAACGGGTATTGATCGCCCAAAAAGGCGGAACTGATGGTCAGCCCATCGGTTTCAGACGCGCCATCAATCCCTTTGGCAGCGTTGAGGCCAACGCGGAAACGACCGATATACTGATACGGCGGAGTAGCGTTGAACAGTACGTAGCTGTCGTTGCCCTGACTGGATACCAGCAAATAGTTGGCCGTGGCGGTCTGATAAATATCCATGCCTTCGATATCGGCGTGCAGCCATTCACCAACGCTGGCTATTTCCAACATTTCGGTCGTGGCATCCGGCTCCGCTGGCAGCGTCCAGACGGCGCGGTTTTCTTCACCAACAAACAGCCGCTGGGCGCGATCATCAGCGGCGCAACCTTCTGGCTGACTGGCGACGGCAAATTCCCGCACCAACTGGCCTTGCCAGCCAGTCGCGCTATCCAGAATCTGGTACTGCTGATAACGTCCATCCTGATCGTTGATAAATACAAATACTTGGCGGGCACGGTTTTGATACATACAAAGACCGTAGACGTCGTCCAGAGTGGTGACGATTTCTCCTGCGCTGCTGACCACACCGGTTTGCGGCTGGATGCGGAACAGGGCAATGGAGTGGCGATCGCGCTGGCTGGCGGCGGCGATGTCCATTGGCTGGTTACGATAGTGGAACCCCTGACGCAGATCGACGTTGTTGACCCGATCCACCAGTAATTCCTGCAACTCTGTGCCATCAAGGTCGTAGACGTATAACCCCTGCTTTTTGTTGGTGCCCAGAACACGGCTGGCATCTGGCTGGTTCGGGTTTACCCATATCGCTGGATCATCGGCGGCGTCACCGGCTTTTTTGACCGGCTGAGTCTCGCCATTGGCAACTACGGTCGTGATCACATCGGTTACTTCAATGGCAGGCAGTGAGGGCAGCTCCAGCGTGATCAGGCTGCCGCTGTGTTTATCCAGTGCTCCTGCCCGGGTATCTTGCGGCAAGGTCAGCAGGGTATCGATGGCGATGGTCTCGGCCAGCAGGGTGTGGCCAAGATAACGACCGTTATCCTGTTGATACTGGTGCAAGCGATGTCCTTCACTTTCGGCCAGCCACAGGCTGCCCTGGCTCAGGGTGATGGCTCCGGCTTGCCCCTGAATATGGCCAAACGGGTGAGTCAGATCGATCATCTCGCGGGCGGCATCACTTTCTGCCCGTGCGTTCATACGCCATACACCGACACTTTCTTCGCTGATATAGAGCGTATCGCGCTGGTCATCGGCAACACAGTATTGGGCACCGGGTGCGGTGGCGAACTGACGCAGCAGGGTGGTGTTCAGTTGAGTCGTGTGCGGCGGTGAAGCTGAACCGTTTGCAGCCGGGTTTAATACCAGCTGTCGGGCCATGGCGTCTTCGCCGAGCAAAAACAGTTGCAGGTTCGCAGGCTGGCTATTGCTTAACGGTGCGTACAAGCACAGCCCTTCCAGTGGCTGTTGCAAGGGTGCGCTGACGGCGTCTTGCTGCAGGGTATAACCGCTCTTCGTGTCTGTGCTGGCTACCAGCGTCAGCAGGTGTAACTGGTTCTGCTGGTCGAGGCTGACAATCTTGATGACTGTTTGGCCGTTTGCTGTCATTTCGCGGGCATCGAGCAGTTCGCCACGCCAGCTGGCCTGCCAGTCGGGTTGGCCGGTCTGGGTGTCGGTCAGTTGCGCCGGGCTGTCTGGCCCAATGCTGAAAGAGTGATGACCCGGCAACACCAGCAGGTGTTCCCCAGTGGTTATTGTCTTGGTCATGGTCGAGGCCGTAGCCTGAACCTGGGTCGTTGAGGCCGTTGACGATTCCGAGCTGGCACTCAGACCCGAACAGGCGGACAGGGTCGTGAGCGTCAGGCCAATCATGGCCATGCTCAGTAATGTGGGGGTGTGTCGTTGTACTGTCATAACAATTCTCTGTAGCAATGGGGCATAACCCGATAGGTGCCAACGCGGGTATCCAGACGTAACAATCCCCACAATCCCGGCGAAACGTCACCAGGGTTGTGGGCGGCACCGGCAGTACCGGTGCAGAGCTGGCGTCAGAAGCTGGAGTAGCTCACACCCAGGCTGTAGGTTGGGCCGTAGTCTTCATATTGGGCATTGTATTGTTCGCTGCCCTGGTAGGTGTAATACGGTTCATCGGTCAGGTTGGCGGCCTTGAAGCGTACTTTCAGCTGCTCGGAGAGCTTGTAGGAGGCGTTGAAGTCCACCTGAGTTTGCGATGACTGTTTGATGTCTCCGCTGCTGTCTTCGAGGTTGCCGACTTCGTCCAGATAGTCGGACTTGTAGTTGGCGGCCAGACGCAGGCTGATGGTGTCGTTCTCGTACCCGACCACCAGGTTGCCGGTGGTATCCGACTGCTTCGGCAAGCTGATGGTACGGCTCAGTTGCTCGTCTCCATCGTCGGATGTGATCGTTGCCTTGGAATCGACAAAGGTCACGTTGGCAGACAATAACAAGCCATTGAACGGTGCTGGCAGTGTGGCAAATTTTTGTGAGTAAGCCAGTTCCAGACCTTTTACCGTCGCGGATGTGCCATTTTCAAATGTGGTGGTGGTGGTGTCTTCCTCCCCCGCCAGGCTGTTGTAATAGGCATCGTTGGCGACGTCGGTTTCGTAGGCAAAATTGTCGATATTCTTGTAGAAGGCAAAGGCAGAAATCACCCCTGCGTTACCCATAAAGTGCTCGATCCCCAGATCCAGGTTACTGGATTCCAGTGGTTTCAAGTCGGGGTTGCCCGCTTCCAGTTCATCACCGTCAATGGCCACGTTTGGACGAATCATTTCGAAGGTCGGGCGCACAACCGAATTGGTCCAGGCCGCTCGCACCTGGGTATCGGCCGCTACATCCAGTTTGGCCAGCAGGGAAGGCAGTGTATGAGAGTAGTCGTTGGTGAAGTGTGTGCGGCTGACAGCGGCTTCATTATCGTCACCATTAATCTGGTAACCCTTGCTCTTCTGTTTGGTTTGTTCATGACGCAGACCGCCAATCAGCTGCAGTTCATCCATATCAATACGGCCCATAACATAAGCAGCGTTGACGTCCTCTTCGATGGTGTAGTCTTCAATGAGTGAGTCAACAAAGCCTTCTGCCACGGCAGCGGCTTCTGCTTCGGAGTCTGCTGCCAGGGTATGCATCAGCGCACGTAACTGGTTGTCGTTCAAGGCTGGGCCAAAGTTGCCGAGACCGTAGTCGACGCTACCGGATACGTAATCGGACATGGAAATGTCATCGGCTTCATATTTGCGAATGTCGACATCCATGTGTTTTTTACGGCTTTTCAGCTTGCCCCCAAACTTCACCATGGCCGGGTAGTCCGCCACAATCAGGTCGCGGGTGATATCGACTTTGGCGACGTTCATATCATCGGTGGAATGACTGTGTACCCGTTCGATTTCGTCGAGTTCAAAGTTGCTGGCATCGTACAGCTCACTGCCGAACAGGATGGGTTTTTTGCTGCCGTTAAAACCAATGTTATCTACGTCAGCGGTGAAGACAGCGCTGTCCATGGAATCCGGTTCTTCTTCCTTGGCGCTGGACATACCCAGGTCGTATTCGACAGTCCAGTCGTTGATAAAGTGTTCGCCACCCAGGGTCACCGACTTGATGGTCTGGGTTTCTTTACGATCCTTCAGTTCACGGGCGACTTCGCCGAGGCCGCTGTCACCGGAAGCACGGGAAGTACCGTCACGCTCTTCCTCTCCATCTTCAATGACCAGTTGCTGAAATTCCGCCACCAGTGCCTGGCGTTGTTCGTCATCGCTGAATTCTGAATACAGCGTGCGCAGGTGGAAGGCGTTGTTGATGTCGTGCTCATAATCGAGGTTCAGTGCCGCGCCAATCCGTTCACGATTGATGGTGTAATCGCGCATTTCCATTTCTTCCAGCTCATCGCCATCCCACTTGCCGCCGGTTTCGGTATTTTCAGAACCGAAGTCACGGCTTTCGTAGCTGGCCGCAGCGGCGATACCCAAACGACGTTCGCCCCCCAGTGCCAGGGTCGTACCGCCACCCAGAGACAGTTTGGGGTTGGTGTTGTCGGTCAGTTCGTCGTAGCTGTATTCGAGGTCGGCATTATAAAACGACCCTTCACGATCCAGTGCCGAGATACTTTCAATCTCGATTGCACCACCGATAGAGTTGGCGTCCATATCAGGCGTTAGAGACTTGGTGACCACCAGCGAGCTGATCAGATTGGATGGAATCACATCCAGCGCCACTGAACGGGTTCCGGCTTCCGGTGCTGGAATCTGGGTGCCGTTGATGGATACCGAGTTGTAGTCTGATCCCATACCACGCACACGAACAAAGCGGCCTTCGCCCTGGTCGCGTTCAATCGACAGGCCGGGAATACGCTGCAAGGCTTCTGCCGCGTTTGAATCGGGCAGTTCACCGATGGCGTCGGCATTGACGGCGCTGATAATACGATCGGAATAACGCTGGCGATCGAGGGCGCGTTGCATCCGTGCCGCCTGACCAAAGACCAGCACTTCGTCGATCATATCGTCGCCTTCGTTAACCACCACGTTGGCGCTGGTGACGTCGTTGTCGATGACGGTAACCCGACGGGAATCCAGGGTCTTGTCGCCCAGGGTAATGGTCAGGGTGTAGTCACCGGCGGGGACTGGTGGCAAACGGAAGCGACCCGCTTGACCCGACAGGGTTTGACGTTTGGCTTCTTCGAGGCGCACAACCGCACCTTTGTAAATGGTTTGTGAAGCCGCGTCGATAATACGGCCTTCGACGATGCCATCGGCTTGCGCCAGAGCGGCAGATGCCAGGGCAATGCTGGCTACCAGAGGTTTGATTAACAGTTTCACTTCTGCTCTCCGTTGAAATAATGGCTCTGGCCCGGGCAGTCTCGTTAGCTGGCCTTGGGGCGAGAGTGAGTCTCTTGTCAGGAGTCGCGACGGTAGAAATTGGCTGTGACACTTTTGTTACCGTCTCTTTGGCAACCACGTAGGTGGTCGGAAAGGAGTGTTAAAAAGCCGTGGTTTGATGTCGTAATGATCCAAATTAACCCATGGTTTGGTGGTCGAAGCGGGTCTTTGAAATGAACCTTATTGCTATGACTCACGGAATTAACTGGCTCGAATCGCCCTGCCAGCCCCCAGGCTGGCTGTCATAAAAAATTCATCGGATTTACGGCAACTTTTACTGAGCCGATATGACCCCTGAAGCCCCGTAACCGGATGATCATGTTTTAATGCCGACCACGCACAGAGACACATCGGCTGGTAGTTCCAGGTGTGTTTCCGGTAACTCAACGGTCTGGATAGGTGATTGGGGATGTTCTCGACTCTGGGGATACACCAGCGCAAATTGCTGTTGGTGTTTGGCCTCGCCATTGGCGGGCTGGTTGGTAGCCTGATCATGGGCGACGCCAAACAGTGGGCAGAAATTGACTGGCTGGATGTACTGGGCGAAGGCGGCACCGCGATTGCGCTGGCGGTCTGGATGATGCTGATTCTTGGCAGCCGTCCGGCGGGGCGGGTGACCGATTTGCTGACTCTGGGGCTGGGGTTTATGTTTCTGGCTATGTGGCAGGACAACCTGGATGAATTTATCCGTTTGCCTGCCGAGCAGTTCTGGGATCAGTGGCTCGAATCCGGCGCCATGCCCGTGGGAGTGATGCTATTGACCTATGGACTGGTGCACTGGCATCAGGAGCAATTGTCGATCAATCAGCAACTGCGCAAGCGTGAACAGCTGTTTCGGGAGCATCGGTTTATCGACAACCTGACCCAGCTGGGCCGGGTTGACTACCTGAAAGAACAACTGCAAGGCGTGATGACCCAGCTGCCCGCCCAGAAGATGGTGTTGTTGATGGTGGATGTTGATCGCTTTGCTGAGGTGAACCGTTTGCATGGTCATCGGGAAGGCGACGCCCTGCTGTATGAACTGTCGGAACTGATGCTGCTGAACCTGCGTCAGGACGACCTGATTTGCCGTTATGCCGCCGACCGTTTTGCCGTACTGCTGCCAGACACCGGTGTAGACAAGGGCAAAAGCATTGCCGCCGAACTGAGCCGGGCCGTGCAGCATTTTGCCTACAAGCATAAAACCAGCGGCGAAACCCTTTACCAGACCATCAGTATCGGCCTGGCAGACTGGCAGGGCGAACCGTCCGACCTGCTGATCAAACGCGCCAACCAGGCGCTGGCCAATGCCAAGTCGGGTTCCGGTTTTGGCGAGGTTGCCTGAAATGACGACACCCACCTGGTATGAGTGCGATGAGCGTATTTTTGCTGCGCATTATCAGCCAGCGTTGTTGATCGATCTGTTACGTTCCCGTGATATTTGCAGCCACAAGATTCTGCGTGGCACCGGCCTGTTTTATGAAGATATTTTGCAAGGACAGGTGATGATGTCAGCAACTCAGGCGGGGCTGTTGGTGGGTAATGCCAGCAAGCTCAGTAAGGAGCCGGAATTGTCGTTTCGCTGGGGTGCCTCGCTCTGGCCAGGGCACTACGATAGCGCCAGCAGCTTGCTGGGTAATGCTGGGTCATTACGTCAGGCACTGGACGCGCTGGTCAGTTACCGGCGGGTGCTGTCTCCTTGGGTAACGCCCTTTGTGGTCACCGATGAGCGTTATTGCTACGTCCACTGGCTGACCCTGGGCAACTATCAGGGCGACCGCCGCTTTCTGGTCGAGGCGGCGATGTCGTCCCTGACGTCGTTCAGTCGCTGGATGAGTGCCACACGACTGCCCTGGCGTTACGGTTTCAGTTATGGCCGCCCGGATTATGAAGAACAGTATCAGGTGAATCTGGGCGACCAGCTCTGGTTCGACCTCGGCATGGATGTGATGGTGATCGAGCGCAAGTGGCTCGATCAGGAGTGGCCACGAGGGTCGGCGACGGCCTATCAGGTGGCTCAGCGTCAATGTGAATTGATACTGGCAGGCTTGCCAGCGGCGTCGTTGCCGGAACGGGTGTACCGGCTGCTGCTGGAGCGGGTGCGTGAACCGATGACGCTCCCCGACATGGCCGTACGGTTGGAGATGAGCCCGGCAACCCTGAAGCGCAAACTGGGCAAGCATGGCTGCCATTTTCAGCAATTGCAGGATCAGTCACGGCTGCATATGAGCCTTTATCTGTTGTATGTGTGTGGCTGGAACAACGAACAGGTCGCCGCGCACCTGAGCTTTAACGACAGTACCAACTTCCGCCGCGCCTTCAAACGCTGGGTCGGGATTACCCCCAGTGACAGCCGTACCCGTTTCTCACTGTTTGATGCCAGTAGCAATGCGGTGCTGACCGAACTGGCAGGGTTGTGATACGGCATTCGGTCAGCCACTGACCCCCGTCAGGCGTAGGCGTACGGCCCGCTTTTGGTTAATGCACGCTGGTAGGCATCGCGCTGGTGAATTCGTGCTACCCAGGCCGCCAGGTGTGGGTGCGACTTGGCGCTTGCACCTCGCTGCAAGGCGGCTTCCAGTGGGAAACTCATCTGAAAATCCGCCAGCGACATCTGCTCACCGGCAAACCATTCATTTTTGCTCAGATGCCGTTCGACGTAATCCAGATGGCTGCTCAGATTGGGCGAGACAAAACTGTCGAGTGCCTTGTTGGCAATACCACGGGCGACAGGCCGGACAAAAAAGGGCACGGGTGCGGCTTTGATACGCTGAAACACCAGCGTCATTAACAGAAAGGGCATCAGGCTGCCTTCGGCATAATGCAGCCAGTATTTGCATTGCCATAACGACGACGGGCTGTCCCCGGGCCAGAAGCGCCGTTGGCCATAGACATCGTTGAGATACTCAAGAATCACCGCCGACTCTGCCAGCGACAAGTCGCCATCGGTAATCACTGGAGATTTCCCCAGCGGGTGAATGGCCTTCAGGCTGGTTGGTGCCAGCAGAGTGTGGGGATCGCGTTCGTACAAGGTAATCTGGTAATCAATTTCCAGCTCTTCCAATAACCAGAGCACACGCTGGGAACGAGAGTTATTAAGGTGGTGGAGGGTGAGCATGACGATACCTGGAAAGTATTTCAGAAAGCGTTAGATAAACCCGGTTGGCTGCCGGGCAGGTTTTATTCAGCGGCCGCTATCATCTATTCCTTTGGGAGCAGTCGTCTATAGGGGACATATATAAATTACTGCGCTCGAAATGACGGCGATTAAAAATCGACCGTTCTGACGATCAGGCCGGACGATGGAAAGCGGGCAGATCGAACCACAGCGCGGTCAGGTGAGTGTCAGCTGTTGCGCTTAGCGTCAGCCCGGTTGCCGCCATAATGCCCACGGCATCCCCTGGCCCAAGCGGTTGATCGACAACATTGACTGCGGCACTGCCCTCAATCATATGCAAATACCCGGCGCGGCTGCCAACCGGCAAGGTGATGGACTCGCCCGGCTGTAATTGCAGCCGGGAGATCACCACATCCTGATGGATCTTCAGTGAGTTCCCCCGCGCATCGGGCGACACAATCGCAGTCAGAGGCCCTTGCTGTGGTACTTGCCGCTGTTGATACCCAGGCTCCAGCCCGCGTTCGTTTGGGTGAATCCATATCTGCAGAAAGTGTACCTGAGCTTCCGGGGACTGATTGAATTCGGAATGCACAATTCCACTGCCTGCGGTCATGCGTTGTATTTCTCCGGCCTTCAATACGGACGTTTTACCGGTGCTGTCCTGATGGCGCAGAGCACCTTCCAGTACATAGGAAATAATTTCCATATCCCGATGACCGTGGGCTTCAAACCCGGCGCTGGCAGCCACAGTATCGTCGTTGATCACCCGCAATAATCCCCAACCCATATGCTCCGGCGCATGGTAGTGACCAAACGAAAAGCTGTGGAAACTGTTCAGCCAGCCGATATTGACATGGCCGCGTTGTTGCGAGGGGCGAAAGTAGATCATATGGTTCTCCTGCGGGGTGAGTGTGGTGAGAGTGTGGGTGTGGTGTGGTGTGAGTCGGGCAGCGGAAGTAAACACCGCAACGGGCGTGATACAGGCGTTGATACTGGTGTCGATGCTATTGGGATATTCATTTCTTAAAAAGCGGATAAATATCGTCAAATGTTTCGAAAAAATAGAAAATTTTAGCAAAACAGAACAACCCGCAGATGTTCCCTTCCAGCGGAAATCCCCTACAATGCCCGTCGAATGCCGGTACAAAACCGTATTGGCGGGTATTGGCCCGATTGACCTGAGAGAGAAATAAATGGAACGCATCGAACGCAATTTTTTTGCCCGAGAAAAAGACGACCAGGATGCTTTCCTGAGCCAGACCTGGTGTAACGAGTGTATGGAAGCCGACCTCGGCATGGTCGAGCCGCAAGAATATGAAATGGATGGCGTCGTGGTAGTGGAAGGCAAATGTGCCAAGTGTGGCTCCGCCATTCTGACTGAAATCGCCGATGACGACACCGATGGTGAGTGGGAAGACGACCAGTAGCCGTTTGGACGCTACCGATCCGTAGGGAAATCACCGCACTCGCGCTGTAAAATACCCCGGATTCGGATGGAGGAGGTTGGCGGGCACAGCGGCCCGCCCTCCCAGGATGACGCCTTGGATGAGACACGTGGGGTGACGATTGATGATTACGGCACAGCGCGGCCCGCTCTCCCAGGATGATGCCTTGGATGAGACGCGTGGGGTGACGATTGATGATTACGGCACAGCGCGGCCCGCCCTCCCAGGATGACGCCTTGGATGAGACGCGTGGGGTGACGATTGATGATTACGGCACAGCGCGGCCCGCTCTCCCAGGATGACGCCTTACAAGCCTGCCTCAACTCGCTTCTGCCAGCGGGTGAACAGAATCGCACTGACAAAAATCGCCAGACTGGCGAGCACCAGCAGCCAACCCCAGATGCCGCTGCCTGGTGTAAAGACTCCGAGTACCGACACCACAAAGTAGAGCAAAATCATATAAGCCAGCCAGGAAGCTGACTTGTGAGAGCGTGCCACCAGGCCGGGTATAAACAGCATCAGCGGCAAGGCCTTGAATAGCGCGATGCCAATACCGGTTAGCCATAGCATCAGGCCGGGTTCGGCGGTTGGCGGTGGATGACTGAGCGTCGCGCCCAGTAATACCAGCAACATAGCAATGTAGCTGCTCACCAGTACACGGTAGGCCAGTGCTGCCTTGGCAACAAACGGACGGCTAGCGGCAGGTAATTGGGTCATATCAGATTCCCGTTCCGTGACTGTTAAGCAGGGCGGTGGCCAGCGTTGCAACCCGTTTTCCCTGGGCCAGACAGAGGGCTTTTTCTGGCGCGCTGATAGCTTGCTCATTGTTGGCACCGGCCCAGTGGCTCATGCCATAAGGCGTTCCACCCGAGCGGGTATCACTGAGTTCGGCATGACGATAGGGAATACCGGCGAACACCATGCCGTGGTGCAATAACGGCAATGCCATGGTTAGCAGGGTGCTTTCCTGACCGCCATGCAAGGATGAGGTTGAGGTAAATACTCCGGCGGGTTTGTCGGCCAGCGCACCGCTCAGCCACAGGCTACTGGTGCTGTCGAGAAAGTATTTCAGCGGCGCGGCCATATTGCCAAAACGGGTCGGGCTACCCATTACCAATCCGGCGCAGTGGCGCAGATCATCCTGGCTGCAATACACTGCACCGGTATCCGGCACCGGCGGCAATGAAGATTCGGTATCCGGTGATACCGGCGGCACGCTGCGAATGCGAGCATCCATTCCGGCTTGCTCAACACCGCGAGCGATCAGCCGTGCCAGCTCTGCGGTTTTGCCGTGGCGGCTGTAATACAGCACCAATACATACGGGGCAGATGCCATCAAAGAATCTCCAGCACCTGTTCTGGTGGGCGGCCGATACGGGCCTGGTTGCCGTTGATGACGATCGGGCGTTCTATCAGTTTGGGGGTGTTGGCCATGGCGCGGATCAGAGTGGCTTCATCGGCACTGGCCAGGTTCTGTTGTTTGTATTCTTCTTCTTTGGTGCGCATCAGCTCACGGGCGCTGCTGAAGCCGAGCAGCTGGATCAGCTGATGAATCTCATCTTCCGACGGTACGTCTTTCAGGTACTCCACGACCACGGGTGTAATGCCTTTGTCCTGCAGCAGTTTCAGGGTCTCCCGCGACTTGGAACAACGGGGATTGTGGTAGATCTGTATATCACTCATGCTGTGCACACTCTCAAATTGTCAACCAATTGGCAGCGATTGTAACAAGGAAGCCCTAGATGCTCACCGCTTTCCGCCGTGGTCGCCGGGTACTGCGACTGATCTGGCAAACCCTCAAACGGTTCGAATCCATGGAGCGCAGGCGCGATGCCGCCGCCCTGACCTATACCACCTTGTTTGCCCTGGTGCCGGTAATTACCGTGACCTACGCTATTCTCAGTGCCATCCCGTCCCTGCAAGAATGGGGTGCGCAAGCACACACTAACCTGCTGGCCTACGTCATGCCTGAGGGTAGTGACATGATTTCCAACTATCTGGTGCGCTTCAGTGCGCAGGCCCGCGAGCTGACCTGGATTGGTGTGGTATTTCTGTTTTTTACCGCGTTGATGCTGCTGCAAACCATCGAACAGCAGTTCAATAAAATCTGGCAGGTCGAAGTCTCACGTTCGACGTTGCAACGCTTCTTTCGTTACTGGGCAGTCCTCAGCCTGGGGCCGTTGCTGTTTGGTGCTGCTCAGGCGGTCAGCTCACTGCTGGCCTCGCTCAGCGTATTGCCAGAAGGGATGGACGTGACGGCGTCGATTCCTTCCTTTGCCCGGCTGGTGCCCTGGTCGATGACCGTGGCCGCCATCACCTTTGTTTATATGATGGTGCCCAACTGCAAGGTTCCCCCCAGAGATGCCGTGATTGCCGCGCTGGTGGTGGCGACTGTGTTTGAAACCGGCAAATACCTGTTCGCCAAAATCGTCGGTATGTTTCCGTCGTACCAACTGATCTACGGTGCTTTTGCCGCTGTTCCGCTGTTCCTGATGTGGACTTACCTCAGCTGGATGCTGTTGCTGTTTGGTGCTGAACTCAGCTATGCCCTCAGCCATCCGGAATCGCGCTCGGTGCGCGACCCGTTACGGCAACGACTGGCTCTGGCTGCTGCGCTTTACCAGGGCCAGCAAGCAGGCAAGGGCATGAGTGAACGCGACCTGCGGCAGCGCTTGCGCAGCATTCCGGCAGCAGAGCTGTCGGCGTTGCTGAAGCATTTTCAGCAGGCGGGCTGGGTGACCAAAAGCCAGGACGACAGCTGGATATGGTTGCCCGATATGCGTCTGCTCACCCTTGACCATTTTTTTTCCGACCTGACATTGCAGCAACTGCAAGCGGCTGAACACGCTGTTCCGGAAGATTCGCCATTGAGTGACTGGCTGACTGGCTGGCAACAGGACGTTGCCAGCAATCTCTCCGTCTCGCTGGATCAATTGCTCGATGAAGACGGCGGCTTTCGGTTGTAAATTTGGTTGTAAAAAAGTAGTCGTTATTACTCGGCAACCGTCATTGCTATTTTTCTGCCGCGCAAATACATACCTTTTAACAAAACCTGCGACTAAAACCTGGCGATTAAAAACAGCTCAGGCTGGTGACGGGTATTGAAGGAAATACGATGTTGTTGAAAGCAATCAAACATTGGCTGGAAGTTCGGCGTATTAACCAGCAGGGGTTTACCACAGAGCAGTGGGAGGCGGCTGTTGCTGATTGGCCAGTGATGGCACGTTATCAGGGGCGTGAGCGCGATGAGCTACGTCATTTGACGTTTCGGTTGCTGGTGCATAAGGACTTTACTGCCGGTGGCGGTTTTGAACTGACTCAGGCGATGTGTCTGAAAATTGCCACCATGGCTTGTGTGCCTGTTTTGAATCTTGGCCTGGCGTGGTACGACCACTGGCAAACGGTCATTGTTTATGAGGGCGATTTTGTTCCCAACCGGCCTTATCGCAGCGCTGATGGGGTGGTTCACGCACAGGCACCGGGATTGAGTGGCGAAGCCTGGCAGCGGGGGCCGGTCATTCTGTCGTGGGATTCGGTATTACATAGCGGGGAGCGCGTTCGTCATGGCAAGGCCAGTAACGTGGTGATTCATGAGTTGGCGCATACGTTGGATATGTTGCGTGATGGCGCCAATGGCGCACCACCGATGCATCCTGATATGCGCCCTGGCGAATGGCACGATGTGTTTACAGCAGCGTGGGACGGTTTGAACAAGGCTTATCTGCATCATAAAGTGTTGCCTCTGGATGAGTATGCGCTGTCAAACCCGGCGGAATTTTTTGCGGTGTGTAGTGAAACGTTTTTCGAGGCACCTCAGTTGATGAAACAAACCTTGCCTGATGTCTATCGGTTGTTAGGCTTGTTTTATCGACAGCGACCTGAATAGTGCCAGGCCGGTTTGGTTTTGTTCTGGTTGTGAGTTCTGCCGGTCAGATTTTCAGGCTGCTTGCTTGCCAGAGCAGGAATAGCTCTCCGGTATTGGGTCTAATAGACACCTTGGCGACAGGGTGTTGTTCCCTGTAGGCTGGCATTATTTTTCGACAATTCAGGATGTTATCGACTCATGATCAGTAGTCCACATGCGCCGGATATCGCCAGTCCCAGTCTGTCTCTCAACGTTCATCCAATGCGATCGGTGTTGTACGAGGAGCTGCATAATCGCCCGTCGCCGGTAATTGAGGGGAGTTGCCAGGTGGCTCATTTTACGGTCAAGCTGAACGATAATCGGCAGGAGTTGCATGCCCATGTGGTGGAGTTGTGTCGCCGTTACAGTGTGCCAGCACCGGACCCGGATTCGTCCTGTTTGTATCAGGATTTTGGGGGCTTTGAGTTACGTTGGGAGCGCCATCTGGAGTTTGCCAACTTTACCTTTATCGTCGCGACCGAGGAGCCTTTTGCGACTGATGCGCTGGCGTTTATTCCAAAAGACTGGCTGGCGGCGATGCCGGGTGAGTTGGTGGTGGCGGTGAATCTGTCGCTGGTGAACGATACGCCGGATGAAAAACAGTTGTACGACTGGTTTGAAGGGCAGCGGGTATCGGGTGCATCCGTCGCCAGCGGCCAGGCGTTGGTGTGGACGGCATTTCGTTTACACAGTGATGGCTTTGGTCGCATTGTGGCGGTGAACAAGGGGTTGAATCCGTATCAGACAGGGCGCTTGGTGCAGCGCTTGTTCGAGCTGGAAACCTATCGTTTGATGTCGCTGCTGGCGTTGCCGGTGGCGCGTAAAATGGGCAATGAGCTGACTCGGGTTGAGACCAGTCTGGCGCAGTTGATCCAGAATATTTCGGAGTTGGAAAACCAGTTTGAAGACCGTGATTTGTTGAAGTCATTGTCACAGTTGGCAGCGGATGTGGAGCGTTATCGCTCAGATACCAATTTCCGTTTTGCGGCGGCCAAGGCCTATCACGATCTGGTGCGTGACCGTCTCGACCAGTTGAAAGAGGAGCCGCTGGACGGGGTGCAGAGTTTGCGGGAATTTCTTGAGCGGCGATTAACGCCAGGCATCAAAACCTGTAATTCGGTGCGAGATCAGCTGGAAGATTTGTCGCGTCGTATTCACCGCACAACCAGTTTGCTGCGCACTCGTGTGGATCTGTCGATTCAGGAGCAGAACCAGCGTTTGCTGACGTCGATGAACAAACGCAGTGAGTTGCAGTTGCGGTTGCAGCAAACGGTCGAAGGGTTGTCGGTGGTAGTGATCTGTTATTACATTCTGGCGTTGGTGGGTATTGGTGCGGATGGTCTCAAGGCATTTGGCTTGCAGGTTGATCCCTATATGCTTAAAGGTATCGCTTTGCCGGTGATTGTGGTGGTGGTTTTTGTGGCGATTCACCGGTTACGCCATCATTTAAGCGAAAAGACGTTTGATCTGGAGGAGAAATAGGAGCCGGTTAATGCGACTGGCTTCGGCATTTGTTGCATGTTTCTGGTGGGGCAGCGGCGCGGAGGATTGGCCGCTGTTTGACGTTCTGAGGAGTTCTCTCATTGTGCGTCCCGTATCGCTTCTCATATTGCCTTGTCCTGCCTCTTTTTCCCGGTTGTGTTTTTACGCTGTCAGAGTTCTGGCGCTGACCTGCAGGTTTTGGCGGCGATTTTTTGCCGTTTTTGTGTTGATGCGTTTGTGTTTTTATCTAACTCGTTGAAATAAAGCCATTTCTTCTTACTGGCCTGATCCTTGCTGAAGTCTATCCAAGCAGACATCAACGAGGGACACTTTATGAGTCGATCAGAATCATCACTGCTGCCCGCCACCTTGTGGCGCCAGCCTGTAGCAGACAACGAATCGGTCGTTGGTCGTTCAGAGCGTTGGTTTATTTGTGAACAGCGCGATCCATTTCACCCTACTTTGCCGACGGCAGGCTGTGGCTATTCGGTGATTACCTGGGCCGATCTGTTTTTACGCAGTTATGACAACGGTCTGTTCAGTCGTGGACGTCCTGATCTTGCCATTCAGGTAGGCCAGGTGCATCAGGTATTCGACACACTGGAACAGTCGGAGGGGGAGGACTGGCGACGTCGGGAAACGGAAGCTTATGAGTTTGCTGCGGAGCATTACGATGATCTGCAAAACGCCGGAGCTCCTGAGTCGTTATTGCAAGCATTTCAGTTGGTAATGTTACTGTTGATGGCGATCAATCAGCTGAGAAAACAGTACTCTGGCCAATGTGTGCTGATGAGCTATGCCAGCCTGGAGGAGGCGCTGAATGTGAATGGCGAAATATTTTAATGACTTTGGAACGGGGTCTTGGTACTGAAATGGCTTGATGGCGGTGGCTGCCAACAGTTGTATGGCAGGTGAGTTGGTATTGGAATTCAAGGTGACCTGCACTGCCGTTGACTTCACCGGGGACGAAGAATTATAGAAATCTGTAGGAGGATGCTTGCGTCCGCTGGGTGTCATTGATCACCGCTCCTGCATGAAGAATCCGAATTACGTTAATGGCATTGCGCAGCACTGATTGATTGAACTAGGGCGCTTTTTTGGCGTCCTGGTAAAAATTTTATTTTATATTGTTGTTTTGGTCGCAAGTTCAGAATATCTGAATTAATATTTATCGTTCACTAATAATGGGTATGATAAATATGAGAACAAAAATTGCTGTGTTACTTACGTCGACGACCTTGCTGGCGAGCTGTGCCAGTGTCGAACATCATCATACTGCTGAGCATAAGCCGGTTTCCGATCAGGTGGTGGCAGCACATGTTGGCACAAAATACCGCAGGTAAGGGGTTTGGCCCTCAATCTCCTCGTGATATTGATATAACTGATGGTAAGAACAACCGTGTATTCAGTGCGGCTCCTGCCTCTGAATATATGAATTTGTGTAATATCCACTTCCACAAAAATGCCGAGCACAAGGGGGGGGAATTTACCCGCTATGCTGGCAATGGCGATGGTCATGGTTATCAAAGTGGTTATGAATATACTGGGTCACTGAGTGCTGGTGAACTCACAGCCGTTACCGAAGATATTTGCCCGAGTGAGCATGGCAGCCTGGTTCCGGGAGACACGATTGAGGTTCATTATGTGCATTCAACTGCACAGGTTGCCCCTGGGCCAACTCTGGGCGCGCGCTTGTCTGGATGAATCGATCGGCAATCCCCAGTTGCGTGTAGAAACACAGGTGTTTGTTCTGGTAAATGACAGCAGTGCTCTGGACTTTGGCCAGCTGACTCAACAGGGTGTCCGTAATGGTGTGCATCAAGCGTTGAATATACCGACTGATACTGGTTACCCGGTGCAATATGCCGGTTCTACAACAGGCCCTGGCTACAATGAAGCCGGTTCGCCTTTCCAAGTGTCATGGAGTGTCAGACCCAAGGTAGCCAAGGTGAACATTGCCACGGTTGGTCTGTGGTGCAAGGGTAATGTGTTTAATGAAGATCACGCACACGGTGTCAGAAACCTGGTGACCAATCCAGACCTGCTGTCACCTGTGAAGTAACAGATCTAACTGCACAGCACCGATAATAACGGCCTCCAGTAGCCGCTCAGATAACGACGGGCTACTGGAGTGCTACGAAGTGTTAGCAGGCCTGAGTGTGGTACTTGCTCTGGGAAACTAAATTTTTTAAAATTTGAATTTTTATTTTTTATTATCTGTTTTCAGTACGATGAAGCTTTCTGATTTTATATTTTTAATACTCAGGCCCGGTTGGTAAAATATAGACTGTTCTTGTTTCTACGCATTATGTGGGAATGCAATGGACACTGCTGGCTACTATACAGGAGTGCAGGAGTGCAGGAGTGCAGGAGCCAGGTATTCCTGTGAAATTTCTGGTTTTGTGTTTTTGATATTCAGCTGCCGGTTTATAAAAGGGGGATTTTTTAGTATGATGCGCTCGAATATAACCAGTATTGGGAATACATCGTGCAACAAACAAGGTCGTCCGCTATTGCGTTATGCAACCCCAAAAGCCCTTCTAATGTAGGTGTGGTAATGCGTGCTGCCGGTTGTTATGGTGCCAGTGCCATTTATTATACCGGCAAGCGATTTGCGCGAGCGGCAAAATATCATCAGGATACCAAGAACGCTAGCCAGCATATTGAACTGAGCGCGGTTGAGTCTTTTACTGAATTGGCCGGACAGCATCGGACGCTGGTGTGTGTTGAGTTTGCTGTCGGGGCAACTCCGTTACCGGAATTTATTCATCCTGATCATGCCTTGTATATCTTTGGCCCGGAAGATGGATCTGTCGATCAGTCCATCATTGATGTGGCTGATGCTGTGGTTTATGTTCCAACCATTGGTTGCATGAACCTGGGGGCCACCGTCAATGTGTTGTTGTATGATCGTATGGCCAAACAGCAACAGGCTATTGATCACAGTGAGCGTATCAAAAGCAGCCGTGATGTGAATAATCGTTTGGTATTCCGTAACGGGAACCGCTAGGGGGTTCAAGCGCACGGCGTTACAACTCGACTCAAAACGCTCAGGTAGCCCACATTACTCACGACCTCGACAATACGGACAAGCGCCCGTACTGTCTGGTTGTTCTGTTACTGCGCCACCCATAACCTCAACCATTGGCCATACAGTGCTGGTGGTAGCAGTCCGGCTGCCAGCCAGTCGCTATAAAACTGTTGGCCGACGAAGTCTTTCCCCAATTCGGATTCAGCCGACTGAATCAGGCTCAGCAGGTTGGCGCGCGAGATTGCCGGACGAGCCAGGCGTCCGGGTGCTTCCATTATCTGTTGCAGGCGTTGTTGGCAATCCTGTTCCGACAGAAAGCTGTTGATCTGGCAATAGCGGATGGCCTTGTCTTGCGGCCATTGATAAAGATGGATGCCGATATCCAGAATAAGATTCAGCTCCTGTTCCATTTCATCCAGCAATACCCAGGCGTGTTCTCCGGCATTCTGATAGCCGCCAAGATCGGCTGCCAATTCGGCGGCGATGGACAACCAGCCCGGTTCAAAGTCGTCGTTGATGGGAGCACGCATAAAGTCGGGCAATTGCGTGTTTTCCTGCGCCAGTGCTACTTGCAGGTGTTTGCCCGGCAGGGTATTGCGGTACAGATCCAGTGGCCAACGCCAGCTGCTGGCCGGGTGATTGGCGACGGTCCAGTAGATACCCGGCTGTTCCAGTGCTGGTCTGGGGGCTTCATACCAGGGGCTGATGACACTGGCGTCCTGGCTGGGTTGAATCACCAGCACTGTGGTGGGCAGGTAAGCAAACAGCTGGGGGAGCTGCTGGTTCAGCTGTTGCAAGCGCTCACGCGTGGCCTGCTGGGGCTGTGACGGTTGTATCCGGTGTGATGCCAACCAGGCGCGCAACTGGGGAGCCAGTGTTTGGGCTGGATCCAGGGTCAGCTCTTGAACCAGTTGTTGCTGTATGGCAGAGAGGCGGGTTTTGGATATTTCCTGTAACAGTTCGGGAGATTCTGCACTGCCCATCTCGGTCAATTGCAAACGGTAGCAGGCGTCGCCGTTGGGCTGTTGTTGCCAGCTCAGGCTGGTTTGCACGGGCAGTTCAGCTAGTTGATGACGCAGTGCCCGCAAGGCGGGTAATAAATGGTTGGTGAGGATGCTGGCGGCCTTGCTTTCGAGTACCTCGTGACTGGACGGGTAGAGATCCAGCGGTGTCAACCGGGTTTGAATATCGCGCCACAGGGTAGATGGTTCCGGGCTGTCGGTAAACGGGTAGCCAGACATCATCTGGTCAAGCTGGCGCAAGGTGCGCTTGCGGCTGCTGCCCAGCATGACGACGTGGCGCTGACTGCGTTCGCTGATTTGCTGCTGCCATTGCTGCAACAGCAGCGCAGCGGATTCAAGGCGTTTGAGGTAACGGTGGAAGCCGGGGATGTTATCGACCCGAGTATCTTTCGACAGGCTGGTTTCAAGCAGATTAAGCCAGTCGTGCTCACTGCCTAGTGGCATGCTGTTGTTGTCGCAGTCGCGCCAGTCCAGTTGTTGGTTGATACGGTAGATCAGCGTACTGGCAACCAGTTGTTGCTGTGCTGGCAGAGCATCGAGCGGCAGACTTTGTAATTGTTGCTTCTGTTGTTGCAGCTGCTGATAGATGCCGTTCTGGCTGGTGGCGGATAGCGTTGACCAGGCGGCTTCAGGCTCTATTCCCAGTGCTCTGGCCCGTTCAGGAAAGCGGTCAGCCAGCTGTTGAAAATAGTCGTTGCTGGCATTGTCCAATTGTTCCTGAACGGCTGCTTGTTGCTCATTGGAATAGGTGAGCGATGCCTTGCTCTGAGTATCCGGTCGAGTTGACAAGCTGGCCTGGCAACCTCCCAGAAACAGCAGTGTCAGAGGCAGGGATCGCAGCAATATAGGATAAAGGCGTGACATGGGGACTCGGTGTCGCTGAATTCGAAGCCGGCAGTGTAGCAATCTGGAACGCTGCGTTGTAGTAAAGCTGTTGCTGGTCGATATGATTGCCGCAGTCGCGGGCATGGCTCGTGTTACGCTGTACTCTATAATGAGTATTGAATATTGGTATTGAGGTAGTTCTGTGACTGGAAATCGGCAGCAAAATAACCGGGTCGGCGATAGCTTATGTCGAGTCATTCTGATGATGCTTGTGGTCTTGTGTGTATTACCGGTCGAGGCGGCGGATGACGATCGTTTCAGTCAGCTGGTTGCCCCGGTGGGGGCGCGGGTGCTGACGGATCGAACCTCTTCGATTGATCATTTCCGTCTGGTGTTGTCGGCGCAGAAACGTGCGGCGGCGGTGACCTTTGCGGATCGTGAGTTGAGGATCTCCGGTTCTTTACGGCGATTGGCGTGGGAATCCAGTGAAAAACTGGATCTGGACGGCTTGCTGGAACCGCTGCAAAATGAGTTGGCACAAGGGATGTCGGCGCGAGTGTTGTACCAGTGTCAGGATCTGGATTGTGGCAGTAGTCATTTCTGGGCCAATGAAATCTTTGAAAACGGTCGCTTGGTGGGCAGGGACAATCAACAGCGCTATATGGTGATTTATTTGCCGCCAACTGCTGCGGCGACGCTGTCGACTCAGCGAGCTTCGGCAACACTGCTGCTGGTCTACGCTACCCAGCGTGGCCCACGTCAGACGGTGGTGGGGCTGGATATGATTGAGACTTCAGACAACGTGCTGCCGGGAGTGGTTAACCGTGCAGATATCAGCAGTATGTTAAGTATCAGCAGCGGTTGGCTGCCAGGATTTCAGGTCACTGATGGCCAGTTCGATAGCGTTGCCAGTGCGCCATTGCTGAATGTATTGACGTCGTTGTCACAGGGCGTACAGCAGCGTCTGTTTCTGGTGGTGCACTGTTATCAGTCGAATGATATGTCGGTGAATCAGACCTGTTCTGACCGCCTTGCGCAGCAGTTGCGGGTCGCCAGTTTTGATGCGGGAGCTGAGTTGAATGTCAGTGGGCAGGCGGCGTTGGCGTTGCCTCCCGATGGCAGTCTGGTACCTGCCTTGCGTTTTGTATTTTGGCCACGGAGATAAAAATGACGAAAACAGTCGCGTTGGCGTTAGGCAGCGGTGGTGCACGGGGGTATGCCCATATTGGTGTACTGGATGTGCTTGAGGCTCGTGGTTATAACGTCGTGGGTATCTCGGGTTGTTCCATGGGGGCTGTGATCGGTGGTTTCTATTGCGCTGGCAAGTTACCGCTCTTTCGCGAGTGGGTTGGCAAGCTGGGGTATCTGGATGTGCTCAAACTGGTCGATGTGTCCTTGCTGTCGAGTGGAGTGATTCGTGGTGATCGTGTGTTCAGCATGATCAGCGAATTGTTGGAGGACTGCCTGATAGAGGATCTGGACATTCCCTTTACGGCAGTCGCAACTGATATGACGGCCAAAAAAGAAGTCTGGTTTCAACGTGGGTCGCTGGATTTGGCGATTCGGGCTTCGGCGGCAATTCCCAGTATTTTGCACCCGGTGAAGATTAATGGCAGAACGCTGGTGGATGGTGGTGTGCTGAATCCATTACCGATTTCTCCCTGTATCTCCATTCATGCCGATTATCTGTTTGCCGTCGACCTGAACTCGGATGCGGCCATGCCAGGCGATTTTGTCTTTGCCCGCGAAGACACCGGCCAGCAAAAACGCGACTGGTTCAACTCGGTGGTAGACAAGGCGACCAGCTGGCTGGATTCGAAACGTCGGGCCGATGCGTCCAGTCATGTCGATGAAAATATCGGCAAGCTGGAAATGATGAATCAGATGTTTGAAACCATGCAGCTGTCGCTCACCCGCTTCAAAACCGCCGCTTATCCGCCCGATCTGATGATCAATATGCCGATTGAATCCTGTGAAATGTATGAGTTCTACCGCGCCAAAGAGATGATTGAACTGGGACGCCATATTGCCGAAAAAGCGCTGGATGCCTTTGAGCAGGGTAGCTGCAGTCCTTACGGTCAGCGTATGGCTTGAGGATGTGGTCTGAGATCCGATACGTCACGGCAAGCTGACTACTCAGCAAGCTTGTCTGATACGAACGATTTTTCTTTCGGATCGATTTGAGCCTTGTCCTGTTGTCGCTCGCGACATTTCTGCAGGCAGCCAGTAAACTAAGCTGATTTCCTAGTCGGGCAAGTAAATGTATTTGCATCAGAATGCCTCCGCGGCAATTGAAGAGCTGAGTACCATTCAGGATATGCTGAGGTGGTCGGCCAGCCGTATGAACGAATTCGACATTTACTTCGGCCATGGCACCGACAATGCCTGGGATGAAGCCCGACTGCTGGTGACGCATGCGCTGATGTTGCCATGGGAGTTATCCCCTGAGTGGTACAGTGCCCGGCTGACACGGCAAGAGCGTGAATCCGTTATTGCACTGGTCGTTGAACGCATAGACAGCCGCTTTCCGGCACCTTACCTGACCGGGCAAGCCTGGTTTTGTGGTTTGCCGTTTGTGGTGGATGAGCGGGTATTGATACCCCGTTCACCGATTGCAGAATTGATTCAGAATGAGTTTTTGCCCTGGTGGCAGGGTGAGGGTAAACCACAGCGTATGCTTGACCTGTGTACCGGTTCAGGCTGTATCGGTATTGCCTGCGCTGTACAGTTCCCGGATGCCGAAGTCGAGTTGCTGGATATCTCCTTTGATGCGCTTACGCTGGCAGAGGAAAACATCCAGCGCCATGGGTTGGGACACAGGGTTCAGGCATTACAATCTGACCTGTTTGCTGCAGCCCATGGCCAATACGATCTGATTGTCTCCAATCCCCCCTACGTTGATGCGGAAGATATGGCTAGCCTGCCGGAAGAATTCCAGCATGAACCAGCGCTGGCGCTGGCAGCGGGAGAGGATGGCCTCGACCTGGTGCGGATTATGCTCCGTCAGGCCCGGCAGTATCTCAGTGATGATGGTTTGCTGGTGGTGGAGGTGGGCAATAGCTGGCCTGCTCTGGAAGCTGCCTTCCCGGAATTGCCGTTTGTCTGGCCAGACTTCGAACGTGGAGGCCACGGCGTGTTTGTACTGCAAGCCCGCGAGTTGGAGCTATTGTCTGAACTGCACTCTGATGACTGATTATTTTTACTGATTTTTATACAGATTGAATTTAACGCCCCTGTTGCTGCCCCTTGTCTCGGTCAGCCGGGCCGCTACCTCGGAATTACTATGTCTGGAAATAGCATTGGAACACTTTTCACCGTGACCACCTTTGGTGAAAGTCACGGCTTGGCATTGGGTGCCATTATCGACGGTTGTCCTCCGGGCATCGAGCTGAATGAAGACGATCTGCAACGTGATCTGGATCGTCGCAAACCGGGTACGTCGCGTTATACCACCCAACGTCGTGAAGACGATGCGGTGCGTATCCTGTCAGGTGTATTCGAAGGCAAAACCACTGGCACACCGATTGGACTGATGATCGAAAATACCGATCAGCGCTCCAGGGATTATTCCAATATTGCTACCACATTCCGTCCGGCCCATGCCGATTACAGCTATAACCAGAAGTATGGCTTTCGTGACTATCGTGGTGGTGGTCGTTCATCGGCTCGCGAAACCGCCATGCGGGTGGCTGCTGGCGCGATAGCCAAAAAAGTACTGGCTGCAAAAGGCATAGAGATTCGTGGCTATCTGTCCCAGCTGGGTCCTATTGCTATAGATAACAGCCAGTTTGACTGGCAACAGGTGGAGCAAAACCCGTTCTTTTGTCCAGATGCCAGCAAGGTCTCGGCGATGGAAGAGTACATGACGGCATTACGCAAGGAAGGCAACTCGGTCGGTGCCAGAATATCCGTGGTTGCCAGTGGCATGATGCCGGGTCTGGGTGAGCCGGTGTTTGATCGCCTCGACGCCGATCTGGCTCATGCCTTGATGAGCATCAATGCGGTAAAAGGCGTGGAAATTGGTGATGGCTTTGACGTGGTAGCACAAAAAGGCACAGAACATCGTGACGAAATGACACCGGAAGGGTTTCTCAGTAATCATGCTGGCGGTATTCTCGGCGGGATTTCTACGGGTCAGGATCTGGTTGCCCATATCGCTCTGAAACCAACGTCCAGCCTGGTCATTCCGGGGCAGTCTATCGATGTTGAGGGCCACTCGATCGAAGTGGTGACCAAAGGACGTCACGACCCTTGCGTCGGGATTCGTGCCACGCCCATTGCTGAAGCTATGATGGCCATTGTGGTCTGCGACCATTTGTTGCGTCACCGTGGCCAGAATGGCGACGTGTATTGCAGTACACCAATTATTTCTGGACTTGCTGGTCAAACAGGTCACTGACGGAGCTATCGGTGTCTGATACCCATCGCCAGGTTCGCCAACCCCTGGCGATTTTTTATGCGCTGTTTTTCTCGCTGGTTGGCTGTAATGCCCCTTACTGGGGGCCATATCTGCAATCCCTTGGCTTTGATTATGGCGCTATTGGCAGTGCCATTGCTGCTTTCTCCCTGATCCGTATCGTTGCTCCCATGCTCTGGGCTCACTGGAGCCGTCATTTTCAAACGCCCTTGCACATGGCCCGTATTGCCGGGTTGCTGACTGCCGTTTGCTTCAGTGCGATCTGGTGGGTGGATGGTTTCTGGCCGGTGGTGGGCGTTATGTTGCTGTATGGCTTCTTCTGGTCAGCGATGTTGCCTCAATACGAAGTGCTGACCATGCAAGCCATTGCCAACAGCCTGGAAGACTACAGTCGTATCCGCCTCTGGGGGTCGGTCGGCTTCGTGATTACCGTCGCCTTGTTGGGTTGGCTGTTTGAATACATCAGTGTGCAATGGCTGCCTGTGATCATGCTGGTGCTGATGTTGGGTGTGGTGATCAATAGCTGGAGGCTGACACGGATCAGTACGGGTCAGGCTCCGACTGGCGACGGAGCCGGGAGCTCAATCTGGAAATTGTCTGGGCGCTGGCCAGTGATGGCCTTTTTACTGGTTAATCTGTTACTGCAGGTGAGCCATGGGCCGCTGTATACCTTCTTCAGTATTTACCTGGAAGAGAATGGCTACTCATCTGCCAGCGTGGGGTTACTTTGGGCACTGGGCGTGATAGCTGAAGTGATTTTGTTCTGGCGCATGCGGTGGTTGTTACGCTGGCTGAGTTTACGCCACTGGTTGTTGGCCAGCCTGGCGATGACGGCACTGCGCTGGCTCTTGATCGCCGCCTTTCCACAGCAGGTATGGGTACTATTGTTGGCCCAGGTTTCCCATGCATTCACCTTCGCCATGTTGCATGCTGTCTGTATCCGCTATGTCCCGGTGCTGTTTGCTGGCAACCAGGGTAAGGGGCAGGCATTGTATTCCAGTGCCGGATTTGGCTTGGGCGGAGCATTGGGGGCCTGGCTGAGCGGCTATTTTTGGCATTTGGGTGGGGAGCAAGTGTTTATCGGAGCAGCGGCTGTTGCCATTTTGGCACTGATCGTTGCCTGGCAAGGCATGAAAATAGAACTTGAATAAGCAGTATATTATTCAGATTGATAAGAAATAAAAGGAACAAAAATATGAAAATAAATGTCAGTTTTGATTTAACGCCAGAAGAATTTCGCCGGGTTATGGGGTTACCGGACGTTCAGCAATTCCAGCAGGAAGTTTTTAGCCAAATGATGGAAAAAATGAAGTCCGGAGAAGAGGGTTATGATGCCATGTCGCTATATAAACCCCTGTTCAGTGAAAGCATGAATGCCATGACCCAGTTTCAACAGCTGATGTTTGGCATGATGGCCGGAAAAAGCGAAGAAAATTCTAACGAGTGATAGTCAGGTACTATGCGGTTTCACAGTCGTTCTTCTAACAACCGTTAGAACCTAACGGTTGTTATGGGGTAAAATGAGCCATTAAAAGTCATGGTTAGCGCCAAATTTCCGACGATTTAAATAAAATGTGAAATAAGCTGTGATTTGAGGCAACAAAGTCTGTCAATTCTGTTTTTTTGTCATTTAAGTGTAAAACGCCATAGGCTAGTATGGCTGTGGCAATACTTGCTAACCACGACCTTTTGAAGGAGCAAAACCATGCAAGATACCGTCCTGAATGCATTCGCAGAACAAGCGAAAACTATGTATGCGCCTATGTCCAAGTTCAACAGCCTGTTTGTTGAAAACATGGAAAAAATGACTGACTTCCAACTGACCGCCATCAAGAGCTATGCCGAGATGGGTCTGGATCAGATGAAGAAAGCATCTGACGTGAAAGACGCAGAAGGTATGCGTGCTTACACTGCTGCACAGGCTGAAGCTGCCACCTCGCTGAACAAGAAAATCATGGAAGATGCGAAAATTTTCTCTGACATGGCCATGGAGTTCAAATCCCAGGTAGAAGGCATCATGGAAGAGGCTCGCACTACAGCGGCTACTACTGCTACTACTGCAAAGCCAGCGACTAAAGCAGCTACCAAAGCCGCTTAATCCTGGTCGAAGTTTCTGAGGCCACCCAAGGGTGGCCTTTTTTCTTTCTTCTTTTCGGATTATGGGTTTGACAAATATGACCAAGGAAAACTTTGAAGTCGCAGTCGGCGATTTTTACGAGATGTCAGGTCGTCTGGCAGAACAGTACGGACTCTTCTGGGAAAAGGCGGTTGTTCAGCCGACTTCGGGGGAAGACCCAGCCGCGTCTGTATTGTCCGATTTCTCCGCCGCACTGCAGGAAGTCGGTTCAGCGATGCTGGACAACCCCAACAAACTGATTGCTGATCAGATGGATCTGATGAAGCAGCAGCAAGAATTGTATCAAAATACGGTATTGCGCTTTCTGGGACAGACTCCGGATCCAATTATCAAACCGGACCCGTCGGATCGTCGTTTCAAAAACGAAGAATGGGATGAGAATCCGGTTTTTGACTATATCAAGCAGTTGTATCTGATTCAGGGCAATTCTCTGATGAAGATGATCACGGATACCGATGGCTTGAGTGATCATACTCGCCAGAAAGTAGAATACTTTGTTCGTCAGTATATCAATGCCCTTGCTCCCACCAACTTCCCTACCCTGAATCCTGCGGTGATTCGCAAAACCCTTGAAACTGGTGGCTCCAACCTGGCAACCGGTATGGATCATCTGATGGAAGATATGGAAGGCAGTGTCAAGGGATCGCTGAACATCGCGATGACCGATACCAGTGCGTTTCAGGTTGGTCGTAATATTGCCGTTACACCAGGCAAGGTCGTGTTCCAGAATGACGTCATGCAGCTGATTCAGTACGCCCCGTCAACTGACAAGGTATTCAAACGTCCGTTGCTGGTGATTCCACCCTTTATCAATAAATATTACATCCTCGATCTGCGCGAAGATAATTCCTTCCTGAAATGGCTGGTGGACCAGGGCCATACCGTATTCTGCATCTCCTGGGTCAATGCTGGCCCGGAACTGCGCGACAAGGGCTTTGACGATTTTATGCTGGAAGGCCCGATTGCGGCCGTTGATGCCATTCAGAAAGCCACCGGAGAAAAAGAAGTTAATGCTATTGGTTACTGTGTCGGTGGTACCTTGCTGGCAGCGACCATGGCTTACCTCAAGAAGAAACGGAAGGCACCGATCAAGTCAATCACCTTTCTGAATACCTTGCTGGACTTCTCCGAGCCGGGTGAAATTGGCGTATTTATTAATGAAACGGCCATCTCGGCGCTGGAACGCCAAATGGATCTGGTGGGCTATTACGACGGCCGCCAAATGGCGTTCAGTTTTAGCACCTTGCGCGAAAACGACCTGTTCTGGTCATTCTTCGTGAATAACTACTTGATGGGTGAGCGCCCGGCAGCGTTCGATTTACTCTACTGGAATACCGACAGTACCAACCTGCCTGCGGCCATGCACAGTTTCTACCTGCGTAATATGTACCTCTACAACAAGCTGATCGAACCGAATGGTATTACGCTGGATGGTGTGCCAATTGACCTTAGCAAGATCAGTGCACCCAGCTACTTTATCTCCTGTGCTCAGGATCATATTGCCTTGTGGAAGGGTACCTACAAGGGTGCCACGGTACTGGGCGGTCAGAACCGTTTTGTATTGGGAGGATCCGGCCATATTGCCGGTATCGTTAACCCGCCACAAAAGAAAAAATACGGTTACTGGACCAACGACGCTTTGCCGGGTGACGCTGACGAGTGGTATCAGGGTGCCAGTCACAACGAAGGCTCCTGGTGGGTTGACTGGCAAGAATGGATACTCAAGCAGGGCGGCATGGAAGAGGTTGATGCCCGTCAGCCCGGCAGCGATGCCTTGCCAGCTATTGAAGATGCTCCAGGCTCCTATGTGCAACGCCGTATTGCAAAAGTAGCCAAGTAAAACAAGGCATTGAATAAATGCGTTGAATAAATGCCTTGAATAGATGTTGAACGATAATAAAAACGCCGTGCTGTTTATAAAACAACACGGCGTTTTTTTGTTTTCGGTCTCGTACCGCAAAGACATGTTTCTGTACTCTCCGGTCATAGCTCATGACGCTTAGTTATGGAAGTATGGCTGACATATTTCTGCCGGATCCGTATGCCATGACTGCTACTCCCCAACCGACCCGCTCTCCCTCCACACAGCGTGTGAGCTGGGAAGTGAATCAGCATATTGCCGTGGTTTATCTTAACCGTCCCGACAAGTTGAATGGTCTGGATCGGCCGATGTTTCAGCAACTGATCCAGTGCGCCCAGGATATTCGTCGGGATCGTTCGATCCGGGTGGTGGTATTGGCGGCCCGAGGGGATTCGTTTTGTGCCGGGCTGGATTTTTCTGCCGTCAGTAAAGATCCCTGGATGATCCCGCGTTTGTTATTGAAGTGGCCCTGGAGCAAAACCAATCTGGCCCAGCAAATTGCCATGTGCTGGCGTGACTTGCCGGTGCCTGTCATTGCGGTTGTGCATGGCAACTGTTTTGGCGGTGGTTTGCAGCTTGCGCTGGCGGCGGATTTTCGTTTTGCCGCTGTGCAAACGCGCTTTTCCATTATGGAAATGAAATGGGGCCTGATACCGGACATGAGTATTCTGACCAGCCTGACCAATCTGACCCGGCAGGATATTGCCAAAGAACTGACCATGACAGGGCGAGTGTTCAGTGCCGGTGAAGCCCATAACTATGGTCTGGTGACACAGGTAAGTCCGGCACCGTTGCAAGAGGCAATGGTATTGGCAGAACGCTTGGCGCAACAGTCACCGGATGCTGTGGCTGCGACCAAACGGTTGTTTAATCAGGGCTGGAAACGGGGCGAGTGGTCGGCACTACGTCTTGAGCGTTGGTTGCAGTACCGGTTGCTGGGGCGTAGAAACCAGCAAATTGCGATGAAAAACGGTCTGGATAAATCCGCCAAGGAGCCACGGCCCTTTGGGCCGCGCTGCCGTTAAGCGTTAATAACGTGGTTCAGTCTGCGCCAATAAAGCCGCCGGTTTGATGGTCCCAGAGCTGGGCGTAGATGCCCCCCTGATCCAGCAGCTGCTGGTGTGACCCTTGCTCGACGATGCGGCCCTGATCCATCACGATCAGGCGATCCATGGCGGCAATGGTTGATAACCGGTGGGCGATGGCGATGACGGTTTTGTTCTCCATCAGTTTGTACAGGCTGGCCTGAATGGCGGCTTCTACTTCGGAATCCAGCGCCGACGTGGCTTCGTCCATAATCAGAATCGGTGCGTCTTTTAACAGCACTCGGGCAATGGCAATACGCTGGCGCTGGCCACCGGACAGTTTTACACCGCGCTCGCCGACTTGGGCGTCAAAGCCTTTGTTACCATGGGGGTCGTGCAGACCAGCAATAAAGTCCAGGGCCTCGGCTTTACGTGCAGCTTCAATCAGATCGTCTTCGCTGGCGTCCGGGCGACCATACAGAATATTGTCGCGGACGCTACGGTGCAGTAACGAGGTATCCTGGGTAATCATGCCGATGTTGGCGCGCAGGCTGTCCTGGGTGACTTCGGCGATATTCTGGCCATCGATACGAATCGTGCCGCTCTCAATGTCGTAAAAACGCAGCAGCAGATTCACCAGTGTCGATTTACCAGCCCCCGAGCGGCCTACCAGACCGACCTTTTCTCCAGCCTTGATGTGAATATCCAGTTGCTCGAAGACCTGGCGGTGGGTGTCGGAATCGATGCCCTGATACTGGAAGTTGACGGCGTCCAGGTCGATTTTTCCATGGCTGACCGTCAGCGGTTTGGCAGCCGGTGTGTCCAGCACACTCAGTGGTGTTGACAAGGTGTTCATGCCATCGGCGACCGTACCCAGGTTTTCAAACAGGGCACCCACTTCCCACATGATCCACTGCGACATACCGTTAATCCGCAAGGCCAGGCTGACGGCGATGGCGATGGCACCGATACTGATGGCACTGTCCATCCAGAGCCAGATTGACAGCGCCGCCACGGCGAACACCAGCACGTAGTTGATGGATTGCACCATAACGTTGAGGCCGGTGGCGAGTCGCATCTGTTGGTGCACCGAGGTCATGAATTCCTTCATGGAATCGCGGGCGTATTCGGTTTCGCGTTGGCTATGGGAAAAGAGTTTCACGGTCTGGATATTGGTGTAGCTGTCGACAATCCGGCCGGTCATTTGGGAGCGGGCGTCGGCTTGCTCCGCTGCGACCCGTTTCAAACGCGGTACAAAGTAGATCTGGATCAGGATGTAGGCGGCCAGCCAGCCCAGCAGGGGCAGCATCAGACGCCAGTCGGCCACTGCAACGATAGCGACCATGGCAGTGAAGTACACCAGAATGTACACCAGTACATCCAATAGCTTCATGACGGTTTCCCGCACCGCCAGAGCGGATTGCATGACTTTGGTGGCGATTCGCCCGGCAAAGTCATCCTGATAAAAGGCCAGGCTCTGACGTAACAGGTAGCGATGCGCCAGCCAGCGAATTTTCATCGGGTAGTTACCCAGCAAGGTCTGATGCACCAGAGCAGAATGCAGGAAACTGGTTAATGGCATCAGTACCAGGATGACGACGGACATCCAGATCAGGCTGGCGCTTTCGTCCTGCAAAAAAGTGGCGGGATTCTTTTCGGATAACCAGTCGACCAGGCTTCCCATAAAGCCAAACAGGGAGACTTCCAGAATGGCGCCCAGTGCGGTGAGCAGTGACATGAATGCCAGCGGAATTTCAACGCCTTTGCTGTAATGGCGGCAAAAGGCATACAAGCCTTTGGGCGGTTGTTCTGGTTGTTGTGGTGGAAACGGATTGATCAGTCGTTCAAAAAAACTCAGCATAAAGTTAAGACTCGGGCATCTGTCGGGCAAAAGTACTGGGGAAGCAATAGTGGCCATCAACCATCGGTTGCCTCCGAGACATCAAATGCCGCTACCTTAAACCAGCGAGATGACCTTGATAAGTCCATCCGATGGATAGCCTTGTTCGATCAGCCTGCTGGCGGGCCATTTTTTTGCGGCAGTTGTTTGCAGATGTCGCCAAGAAAATCGAGAAACAGCGCGGTTTTGTGCGCCGTGGTGCGGCGGCTGGCGTAGACAGCGGAGATCAGTGAAATGTCCCGGTGAAATTCCAGCCCCGGCAGAATTGGCAGCAGTTGACCATCCTGAATAAAACGGTGGCAATACTGGTCTGGAATCAGACCGATGCCACAGCCTGCGGCGACAGCGTCCCGAACGCTGCAGGGGTCGTTGATTTTGATCGCGCTGGCGGGTGGTTTTAATCTGCCGTTGCTGACGGACGTGCGATAGGGTAACGCCATGTTGGCATAACGTTTTTCAATAACCTGAATATGGTCGGTAATATCTTCCGGGCTGAGTATTTCGTTAGTCAGAGATTGGATATAGCCAGGTGATGCAACACATAATAATTGGCTGGTGTAGAGGTTTTTTAATATCAGTTCAGAGTCCTTGGGTGCGCCTACTACCACCGCGATATCAATACTGTCACGAATAACATCAACACTCTGGCTAGATATGTTCAGCTCCAGTTCGATATCGGGATATAACTGCCGGAAACGGGCCAGGTGGGGCGAAAAGATTTCCCGGCCAAACGACATCGGCATGGAAACCACCAGTTTGCCGGAGGGTTTACCCGATAAGGCCGACATTGCTGCTTCGGTTTCGTGGGCGCGCTCCAGTACCGCCAGCGAATGCTGATAAAAAGCTTCCCCTTCGTGGGTAATACGAAACTGACGACTGTTACGTTCAAACAGGCGCACGCCGAGCCCTTTTTCCAGCCGGGTAATGGCCTTGCTGACCGAGGATTTTGCCATCCCCAGGTAATCAGCAGCAGACGATATGCCCTGGTGTTCGGCAACGGCTAGAAAAATTGGCAAGTCATCGAGGTTCCAGAGCATGGTTGGATCGTAATCCTGTTTGGGTGACGTGTTTTTTTGCGGAAACGATGGGTTTCCTGCTCCGGGGTGTTGCTAGCGGGTCAGGCTGGTTAGCATAGTCGCAACTAAAACAACCATACCAGCAGGAAACAGCATATGGCCACAATCGTGGGCGGCCTTGGCCTGTCTCATTCTCCAACCATTATTTCCGGCAAGCTCAATAACAAGGCTGCCGACCCGGCCTGGAAGCCGATCTTTGATAACTTCGAGGTGGTGCGTGATTGGCTGAAGCAAAAAGATATTGATGCGATATTCATGATTTATAACGATCATATAACCTCTTTTTTCTTCGACCATTATTCCGCTTTTGTCATGGGCGTGGATGATGAATACAAGCCTGCGGATGAAGGTGGTGGTGTTACGCCAATTCCGCCGATTCCAGGCCATGCGGCGCTGGCCCGCCATATTGGCCAGGTGTTGGTAGCGGAAGAATTTGATATGTCGTTTTTCCAGAACAAAGGCATTGATCATGGCTGTTTTTCGCCGCTGTCGATGATCGCACTGGATGAGGATGGCTGGAAAGGTTCCATCGTGCCGTTACAGGTGGGTGTACTGCAGTGGCCGGTTCCCAGTGCTGGGCGCTGTTACAAGCTGGGCAAGGCGTTGCGCCAGGCAATTCAGAGTTATCCGGAAGACCTGCGTGTGGCGGTTGTGGCAACGGGTGGTTTGTCGCATCAGGTACATGGCGAGCGCTGTGGATTTACCAATCAAGCCTGGGACGAAGAGTTTCTTGATTTACTCGAGAGTGATCCTGAGCAACTGACCGAGCTGACGATTGGTGAATACGCCAAACGGGGAGGCTGGGAAGGTGCCGAAGTCATTATGTGGCTGATCATGCGGGGCGCGCTGTCTGATCAGGTAAAACGAGTCCATCGTGCGACCTATTTGCCGTCCATGACTAACATTGCCACGCTGGTACTGGAAGACCAGGGTGAAGATATGCCAGAACCGCAGCAACAGGCGGTACGAGCCAAGATGACACACCAGTTGTCTGGCTCCGAGGAGCTTGAGGGCACCTATCCGTTCAGCTACGAAACCAGCCGCAAGGCATGGCGCATGAACGAGTTTCTGCATGAATTGATTGTCCCTCAGCATCGCCAGGCCTTCCTTGAGGATCCAGAAACGCTGTATGAGCAGTATGGGTTGACGGAGGAAGAGCGCGATATGTTGCGCCATAACCAGTGGATCGAAATGATCCATTACGGGGTGATTTTCTTCCTGATTGAAAAAACCGCAGCGGTGCGCGGCGTATCCAATCCAGAGTTGTACGCCAGCTTCCGTGGTATGTCGCTGGAGGATTTCCAGCAGACCCGCAACGTTGCGATCAAGTATTCGGTATCCCACACCGCTGACAACGAGTAACTGTCTTCGACTTCAGCCACCGGGATCCATCACCGGGTGACTGCTTTGCCGGGGCCTGCTGGCCCCGGATTTTTCATCAAATCGAGCGCATCTGGCCTTCGCTGACGTCATCTGGACTCAGTGGCACAATCCCAACCGGAAAGCGTGCTGCGTCAATTCATCACGGAATTTGGGATGGGCAATACCAATCAGGGCGTTAACCCGTTGCGGTATCGACAGGCCTTTCAGGCAGACATTGCCGTATTCGGTCACGACGTAGTGTGCATCCATGCGGGTATCGGTCACGGTGCCGCCGGTTAATTGCGGCACGATACGACTCAGGCTGTCGCCCTTGGCGGTTGAGTGCAGGGCGATAAACGAACGCCCACCTTCCGAGCCGTAAGCCCCACGAACAAAATCCAGCTGGCCTCCGGTACCGGAAAACGGGTTGCCGAGAATCTGCTCGGCATTGATCTGGCCGGTAATATCAACCTCGATGGCGGAGTTGACCGACACCATGTTGGGATTCTGGCGAATGACGCTGGGATTGTTGACCCAGGAGGCCGGGAAACCCACGATTGAGGGGTTGTCGTCCATAAAATCAAACATGGCGCGATCGCCCAGAGCCAGAGTGAAGACGTGCTTGTGCTGCATAACCCGCTTCACCCGTCCGTTCAGGGCACCTTTCTGAATCAGGTTGACCATGGCCGGGGAAAACAGCTCGGAGTGCAGGCCGAGATTCTGGTGGTGTTCCAGCATGGACAATACCGCATTAGGAACGCCCCCCACGCCCATTTGCAGGGTGTCGCCGTTTTCAATCCGTTCGGCTACCTGTCGGGCAATGGCCCAGTCGATATCTGAAGCCTCAACGTTGGGCACTTCACTGAGTGGTACATCGGCTTCAATCAGGGCTTCAATTTCTGAAATATGTACTGAGCACTCGCCAAAGGTGCGTGGCATGTGGCGGTTCACTTCGACAATGACCTTGCGTGCCTTGCGGATCACCGTGGCACTGTAATCGGCGTTGGTACCAAGGCTGAAGTAGCCATGTTTGTCCATGGGTGACACGGTTACCATCAGGCAATCCGGGGTGATGTTTTCAGTCAGCAAGCGTCCGACCTGGTGAAAGGCAGACGGCACAAATTCGATCCAGGGATGCTCGGCGTTGGCATGCAGGGCCAGGCGGTCGTGGCTGCTCAGAAACAGGCAACGGGGCGTAAATTTGCCGCGCATGGCGGGCGTCAGCAGTTGTTCCTGCAAGGTCGCTGAACCGTGCATGTAGTAGATATTCAGTGCTGGCAGTGTCTCGGCCTTGTAGGCAGCGGCAATCGCCGTAATCAGGGCCGGTGGCATGGCAACCCCCATACCGAGAATCAGATTGCTGCAATCACTCAGCCGCTCCGCTGCCTGTGATGGGGTCAGGCGTTTTTCCTGATAGAGATCGTTCCAGCTCATGGGGCATCCTTTTGGTTTTGCGGGCCAGGTTGAAATATTGATTAACGGGTTTATAGCATTTTCCGGTGACAGTACGGCAGTATCGAAACGATCTGGGTCAAGGTATTGCTGACTTGGTGGTGTCAGGAAAGGGCGTTTTTCATGTCTGCCAAGGCTCGGTAGCGGTGGTATTCAGAGTGGCTCGGCAAGCTGACTGCCGGAGTGTCCCAGGGCTGTTGTAACGATCATGTTTCAAGATCGTCAAGAGAAAAAAAAAGCGCTTTTACTTCTCGAAAATACCCCTATCTTTGCGCCTTCCCGTCAGCACCAACGCTGACTGCTATCATTTCGAGGAGACAACGAGCCAGATGCTCACTCAACCAGAAGACTACTACGACGCCGACACCTTTGCGCGTATCAAAGCCTTTGCCGACAAGCAGGAAACCCCTTGTCTGGTGGTCGACAAACAGCTGTTTGCCCGGCAACTGGATTCTTTGATCCGCTGTTTTCCGTATGCCAAAACCTATTATGCCGTGAAGGCCAATCCGGCCCCTGAACTGCTGGCTATTTTGCAGCAGCGTGGTTGTAATTTTGATGTGGCATCCCGTTATGAACTGGACAAGGTACTGGCGCAGGGCGTTTCTGGCGACCGTGTGAGTTTTGGTAATACCATCAAGAAAGCAGCGGATATCCGTTACTTTTTTGACAAGGGTGTCACGTTGTTTGCGTCCGACAGTGAAGCTGATTTGCGTAACATCGCCCGTGCAGCACCGGGTGCACGGGTGTTTATTCGTATTCTGACGGAAGGTGCGCAAACCGCCGACTGGCCGTTGTCTCGTAAATTTGGCTGTCAGACCGATATGGCACTGGATTTGTGTATTCTGGCTCGTGATCTGGGGCTGGTGCCTTATGGTATTTCATTCCATGTGGGTTCCCAGCAGCGTGAAATTGGCGTGTGGGATTCTGCTATTGCCAAGGTGAAGTGGATTTTTGAGCGGCTGGAAGAAGAAGATGGCATCAAGCTGCAGATGATCAACCTGGGGGGGGGGTTCCCGGCTAATTACATCAGTCGTACCAACGAGCTGGAAACCTACGCTGAGGAAATTACCCGTTACCTGCGTGAAGACTTTGGTGACGAGTTCCCGGAAGTGATTCTGGAGCCAGGCCGTTCGCTGGCAGCTAACGCTGGCGTACTGGTCAGTGAAGTGGTGTTGATCAGTCGCAAGACCCGTTTTGGATTACATCGTTGGGTGTACACCGACATCGGCAAGTTCGGGGGGTTTATTGAAACCATGGACGAAGCCATCAAGTACCCTTTGTATGTCGAGAAAAAGGGTGAAGCAGAAGAGTGTGTGATTGCCGGGCCAACCTGTGACAGTGCCGATATTCTGTATGAAAACTACAAATATGAACTGCCACTGAACCTGGCAATGGGCGATCGTATGTACTGGTTCTCAACCGGTGCCTACACCACTACCTACAGTGCGGTTGAGTTTAACGGTTTCCCCCCGCTGCAATCTTTCTGTATCTGACTGCTATCCGGTAACCGCTGTTCATTAATCATCGCCCGGCTCCGGGCGATGTCTTGCTCTGATGGTGCTTGTACTTTGGTGGCTTATGGTCGCTGTCAGGGTGCGCGCACTGCACACCCTGATTGCCAAGCAGAAGATGACCAACCCGAGTTAGGCAGTATCAGGCCTTGCTGAATACGGCACAGAACATGGTGTCGCTATCCACTAGCGGAGCGCCCAGCAAGGTCTGTTTGACCAGAATAAAGTCCGGGTTGGCTTCGAGGAAGCGGCCACAGACGCTTTCATTTTCCTCGACTTGCCAGCTACAGGTGGCGTAGATCAGACGGCCGTTGGCTCTGAGTGATTTGGCGGCACGATCAAGCAGGTTGAACTGCAATTGATGCAGCTCGCGGGTGTTCTCTGCCGTCAGACGCCAGCGCGCATCCGGGTTCCGGCGCCAGGTGCCGGCATTGGTGCAGGGGGCATCGACCAGAATGCGGTCAAAACCCTGTTGACGGGCAATTTCAATCGGCAGGCGCAGTGGTGCTTCGCCATCCCAGACAAAGTTGCGGATGTTGGCGATGGCAGCGCGTTTGGCGCGTTTTTTTAGCTCATCCAGCTTGTACTGATGCAAGTCGGTCGCAATGACGGCGCCTTTTTTACCCAACGCGGATGCCAGCGTCAGGGTCTTGCCGCCTGCTCCAGCGCAGGCATCCCAGATTTTCTGGCCTGGCTGGACGTCGACCATTTCGCAAATCAGCTGACTGGCGGCATCCTGAATTTCTACCTTTCCGGCCTTGAAGGCATCGCTGCGGATGACGTCATTACCGCCTTCGGCGGCATGAAGTGTATAGCTACGCTCCCCCAGAGTGACCGGGTACTGATGCACAATCACACCATCGCGTTTCAGTGCCCGTTCCAGTGACTCGTCATCCGGTTTGGTCTGGCTGGCCACCTGGCGCAACCACAGGGGTGGGCGGTGGGTTTGCTGCTCGATCCAGTGTTGCAGTGTATCGTCGTTCCAGCCGGATTTTTCAGCTCGTCGCTTGAGGGCCGGTTCCCAGCCTGGACGGAGGCCATGCCAGAGCATAAACAGAGCATTATCCGAGGTATTGGCAACCCGTTGGCGAAACTCGATAAAGTGTTCGCGGCGGGCTTTTTGCTGGGCGACTTCCGGAGTGCGCCAATCGGCTTCACTGCGTAATTGCAGCCAGTGCCAAAAATGTTGCGGTGCTGCCTCGGTGCTATTGTTGGGTGACCAGGATTGATCCCATCCCACCCAATCGTCGAAACCGGGATCCTGAAAACTGTGCTCCAGCGCGTCGGCCAGCTGGCGATAGCGCATGGCGTCCATCATGGCGTTGTCGATCGCCATGCGGTAACCACCATGATAACGCTTCTGGTATTTGGCACGTTGTTTCAGCCAGCGGTCGAGAGGCGGGTGGGGAATGGTGTCTAACCAGTCCTGCCAAACAGTCAGCAGGTCGGAGTAGGTAATCAGAAAGGTATCCTGGTGGGTCATTCGGCGTTCACAGCTGTAAAAAATCGGTGGTCAGTTTACCCGAATATACGGCGTTCGTTGTGCTGTTTTGTTCGCTGACTGGTATTCCCTCATTCATCGGGCATAATGCCCGCTTTTTCTGAAGGGGTAATCCGGTGAGCATTGAACACACTTTGCTGGAACGTAGTGGCCACCGCTGTGAATTGTGCGGAGCGCCAGAGAACTTGTCGCCATGGGCTGTACCGCCACAAGAGCTGGCATCGTCGGATAACCATATTCTGCTGTGTGGTACTTGTCTGGCCCAGATAGACGGTGCCGAGCCGGATCAGAATCACTGGCGCTGTCTGAACGACAGTATGTGGAGTCAGGTGCCGGTCGTTCAGGTCATGGCATTCCGTATGCTGAAGCGTCTGGGTAGCGAGACCTGGGCCCAGGATTTGCTGGAGATGTTGTATCTGGAAGATGATACCCGCAAGTGGGCAGAAGCCGCTGCTGGTGCTGAGGACGCAGAACCCACGCTGGATGTGAATGGTGTGGTGCTGGTTGCTGGAGATAACGTGACGCTGATCAAGGATCTGGATGTCAAAGGCACCAGTATGACGGCCAAACGGGGAACTGCGGTACGGGGTATTTCACTGAGTGATAACCCCAAACACATTGAAGGCCGTGTGAATGGCCAGCGTATTGTGATTATTGCGGCTTACTGCAAAAAATCCTGATGTGATTAAAAAGCCGGTTTCAGTTGTATTGTTCCAGGTAGGCCGCAGCAGCCTCTGGTGCCAGTGGGCGGCATATGTGATAGCCCTGGGCTATGGTGCAGCCCAATTGTTGCAGCAGCTCCAGAGGCTGCTGCTCTTCTACACCTTCTGCCACAACGGCCATATTCAGGGCGCTGGCCATCTGGATAATGGCACCCACAATGGTGCGTGCCGTGGGTTCTTGTGCCATTTCACTGACAAATGAACGGTCAATCTTGATTTTGTCGAACGGAAAACAGCGTAGGTAAACCAGCGATGAATAGCCGGTACCAAAGTCGTCGAGGGTGATTCTGACACCCAGGGCTTTCAGTTGATGAAGTTTGTCCAGCGCATTGTGGCTGTCGTCGAGTAGTGCGGTTTCGGTGATTTCCAGCTCAAGGCGGTCTGCGGCGACGTCGTGGCGCTTGAGGGTGTCGGCGACCTGGTTAACGATGTCAGGATTGGCCAGTTGCAGCGGCGAGATATTAACGGCCACCGTCAAGTTGGCTGGCCAGCGACTGAGTTGCTGACAGGCCTGATTCAGCAATAACTGCCCCAGCGTGTGAATCAGGCTGGATTCCTCCGCCACACTGATAAACAGGGCGGGGGCGATTTGCCCCAGCTGCTGGTCATGCCAGCGCGCCAGCGCTTCAACACACGTGACTTTGCCGTTGATCAGATGGCGTTGCGGCTGGTAGGCCAGTGTCAGTGTCTCTTGTTGCAAGGCGCTTCGCAGTGCCTGTTCGATACGGTGTCGGGTTTGGGCTGTGGCGGCCATGGTGGGGGCAAACCGTACCACCTTGCCACGTCCTCTGGCCTTGGCCTGATAGAGTGCAAGATCGGCGTGTTTGAGAATAACGTCTTGCTGAGCGCCATCTTCCGGGATAAACGCGACGCCAATGCTGGCGCCTACCAGAATACTGGCGCTATCGATTTGGCATGGTTGGTTGATACTGGCGACCAGCCGTTCGGCAATCTCCAACGCCTGCTCGTGATTGTCGAGTTGCTGCAGAATGAGGCCAAATTCATCGCCGCCGATGCGGGCGACCAGATCCTGCGGGCGGGTATGGCTGCGCAGGCGATCGGCGACCACCTGCAGTAGCTTGTCGCCGGCATCATGACCAAAAGCGTCATTTACCGCCTTGAAACGATCCAGGTCGATGGAGAGCAGCGCCCTTAATTCCTGATTCGGCCTGGCCAGATCCAGCGGTGCCAGAATTGACTCTATTCCAGTCTGAAAACCATGGCGATTGGTCAGACCCGTGACATTGTCTTCATGAGCCAGTTGCCAGATGCGCTGCTGTGCCTGGTGGGATTCGGTGATATCAGAAATGACACCGCGCCAGCCACCCTTGACGGTGGGCTTGGCGGTGATTGCCCACCAGACGGTGCGCTGATTAATACACATCGGGACTTCAATATCGCGGAAAGCCCTACCTCCCTTCAAGGCAGTACTCAGCGCGGTATACGCTGAGTGTGCAAGTTTCTGGATGTTGTCTGTGAGCCGGGCTTGACTGAGTTGCACCAGAGACAAAAAATCGGTGCTGCCCAGCTCTTCGCTGTCATTGCCAAACAGTTCAGATAACTTGTTATTGGTACGGCGAAATGTCAGCTGGGCATCGACTTCCCACAACACATCGGCGGTGCTTTGTTCAAAATCATTCAGCAACAGGCTGATGACTTGCTTCTGGTTGTCTGAGGTCATTTCTGCCAGAACGTGAGCGCGGAATACCCTTCCGGCGTGAACAATACTGACGAGGAGAATCGTCAGGTACATCAGCAACAGCAGAATCAGATAAAGGCGCGACGCCAGATCGGAGCTGGCCAATGCGATCACTGATGCCGCGCCGAGGATACCGGTAAATAGCTGGGCTGCAGCAGGCAGTGTATACAGCGCAAATCCGCCTGCGCACATCATCCCGGCACTGATCGCAGTAAGAAACAGTTGCTGCTCAGCAGAGGCTTGATGGAACAGAAATGCGGGGGGAAGTGCCCATAGCAGAGCGATGAGTCCGGCATGCCAGGTGGCACGATGAAGGGTTTGCTCACGGGCATATTGCGGTGGTTGCGGGCGTTTGACCATACGGTACCAGCCGACCACCGAGGCCCCCATCAGCAGCGATATCAGAGCTGACCAAATCAGAATGATCGCAGGGTGGACAATGCCCCAGAGCACGATGGATGACAGTATGACGTTAAAAACATTGGCGACGGCATTGAGAGGCGTCAGTCGGGCGATGGTGAGCAGTTGCCTGGCCCGTAACCGGGCAAGGGTGTCTTGCGAGAGCTCCTGACCGCTGTCGCCATATTGATCGGCAGTGGCGGTGCTGGTCTCGGTACCCGTTTGCTCGGCGGTGCCGGGACGGTGGCGTAACAGCACACCCGGCAATATATCCTTCCAGGACAACACGTATCTCCATCTACTTGTTTGTCTGAAACAGGAATTCTACTGCTATGGCGGGTAAAAAACCCGTTTAATCTGATACTTGGCCCCGATTGCAGGAAATCGCGGTACGGTCGTTATATCGTCAGGTTGTGACGCATCGCGTCTGCTTCAGGTTTGCAAATCCGGCGCTGTGTTTGCAACAGCTGCCAGATCACAACTTCCGCCGCCTCAGGCTTCAGCCGCGTGGGCGGCATCCTTCATGACGGTCGCCAATGTGACATAGGTTGCCGTCCATGCGTCTTTGGTTGCAGGGGTAAAATCCGGGCCAAGGCCCTGCTCCAGCGTCCACAGCAAGGCGGCAGCGACCGTGTCGTAATGCGCGTCGGTGACGCCGTATTCAAGGTGGCGAACCCCCAGATTCTGCACGGCCGGTAGGATGGCTTCGAGATTGTTAAGGCTGCGCACGGCGACACCAATCATGGTCATCAGTTTGGCACCCTGTTCCGTGATGTCGCCCTTGAACATCGGCCGTACTGACGGATCCAGTTCAAACAGGCGGTTATAAAACAGTTCGGCAGCCGTGTCGGCGATGGGTTCAACCTTGGCGAAGCTGTCTTGTACAAGCGTAATCTGTTCCGGTGTCATGTTCTCTCCATTACTTGTGGTTGTTTGGGTGTTGGTATTGTTATTGATGGTCGTTGTTTGATGGCTGGCTACCGTGTATCCGAAGCATCCTGTATGCCAGAAAATATTTTCCATCTTATTCATCAGGTTACAAAATTTTGTTGATGAAAATCAGATTGTGGTAAATAAAATATTCTTATTATGGTGCGTGATGAAATGGCCAAGCACCGGACTGGATCATCGCCGACAGATGGTTCCTATTGTTGTGTCCAGGGGTACAAACCAGCTTCGTGATTCGACACCATTCAAAAGCCCAGAGCGGATAGCGGATTAAATAGAGGATCTCTGTACACGATCAACACAAATGCAGTCTTGTGTCGGGTAGTGCCAGCCAATATCAATGTCCCACAGCCGGGTGCCGTATTGGCGTTCTGGAGAGGGCTGTTGATAAGCCGGTTTGGGATCCTGGCTGAGGCACTGTTCGATCAAGGCAATCAGCGGTTTGCCGGTCTGTTGCTGCAGTTGTAATGCCGCCTCCAGCGCCGTTGTTTCCCAGTCAACCCGGATCGGCACGGGTGCGGCGGCGGCAATATGATTCCAGGCGGTGTCGATGCTATCGGCGTAGGGGACGTAAGGTTTGATGTCGATGATGGGCGTTTGATCGAGCAAATCGACACCACTGACCAGTAGAGTGTCCGTCTGGACATGTTCGATTTTAACTAACGACTGTCCGATAGCGTTGGGGCGATGACTGCTGCGGGTGGCAAAGACGCCGAGTTTACTGTTGCCTCCCAAACGCGGCGGTCGTACTCGCATGCGTGGCACGCTGCCCGGTGCTGCCATGGCCTGATGAAACAGGAAAATCAACCAAACGTGGCTGACCTGTTCGAGTCCGTCAAAGGCCAGCGGATCATTAAAAGGCGGCAGCAGTTGTATTTCTCCCACCGCCGCTGGGGCGAGCATGGGCTGTCTTGGAATAGCAAATTTTTCCCGGAACGGAGTATGGGCAATAGCCACTGGTGATAACGAATACATATCTGGCTGACGTCTCTGCAGATGCTGTGCTCCCGGCGGAGCAAAGCGGCCAGTATATCGCTCCGGTAGCGCTGTTGCAGTCTCTACCGCTGTGGTAATACCTGTCGGAGAATGATGGGCATGTGAAGTCATGAGTGAACATGGTTAAATTGCAGTACAGGGTTCTCGGGTTGCAGAGAACTGGAGTTGGTCTGAATACAGGAAACGGTTGAATGAGTGATCAAGCAGAACCCCGCTTTTCATCGCTGACAGTACGTTTGCAAGACTGGTGGTCGGACGGCAGCACGGTGCGTACCGGTGTGTTGGTATTACTGGTGATCTATTTACTGGTGTCGCTGGTGTTGGGATTTATCTGGAGCAGTGAACCGGATGCCTTTGCCGTCCGGGAATCCGCCAATAGTCGTGCGGAAGCCATGGGAGTAAGCCCGGTGACCGGGTTTACCACCACCAGTACGCTGATTACGATAACCGATACCCTGCTACACAAGCCGGGTGGCTATCTGAGTAACGATGTGTTTCCTCCTGGTGTCTGGCTCGACAACGTTCCCAATTGGGAATTTGGCGTACTGGTTCAGGTGCGGGATTTTTCCCGGGCATTACGCAAGGACTTCAGCCGCTCTCAAAGTCAGTCAACGGAAGACAAGGATCTGGCCATCGCAGAACCACAGCTGAATTTTGATAACGAGAGCTGGGCGGTGCCTTCCACCGAGTCGGAATACGGTCGTGGACTGGATGCCCTGGAAGCTTATTTGCAGCGGTTGTCAGACCCGAATGAACAAACGGCTCAGTTTTATGCCCGTTCTGACAACCTCCGGCAATGGCTGCTGGATGTTGAAACCCGCCTTGGCAGCTTGTCGCAGCGACTCAGTGCATCGGTCGGCAAACGCCGTCTGAATACTGATCTGGCAGGGGACAGCGCCGCTCGTCAAGCGACCCCAAGCGACTACGATCAAGAAGTGAAAACCCCATGGCGTCAAATTGACGATGTTTTTTATGAAGCCAGAGGCAGTGCCTGGGCGCTTTCCCATCTGTTGCGGGCTATCGAAGTTGATTTTAACGACGTGTTGGAAAAGAAAAATGCTCTGGTGAGCTTGCGCCAGATTATTCGTGAACTGGAAGGCACCCAGGAAGCAGTCTGGTCGCCAGTCATTCTGAACGGCAGTGGTTTTGGGCTGTTCGCCAATCATTCACTGGTGATGGCGTCTTATATTTCTCGTGCCAATGCTGCCATCGCCGACTTGCGAGAGCTGCTCTCCCAAGGCTGATTTATATCCCATCAAACTGGCTGTCAGATCGGCTCTGGTCTGACAGCACCTCTATTTACTTCCTGTCTGTCTCAAAATCGCTGTCACACAAGTGTCATATTTGAGCAACCTTTTTGAAATATTTCGGAAACATACTGCAGCCTCAAAATAGGGTGCGGGTGATTGTTTGTTAGCAGTTCATCACCGAAGCAATGTCGGCAAACCTCTGGAATTCCGGCGCTCCTCGGCGAAATGCCACTCTTTTATCCCGAACTTAATATCCCAAAATCTTTCAGGGGGCTCAATGAAACCGACACGAGTGTTGCTTACCGCAGCGTCAACGCTTTTCGTTTCTCAAGTGATGGCTGGTGAAGCCGTATTTTATATCACCGAAGACGGTGCATCCATGCGTGATGTAGCAGTCAGTGTTGATGGTCAAAAGCAATTGATCGGTAAAACCGGTTTTGTCAGTTTCGATATCAACAGCGGCGCTCACAAAGTTGAATTGTCCAAATTTGGGGAATGGCTGGGTGACTTTGAGTTCAATACCGATAGCGGCGATCAGAATGCCGAAATCCAGGTAGATGTTCTGGGTGGCGAAGCCCTCGAAGACGTACTCGTTTACACGCCGGGCCAGGACGAAACTCCAGCGCTGGGGCAGATTTCCGGTTATCTGCAATCGGAAGAAACCGGTGGCGCAGTGACTGGCGCAAGCATCTCGCTGGTTGGCACCGACCTGGCGGTTGTCACCGATGAAGATGGTTTCTTCTCTTTTGAACTGCCACGTGGCAACTACGATGTCGCTATTGCCCACCCGAACTATGGTCAGCAGACCGTCAGTGGTGTGCGCGTGATGGCCAACGTCAACACCGGCGTTAACCTGACGCTGGGTATGTCTGGCAACGGCGTGATCGAAGAAGTGGTTGCGGTGGGTTCCTACATTCCATCGACGGCAACAGCTCAAGAGCGTGATTCATCAGCCGTGCTCGATTCCATTGGCTCAGAGCAAATGGCTCGCTTTGGTGATTCAAGTGCAGCATCTGCCCTCAAGCGCGTTGCGGGTGTCGCCGTTGCTGGCGGCCAGTTCGCTATTATTCGTGGTATGGCTGGTCGTTACATTTCTTCCACATTGAACGGTAGCCTGATGCCAAGTACCGATCCAATGCGTCGTGACGTGCCTCTGGATTTGTTCCCTTCTTCAGTACTGGGTGGCATTGATATTCAGAAAAGCTTCACGCCGGATCTTCCTGGAGACTCTACTGGTGGTGCGATCCGCATGACCACCAAGGGCATGCCCGAATTCACTGGTGGTAAGGCAAGCGTCAAGCTGGGCATGAACTCCCGTACAACTTTCAGTGACGTTAACAGCTATGAAGGCGGTGGTACTGATTTTTTGGGTGTTGATGATGGTACCCGTGAGCAGCCGTCTTATGCCGACAGCTTCACCGATGGTGGCTACAACGTACCTACTTTTATTACAACTGACGAACGTATCAAGTTGACACAGTCTTTTGATCATCAATATGGCGTTCAACAGGTGCAAGCGAAACCAGATCGTGGCTTCGCTGTATCCTACGGGCATGTTGCTGAAGGGAATGACGCAACTCACGGTGTGTATGGTGCATTCAGTTACGGCGATGAGTGGACTGCACGTCACGATGCGCAAGTGAACGACCTGAGTGAAGTCGGCACTTATGAGCGTACCAAGCGTAATATTGATTTGGCAGGTTACTTCTATTACGGCATCGAGAATGCAGACTTGTTGCTTGAAAGCAAAACCGTTTTGCTGCGCAAGACTGACGATACGACCAAAGTGAGTCAGATCGTTGACGAAGGCAAGGATCAGGAGCTGAAATCAACCCTGCTGCAGTGGGTTGAACGCCAGTATCTGGGACAGCAATTTTCCGGTACGCATTACTTTAACCTACTGGGTGATGATACGGTTCAGTGGCGTGCAGGTATTGCCCAGACTTCTCGGTATGAACCAGATCGCCGTAGTTATACCTACGGTCGTGCAACGGGTACCAATAACGATTTTGCCTTCCAGGGAACGGTTGAACGTCGTTACTCTGATCTGACTGAAACAACGGTTGATCTTGGTTCCGATATCACCAGTGAAATCATGCTGAACGACCTTATGTTGAAAGCCAAGGCGGGTTTCAGTTACACCACCAAAAGCCGGGATGTAGAACTGGCGCGATATGCGAATCGTACTGTCAATGGTAACGCCGTTGATGCTACCGCAAGCCTGGATGATATCTTCAGCGATGCAAATGTTGATGATGGCGTAGTGACTTTTACGGGCACGACAGCTTCTACCGATAGCTATAATGCGGATGAAGACACTGTGGCGCTGTATGCCTCGGGCGAGCTGGATATGGATACCCTGTCCGTACTGGCAGGTCTGCGTTATGAAAGTATTTCTCAGGAACTCCGCTATCCGAACTCTGCCGACTCCTCCAATACGCTGGATGAAAGTTATGTGTTACCGGCGTTGTCTGCCAACTGGCGGGCAACGGAAGAAACGCAACTTCGAGCCAGTATTACCCAAACAATCTCTCGTCCGGGTATTACTGAGCGTTCAGAGTCTATTCAATACGATCCTGAAACCGATAAGCCGATGACCGGTAATCCTGATCTGGAAATTTCGGATATCACCAACCTGGATCTGCGTGGCGAATACTATTTTTCGGAAGAAGAAAGCGTCACCGTTGCCTTGTTTTATAAGGATGTAACCAACCCTATTGAGCGCTCAGTGGTTGATGGCGATGGCAGTGCGGCAACCGGTTACACCTATAACAATGTGCCTAGTGCAGAACTCTCCGGCCTTGAAATGGACTTCCGTATCAATGCGTTGGAAACGGATCTCTGGAGTGGCTTTGTTTCTGGCAACTTCGCTTATGTGGATTCTAATGTTGATCTGTCCGGTTCCGAAGCGGAGCGCCTTGAAGGTACTTCATCCCGGGAATTACAGGGGCAATCAAAATATCTCGGAAATCTGCAATTTGGTATTGACGAGCTGTCGACCGGTCAATCCCTGACTCTGCTGGTTAACTATTTTGACGATCGCATTTATGCGACCAGTCGTGGCGAGCTGGCGCCGATCATGGAAGACGGTCGTACCACCTTTGACATTGTGTATCGCTACGATGTCAGCGAAACCCTGGCTGTCAAAGCCAAGGTTGCCAACATCACTGATGAAGCCGTGACGTATTCACGAGATGGCAAGGCAATCGAAAGTTATTACGTTGGTACCGACTTTAATGCTTCCGTCGAGTATCAATTCTGATTTTTGTAATCGTAGTGACATGAAAGTGCACGAGACTTTGTGCACTTTCTAAAGCAATCGTTCTTAAATTGAGGAAGATAGAATGAATCTGAATAAAAATTACCTGGCAGTTGCTATTGTGGCAGCGACACTGGTTGGTTGTGGTAGTGACAGTGATAGTAATAGTAATAACGATGACACTCCAGTCTCAGAGACACCAACGTTCCTGGAATGTAACACTGCCGGTGATCAGTGTGTTGTCACTGGTACCATCAACGAAGACTTCACCATGACTGCGGATGTTCAGTATGTTCTGGACGGTCTGGTACGTGTTGGTCGTGGTAATACCTCTTTCACTGCAGCGTCTGATGTCACTGCAGCTCAGGCTGACGGCGTCACTCTGACCATCGAGCCAGGTACTGACGTTCGTGGTTCTGACGATGGCGTTCTGATCGTGACTCGTGGTAACAAGCTGATGGCTGAAGGCACCAAGGATGCGCCGATCACTTTCAGCTCTTTGACTGACGAAAACTTCGACGGTCTGGGAGAGTGGGGTGGTGTAATCATCCAGGGTCTGGCTCCTCAGTATGGCCAGGGTGGCACCGGGGCCTGTTTTGCTGACGGACCTGATGACACTACCGTTTATGACGAAACAGCCGTATGTAACGTACAGGGTGAAGGCGGCGACGGCGTAGGTTACTACGGTGGTAATATTCCAGCTGACAACAGCGGTGTGCTGAAATACGTTCGTATTGCTGAAGCCGGTAAAGTTGCTGGTCCAAACAATGAAGTGAACGGTCTGACCCTGATGGGTGTTGGTCACGGTACTACTATCGATTACGTACAGGTTCACAACAACCTGGATGACGGTATCGAGTGGTTCGGCGGTACTGTTAACGTAACTCACGTAGTTCTGACTGGTAACGACGACGACGATATCGATTTTGATACTGGCTACAAAGGCAACATTCAGTTCGCTATCGTGCGCAAAAACCCTGATCTGACTACCCCTAGCGGTTCTAACGATCCACGTGGTATCGAAGCCAACTCCTCCGATGAAGAGTACGTTCCTGAGACTGAAGGCGCTCTGGCCAACATTACTCTGGTTGGTGCCAAAGTGACTGCTGGACAATACGGTATGCGTTTGCGTGGTGCTCTGACGACTCGTATCTACAACACTGCAGTTGTGAACTGGGAATCTTGTGTACGCGTAGATGACGCAGCGACGGGTACTGATGCTGGTACTATTGACAGCAACGTCACTCTGGTTAACGTTATCGGCGATTGTGCTCCAGATGGCTTCTACACCAAGCGCGCTGCTGATTCTGAAGTTGGTGTTGTTGGTGCTGTTGCCATTGACCTGACGGATGCGGCTGCTTTGACGGCAACGACTGAGTACACTGTCAGCTCTTGGGAACCTGTTGATAACGGTTCAGGTTTCGCTTTTGAAAACACCAACTATGTTGGCGCTGTTGCTCCTGGTACCGCTGCTGCTGATGCATGGTGGGCTGGCTGGGTAATCGATGGTTCTATGGATGGCATTGCTGATCAGGATGCTCCAGAAACAACTTTTGCTGAGTAATCGAATGGACAGCCTCTTTGAATAAGGGGTGAGTTCTACAAATAAAAACGGCGCCCTCGGGCGCCGTTTTTATTGCTATTGCTAACGCGATTGTCATTTATGGATGTCATGATGGCTATCTATACAAGATATGTTGCAGAGTGTGAGCAATGTAACAGAAATGTCATATTGCTTGAGTAGTGTGCGCATTCAAATTGGGGAGTCTGTTTCTACAACAGGCATCACGGAGTCTATACGGGTAATACATATGCCAATGCAACTGCGAACTCGAAATATTCTGGCCGCAGCCATTCTCAGCGCCGGTGTTGTGTTTGGCGCAACTGCCGCCGATGTGAACACGGCGATCGATAAGGGTGTCAGCCGCGTTAATAGCGCACAGGCGTCTCAGCAAAAAATCGATTCTATCGATAACAGCATTCGTGCTGCGGAGCGCGAGTATCGCGGTGTTGTCAAGGAAGTAGACGGTTTGAAGGTCTACGTCGAACAGCTCGACAAGCAGCTTGCGGCTCAGGACAACGAGCTGGCTGGTATCGAAGACAGTATTGAAAAAGTAACCCTGGTCGAGCGGCAGATTACACCATTGATGCTGCGCATGATCGATTCCATTGATCAGTTTGTCAAAGTCGATGTGCCTTTTCTGGTCGACGAACGTTCCAAGCGCGTAGAAGGTCTCAAGGCGCTGATGGGTCGTTCTGATGTAACGGTTGCGGAAAAATACCGCAAGGTCATGGAAGCCTATCAGGCTGAAATTGACTATGGCCGTACCATCGAGTCCTATCGTGGCACGCTGGATGGTCGCGAAGTGGATTTCTTGCGCGTTGGTCGTATTTCCCTGATGTATCAATCCCTTGATGGCAATGTTCTGGGTGTCTGGAACAGCGCTGCAAAACAGTGGGAAATGCTTGAGCCATCCATGAAAAGCAAGCTGATGGCGGGTATCCGTATTGCGCGTGAGCAAGCTGCGCCAGATCTGATCAAAGTACCTGTTGCTGCACCTCAGGAGGCCAAATAATGAATTTCAAGGCAATCGTACTCTCTGCCGTCATGGCTCTGGGTGTTAACACCGCTGTTGCTGCCGAGGCGGTCTCTGTTGATTCACTGCTGAACTTGGTCAAGCAGGGTCAGGCACGTGATAACCAGGAGTTTAAAGAGCGCCTCAAGCGTTTCAATTCCGATAAGGTTACCCAGGAAAAGATGCTGGCGGACGCCAAGCGTGATCGCGACAACCTATTAAAAGACAGTGAGCGCAAAGAAGCTCAGTTTCAGGCTAACGAAACGACCGTGGCAGAAGCGCAAGAACGTCTGACTAACCGCATGGGTTCTCTGAAGGAACTGTTTGGTGTTTTGCAGCAGGTGGCGGGCGACACCAAATCGGTGTTTGAAGGTTCTGTTGTCAGCTCTGAACTGCCTGGGCGTGATGTGTTTTTGCGTGATCTGATCATCACTGCCGGTTCTTCTTCCAAGTTGCCATCCATCGAACAACTTGAACAGTTGTGGTTCGAGATGCAGCGTGAAATGACTTATAGCGGTCGTATTTCCCAATACACTGCCGCTGTGGTTGTACCGACGGGTGAAACCACCCAAAAAGAAGTGATCCGTGTTGGTGGTTTTAACGTGGTATCTGATGGCAAGTACCTGAACTGGGATCTGGATTCAGGTCGTCTGGTTGAGCTGGACAAGCAACCGGGTGGGCGTTACACCGGCCCGGCTGCAGAGCTGGAAAGTGCTTCCGGTACGACGCTGACCAGTTTCTGGATTGACCCTTCCCGTGGTCAGTTGCTGAAAATTCTGGGTCAGTCACCTGAGCTGGGTGACCGTGTTGACCAGGGTGGTGTGGTTGGTTACATCATTATTGTTTTGGGTAGCATTGGTATCTTGCTGGCGGTTTGGCGCATGCTGGTGCTGATCGCTGAAGGTAGCCGTATTCGCAAGCAGATGGCGTCTGATACGCCGCGTGAAGACAACGCTCTGGGCCGCGTGATGGCAGTATTCCAAGCCAACAAGGACGCTGACATTGAAACGCTGGAATTGCATCTGGGCGAAGCCATTTCTGCTGAAGTGCCGAAGCTGACGCGGGCCATTGGCTGGATCAAGATTATCTCGGTGGTTGCACCGCTGCTGGGCTTGCTGGGTACGGTAACCGGTATGATCGATGTGTTTGAAACCATGTCCCTGTTTGGTACCGGTGATCCAAAATTGATGGCTGGTGGTATTTCCCAGGCATTGGTAACGACGGTTCTGGGTCTTGTTGCTGCGATTCCTTGTGTGTTTTTGCACACCCTCACCAACAACCGCAGTCGCGAGTTGATGATGATTCTGGAAGAGCGAGCGACGGGTATTCTGGCTCGCCAGTCTGAACAACAACACGCTAAAGCGGCGTAGTCATCATGTTTGGTGAACTGTACGAACCCGTTTACCTGTTCATGGAGCGTGGAGGCGATGTCCTCTACGCCATCTGTGGGCTGGTTTTTATTCTATGGTTGCTGGTTCTTGAGCGTGTTGGCTACTTCCTGTTCGTTTACCGCACGTCTGTAAAGACGGCATTGACCGAATGGGAGGCGCGTAACGAACGTCGCTCCTGGACAGCGCATCAGATTCGTCAGGATCTGATTGGTCAGCTGTCTTTTGAACTCTCTGCCAATATGAGCACCATCAAGATGTTGATCGGCCTGGCACCGCTGTTCGGATTGCTGGGTACTGTCAGTGGCATGATTGAGGTATTCGATGTTATGGCGTTCCTGGGTAATGGTAGTCCCAAGGCCATGGCATCCGGTATCTCCAAGGCTACGATTCCGACCATGGCTGGTATGGTTGGTGCTATTACCGGTGTGTTTGCCCAGTCCTTGCTGGATCGCTATATCAAGCGTGAAAAGATCCGCATAGAAGACAAGCTGACCTTCGATCACTAATTCAAGAGAAGATTGCTATGAGACGCGGTTTTTCAAATTTGACCCCACAGGCTGAAGAAGGCGAAATCGACATTACGCCGATGCTGGACGTAGTGTTTATCATGCTGATCTTTTTCATCGTGACGGCTTCCTTTGTCAAGGAATCCGGTATCGAAGTGAATCGTCCTGATGCCAGTACTTCGACCGCCAAACCACGTGCGAATATCCTGATTGCCATCAATGATCTTGGTGAAATCTGGATTAACAAACGCCATGTCGATGAAAGCCAGGTACGGGCCAACATCGAACGTATGCATGCCGAAAACCCGCAGGGTACGGTGGTAATTCAGGCGGATGAGGAAGCTAAAACCAAGCAGTTGGTCGCCGTTATGGATGCTGCACGGGCCGCTGGGGTATATGACGTATCTCTGGCAACAGAGGAGCGCTAGCTATGTTCCCAACCCTGCTACGCTTTGGTGCAGCCCTGGCCGTTGCAGCGGTTGCGACCTTTGCCGTTTTCTGGATGATGCAGAGCCTGATCAGTACTGGTGGCTCTGTACTCAACGAGAATGATTTTGGCCGCATCGAAAGCTTCGTCATGAGCAAGCCGGACGATGAGGTTCGAACCAAGGAACGCAAACCGCAAAAGCCGCCGGTGGCTGCAAAAGAGCCACCCAAGCCTGATATGCCAAAACCCCAGGTTGCCAAGGCATCCGCTGAGGGATTTGATGTGGGCGGGTTTGATATGGGGGCTGAACTGAATGTCGATGCCGGTTTGTCTGGTGGTTCTGGCGATGGTGATTTTTTGCCAATCGTTAAAGTCGCTCCTAACTATCCGCGTCGCGCCGCCCAGAAAGGCATCGAAGGATACGTCGTTGTGGAATTTACGGTGACGAGTCTGGGAACCGTGGTTGACCCTGTCGTCATTGAAGCGGCTCCGCCAAACATTTTCGACCGTGAAGCGCTGTCTGCTGTGAAGAAATTCAAGTACAAGCCAAAAGTGGAAAATGGGAAACCGGTAGAGGTAAAAGGTGTCCGCAATATTATTCGCTTTGAACTTGAGAAAAACGGCAGATAACCGGAGGTAGCATGAAAAAGCCAATCGCCTTGTTGAATGCTGGTTTAATGGTATTCACTCTGTCTTTTGTGAGTGTGGGCGCTTCCAGCGTCCAGGCTGAAGAGCAATCCAGTGCCGATACAGGCAAGCCGCGTGTCCGTCGCTCTGCGACCATGCGTCCGGTTATTTACAAAAAACTGGATGGTGCTCGTGAACTGGCCGATGCCAAAAAATACAAGGAAGCACTGGAAGAACTGCAGTCTCTGGAGAAGCGCAAACGTAACTCCTATGAGACCGCCATGACGTACAACATGTATGCGTACGTTTATTTTAACCAGGAAAAATACAAGGATGCGTCTGCTGCTTACGAGCAGGTGTTGTCGGTCGATAATATCCCTGAAAGCCTGGAGCAGACAACGCTGTACAGCCTGGCCAAGTTGTATCTGATTCAGGAAAACTACAAGAAAGCACTGGTTCCCTTGAACAAGTGGTTCACTATTGTTGAGTCTGCCAATGCCGAATCCTACGTGCTGCGGGCCCAGATTTATTTCCAGATTGAGCAATACAGCAAGGCATTGCCAGATGTGAAGAAGGCAATTGCCATGACCAAGGAAACGGGTAAAGTTCCTCGTGAAAACTGGTTGATGCTGGAACGGGCAGTCTATTATCAGAACAAGGATTTTAATAATCTGGCTCGTTGCCTGCAAGATCTGGCAACCCTGTATCCGAAGCCACAATATTGGGTGCAGTTGGCGGCCGTCTACAGTGAGTTGAATCAGCCAAAAAAAGAACTGGCAACTCTGGAAACCGCGTTTGAGCAAGGCATGCTGACCAAGGAAAGCGAACTGGTGAATTATTCACAAGCCTTGCTGGGTCAGGATATTCCCTACAAGGCAGCCAATATTCTGGTCGCGGGTATGGAGAAGGGAGTCATCAAGGAAACGGCTCGTAATATGTCTTTGCTGGGTGATGCCTGGATGCTGGCGAAGGAATACGATCGTGCGATTGGCGTAATGACCAAGGCCGCTAACCTGTCGCATGAGGGCAGTGACTACTTCAAACTGGCTCAGATCCATACTGAACGTCAGGAATGGGATCTGGCACTGAAAAACGTTAACCTGGCAATCCAGCAAGGTGGGTTGCAACAGCCACATTCGGCCTTGATTCTGCAGGGTTTGGTGCTGTTTAACCTCGGTCAATTGACCGATGCCAAAGGAGCGTTTGCCAAGGCCCGCAGCTATGATGCCGCTGTTAAAACGGCGGATCAGTGGATCAAGTATATTGAAGGCGAAGAACAACGCCGGGAATATATGGCTGCGTCGTCCTGATCAGACGAGAAGCCTGTCGAACAGCCCAGGGCCAGACAGGCTCTGGCTCCCAGACATAAAAAACCGCTCATATAGCGGTTTTTTTATGTCTCTAATATGTCGGCAAGATCCTTGGCCAGGGCAAGAGCAGAGCTGATATTGTCTGCCAACAAGAGGCTGTCTGGCCGGTAAATCAGTAAAAAAGCATCGCTCAATTCGATGCTGACGGTGTCGTGTTGTTCAAGCCAATGACTGAAATTACCGTTCAGTTTTATCCGTACCGCATGGGGTTTGATGGCAGCGATCTTCCATTGGCGCAGGGATGGTGGCAGCTCAGAGGTCTTCAAACGGATGAAAGCATCAGGCTGTGGATCTATAAACTGGTCGAGTTGACGTGATTGATGATTTTTTGCAGGTGTGGCCTTCAGTTTGCCAACGTGTTTACTATCGCACTCGATCAGGATCAGCGTTTGTTGGGAGATGCCGCTGGCGGCAATCACCGGGTAGTCCATGATCTTGTACGCTCGCCCGTGCCAGTGACCGCGGAGTTGGTGCCGCCCGTGGCGAATCTGGCTGTGGTGAAACAAGTCAAATCCGGCGGCTCTGAGTTCGCGATCCAGGGCTGCGTAACCTTGATATTCCGCGTCAATTTGTTGTGCCAGTTGGCGGCGGGATTTACCTGCTTCGTCCTGGGTCAGATACAACAGGGTGCCAATGGTGCCAGCCAGTAAAAACACGATCAGCACGGATAAGACAATGGTCATAACAGATTCGTTTTGGCTCGGATTTGAGTGGAGTGTACCATCTCAGAGGTTTCCCCCGAGCTGGAAAGATCCGGCCAGCATCCAGCCCAAAGGAATAGAAGTGTGAGTACACCCCCTGACGTTATGTTTCAGACGCTGTCCGCCAAGGGCGGCTTCAAGATTGGTCTTGTGAGCCTGAACCGCGACCGGGCGATGAATGCATTAACCCGAGATATGATCCAGGCGATAGGACGCCGGTTGGCACGCTGGCAGCAGAGCAAGCGTATTGTTGCTGTCGTTATTCGTGGCGAGGGGCGCTGTTTCAGTAGTGGTGGTGATATTCGCCAGCTTTACGATGGCATTGCCTGCGCTGATGCCAACGGACTCAAGCGAGCGGATCAGTTTTTTGAGCTGGAATACAAAACCAATATACAGCTGCATCGGTTTACCAAACCACTTATTGCCTGGGGGCACGGGTATGTAATGGGTGGGGGACTCGGGTTGTTTCTGACCGCCAATCACCGTATTGGTACTGAGTCGATGCAGCTGGCCTGGCCAGAGGTGCGTATCGGACTTTTTCCGGATGTACTGGGTACCTGGTATTTGTCGCGTATAGATTCGGCTCTGGGTCACTGGATGGGATTAACCGGCGCACCTGTCAATTCGACTGATGCCTTGTCTCAGCATTTGATCGACTATCAGCTGGCGGATGGCGATCTTGAAGCAATGATTGGGCAATTACGCCAGCTCAGCTGGAGTAGCCGCACGCCCGACAATCAGTTGCTGGTGCGTACCTTGTTAAGCCGCTTGCAGTCCCAGTCGGCTGTTACCGCACCAGCCAGTGACTGGCAGCGTACACAGTCCGTTATCACAACAATGATGGAGCCTGTGATCAGGCAGGGAAAGGTAGCACTACCGGCTGCGAACCCGTATCAGGATGACTGGATCCAGCGCGGGTTAACGCAGCATCATGCTGGTTGTCCGGCATCTGCCAGACTGGTGGTTGAACAGCTTGCTGCTGGCTGGCGTATGAGCTTGGTCGAAGCCGCACGACTGGAATTGGCAATGGCTTGGCAAGCCTGTCGGCATCCAGATCTGGTCGAAGGTATCCGGGCGTTGCTGATTGAGCGAGGGTCGACCCCCAGATGGCAGCATGCAACGCCAGCCAGCGTCCCTGATGGCTGGATAAAAGCGCTGATGGCATCACCGTGGGAACGGCAACACCATCCTTTTGCGGATCTATAATCTACGCCGATTCTGGCGAGCGGGTGGCAAAGGGCAGTGGGGTTGTGGTAATCGGGGTGTCGTTTTCGAGCGTCAGTGCTCCTTGTGGCTCACCATTCAAAACCAGTAAACCACGATCCCCACTCCAACTGGCCACTTCACCGACGGTTTTACCTGCAGCCTCGATATTGCTTAGCAGGCTTGGAGGCTGAAAAGCAGCTGAAGAGCCGGGCGTGCTGACAGCACCAACCAGCTGTTTCTTGGCTTTGCCAAGATATTGCACGCGGGCGACGACTTCCTGTCCGGTGTAGCAGCCTTTCTTGAAGTTGACGCCGCCCAGTTTATCCCAGGCGATATGCTGCGGTATCCAGTGTTCGACGCTCGCCTGGGTGACCCATACCAGTCCTGATTGAATATCGAGCTGTTGCCAGGCTGCGCTACTCAGTGGCACGGTATCCGTCAGGGAATCTGGCGCTGTATCAGCCCATCGTTCAACCCTGCCATCTGGCCAGTTCAGTAACAGCTGGCCGTCGATGTTGAGCACGGAGTGTTCCGCTTTGGGGTTTGGCATCTGGTAACCGAAGATGGCGGCCTGCAGTGGTGTTAGCGTTACCTTGTAAAACACTGCATATTTACCGAGGTGACGCTGAAATGATTCGGCCAGATCCGCCGCCAGTCGAAAGACGAAACGATCGTCTGTTCGAGCTAACAGAAAGTTGGCAACCATTCGCCCTTTGGCATTACAACAAGCCCCTAATGTCCACTGGCCATCGGCCAGCCCGGTAACATCACAAGTCAGTTGGCCTTGCAGCAGTCGGGCAGCATCAGGGCCTGTCACTTCCAACAGCGAGAAGCAGGGCAGCTGGTTATCTAACGGGGTTGGCGCAGTACGGATATTGTTCATAGATTCCTCCTTCAAGCCAGTGTACCCCGGTTTGCGCTGCCGGGGCATGACCCGCATGCGGTTAATACAGTCGATGTTGCAGGTTCAAGGAAGTTGTCGCGCTGGTATACTGAGGCCATTGAACAGGAGAGTAATGTGATCGACGAAACTGAAGTTAAACGTCTGTGGTGGCACAGTCGTCGCGGTATGCTGGAACTGGATGTGCTGCTGATACCTTTTGTTGAAAAAGTCTACCGCACGCTGGAGCGTGAAGATCAATTACGCTATCAGGCGCTGATTGAGCATGAAGATACCGATTTGTTTGCCTGGTTTCTGGAGCGGGTTGTTCCGGAAGATCCAGAGATCCATAAAATTGTTTTGCGGGTGCTGGAACATGCACGAACCCCCTGAGCTGGCATGGCAGCTTCGAACCGGGCGCTGGCAGATCGTACTGGATGTGCTGGCACTGCTGGCGTTTTGCATGATGCTGTCTGTGTTCCGTTACGGTCTATGGCTGACATTGTTTGCCAGCCTGCTGACGGTTGCGGTTTACTGGCTCTGGTACTGGAAACAAGACCCTGTTATCTGCTTGCAGAAATTACCGGAAAGCGACATGACAGCCGCTTTCCCGCAGTGGCGGCTGATATACCGCAGTGGCAATATCCGCCAGGTACGCTGGCGGTCGGGCAGTATCCGGCGTAGTCGTTTACTGGTATTGCGGTATTCGATCTGGCCTTGGCAAGGTTTGGTGTTACGCTGCCGTGACTTTGAGTCTGTGCAGCATTTCAAGGCGCTGCAGCGAGTGCTTTACAGTGAGCTGTAACTGTCGGTCGTGCTGTTATTAAGGCGAACTGACGTTAGACGTTAAAGTTCTCCCAGTTCACGCAGATGTTTGGCTGTTATGACAGTGTCAAATGCTCTTGGTAACGGATTGGGGTAGTCTCGGCTGTAGTGCAAGCCCCGGCTTTCGCGTCGCAGCAGAGCGGAGCGAATGATAATTTCGGCGACGTCGACCAAGTTGCGCAGTTCCAGCAAATCGGCTGTAACCCGATGATGGCTGTAGAATTCCTGAATTTCCTGCCGTAATAATTGTACCCGATGCTTGGCGCGCAGCAGCCGCTTGGTGGTTCGGACAATCCCCACGTAGTCCCACATAAAGCGGCGCAATTCATCCCAGTTGTGGGCAATTACCACATCTTCATCAGAATCCGTCACCAGACTGGCATCCCAGGCGGGTACGTCAGGAATGTCGGGCACCGAGTTCAGACTGTCAATAATATGCGTGGCTGCTGACCGGGCATAAACCAGGCATTCGAGCAAGGAATTGCTGGCCAGACGGTTGGCCCCGTGTAATCCGGTGCAGGCCGTTTCACCAATCGCGTAGAGTCCGTCGATATCCGTGCGACCAAAATGGTCGGTCACAACACCACCACAGGTGTAGTGCGAGGCGGGCACAATGGGAATCGGCTCACGCTGAATATCAATACCCAGTTCCAGGCAACGCTCAAGGATGGTTGGGAAATGATGACGAATAAAATCAGCCGGTTTGTGGCTGATATCCAGATACAGGCAATTGGCCCCGAGACGCTTCATTTCGTGGTCAATGGCTCTGGCGACGATGTCCCTGGGGGCGAGTTCGCCACGGGCATCAAAACGATCCATAAAACGACTGCCATCGGGCAGTAATAACTTGCCACCTTCACCCCGTACGGCTTCGCTGATTAAAAATGATGTAGCGAGCGGATGATGTAAACATGTGGGGTGAAACTGGTTAAATTCCATATTGGCAATGCGACAGCCTGCGCGCCATGCCATGGCGATGCCATCGCCTGATGCTGTATCCGGATTGGTGGTGTATAAATACACCTTGCTGGCACCGCCGGTGGCCAAGACGGTTGCTCGGGCAGTAATCGCGGCGACCTTGCGGTTATCCTTATCGAGGAAGTAAGCGCCAATACAGGCTTGCCCATCGAGGCCGAGTTTGTCTCGAGTGATCAGATCGACAGCGATGTATTGGTGTAACAGGTGAAGATTGGGTTGTTCCTTGGCGCGGTCGATCAGAGTGTCTGAAATGGCCAGCCCGGTTGCATCGGCGGCATGAATGATACGCCTGGCGCTGTGGCCACCTTCGCGAGTTAAATGGAATCGTTGGTCGCCGCCCTGTTCGGCAATGCCGTCAAGAGTGAAGGGCACGCCGGTATCAATCAGCCATTGAATGGCGGAAGCGGAATTTTCTACCGTAAAGCGCACCGCCGATTCGTTACACAGCCCGGCACCGGCAATCAGGGTGTCTGATACATGGGCATCGACACTGTCTGTTGCATCCAGTACACCAGCGACACCACCTTGTGCCCAGCGAGTCGATCCGCTATCAAGCTGATCTTTGCTGATCACGGCGACCTGCAAATGCGAAGGCAGCGATAAAGCCAGTGTCAGACCGGCAGCTCCGCTGCCGATGATGAGGACGTCGAAGGTCAGTTGTTCGCTCATTTTCACCAGCTTTCAGTTAACGGAATGGCTTTATAATGCCAGTCAAAGCGCTTACAGAACACTTGTTGCAGAAATATTCCTGAACTTTCCCAAAGAGGTTCGGTCTTTCATTTACAGCCACAATGGAGGCCCGTACAGTGACCAGCACAGCAATTTTGACAAAACAGCCCAATAAGGCGTCGGAACAAGGCATGACAGATCATCAAAATACGGACCGACAACTGGTCGCAAGGGTTCAGAAAGGGGATCGTCGCGCCTTCGATTTATTGGTGCTCAAATATCAACATCGCATCCTGTCACTGGTCGGGCGTTTTGTCTCCGACTTTGCTGAAGCGCAGGATGTGACCCAGGAAGCGTTTGTAAAAGCCTATAAGGCGTTACCCAATTTTCGTGGTGACAGTGCGTTTTACACCTGGATGTACCGGATTGCTGTGAATACAGCAAAGAATCATCTGGTCAGTCGTGGTCGTAAAACACCGACCCATGACATCGATCCAGATGATGCCGAGTTTTTTGGCGATTATAGTCCCATGCGGGATATTGAAACGCCGGATGGGCTGCTGCAACGGGATCAGCTGCGCGACGTTGTTTTCGGTGCGATAGAAGCATTGCCAGACGATTTGCGGATGGCAATTACATTGAGGGAAATGGATGGGCTCAGCTATGAAGAAATTGCTGAAGCAATGGATTGTCCAATTGGTACGGTTCGCTCCCGGATTTTCCGGGCTCGTGAAGCGATAGACAAGAAAATGCAGCCATTGCTGATGGCCACTGCTTGACGGTCTGGAAGGTAACAATAATGAATGATCGCATGAATGAATCTCTTTCGGCTCTGGTAGATGGTGAAGCCGATGAACTCGAAGTACGCCGTGCTCTGAATCAGTTTGAGCAAGATGAGGAGCTGCGTGAGCGCTGGAGCCGTTATCAGTTGATGGGTGCGCTGATGCGTGAAGAACCCGTCACCACGGTGGATTTGTCGAAAGGGATTATGCAGGCCATCGCGGGTGAACCCATGGATGAAGTACCTGCAAGGCAAACCAGCGATAACGATGACGCCCAGTCCCCGGTCATCGCAGAGCCGGGTCACTCGCTACGCAAGCGCAGTGGCTGGATTGCGTCTGGCGCTGTTGCCGCTTCCGTTACTTTGGCAGTGCTGCTGGGGGTGCGGGTAATCGATGAGGTCGGTTTGGTGAAAGCGGATGCTGTGGCGTCGGCTGATGTGCAAGCCGCAGAGAGCAAACGTGTCGCTGGCTCGGATATTACCGTATCGGCACCCGCGAACGCAGCGTTTGAAACCGGCCTGAATTTTAATAGCGGCAATGTCAGTCTGGCATCAATGGATACCAGTGCCGCTGAGTCGACATTGACGGAACAGCAGTTACGCGATGCCCAGAATCGTCTGCATGACTATGTTATGCAGCACAGTGAGCATGCGGCACTGAATACTGGTCGGGGGTTAATGCCATTCGCCCGGGTAACCAGCTTTGAGCAAGGCGGAGACGCCCAGCAGTGAAGTCTGTCTGGTTTCTTCTGACCTTGGGACTGGTGTTGGCAACTCCTGCGAGTGCTGGTTCGGCAGGTTCGGGTGATCAGGCATCTGGCGTTGGTTCGGCTGCTGGGGCTGCAGGTTTCACTGACCCCAGGCAGTGGCTTGAACGTATGTCTCATGCCATCAAGGAAACCAATTACCAAGGCGTTCTGGTGTTTGGCAACGACCAACTCTGGCACACCATGGCTATCAGCCACGCCATGGCGGATGGGATCGAGTATGAGAAAATCTCCCATCTGACGGGCAACCCGAGGGAAATCATTCGGGCCGGGCAAGACGTCAGTTGCACCCATCCTGATGACCAGGCACTGCGTCTTTATGATCAGTCTGCCAACCTGTTGTCAGGGATTGATCCTCATCTACCGGCACTGGATTCCTATTACCAGCTTCGACAAGCTCGTCCAGAGAGAATCGCCGGGCGTAATGCCTTGCAAATCCAGGTTATTCCAAACGATACCTTCCGCTTTGGGCAGAATCTGTGGCTAGACGAAGAAACCGGTCTGTTATTACGTTCCGATCTGGTTGACCGGTCGCGCAAGGTCATCGAACGCTACCAGTTTGCCCAGATTACCATCGGCCAGGCTATTCCAGCGTCAGAGTTTGAAGTACCTCCAGGCAGTCATCAATACGTATCACATCTTGCTACCCCTGGTGTTACTACGATGGTTGAACATCAGCAGGGTTGGTATCCGCAATGGGTGCCCCCTGGATTTGCCCTGTCGGTAGAGCGTGATGCTGCCAGCCGTGATGCATTGATGTACAGCGACGGTTTGTCAGCCTTTACCTTGTTTGTGGATCAGGTAGAACAGGATTCCATGCCTGATATGAGTCGGCGTTGGGGTGCGACCGCTGCGGTTGTTCGCCACCAGCGTGATGGTGAGCGTAATATGCGCATTACCGTTGTTGGTGAATTACCAATGGCGACGGCCAAGCGGATAGCTCTGTCTGTTCGCCATGCTGGTGACAATCCGGTGTCGGGGAGATAAGTCCATGCCACATGAAGTAGTTGAAGTAAAAGAAATCGCCGCCGGTGGCGTTTGGGTTGAAGGACTGCAGCAAAGTGCTTGCGGCAGTTGTAATGCCCGTTCCGGGTGTGGTCAGGCGACGCTCAGCAGTCTGGGCAAGCCGGTACGATTGTGGGTTGCGACGGAATATGTTCTTCAGCCAGGCCAGCAAGTGGTACTGGATTTGCCCTCCGGCAGTCTTGCGGCCAGCGCGGCCACACTCTACGGTACTCCGCTGATCGGCCTGATTCTTGGCGCAGCGGCCGGACAGGCATCCGGTGGCGATGTCGCTGCCTTGCTGGTCGGTGTGCTGGGTCTGGCGGGAGGACTTCTGCTGGCTCGTTACATTGCCAATCTGAAACGCCACCAGTGGCTTCCTGCAATTGTTTCTGTGTGTTCGGAATTCTGACCACAAAATCGAATCTATAGTACTTACTTGCTACGTTGGTTCACCATCACCTTGGTGTTAATCATCATCTCGGTATTGCTGTTAAGGGCTCTCTATGACCAGAATATTCAAATTACTGTTCCCCGTTGTCTTACTACTGGCTTCTGCGGTGCATGCCAGCTTGCCGGATTTTCGTGATTTGGTAAAAGAAGCGTCTCCGGCGGTTGTTAATATCAGTACGGTACAGCATGTCAGCGCCGGATTGTCCGGTTCCTATCAACAGCGCTACGGCTTGCCTGAGGATGTGCCTGAAATATTCCGGCACTTTTTCGGCGAGCAAATGCCTTCGCCGCGTGGTGAGCAGGAAAAGACATCACTGGGCTCTGGTTTTATCGTCTCCCATGACGGTTATATCCTCACCAATAATCACGTGATCAAGGATGCTGATGAAATTGTTGTCCGTCTGAATGATCGGCGCGAGCTGGAAGCCAAGTTGATCGGTGCCGATGAGAGTTCCGATCTGGCGTTACTCAAGGTCGAAGCTGATGATCTGCCGATTGTTGCACTGGGTGATTCCGATGCGCTGGAGGTTGGCGAATGGGTGGTTGCTATCGGCTCGCCGTTCGGTTTTGACTATTCCGTGACGGCAGGGATTGTCAGTGCCAAAGGACGCAGTTTGCCGAACGAAAATTATGTCCCTTTTATTCAAACAGATGTGGCGATCAATCCGGGCAACTCAGGTGGCCCACTGTTTAATCTGAATGGCAAAGTGGTCGGGATCAACTCGCAAATTTATACCCGCTCTGGTGGTTTTATGGGGGTTTCATTTGCGATTCCGATTAACGTGGCCATGGATGTTGCTGATCAGCTGAAGGAAAAAGGCAAGGTGAGTCGTGGCTGGCTGGGTGTGGTGATTCAGGAAGTCAGCAAGGATCTGGCCGAGTCGTTTGGACTGGATAAAGCAGCGGGCGCACTGGTAGCCCAAGTGGTTCCTGATAGTCCGGCGGAGAAAGCGGGTTTGAAAAGTGGCGATATTATTACCCGTTTTAACGGCGAGGCCATTTATCTGTCGTCTGATTTACCCCATCAGGTTGGCCGGGTAAAACCCGGCACCAGTGCCCGTATCGACCTGGTCAGAAACGGCAAGCGCAAACGCATTGATGTTGAAATTGGAGTGTTATCGAACGTGCAGACGCAAACGCTGGCATCCAATACCCCTCCCGGTGAATTCAACAGTGACGCAATGGGCGTTCTGGTGGCTGAACTGGACGACAGTCAGCGGCGCAAACTGGGTTCTGGCGGGGTTCTGGTCAAAGCGGTCAGTGATGGCCCTGCGGCAGTATCCGGTTTGATGCCAGGAGATGTAATCACCATGATTCACGGAGAAAACATCAACGATCTGGATGATTTTAAACAGGTCATTGCCGGGCTGCCAGGTGATCGTAATGTTCCGATGCGCATCATTCGCCGTGGTGCAGCGCTCTTTATCCCGTTACACGTACCGAAATAGCAGGCTCTCTGTGACACAACAAAGGCAACCTCAGGGTTGCCTTTGTTGTGTCTGATTCGTTGTCGGCGCGGTCTGTTTGAGTCTTCATTAGCCATATATGCCGCTTTCAAGTAAAATCCCGCCCCATTTCTTTTGCTGCCTGGATGTCATTCTGTGAGCCACCTGGACCACATTCGTAACTTTTCCATCATTGCCCATATCGATCATGGCAAATCCACGCTGTCAGATCGGATTATTCAGATTTGCGGCGGCTTGACCAATCGGGAAATGCAGCAGCAAGTGCTCGACTCTATGGATATTGAGCGCGAGCGCGGTATCACCATCAAGGCCCAAAGCGTGACGCTGGATTATGTCGCCAGAAATGGCGAAACCTATCAGCTGAACTTTATTGATACCCCTGGGCACGTTGATTTCAGCTACGAAGTGTCACGCTCCCTGTCTGCTTGCGAAGGCGCATTGCTGGTGGTCGACGCGGCGCAAGGGGTGGAAGCTCAATCCGTTGCCAACTGTTACACCGCTATTGAGCAAGGTCTGGAAGTTCGCCCGGTATTAAACAAGATGGATTTGCCTCAGGCAGATCCGGATAAAGTCGCCCAGGAAATTGAAGATATTATTGGTCTTGATGCCACCGAAGCGGTTCGTTGCAGTGCCAAGAGCGGTCTTAATGTAGAAGATGTTCTGGAAGATCTGGTTGCCCATATTCCGCCTCCTGAAGGGAATATTGATGGCCCATTGCAAGCACTGATTATCGACTCCTGGTTTGACTCCTACCTTGGCGTTGTGTCTCTGGTTCGAGTGAAAAACGGAGTTATTCGCAAGGGTGACAAAATACGTCTCAAAAGCACGGGCAGGGATCACCTGGTCGATGGCGTCGGTATTTTTACGCCCAAACGTCACGAAAAGAAAGAACTGCGCACCGGTGAAGTCGGCTATATGGTGGCCGGTATCAAGGACATTCACGGTGCGCCGGTGGGTGATACCATTGTCAGTTCCAAATTTCCGGACACCGGGGCGTTGCCTGGTTTCAAAAAGGTCAAACCACAGGTGTATGCCGGGTTGTTTCCCGTCAGTTCGGATGACTTTGAAAGCTTCCGTGACGCCCTGGAAAAACTCTCGCTGAACGATGCCTCGCTGTTTTACGAACCTGAAAACTCTGATGCTCTCGGCTTTGGTTTCCGTTGTGGTTTCCTGGGCATGTTGCATATGGAGATCATTCAGGAACGGCTGGAACGTGAATACGACATGGATCTGATCACGACTGCGCCAACGGTTATTTATCAGGTGGTTACCCAAAAGGGTGATGTTATTGAGGTTGATAACCCATCGAAGTTGCCGGATATTGGCTCAATCACTGAGATGCGTGAGCCGATTGCGGAAGCCAATATTCTGGTGCCGCAAGAATATCTGGGCAATGTCATCTCGCTCTGTATCGATAAGCGCGGTGTCCAGCTTGATATGCAATACACTGGCAGCCAGGTATCTCTGAAGTACGAATTACCCATGGGCGAAGTGGTGATGGACTTCTTCGATCGGCTGAAATCAGCCAGCCGGGGTTTTGCATCGCTGGATTACAACTTCAGTCGTTTTGAACCGGCCCCTCTGGTGCGTCTGGATGTGCTGGTCAATGGTGAACGGGTAGACGCATTGGCGGTGATTATGCATCGCGACAATGTCCGTCGTCGTGGTGCCGCGCTGACAGAAAAAATGAAAGAACTGATTCCGCGCCAGATGTTTGATGTTGCTATTCAGGCGGCGATGGGCAATCAAGTGGTCGCCCGGGCGACCATCAAGGCGTTACGTAAAAACGTCACCGCCAAATGTTATGGTGGCGACGTCAGTCGCAAGAAGAAACTGTTGCAGAAGCAGAAAGACGGCAAGAAACGGATGAAACAAATAGGTAGTGTTGAAATTCCACAATCAGCGTTTCTGGCTGTTCTCAAGGTAGATGATTAATGAAAAAACAATCTGGTCTGTCGTTTTACGCCGTCATGGTGATCCTGTTGATCGTCGGTGTGGTTGCCAAGGCAGGAATTGCCATTGTTCCTATGTATTGGGACAACCGCATGCTGCAACAGGTGCTGGAAACAATGCACAAGTCGAAAACAGTCACCGGCACCAGTTCGGTCAAGGATTTACACGGAGTGTTGGCCGCCCGTATTCGTTCCAATAGCTTGAATATTTCCCTTGATGGCCTGGTTGCGACGCGCAGCAAGGGCGTATTGACGATGGACTGGAATTACGAAGTCAAAGAGCATTTCATGGGTAACCTGTATGTCGTTGGCCAATTTTCTCATCACGAAGAATTTGAATAAGTGAATGACCCTCTGTTAAAACTTTCCCAGCGTTTGGGGTACACCTTTCATGATGAACAACTGGTGACCCTGGCGCTTACCCACCGCAGCAAAGGCGGCACGAACAATGAACGCCTCGAATTTCTGGGTGATTCCATTCTCAATTTTGTCATCGCTGAAGACCTCTACCAGCGTTTTGGTCTGGCTCGTGAAGGTAAACTCAGTCGTTTGCGCGCACGTATGGTCAAGGGCAAGACGCTGGCCGATCTGGCCCGCGAATTTGGACTGGGTGATTTTCTGATCCTGGGTTCTGGTGAGCTGAAAAGTGGTGGTCATCGGCGGGAATCCATTCTGGCCGATACGGTTGAAGCCCTTATCGGCGCTATCTATCTGGATGCCGGTCTGGACGCGGCACGCGGGTGTATTCTTGCCTGGTACAAAACCCGGCTGGATGAATTATCGCTGGAAGATCCGATCAAGGATCCCAAAACCCGTTTGCAGGAACATCAGCAAGGTAAACATTTACCGCTGCCAAAATACAACGTGCTGGCGTTGACCGGGCCGACCAACGAGCAGATATTCAAGGTTGAAGTTCGTATTCAGGATGCCGAACCCCAGGTCGCCGAAGGTGCCAGTCGTCGGGCTGCAGAGCAGGCTGCTGCAATGCAGCTGCTGACCCAACTCGGCATCAGTGAGGAAGAAAAATGACACAACGTACCGGGTTTGTTGCCATCGTGGGTCGCCCCAACGTTGGCAAGTCAACATTGCTTAATCGTATTCTCGGGCAAAAATTGTCCATTACCTCGCGCAAGCCGCAAACCACCCGTCATCAGATATTAGGCATCAAGACAGAAGATGATATTCAGGTAGTTTATGTCGATACACCCGGCATGCACCTGCGTCAGGAAAAGGCCATCAACCGCTATATGAACAAGGCGGCAACAATGGCAGTCAAGGATGTTGATCTGGTCATTATGGTGGTTGACCGGACACGCTGGACCGATGAAGACGACATGGTATTGCAGGCTGTCAGCCAGCAGCGGGCTCCGGTGGTGCTAGTGGTCAACAAGGTCGACTTTATCAAGGACAAGGACGAAGAATTGTTGCCGTACCTGCAATCCTTGTCTGAACGTTATGCGTTTGCCCAGATCGTGCCGCTGAGTGCCAAGACCGGTCGTAACGTTGATCGGCTGGAATCGCTGATTAACAGTTATTTGCCAGAAGCTCAGTATTTCTACCCGGAAGACCAGATTACCGATCGCAGTTCACGCTTTCTGGCCGCCGAGCTGGTGCGAGAAAAAATCATGCGCCAATTGGGTGACGAATTACCCTACGCCATGACGGTTGAAATAGAAGAGTTTACCCATGATGGGCGGCTGGCAGAAATCAGTGCCTTGATTCTGGTTGAGCGGCCGTCACAAAAACGGATTGTGATCGGTGATGGCGGCTCCCGCATCAAGCAGATCGGTCAGGATGCTCGCAAGGACATGGAAATCCTGTTTGACTGCAAAGTGATGCTGAATTTGTGGGTCAAAGTCAAAACCAACTGGTCTGATGACGAACGAGCCCTGCGTAGTCTGGGTTACGACGATCGTTCCTGATGCAAGCGCTGGTGGTTTTGCACCGGCGGCCGGTGGGTGAATCAGGCTGGCTGGTGAACGCCTTGTGTGAACGAGATGGTCATCGGCTACTGTTGGCACCAAGACGGCAAACAGTGCAACTGCATCAAATCTATCGTGGCGCATGGCAAGCAGAACAAGACTGGCCCCGACTGGTGCTGGCCGAACCAGAGCACATCTTTGTACTGACAGAGAACGCCCTGTTTTGCGCTTCTTATCTGAACGAACTGTTGATTCGCCTGTTACCTCAAGGAGAAGCCCTGCCGGGTATGTATCAGCGATATATTCGCACTCTGGCTGCTCTCACCGGGCAACAGGCGGCAGAACCCTGGTTACGCATGTTTGAGTATCAGCTGTTGTCGGATCTGGGGTTCGGCTTTCACTGGCATCTGGATACAAAAGGCGATGCGATTCAGGCGTCGGAGCGTTATTGTTTTGATCCGCAGTCCGGGTTTGCACCCACTGGGGATAGCGGGGGATTTCCCGGCGAAGTGTTACTGGCGATTCATCAAGGACAATTACGCTTGCCTGAGTTACGGGTCGCCAAGCACATACTGCGACAGGCGTTATCGGAATGGCTGGCGCAGCCTTTAAACAGCCGCCGGTTATTCGATCTGCCTGCTGATGTTTAACCCTCTGTGAGTAGCGCACCACTCCCGCTTTAATCGCTGTTAGCGTTCAAACCCAACTGATTGAGGATATTTTTTGTGATCAAAGATGGCCGTGTTCTTCTTGGTGTCAATATCGACCATATAGCGACGCTGCGTCAGGCCCGTGGTACCCGTTATCCCGACCCGGTACAAGCGGCTTTTGTTGCTGAACAGGCCGGTGCTGATGGCATCACCATCCATCCCCGTGAAGATCGGCGTCACATCCAGACCCGTGACGTCTACGTGCTGAAAGAAACCTTGACCACCCGCATGAATCTGGAAATGGCCGTCACCGAAGCGATGCTGCAACTGGCCGAAGAAGTTGAGCCGGAATGTGTCTGCCTGGTACCTGAAAAACGGGAAGAATTGACGACCGAAGGTGGTCTGGATGTGATGGGTCAGGAAGCCCAGATTACTGCTGCGGTGACACGCCTGAAGCAGGTTGGCAGTGTTGTCTCATTGTTTATCGACCCGGATCTGGCCCAGATTGACGCTGCGGTTCGTACGGGTGCTCCGGTGATCGAATTACATACCGGGCGCTATGCCGATGCAACGGCAGCGACGGCTGTTCGGGAAGAACTGCAACGGATTCGGGCAGCGGCACAGTATGCGCATCAGTGTGGTTTGATCGTGAACGCCGGGCATGGTTTGAATTACCACAATGTTGAACCGATTGCGGCTATTGCCGAGATCAATGAATTGAATATTGGTCACGCAATTGTTGCCCATGCGCTGTTTGTGGGTATAGAGCGCGCGGTTACCGAGATGCGCACCTTACTGGCTGATGCCTCGTCGTGACCGCAGCAAGTCTGGCCGTTGCTTTATCGCCGGCAGTGATTGGTGTCGGTACCGATATGATTCGGGTGGATCGTATCGAGGCGGTTTTTCGTCGCAAGGGGGAACGGCTGGTACAGCGCATTCTGACCCCGGCTGAACAAGACGTGTGGCGGGCGCGAGGTTGTTCGATCAACTTTCTGGCCAAGCAGTTTGCCGCCAAGGAAGCCTTGGCAAAAGCCCTGGGAACCGGGATTGCACAAGGCGTGGGTTTTCAGCAACTGGAGGTTCTGCGTAGCGCCCAGGGAGCACCGGTGGTTGCACTGTTTGGTGCTGCCGCTGACCGTTTGCAGCAATTGGAAGGCCGTCAGGCACTGCTCAGCCTGTCTGATGAACAGCCGTGGGTACTGGCCTTTGCCGTGCTGTCGCGTTAGTTGACTGGGTGACCTGTTTCAGTCCTGGTTGCTGTTGGTGATGGCACTGCGCCAGTCGTAGTGGGCGGACCATTGTTGCAGTTTTTCAGCGGTCGCAACCATACACCGTACCCGATCCGGCAAGGCCGTAAATTGCTTGCTCTTTAACGTTGTCTCCAACACTTCCAGATCATGTCTGAGGGCTGGAATACCACAGTAACGTGATGCACCGTGCAGACGATGTACCGCTGCCTGCAAGTCGACCAGGTTTTCTTCTTCCCACAGCTCCCGGATACGTTGCAGCTCCTTGGGTAATGAGGTTAACAACATATCCATCATGTCGCAGGCGAGTGCCGGTTTACCACTGGCGCAGCGCAGTGCCAGCTCCAGCGAAAACAGTCCGGGTTGATCTTTCTGTTCATCCAGCGGGTCTACGCCGTAGTCGGTTTCGGATGCTTCCTGCAGAGGTTCTGTTGGTGGCATAAAACCGGTCCAGTGGTGAATACACTGCACCAGTTGGTCCATTGAGATAGGTTTGGTCTGATAGTCATTCATGCCTTCCTTGAGCAGCTGTTGTTTTTCATCCGCCATGGCATGCGCGGTTAATGCGACCACTGGAATTCCTTGTTTGTTCGGTAACGTGCGAATCCGTTTGGTGGCTTCCAGTCCATTCATTCCTGGCATCTGTATATCCATAAACACCAGATCGATATGTTGTTGCTGAATCATATTAATGGCTTCCTGACCGGATGATGCACCATAGGTCGGTAGTCCGAGGTCGCGCAACAGGGTAACGACCAGGCGCAGATTGGCATCATTATCATCAACAGCGAGAATATGGGGTGGAAGACCGGGTGTCTGATGCAACTGCCGCAGCATGGCAGGTGGTTCGTCATCAACCGATTCACCGTTCAGGATGTCTGACAACAGTGCATGTAGCTTGCGGCTGCTGAATGGCCGGGTCATACAGGCAAAGGCGCCGTAGTGACGCAGCTGATCCAGATGGTCGTGACTGAGGCTGTCTACCAAGGTAATAATTGGCACACCGTAGGGAACCAGCTGTCGGGAGATTTGCTGGCACAAAGAGCTGCCAAGGTAATCGCTTTCGACGGTGATAATGACCGCGTCCGGCCTGTCAGTCGTGTTCAGCAACAACTGCTCCAGTTCCTTGACCGAAGCACAATCTGTGCTGACCAGTTGCCATTCTGCCAACAGTGTACACAGATTGTGTTTGCTGTCCGGATGTCCGTCGAGTATAGCAATGTGGCCTGGGTGCAGGCTTTCCAGTGCGGCCGGAGGGTTGTTATCCAGATCGGTGCTGAAGTGAAAACTGAACACCGAACCTTCACCCGGGTGGCTCTCGACACGAATATCACCATGCATTGCTTGCACCAGGGCCCGCGAGATAATCAGGCCAAGGCCGGTGCCTCCAAACTGCCGGGCAGTGCTGGCATCGGCCTGACTAAAGGCATTAAACAGCCGTTTTTGCTGTTCCAGTGACAGTCCGATCCCGGTATCCCGAACGTCAATATTGATGCTGGCCTGGCTGTTACGGACATTGATCAAGCTGATATAAACAGCCACTGAGCCTGATTCAGTGAATTTGATCGCGTTACCAACCAGATTGGTCAGCACCTGTTTAAGGCGCAGTTCATCACCCTGCAACTGACAGGGAACGTCGGCATCGATTTTTAGAGACAGTGCCAGTTGCTTGTTAATGGCGTCCGGTGTTAACGCAATCAACACATCCTCAGCGACGTCCCGGAGGTTGACGGCGCTGTGGTCAATAATCAGTTTACCGGCTTCCAGTTTGGACAGATCGAGAATGTCGTTAATGATGCGCATCAGGTCATCGGACGACTTGCGCATGGTGTCAATATAATCGCTTTGCCGTTCACTGAGACGAGTACGCTCCATTAACTGCACATAGCCTTTGATACCGGTTAGCGGTGTCCGCAGTTCGTGACTGACGTTGGCAAGGAACTCGGATTTGAGGCGGCTGGCTTCCTGGGCTTCGCGTTGGTCGAGCAGCAACTGGCGGTTACGGATTTCCAGATCATCCATGGTTTCCTGCATGTCGCGAGTGGCTTCCTCGATGCTGCGCTGCTGTTCAACACTGGTTTGTTGCAGTCCGGCTGCCAGGCTGTTGATCCCGCTGGCCATTTCGCTCAATTCGCCACCGCCTTCGACACGAACTCGGGCTTCGTATTTGCCATCTTCCAGTGCATGAATGGCTTGCAGAATACTGATGGTTGGCCGGGAAATCTGGCGGCTGATACGTACCGCGAGGAAAAAACAGCTGATCAGGGTTACCAGGATCATGGTCAGCGACGAAGCGGCATGCTGGTAGCGAGCCAGGCGGGTATTACTGACCGACAATTCCAGCTCAGCCCATCCCAGTAACTTGGGTTCGGCTGCTTGTTCCGCAAAAAACTGGGTGGATACCTGATCAGAAATGATCAGATTTTGCGCCAGAACCGGTGTGCGCACCCGCACCGACTCACTGGTATGCATCAGGTGTAACTGGCCGCGTCTTAACGTTGAATCGGATAGCTGATTACTGATCATGCGTGGCCCGGCATGGGCCATCAGTTCCATATCCTGATTGTAGATACTGACTGAGCGAACGTCCGGTTCTTCCAACATGTTGTTGGCGATGTTCTGCAGAATGGCCACGTTGCCAATGGTAACGTGGCCATTCGCAGACCGGTGCCAGCTGTTTTGCCATGGCCAGTGCGCGTTGGTCGAGCAGATCGTTGAGGTCGCGAAAACGCTGGCTGATAAAATAACTGCCAAGTACCAGCGATACAATAAGACCTGGCAGCAGCCCCATTAACAATACGCGATGTTGAAGATTCCAGGTTTTCATGGTGCTCGCCAGGCAACCTGCTTGCAGGTCGAAAAAAGAAAACGAAGAGTACTGAGTAATAGCAGTACACGCAATCACTCACCGGCTCGCCGGTAGACGCACGGAAAGTGTTCGGAAAGTGTTCGGAAATAGCAATTTCCCTGTGCTGGTGGCGCAAGCAAGGGCTCAGCAAGGGCTCAGCAAGGGTTAGGGAAGGGATAAAAAAGGCAGATGCAAGGGTGGTAAAAAGCTCTATGGAAATCAGTAATTGTTATTAACGAATGGTCGGATTAACACGTACTATGTGTCGTATTTGGTTATATAAAGAATAGGTAAGGTGACTATTGTGACGACCTTGGCGACCCCTGACATTGATTATCCAACCATTGCTGACTGCGTCGGCCACACGCCGCTGGTGCGATTGCAGCGTATGGGTGCCAATACGGACGGCAACCAGATATTACTGAAGCTGGAAGGCAATAACCCGGCAGGATCGGTGAAAGACCGACCGGCACTGTCAATGATCCGCCTGGCCGAACAGCAAGGTGATATTCAGCCTGGTGATACGCTGATCGAAGCGACCAGCGGCAACACCGGGATTGCGTTGGCTATGGCCGCTGCGATGATGGGTTACCGTATGATCTTGATTATGCCAGACAGCAGCACGATGGAGCGACGCTGGGCGATGCAAGCCTATGGCGCGGAATTGATTCTGGTCAGCAACGGCATGGAAGGTGCCCGTGATCTGGCGTTGTCGATGCAATCACAAGGTCAGGGCAAGGTACTGAACCAGTTCGGTAATATGGCCAATCCAGAGGCTCATTATGCCAGCACCGGCCCGGAAATCTGGCAACAAACCGCTGGACGGATTACCCATTTTGTCAGTTCCATGGGAACCACCGGAACGATTATGGGCATCTCCCGTTATCTTAAAGAGCAGAATCCGGCGGTCTGTGTCGTCGGGTTGCAACCCTCGGACGGCGCATCGATTCCGGGCATTCGTCGTTGGCCGGAAGAATACCTGCCCACTATCTTTGAACGTCAACGCGTCGATCAGATACTCGACATCGGCCAGCACGAAGCGGAAAGCACCATGCGCCAGCTGGCCCGTGAAGAAGGCATCTTTTGTGGTGTTTCATCCGGTGGTGCGGTGTATGCGGCGTTGCAGCTGGCGTTGCAGCTGCGGAACGCCACGATTGTGGCTATTGTGTGTGATCGTGGCGACCGCTATTTATCCTCAGGTATTTTTGCTCCGGAGCAGGAATAACCGCCGAAACCCCCGTCAATCTGATTGTGACCGGGCTTCAGGGTTGCAATCCCGCCGAGAGTACCAATACTGTGCGCCGTTACTCGCCAGCGGAGATGTATCTAGCTGGCATTTGCTCAGGAGATACGGGTGGTCACGGCAAAAACCTTGCAACTGAATATTGATAATATGACGTCGGATGGACAGGGAGTCGCTCGCCTTGGCCGTGATGTCTATTTTGTGCCCGGCGCTTTGCCCGGTGAGCAGGTCACTGTCCGCCTGGACGGCCGCCGCAAAAAAGTCTGGATGACTCGGTTGGTATCGATTGAGCAGCCGGCAGCAGACCGGGTGATACCGGACTGCCCTCACTATCAGCGTTGTGGCGGTTGTGATTTGCAGCATTTAGCGTATCCCGCCCAGGTTAACTTTAAACAACAGCGTGTCGAACGGGAGTTCAGTCGTCAGGGGCTGGTGGTGCCGGAATGGGCACCGCCGATAACCGCAGAACCTTGGGGCTATCGGCGCAAGGCGCGTTTGGGAGTGCGCTTCAGCAAAGACAAACAGCGTAATTTTCTCGGTTTTCGTGAAGCTGCTTCCGAGCATCTGACCAATATTGATCGCTGCCCAGTTTTGCCTGCGTTACCGGCACTGGACTGGATGCGCTGGCGCGACGGTATTTCGACCCTGCAGGGACGTGATCGTATTACCCAGATTGAAGTAGTCGCGGCCGACAATGCACTGGCGCTGGTGTTCCGTATTCTCAAACCGCTCTCGCTGGCGGATCAGCAATCATTGTGCTCGCTGGCTGAATCTCTGAGTGCTGACTCGTCATTGCAGCTGTGGCTCAATCCGGGGCGTGACGAACCGTCGGTGTGCATTTTCCCGCAACAACCGGTCGAGCTGGTTCATTTTGTGGATGAGCAGCCATTAAAAATGCAACTGAGTGACTTTTTCCAGGTCAATGGCCCGGTCAATCGCGCCATGGTGCAACAGGCATTGGCATGGTTGCAGCCGCAAAAAGAGGACGTGATCTGGGACCTGTTTTCCGGACATGGCAATTTCAGTATGCCACTGGCCCGACGTTGCCAGCATGTCAGTGCGGTGGAGGTTCAGGCCGACATGGTCAGCAGTTTGCAGCGTCAGGCTGAATCTCTGGCGTTGTCCTTGCATGCGATTGAAGCAGATTTATCCAATTCAGGCGTGCTGGCTCACCTGCCGGCACCCGACAAGGTGTTGCTGGACCCGCCACGAGCAGGTGCGGCAGCCCTTATGCAGGAACTGAACGCCCGTAAGGTATCGCAGGTGCTTTATGTGTCTTGTGACGCAGCGACACTGGCGCGGGACTTGAGTACGCTGGCTGCGGCTGGCTACCAGATAGAAAAGGCAGGAATTATGGATATGTTTCCCCAGACGCATCATGTTGAAACCATGGTGCTGCTCAGCTACCGGGACAAGCGCCGTGGTTAAGGTAAGAGACGATCTCCCCCTCTGGCACGACGGGTCACTGGATGCCGAACGCTGGTTAGAAAGTGTTACCCAAGGTTACGAGATTCGGGATCCTGAGGTTTTATTAAAAGCATTGCAGCTGGCCAAACAGTTGTCTGATGAAGCCATTGCCAATCAGACCTACTGGTCGGTTGACAGTGTGCAGATGGGCATTGAAATGGCACAGCTGCTGATGGATCTGAGGCTGGATACCGAGTCGCTGGTGGCCGCCGTGCTTTACCGTGCCGTACGGGAAGGGCGGCTGTCGCTGGCACGGGTAGAGCGTGATTTTGGTGGCGCCGTTGCCAAATTGATCGAGGGTGTGCTGCGCATGGCGGCCATCAGCGCGATTCAGAACTCGTCGGATGATGTCGTGCTGGGGCAGCGCGAAGCCCAGGTCGACAACCTGCGTAAGATGCTGGTTGCCATGATTGATGACGTCCGAGTGGCGCTGATCAAGTTGGCCGAACGTACATCCGCCATTCGTGCTGTGAAGGACGCTCCGCCAGATCGCCGCAAAAAAGTGGCTGAAGAGGTGTTTAATATCTATGCGCCGTTGGCGCACCGTTTGGGGATTGGTCATCTCAAATGGGAACTGGAAGATCTGGCGTTTCGCTATTTGCAGCCCGACTCCTATAAACAGATTGCGCGCTTGCTGGATGAAAAACGGATTGCCCGCCAGGACTATGTGAATGGTGTGGTGCAGGTATTGCGGGAAGAACTGCTGAGTTATGGGATTCGTTGTGATGTGTATGGTCGAGCCAAACACATCTACAGCATCTGGCGTAAAATGAGTCGCAAAAACCTCGATTTCTCCCAGATATACGACATCCGTGCTGTCCGCATTCTGGTGCCCGAGCTGCGCGATTGTTACGCCGCGCTGGGAACCGTGCACACGCTCTGGCGCCATATTCCCAACGAGTTCGACGACTACATCGCCAATCCCAAGGAAAATGGTTACCGCTCCCTGCATACCGCCGTGATCGGCCCGGAAGGCAAGGTGCTTGAAGTGCAGATTCGTACCCATGCCATGCACGAAGACGCTGAGTTGGGTGTTTGTGCTCACTGGCTGTACAAGGGTACCGATACCAACGGCAAGGATCACGGCTACGAACAGAAAATTGCCTGGCTGCGACAAGTGCTGGAATGGCACGAAGAACTGGATGACCTGCCGGAACTGGCACGGGAATTACGCAGCGACATCAATCCGGATCGTATCTACGTTTTTACCCCGGATGGTCATGTGGTGGACTTGCCGCCGAGTGCAACACCGGTGGATTTTGCCTACCGGGTACATACCGAAGTGGGCAACAAGTGTCGTGGTGCCAAGGTTAATGGCCGCATAGTGCCTTTGACCTACATTCTCAAAACCGGTGAACAGATTGAAATTCTGACTCATCCCAATGCCAACCCCAGCCGTGACTGGTTGTATCCAGAGTCCGGGTATATCCATACCAGCCGGGCCAGGGCCAAAGTCGCGCACTGGTTCAAGTTACAGGCGCGGGATCAGAACATCGATGAAGGACGTGCGCTGGTACTGCGTGAACTGGATCGTCTGGATCTGGCGCAGGAACCCCTGCACGATATCGCCCAGAATATGAACATGAAGTCGATCGATGACATGTTTGCTGCGGTCGGCGCTGGTGATATGCGTGTCGGTCAAATTGTCCATGCCGTACTGCGTCAGGCCGATGTCGGGCAGCCCCAGCAAGAATTACCCTTGGCTCGCAAGACGGCGGAGACAACCGTCAAACCGGGCAAGGACGATATTTACATTGAAGGTGTGGGCAACCTGTTGACTCAAATGGCGCAATGTTGTCAACCGTTACCCGGCGACGATATTCGCGGCTATGTCACCATTGGTCGTGGTGTGACCGTGCATCGCAGCGATTGTGAAAATCTGCTGCACCTGGAGGCGATTGAGCCAAGTCGTGTCCTGCAAGTCACCTGGGGCGTCAAACCGACCCGCACCTACCCGGTCGAAATGTCGATTCTGGCGTATGACCGTACCGGCCTGTTACGTGACGTCAGTGCGGTACTGGCGAATGAGCGGGTTAATGTAATCGGCGTGAATACCCAGTCGAACCAGGGCGACAATACCGCCAGTATGCAGTTGACGGTGGAAGTCGAAAGCCTGGAAAACCTCGGCCGTTTGATGAAAAAAATCGAACAACTGCCCAACATCATGTCGGCCCGCCGTATTCGCGGGGGGCAGTCCTGATGTATCAGCTGGACGATTTACTGACGCTGATGGCCCGGTTGCGCAACCCGAAAACGGGTTGCCCCTGGGATCTGCAGCAAGACTTCGCCAGCATCGTGCCCCATACGCTGGAGGAAGCCTACGAAGTCGCTGATGCCATCGAACGCCAGGACTGGCCTCATCTCGAAGAGGAATTGGGTGACCTGCTGTTCCAGGTGATTTTTTATGGTCAATTGGGTGTCGAACAGCAGCATTTTTCGGTCGCCAGTATTATCGACCGTCTGGTGGCCAAGCTGATTCGTCGTCACCCTCATGTGTTTCCGGCTGGTACGCTGGAGAGCGAACGTGATCCATCGATAACACCGCAAGCAGCCGAGATCAATGCCCATTGGGAGGCTATCAAGGCAGCAGAGAATGCCGCCAAGCCGACACCCCATCCGCCTCGTTTACTGGATTCTGTTCCAGCCACCATGCCGGGTTTGACCCGCGCCGTAAAATTGCAGAAAAAAGCCTCAACGGTCGGATTTGACTGGAATAATCCCCACGCGGTGGTCGACAAGATTCGTGAAGAGCTGGATGAAGTGATTGTCGAGATGGATGCGAATGACCATCAGCGGCTGGAGTCTGAAATTGGTGATCTGCTGTTTGCCGTGGCCAACCTTGCACGTCATTACCATATTGATCCCGAGGTTGCAGTACGTGGCACCAACCAGCGTTTTAGTCAGCGTTTTGCGGTGGTCGAAGAGCGTGCCCAGGCGGCGGGTGGCTGGCACCAGGTAACTCTCAGAGAGATGGAAACCTCCTGGCAAATCGCCAAACAACAGGAAAAACGGCAACAGGAAAAATGACAACAGCAGCAAGCAGACTGATCCGAATCAGCCATGGCTCTGCTGATTGCGGAAGCAGATCAACAGGGCCAATGACAGTCAGGCCTGGCCTGAAAGCTAATGCTAATGTTTGTCGTTATTGGCTTGCTCCAGGTGTTTGCGGGTCAACTCCAGAAATGCCGGGGTAGGCCCTATATCTTCATATACCGGAAACCCCTCTTCGTCGCGTGCGACCACCGTATTCCCGGCAACATAGGGGAAACCACTGGCAAGGTCATTTAACGCCGCATGCACCAGATCGCGTAACAGTCGTTCCTGCGACAGACCTGGGAACATTTCCAGCAAGGCCTCTACACGAGCCGCATCCTTGACGTTGAGTGAAATCGGATAGCTGCGGTCACCGACCGGATCGCCATATTCCTGTTCCCAATGGGCCATCAGAGCAGACGCTTTCATATTAATCTCCTTTCACAATGTCCTTTTATTTTGGTATGAATTGCAGTGAAGGTTCAGAAAACTTACGGAAACAACGGGACAACCTGGGCAAAAAAAGACAACTGCCAGCTCTGTCACGTGACTATTTGACGTAAAACCGATCATTCAGGAGGGCGAATCGATGAGCGAGCTGGATCCACTATTACGCGACAAGGTGAAAATGCTGGGCAAGATGCTGGGCAATACCATCCAGGCCAGTCAGGGCCGTGAGGTACTGGACTCAATCGAGTCCATTCGCAAACAGGCCAAACGTGCTCGCGGTGGCGACTCGGGTGAGCGAGAACAGCTGCTGACAACGCTGAAAAACCTGCCGGAAGAAACCTTGCTGCCTGTCGTGCGCGGCTTTAACCAGTTTCTCAATCTGGCCAATATTGCTGATCAGCAACACGGCAGCAGCTGGCGTCGTGCCGAAGCACTGCAATCGGGTCTGGATACCATGTTTCCGGATTTACTGGAACGGCTTGAGACCGCAAGTGTGGCGGTTGACGGTTTGAGTGAGCGCATCGCCAGCCTTAATATTGAACTGGTATTGACGGCCCATCCTACCGAAATTACGCGCCGAACCCTGATTCAGAAATACGACGCCATCACTCGCTTGTTGCAGCAACGGGATGATCTGCATGATGAGCACCCCCTGCTGGGTGAACTGGATCAACGCCTGGCTCGGCTGATTGAAGAAATCTGGCACACCAACGAAATTCGCAAAACCCGTCCGACGGCAGTGGATGAAGCCCGCTGGGGGTTTGCGGTGGTGGAAAATTCGCTTTGGGCGGCGGTGCCGCAAATGATGCGGGATCTGGATCAGCAATTGCTGGCGCGTGGTGGTTCCGTATTGCCGCTGGATGCCGCACCGGTACGGTTTGCTTCCTGGATGGGCGGTGACCGTGACGGCAATCCGAATGTCACGGCGCAGGTGACGCGAGAAGTGCTTTACCTGGCTCGTTGGATGGCAGCCGACCTGTATCTGCGTGACATTGATACGCTGGGTAATCAGTTGTCGATGGCGGCGGCTTCAGCAGAACTCCGGCGGGCCTACCCTAATGACCCGGACGAACCCTATCGGGCCTGCCTGCATGCGTTAAGGTCACGGTTGGTGGATACCAAGCAGTGGGCCAATGGTTGCATCAAACAGCAAGAGACCAGCGGAAACCCTCTGACTCGGGATGATGAGCTGCTGGAGCCGTTAACCCTGTGTTATCGCAGTTTACTGGAGCAAGGCATGGAGACCATTGCCGACGGCCAGTTACTCGATACCATTCGCCGGGTGGCCTGTTTTGGTGTATCGCTGGTACGCCTGGATGTCCGACAGGAATCCTCGCGCCATGCCGGTGTGATGCAGGAAATCTGTTTGTACTATGGCTGGGGTGATTACCTCAGTTGGACGGAAGACGAAAAGCAGACGTTTTTGCTCCGTGAGTTGGCGTCCCGGCGACCTCTGGTACCCAAGCACTGGCAGCCGTCGGCGGAAGTCCGTGAGGTTCTGGAGACGGTTGCGGTACTGGCGACGGAAGCCGGAGACGGGGTGTCTTGTTACATTATCTCCATGGCCAGCGAACCCTCGGATATTCTCGCCGTTGCCTTGTTGCTGCAGGATGCCGGTGTGCGTGAGCATTTCCCGGTGGTGCCACTGTTCGAAACATTGGGCGATCTGCAACAGGCGTCATTGCGGATGAGCAAGCTGTGGGCTGTCGACTGGTATCGGAGTTACTGCGAGCAGCGGCAGCAGGTCATGATTGGTTATTCTGACTCTTCCAAGGATGCCGGCCAGTTAGCCGCTGTCTGGGCGCAATATCAGGCCCAGGAAGCGTTGACCCGGACGGCCAGTGACGCCGGTATTTCCCTGACCCTGTTCCATGGCCGTGGCGGTACCGTCGGTCGTGGCGGTGGCCCGGCCCATCGGGCGATTCTGGCTCAGCCGCCGGGTTCCGTGGCCGGTGGTTTGCGGGTGACAGAGCAAGGGGAAATGATCCGCTTCAAATTTGGCCAGCCAGATGTGGCCCGCCGTAATCTAAAAATCTATGTGTCTGCGGTACTGGAAGCCAATTTACTGCCACCTGAGCCAGCCCGCATCGAGTGGCGTGAGCAAATGACTCGTCTGGCGGAACGGGGGGTTGCATCCTACCGTGCCATGGTCAGAGATACTCCTGAGTTCGTGCGCTATTTTCGCAGCGCGACGCCGGAACCGGAGCTGGGCAAACTGGCGCTGGGCAGTCGACCGGCAAGGCGCAAGGCGGGTGGTGGTATCGAAACTCTGAGGGCGATTCCCTGGATTTTTGCCTGGACCCAGATGCGGCTGATGTTGCCCGCCTGGCTTGGCTCGGACGAAGCGCTGGATGACTGCCAACAACAGGGCGATTTGCCGGTTTTGCAGCAGATGTATCAGGACTGGCCGTTTTTCCGTACTTATATCGACATGCTGGAAATGGTGGTATCTAAAGCCGATGCTGCGATTGCCCAATATTATGAAGCTCGTCTGGTCGAACCAGAGTTGCAGTTATTGGGTAGCCAGTTGCGCCAACGTCTTGATAAGGTTAAGACTTTGGTGCTGGCGATTAATCGCCAACAGGCCTTGCTTGCCAGCCATCCAATATTGCGAGATTCCATGGCAGTACGTGATCCGTACACCGATCCGTTGCACTATTTGCAAGTGGAGTTGTTGTATCGTGAACGGCAACATCCGGAAATTGTCAGCCAGCTGGTTGAGCAAGCCTTGATGGTCACAATGGCCGGGATTGCAGCAGGCATGAGGAATACCGGTTAACGGGGTTCTCTTGCCGTTGGCCGCTGTTGTCTGCCGGGTAAGCAATTACCTGTGTCAAACCAGTACTACACAGAGGCTTTGTGAAACGGGTAATATCCTGTTTTGACTCAGCACTGATTTGACCAGGTTAGTGGGTTTTGTACGACCTGGGGATAATGCCTCAGGTCGTAGTACGCCGCGTTAAAATGATAACAATCAAAGCGGTATACCAAAGTCGTGCGTTACTCTGGCGGGAATTTGGTCACAATAAGTTGAGATCAGACCTGTGCCAGAGTAAGGTTACAGCTATTTTTTGGCTGGTTAAAAAATAATCATAATTTTGACCAGATGGATCCAAACCAATCTAACAACGAGGGGAAGCGCATGCGCGTAATTCTTTTGGGCGCACCTGGTGCAGGCAAAGGCACTCAGGCTCAGTTCATTTGTGAAAAATTTGAAATTCCACAAATATCGACCGGCGACATGCTGCGTGCGGCAGTCAAAGCCGGTTCCGAGCTTGGTCTCAAGGTCAAGGAAATCATGGAAACGGGTGGTCTGGTATCGGATGAAATTATCATCGATCTGGTCAAGGAACGCATTGCTCAGGACGACTGTGTTAACGGTTTCCTGTTCGATGGTTTTCCTCGTACGATTCCGCAGGCAGAAGCCATGCTGGAAGCCGGTGTGACGATCGATAATGTGGTTGAAATTGATGTGGACGATGAAGAAATCGTCAAACGTCTGAGTGGTCGTCGCGTTCACCCTGGTTCAGGCCGTGTTTACCACGTGGTCTTTAATGCTCCTAAAGTGGCTGGCAAAGACGACGAGACAGGCGAAGATCTGGTGCAGCGTGATGATGACCAGGAAGCGACCATCCGCAAGCGCCTGTCGATCTACCACGAACAGACCGAACCACTGGTTGCTTTTTACAAGCAGCTGGAAGCCAAACAAGATGCCAATTCACCGAAATACAGTCATATTCCCGGTGTTGGCTCGCTGCAAGACATTACCAATACCGTGATGGCAGCGCTGGGTTAATCCCCAGATCGCTGGAAAGAAGCTCCTTCGGGAGCTTTTTTTAGGTCTGCTGATTCTGTCAGCGAGTCGGGTTTGCTCTGCTATACTGCGCGTTTTTTAACAGAAGGCAGGGTTTGGAATGGCCAATTTGCTGATTGTTGATGCCTCTTCGGCGTTGTGTTCTGTCAGTCTGATCTCGGCCGCTGGTGTCCAGGATCTTACCGAAAGACAACCCCGCCGCCATGCCCAGCGGCTGTTGCCGATGATCGACGAGGTGCTGCAGGTGGCCGGGGTGGACAAAACAGCTCTGGATGGTCTGGCTTTTGCCCGTGGCCCCGGCTCATTCACCGGTATCCGTATCGCCGTGAGTGTTATTCAGGGTATTGCGTTGGGGTTGAACCTGCCGGTCTATGGCTTTTCGACCTTGCAGTTGCTGGCACAACAGGCACTGGCCGAAACGACGGTGGGTCAGGTCGTGACTGTGCTGGATGCGCATATGGGCGAGGTCTTCTGGGCTGTCTACGAACGGAATGACGAGCAGGATGGACTGCTTTGTCGGCTGGTTGGCGTTGAGCAGGTCAGTGACCCACAGCGTTGTGTGGATGGTTTGCAGTACATGCTGCAGGCGCATCAAATCGATCCTTATAACTGCGTGTTGGCCGGTAATGGCGTAGCGCTGCTGACACTGGAAGATCGATTACCTGCACTGTCTGTCGTTGACGGTATTGAACCCTTGAGTCACTACGCGGTCGATCAGGTCGCCAATGCCTGGCAGCGGGGGGAATTTGCTGGCTTCGAGGATTTCCCCCCCGTATATTTGCGCGACTCTGTCGCCTGGAAAAAACTGGACGAGCAACCAAGCCTGCTCAAACGCTGAGGAACCAATCGTGGGAATTTTTGAAACAGTCGTCTTGGCGATCCTGCAAGGGATTACCGAGTTTTTACCGATCTCCAGCTCCGCTCACCTGATTTTGCCCTCACAGGTGTTCGGCTGGCCAGATCAGGGGTTGGCTTTTGATGTCGCAGTGCATTTTGGCACCTTGCTTGCGGTTGTCTGGTATTTCCGTAATGAGCTGCAACGCATGATCGTGGGTTGGGTGACGACCGGATTTACCAGCACGCCTAATGAAGATGGGCGTTTGTCCTGGCTGGTGGCCATTGCTACGGTACCGGCTGTGATCGTGGGGTTACTGGGTCAGGATTATATCGAAGCCAATTTGCGTTCGACCCTGGTGATTGCGATCACGACGATTGTTTTCGGTATCGTGCTGGGTGTGTCTGATCGCTGCAAGCCGCATCGTGGCAGCCTGACCGAAATGACTGTGGCACTGGCGCTGGCGATTGGTATTGCTCAGGCGTTGGCGTTGATACCAGGGACATCCCGCTCAGGCATTACCATGACGGCGGCGCTATTTCTGGGCTTTCATCGTCTGGATGCGGCGCGTTTTTCCTTTCTGTTATCGGTTCCCTTGATTCTGGCTGCCGCTGGCCTCAAGGTCGTGGAATTGCTGCAGGCGGCAGAGGGTGTTGACTGGTTCCATTTGTTGTTGGGGATGGCGGTGTCTGGCATCAGTGCCTGGGCCGGAATTCACTACTTCCTGCAGTTGGTCGATAAGCTGGGCATGTTGCCGTTTGTGATCTATCGCTTGCTGCTGGGTGTGCTGCTGTTGCTGTTTTTTGTCTGATGTTGATCAGCCAGCTATGTCTGAGTTGATTTGTCTGGCCCCGCAGCGCGCGGCTGAAGCCGCTGTGTGGGCCTGTCGATATGGCTTGATCCCTGCACCAGTGGAACAACTGCGGAATCCCGGTTTTCACCTTTGTCTTGATGACAGTGGTTTGTCATTGCGTGAAGGGGCCGCTGGCAAGGCGGTTGTACGGGTTGACTTTACCGGCGGTACTGCAGCTCATCGGCGCCGTTTTGGCGGTGGCATGGGACAGGATATTGCCAGGGCTGTTGGCGTCTCGGGTGCTTATAAACCCAGTGTGATTGATGCGACAGCAGGATTGGGACGAGACAGCTTTGTGCTGGCAACTCTTGGTTGTCAGGTGGTTGCCCATGAGCGTCAGCCGGTTGTGGCGGCGCTGTTGGATGATGGCCTGATACGTGGGCGGCAAGACATCGAGGCCGGAGAGATTGTTGCCCGTATTCGATTGTCGTTTGGCTCCAGTCATGAGCTGCTGGTTGCTGAAACAGAGGCATCGCGTCAGCCGGATGTGGTTTATCTTGATCCGATGTTTGGTGAGGATGCCAAAGGTTCGGCCCAGGTTAAAAAGGATATGCAGGCGTTTCGTTCACTGGTGGGTGGTGACGCCGACGCCGACGGGCTACTGGATGCGGCGCTGCAAACCGCTCGCTGTCGGGTGGTGGTGAAGCGGGGGCGCAAGGCCAAGCCTCTGGCCAATCGGCCCCCTTCTTATGCCCTGACGGGCAAGTCCAATCGTTTCGATGTCTATGTGCTGGCCAAGGTGGCACCACTCTGACAGTGGCTGCTGTGTCCTGTAGTGTTCAGGGTTGCAGGGTCAGGACTCAGATACAACGCAAAATACTGTGCCGCACACTGCCGTCCAGTGCTTGCTCCAGCTGTTCGGTCAGTGCGACCAGGGCATCACCAAACGCCAGTACGTTATGCGCTTGCTGACTCAATATGCCCTGATCTAACAGCTGTGAGACAAGCGTGCGAAACAGTGTGGCGTCAAAAAATTCCGGTGCATTCAAGCCATGCAGCAAGCTGACCCGCTGTGCAATCAGTGAGCATTGTTGCTCCAGCTGCTCTGCTGTCAAGGTGCCTGAACGTCGTTGTCGGAGCAGCGCCAGGGCCAGATAGTCGCGTTCCAGTGTCGGCATCATCAGCTTGGCCAGTGCCGTGAGTTCGGTATAGCTGGCCTCTCTGTCATCCACGGCGCAGTAGTGATTGTCGCTGCATTCCAGATAATCGGCGTCGCAAAGGGTTGCCAGCCAGCCGTCAATAACGGTGTCCAGTTGGGCTGTTGACCAGGGCAAAAATAGCTCTGCCTGCAAGTAGGGGTAGAGGGTCTGGATTAGTGATCGTAATTGCTCTGGTTGCAGCGGTTGGCGGTGTATCAGCAAGCAGCTCAGCACCGAGGGGATCGCCAGCAGATGCAGGACGTTGTTGCGGTAGTAGGTCAATGCGATCGCCTGGCGATCATCAGCGTATATCAGGTCACCCATGCTGTGGCTCTGACGCTGAATACTGCCGAGGGTTTCGGCATGCTGAAGCCACTCGGCGGCATTACCCTGGGTGACTTGCGTGCGGCTACTCAAGGGCTGCTGGACGATTAATGCCGCCCAGTTTTCCAGCCGCTGGATCAGTGCTGCTTCTTCCATGGCCTCTCGTGGGCTTGTCAGTAATGCCATGGCGACCAGGTTGATCGGATTGACCGAGGTTGCCTGATTGATGCCAGTGACGATACGGCGGGCCAGATTGTCGACCACCGGGCGTGCCCAGTCGGGGCGATAGTGATTGGCCTGATAATCCTGTTCACGCCAGTCCGGCTGTTGTTGATTGAGAAATTCGGTCAGATAAATCGGTTCGCCAAAGTTGACCTGTACCTTGCCAAAGTTGCGCCGGAACGACTTCAGTGTGGTAATCACGCCGAGCAGGCTTTCTTTGCGCTTTTTCTTACCCTTCAGTTCCTGCTGATAACTGCCCGCTTCAAAGACTTTTTCGTAACCCAGGTAAACCGGCATAAACAGGATGGGCTTGCGGGCATCGCGCAAATAGCTGCGTAATGTCATGGCCAGCATCCCGGCTTTGGGTTGCAGTGTCCTGCCGGTGCGGCTGCGGCCACCTTCAACAAAATATTCAGCGGCATAGCCATGAGTAAAAATACTGTGTAAATACTCGTCAAAAACGGCGGCATACAGCGGGTTGTCGCGAAACGATCGGCGCATAAAAAATGCGCCGCTGCGGCGTAATATTGGCCCGGCAACCGGCAGGTTAAGATTAATACCGGCGGCAATTTGCGGGATTTGCAGACCATTGTGATAAAGCACATAAGACAGCAGCAAATAATCAATATGACTGCGGTGACAAGGGACATAAATAATCTCGTTGTCTCTGGCGGCAGTTTTTAACGGATCAATATGGCTGACCTGAACCCCATCGTAGAGGGTATTCCACACCCAGCTCAGTAATACATCCATAAATCGCACGGTGGTATAGGAAATATTGGAGGCAATTTCGTCGGCATATTTCAGTGCTTTCTGACGCGCCTGGGGCAGCGTCAGGCTGCGCTCCTGCATGGCCTGTTCAATCGCCGCCTGTACCAGCGGGCGGTTAGGGATCTGGCTGATCAGGGTGCGCCGATGGGACAGGTCTGGCCCGATGACGGTCGCGGAGACCAGTCGAAAGTGGATACGCAGCAGCAAGGCTGTTTTACGCGCCAGTCGTGTGGGTGTGCGAGTATCTTGTGCCAGTCGTTGCATCGACACCGGGCGGCTGATGTGCACAAAGGTATTGCGGCCATTAAACAGGATGGCCATCAGGGTGAAAATACGTCCGCCAAGGGTGCCACTGTTTTGCAGCCAGATGCGCAGAAAAGAACCTTCTTTTTCTGGCCCCCGTCCCCAGAATACCCGTACCGGTATCACTTCAATATCGCGATCGGGGTGAGCCAGCTGCCACTCGGCCAGTGTCTTCAGCGCTTTGCAGATCACTGGCTTGCCTGCTTTGCGGAAGGGGCTGCCAGAGCGGCGATAGACGTGAAAAAAAGGCTGCAGTCCTGCCTGGTTGAGTGGGCTGTTATCATCCAGTGGGCCGGTCCAGTCGAGTGTTTGTACCTCACGGTCAATTACCAGGGTTTCTGCCAATGAGGGGTAGAGCAAGGCATAAACCCGCAGAGTTCCGCCGGTAGCTGGCTGCTGCTGGGCTGGGCCTATCAGGCGGGTTTTAAGCAGGCTGTATAGCAGTGCCTGGAGCCAGCCGAGTAGTCGTAGGTGCCAGCGGGAAAGCCGGTTCATCCGTAATATCCTTGTTTGCTGTCATCGGAGCGATGCAGGGTTGATCATATACTGCCAGCCCGGTGAGGTTAATAATGGGGGGGTGGTGCATCATCCTGGGCGGATTTTATATCGCCTGTGTTGGCGGCCAATTGTTCCAGACGGCGGTTCATGAGCTGCATGGCCTGATGGGCCAGAGTGAAGTCTGCAGACAAGCGGGTTATCTGATCATTCAGTGTCTCGACCGTTTCGTCCATATAGCTCAGCCGGGTTTCCAGTTCGGTGATACGATCCAGTGCGTGGATCAGTTCAGGGGCGTTTGGGGTGTTACTCATTCGGGTTTGCTCACTGTGTTGAGGGGCAATTGCTATCATATTGATTTTTTAAGAGATTTAGGATTTCATGCAGGGAGGCTGATTGCCGCTATGATCCAGAATATAAAACAGTTTTAAACGTTAATTACAGGTATCGCAATGGTTCGTAAATTAAGTCTCGCTTTGCTGACAGCTGTTATTGTGTCAGTTGCTTTTTGGTTGTCGTTTCAGGGGTTGATGGGTGATGTACAGTTGCCGATGGCGCTACCGCTGATTGTCTTTGTTGCCGGTTTTGTCGCGGGTTTGCTGGTTGTCTCTCTGGCTGGTGCTGAGCAGCCTCCTCGTGGTCGCAGTACGGGCACAATTGTTGAGGAAGACGTTGAGGATGGTCGTGAGCGTGGTGTAGTGAAATGGTTTAATGTCAAAAAAGGTTTTGGCTTTATTACCTGGGATAGTGGCGAAGATGTCTTTGTGCATTTTCGTTCAATCCGTGGTCAGGGGCATCGCTCTCTGGCTGAAGGGCAAAGAGTCAAGTTTACTGTGGTACGGGGCGACAAGGGCCCGCAAGCAGAAGACGTGTCAGCGGTGCAATAAGCCGTCCTGATGCAGCATAAAAAAAGCGGCGTTTGCCGCTTTTTTTATGGCGATTCTGTCCCGGTTATTATGCCGAGGACGGATCCTCAGAGAGATGCAGGCTGGGCTGGTCGCATAATTGTGCTTCCCCCAGCCATGCCAGCAACAAGGTCAAATAGTGCAACATGATTTCCGCCTCCAGACCTGCTTGAGTGAGTACACTTCAAGCATAGACCAGATAGGGAAGCCCGGTGTGCGCCCACTGTCTCGAAAGCACTTTTCGTAACCTGCGACCTTTTCCGCAGCAGGACAGCCCTGAGTCCGACAGCCTGCTAGTCTTTTAATAACAGGCTTTTTAACAGTCGCGGGTTACTCACAATCAGGTTGGCTCCCTGACGTATGCGCGGTTCGCCGTTCATGTCAGACATCAGGCAGCCCGCTTCGGAAGCGATCAGCCCTCCGGCGAGGAGACTGAATTCATCTACGTTACTCAGTACTACGGCCTGGAAGCGGTCAGCAGCGACATAGGCAATAGACAGGGCGTTGGAACCGATGTTGCGCAACTCGTAGGTTTTGCTCATCAGCTTCATAATCCGCTCTCGCTGGGCGTAGGCTTCTTCACCTACCCCCACCGGCTGGGTATAACCCACGATGGCGTCAGCCAGGTTGTTGATGTTGCCGCAACGGATACGGCGGCCGCTTAACTGGGCTCCGCGTCCACGAGAAGCCGTAAACTCATCGCCGTTGATTGGATTGGTAATCACCGCGTGTTCCGTCTTGCCATTGATCTGGCAGCCAACAATGATGGCAAACGCAGGAATACCGACCCGGAAGTTGGCGATATCGTCAATGACGCAGATATGCCATACCGGTTGTTTTTCGGAACCAGAGTTCAGACCGGTTTCACGGCCGTTAAAGCTGTGCTCCGGGTAGGATTTTTTCAGTTCAAAGATGATGCTTTTTTCCAGACCAATGGTGCAGTCTGCAATAAACTTCGCTTTTTCCTGATCCGTACTTTGGTACGAATCGAAGCGGTCCAGTCGGCGGACCAGATCCTGACCCGCATTGCGCGCAGCGCGCAACGCCAAGTTCACCATGGGCTGCATTGCGATAACTATCTCTTAAAGAACGAGGGAACCGGCGATTATATCAGCACTGCTATGGTTGGCGAAGCACGTTTTAGCTACACTTCGCGGTTTTTAGCCGTTCCTGCGTCATTTTGTTGGCTTGAAGGGGATGCAGGCAGCGAGTCATGTCCCAATGGCCACAGCTCCAGACGGCGTCACAGATGAACGTAAAGGTGGGTGAAGTGATTTCAGACGCAGGTGACCATTATCCTCTGCTCGATGCCATTGACATCGTGATGGTGAATACCACGCATTCCGGCAATATCGGCGCAGCAGCCAGAGCGATGAAAAATATGGGGCTTGGCCAGCTGATATTGGTTGACCCGATTGCCACCGTTAATGACGAAGCGCTGGCCCGGTCGTCGCGAGCCGATGACATTTTACAGCGGGTGCGCATTGTGCCGACGCTGGAAGAAGCGGTTGCCAACGCCAGTCTGGTGGTGGGCACCAGTGCTCGCAGTCGACATATCCCCTGGCCGTTAATGACGCCGCGCCAGGCTGCCAGCAGTGTGTGCAACGTTGCCGCTACAGGTGCTCGTGCTGCCCTGGTATTTGGGCGCGAGTCTCGAGGGCTGACCAATGAAGAGCTTCATCTTTGTCATGCACACGTCCATATACCAACGGTTGAATCGTTTTCTTCGCTGAATGTCGCTCAGGCGATTCAGGTGTTGTGTTACGAAATGCGTCTGGCTGCGATGGATGCTGCGGTCGCGGGTATCGGGACTGAGGCTGTTATGGGCCAGCGCTGGGGAGTGGAATGGGATCATCCACCGGCAACCCATCAGGAACTGAACGGTATGATTCTGCATCTGGAACAAACGCTGGTTGATATTGGCTTCCTCGACCCCAATACACCCAAGCAACTGATGACCCGATTGCGTCGCCTGTATCAGCGGGCGGAGCCAGACAAGATGGAAATCAATATGGTGCGTGGCATGCTGGCTGCGGTTCAACAGCTGGTTGTGCGTAGCCCGGGTCAGCAACCACAGCAACCGTCACTACAGCAACCGCCACAGCAACCGGATGATCAGTCGCTGATGGGGGATGCATCTCAAGGGAACCGCTCTGATGTTTAAGCAACTCCGTGAAGACGTCGCCTGTGTGTTCGAACGCGATCCTGCGGCTCGAAACACGTTTGAAGTACTGACGACCTATCCGGGCGTACACGCCATTTTGCATTATCGGCTGGCCAACGGTCTCTGGCGGCGCGGGTTCAAATGGCTGGCGCGTTTGCTGTCGACCTTCAGCCGCTGGCTGACCGGCATTGAAATTCACCCCGGTGCGACGATTGGACGACGATTTTTTATCGACCATGGCATGGGTGTGGTGATTGGTGAAACCGCCGAGATCGGTGACGATTGCACGCTGTATCACGGTGTAACGCTGGGGGGCACCAGCTGGAACAAGGGCAAGCGCCACCCGACCTTGCAGGATGGCGTTGTGGTCGGTGCTGGTGCCAAGGTGTTGGGGCCAATCGTGGTGGGCAAGAATGCTCGTATTGGTTCCAATGCGGTGGTCACCAAGGCTGTTCCCGAAGGTGCGACGGTGGTGGGTATTCCAGGTCGGATTGTACGGGTCGCGGGCAAGAAAAAGCCGTTGCCGGAAGGCACAGTACGGATGGCCGAGAAACTGGGGTTTGATGCCTACGGTATTGCGGATGGCACACCGGATCCGATTGCCCGCTCGATTCACAATATGATGGATCATATGGATGCGGTGGACAGCAAGATTGATCGTATGTGCAAGGCGCTGCATCAGGTTGGTATTCACAGTTGTGATGATGCGTTGCCACAACTGGAGCGTGAGCACTTTGTCAGCCTCGGTGATCTGGATGACCAGCAGCGCAGTGCCGGCGCTGACTCTGCAGACGATGACATGCCAGAGACCACGAACCACAATGGCCCTGCTTGAGGGTGAGCAAAATAGTGCAAGCAAGATAGTGGGCAACAGGATGTTGGTACAACCGAGAGACTTGAAGCGGGCCAAATTGACGGACTTTATGCAGATATAGTTGACTGCAATAGTTGACGGTATTAGTCGGATATAAACATAATGCCGATCCGATCGGAGGAAGTTTTATATGCGACTGACAACCAAGGGCCGCTATGCGGTGACTGCCATGCTGGATTTGGCCATTCACGCTGAGAATGGCCCTGTCAGCCTGAATGATATATCGGGTCGGCAGGGCATCTCGCTGTCGTACCTGGAACAATTGTTTGCACGTTTGCGGCGTTGTGAACTGGTATCGAGTGTGCGCGGCCCAGGCGGTGGTTATCGCCTCAGTCGTGAGCTGGGTGCCATCAATGTTGCGGAAATCGTCGACGCTGTTAATGAGTCGATGGATGCCACCCGTTGTAACAAGCGCGGCGATTGCCAGGAAGGACACGAGTGCCTGACCCATCATCTGTGGCTTGACCTGAGTGACCAGATTCACGACTTTCTGTCAGCGATCAGTCTGCAAGAGCTGATTGTCAGGCAGGAGATCCAGAATACGGCACACCGTCAGGATATGCAGTCGGGTAATCGTATCAAGGCCTTCTTGTCTGACGCCATGAATGGCTGAGCAGGTTTGATATATGTTGCTGCGCGGTGGTCAGCGTTCTGCTTCTGGCCGCCGTGCCCGGCACTGATAACAGCTGACACAACACCGATACTGCGTTGTCGATGTCTTGACCCGCGTGGCGGAGTCGCCACAATACTACCTCCGCCTGACGTGATTTGGATTTGCAATGAAAACCCTTTACCTCGATTACGCTGCCACCACACCGGTTGATCCGGTGGTTGCCGAAGCCATGGCCGCTTGTCTGACCATGGATGGCAATTTCGCCAATCCGGCATCGCGTTCCCATCGTTTTGGCTGGCAGGCTGAGCAGGCGGTTGAAAAAGCCCGTCGTCAGGTAGCCGACCTGCTGGGTGCCGATCCGCGTGAAATTGTCTGGACCTCGGGAGCGACAGAAAGCAACAACCTGGCGCTCAAGGGTGTGGTTGAATATTACCGTCGCCATCATCCTGGCAAGTCCTGTCATATCATCAGTTCATCCATCGAGCACAAGGCAATACTCGACACCCTGAACTGGCTGAAACAGCAGGGCGTGGACATTACCTTATTGGCACCGGATGCGGATGGCCTGATTCATCCCCGCCAGGTCAGCGATGCGCTGAGAGACGATACCGTACTGGTATCGCTGATGGCGGTGAATAACGAAATTGGTACCTTGACCGATATCGCGGCGGTGGCGGCGCAGCTCAGTGATCATCCGGCGCTGTTGCATGTCGATGCGGCCCAGGCGGTCGGCAAACTACCGGTCAATGTGAACCACTGGCGAGTCGATCTGCTGTCGGTATCGGCGCACAAGTTCTATGGCCCCAAGGGCATGGGGGTGTTGTACGTGCGGCGTCAGCCGCAAGCCCACGTCGATGCCCAGATTCATGGTGGTGGCCATGAGCGCGGTATGCGTTCGGGCACGCTGCCAACGCACCAGATTGTCGGTATCGGCACCGCCGCACAGCAGGTTGCCGAGCAGTTGACGGAAGAAGTAGCACGGATTTGTGCGCTGCGTGACCGTCTGGAACAGGCGTTACTGGCGCTGGGCGACGTGTATCTTAATGGCCATCCGCAGCAGCGTGTTGCCGGACACCTGAACCTGTCGTTTGACGGGGTTGATGGCGAAATCCTGCTGGCCTCCCTGGCTCAGGTTGCGGTGTCGTCCGGGTCGGCCTGTACGTCTGCCAGTGTGGAGCCTTCCTATGTGCTCAAGGCGCTTGGTCGTAGCAACGGATTGGCGCATGCCGGGTTGCGTTTCAGTATCGGCCGTTACACCACGGCGGAGGATATTGACTTCGCCATTGAGCAGGTTAGCCGGGTCGTGACGTTGTTACGCCAACAAACCCGCCGGGTCTGACGTTGAGTGTTATGTCAGAGAGACGTCACACGCGTACACCTTTCATCAAAACGTGCGTATAATCCGCCGGATTTTTAAACCCCTGAATACCTTATTACTATTGGAGCAAATACATGGCTGTTGAACGCACGCTGTCTATCGTTAAACCAGACGCAGTTGCCAAAAATGCAATCGGTGACATCATGGCCCGTTTTGAAAAGGCCGGCCTGAGCATCGTTGCAGCCAAAATGGTTCGCCTGGGCGACGACAAAGCTGGCGGTTTCTATGCTGAGCACAAGGAACGTCCTTTCTACAAGCATCTGGTTGCTTTTATGACGTCCGGCCCGGTTGTTGTGCAGGTACTGGAAGGCGAAAATGCTATCCTGCTGAACCGCGAACTGATGGGTGCTACCAACCCGAAAGAAGCCGCTGCCGGTACAATCCGCGCTGACTTCGCTGAAAGCATTGACGCCAACGCAGTACATGGTTCTGACTCTGCCGAATCTGCGGCTCGTGAAATCGCGTATTTCTTCTCTGCCGACGAAATCTGCGCCCGTTGATTTTGTCTGAACGGGAGCGGTTTGCTCCCGTTCGTTCTGTATTTTCCTGCTCGGAAGCGCTACGCCAGGTAACAGCTCGATGACCGATACCACTCAAAAGATCAATCTGCTGGGCTTGTCTCCAGCGAAAATGGAAGCCTTTTTCATCGATATCGGTGAAAAGAAATTCCGTGCCCAGCAGATGCTGAAGTGGATCCATCAGTATGGCGAAGCCGATTTTGAAAAAATGACCAATATGGGCAAGCCCCTGCGCGCCAAACTGGCTGAGATCGCAGAAATACGCTTGCCTGAAGTGGTCTACGAAGATATTTCTACCGATGGCACCCGCAAATGGGTGATGCGGATGCCTGGAGGCAGCTCGATTGAAACCGTCTACATACCCGAAAAAGAACGCGGCACCCTGTGTGTCAGCTCACAGATTGGTTGCTCGCTCGATTGCAGCTTTTGCTCCACCGGCAAACAGGGTTTTAACCGCGATCTGAGTGTGGCCGAAATTATCGGCCAGGTGTACGTTGCTGCGATGAGCTTTCATGGACCAGGTGAACGGCGTGAACGTCGTATTACCAACGTGGTCATGATGGGCATGGGCGAACCGCTGTTGAATTTCGACAACGTGGTTGACGCCATGCACCTGATGATGGAAGACAACGCCTACGGCTTGTCCAAACGTCGGGTAACCCTGAGTACGTCGGGTGTGGTGCCGATGATGGATAAATTGGGTGAAGTGACCGATGTCTCCCTGGCTGTGTCTCTGCATGCCCCGAATGACGAGCTGCGTAACCAACTGGTGCCAATCAATCGCAAATACCCGATTGCCGAGTTGATTGCCGCGACCAATCGTTATTTGGCCAGACTGCCTGATCGTCGCAAAGCCACCATTGAATACACCATGATGGAAGGGGTGAACGATAGCCTGGAAAATGCCATCGAGCTGGCTGAACTGCTGAAACAGGTGCCCTGCAAGATCAATCTGATCCCGTTTAATCCGTTCCCGAATTCAGGTTACAAACGTCCGAGTAATAATCGTGTCTACCGTTTCCGCGATCATCTGGTCAGTCAGAATCATATTGTAACGATACGCTCGACACGCGGTGATGATATTGACGCCGCTTGCGGCCAGCTGGTCGGCAAGGTCGAGGATCGTACGCGCCGCAGCGAGCGCTATATCAATGCGGTGCAACTGGATTCCAACCAATAAGGCCCTCAGGTATGAGACAACTCAGCAACACCTTGCAGCAACTGCTCATGATTACCCTGACGCTGGTTTTGACGGCCTGTGTCACTACCACCGAAAGCCGTTTGCAAAAAAACAAGAACCCGGACAAGGCGTTGGAAAACTATACCCAGCTCGGTTTTGGCTATTTGAAACAGAATCGCCCGGATCTGGCCCGTCAGCGGCTGCAAAAGGCGCTGTCGATTGATGCTGACCATGCACCGGCCAACGACGCGATGGGGCTGGTCTGGCAAATGGAAGGAGAATACGACCTGGCGGAAGAGTTTATGCGCAAGGCGATCTCCAACGACAGTTCTTACGCCGCCGCAAAACATCACCTGGGTCGGTTGTATGCCCAGATGCAGCAATACAATAAGGCCGAAAAATGGCTTGAGACTGCGGCCGGTGATCGTTATTACGACGGTCGTGCCAATGCCTACAACGACCTGGCAATGAACTATTACCGCCAGAATGAACCAGTAAAAGCGATTGATAATTATCTCGAAGCCCTGCGTTTGTCGCCGTACAACGTTGACGCTTTGGTGAACGCATCGACCTTGCTGTTCGAGGCCCAGCGTTACGACGAATCACGCAAGTATTTTGACCGGCTGGATCGACTGGTGATCAAGGGTAACACCCGTCACACGTCTCACAGCCTGTGGCTGGGTATCAAACTGGCGACCATTTACCAGGATACCGACAAAGTGATTGGGTTAGCGACGCAATTGAAAAAACAATTCCCCGACTCCAACGAGTATCGCCTGTACCAGGAATCCCTGGGCAGCGCCAAAGATTGATCACAGGCACAAGCGAGCGAGACAGACTGATGCATTTTGAAAATCCGATCAAACGTCGCAAAAGCCGCAAGATCATGGTGGGCGACGTCGCTGTTGGCGGTGATGCACCGATTTCGATTCAGACCATGACCAACACCGAAACTACCGATGTAGCCGCCACCGTCGCGCAAATCCGGCGGGCTCAGGACGCCGGAGCCGATATCGTGCGAGTCTCGGTGCCGTCCATGGACGCCGCAGAAGCCTTTGGTCAGATTCGCAAGCAGGTCACTATTCCGCTGGTAGCCGATATTCATTTCGATTACCGCATAGCCCTGCGGGTTGCCGAACTGGGTGTCGATTGTCTGCGTATCAATCCCGGTAATATTGGTCGTGAAGATCGGGTACGGGCGGTGGTGGATGCCGCACGTGACAACAATATCCCGATCCGCATTGGCGTTAATGCCGGTTCGCTGGAAAAAGACCTGCAAAAGAAATACGGCGAGCCAACCCCCGCAGCGCTGGTGGAATCCGCCATGCGCCATATCGATATTCTCGATCGCCTCGACTTTCAGGAATACAAACTGAGCCTGAAAGCATCGGATATTTTTATGACGGTGGCCGCTTATCGTCAGATTGCCAGCCAGATCGAACAACCGTTACATCTGGGCATCACCGAAGCCGGTGGCTTGCGTGGTGGCACGGTAAAATCCTCGATTGGTCTTGGTCTGCTGTTATGGGACGGCATTGGCGACACCATTCGAGTGTCATTAGCGGCCGACCCGATTGAAGAGGTCAAGGTCGGCTGGGATATGCTGAAGTCGCTGAAAGTGCGCTCCCGTGGCATTAACTTTATTGCCTGCCCAAGCTGCTCACGGCAGAATTTTGACGTCATCAAAACCATGAACGACCTGGAAAGCCGGGTCGAAGACATCCGTACCAATATGGACGTGGCGGTGATTGGCTGTGTGGTGAATGGGCCAGGAGAAGCCAAAGAAGTCGACCTGGGGCTGGCCGGTGGTCAGCCTAACCTGGTGTACATCGACGGCAAACCGGCGGGCAAACTGAATAACGATACCCTGGTAGATGATCTCGAACGTCTGATTCGTGAACGTGCCGACCAGCTCGACAAAGAACGTGAACATCTGATTGTCTCCAGCTGAGACCGCAGAACAAAGCAGAACTTGAGACTGCAGAACTACAGGAATAACCCAGAGATTATGGCCAAGAAAATACAAGCCATCCGCGGCATGAACGACATTCTGCCTGCGCAAAGCCCGGTGTGGCAGTACCTGGAAGGTACGGTCAAGGATCTGCTGGCTGGACATGGCTATGACGAAATCCGTATGCCGATTGTCGAGCAGACCAATCTGTTCAAACGCTCCATTGGCGAAGTGACGGACATCGTCGAAAAAGAAATGTACACCTTTGAAGACCGCAACGGTGACAGCCTGACGCTGCGCCCGGAAGGCACCGCCAGCTGCGTCCGTGCTTGTGAAGAACACGGCTTGCTCTATAACCAGACCCAACGGCTGTGGTACACCGGCCCGATGTTCCGCCACGAACGGCCACAAAAAGGCCGTTACCGCCAGTTCTACCAGGTGGGAGTGGAAACCTTTGGCATCAGCACGTCCGATATCGACGCCGAACTGATTCTGATGACGGCCCGTTTGTGGCAGCAACTCGGCCTCACCGATGCGGTCACACTGCAACTGAATACCCTGGGCAGCAACGCCGCGCGGGCTGAATACCGCGCCGCACTGGTGGAATACCTCAGTCAGTTCAAAGACCAGCTGGATGAAGACAGCCAGCGTCGTCTGGAAAGCAACCCGCTGCGAGTATTGGACTCCAAAGACCCTGACACCCAGGCGCTGCTGGCTGATGCGCCGCAGCTGCATGACCATCTGGATGACGACAGTCGGGAGCACTTTGCCAAACTGCGCGCTATTCTCGATGCCGCCGGTATCCGCTACGAAATCAACCAGCGTCTGGTGCGTGGACTCGATTACTACAACAAGACCGTGTTTGAATGGGTCACCGATCAGCTCGGCTCCCAGGGTACGGTCTGTGCCGGTGGTCGTTACGATGGTCTGGTGGAACAGCTGGGTGGCAAACCGACGCCAGCAGTGGGTTTTGCCATGGGGGTTGAACGCCTGATCCTGTTGCTGGAAACCCTGGACGTGATTCCGCCAGCAGTTACCCAAACCGTTGATCTGTACCTGTGTGCCATGGGTGAGGGTGCTGATCTGACGGCCTTGCTGTTGGCCGATAGCCTGCGGGAAGAACACAGCTGGCTGCGGATACAAACCCACTGCGGTGGTGGCAGCTTCAAGAGTCAGATGAAAAAAGCCGACAAGAGTGGCGCCCGCTTTGCCTTGTTACTCGGCGAAAGCGAACTGGCTGAGCAACAGATCACTATCAAAGATTTGCGCAACGATGCCGAACAGCAAACCGTTGCGCAGGCCGGTTTGTCAGACTGGCTGGCTGAGGCAATGCTGTAACCTCTATAACGCTCGCTCAGTCATACACATATTGAATACATTTCGAATAAAAATCGAATGAACATAACGAATACGAATAAGGTAGCCAGGACATGACGGAACTGCGTACGGATGAAGAACAGGCAGAAATGCTCAAGCGCTGGTGGAATGAGCACGGCAAAAGCACACTCGTTTCCATCATAGTGGTAGCCGGTGGCTGGATGGGCTGGAACTTCTACCAGGATCAGCAACAGACAACCGGTGAAACCGCGTCAGCACTGTATACAACCATGACAGAAAAAGCCGCCGCCGCGATAACCACCCATGATGAAGCCGCCCAGCAAGAAGCCGTGGTACTGGCCGAAAAACTGAAAAACGACTTCAGTGGCAGCAGTTACAGCCAGTTCGCCAGCCTGTTTCTGGCGCGTTTTGCTGCCGACAACGGTGACATGAACAGTGCTGCAGACGAGCTGCGAGTCTTGGTCGACAGTGCAGAAGCACCGGTGAAATATCTGGCTACGGCCCGTCTGGCAGACGTACTGGTTGAACTGAATGACCCGGATGCCGCACTGGCACTGGTAAATGAAGTGCCAGACCCGGCCTATGCGCCGCAGTACCTCGAAGCCCGTGGGGATGCGCTGTTCCGTAAGGGCGACAAGGCCGCTGCCCGTACCGCTTATCTCGAAGCTCTGGACGCGGCCTCTGAACTGGGGGTCGATACCCAGTTGTTGCAGCGCAAGGCCGATTTTCTGATCGCGGCTGAGGACGCCTGATGCCTGTACGCCTGATATTGGCACGTGTTGGTGCCTTGCTGGCTGCCTTGCTGATTGGCGCCTGTTCCTCCCAACCGCAACCGCCAGCCGAGAATATCTCCTCACTGGGTCGTAGCGGTCTGGATATTGTCTGGCGCAACAGCATTGGTGACGGCCCTGGCAGCCAGTACAGCCGCTTGCAGCCTGTCGCCAATGGTAATGTACTCTACGTCGCGGATACCTCCGGGTCGGTATGGTCGCTGGATCTGGACAGCGGTCGCGAACGCTGGCATCAGACACTGGATATGCCAGTGTCAGCAGGCCTGACGTTGGCCGGAGACAATCTGCTGCTGGTTACCGTTGACGGTGTATTACACAGCATTTCGGCACAGCAGGGGGAGCCAGTTTGGCAAGCCCAATTGTCCAGTGAGGCCGTTGCTGCCGCCGGAGTGGACGACAGCAGTGTCTACGTTCACACCATTGACGGCCGGGTGTCTGCCTTTGACTTGCTCAGCGGTGAACAACGCTGGTCGTACGAAACCGCCATGCCGATTCTGTCGGTACGTGGTACTGCCGCGCCGGTTGTATCCGGTGAACTGGTGATACTGGGTCTGGCGAATGGCAAGGTGATTGCGCTCGACAAACGTTTGGGGATTCCGCGCTGGGATGTGCGTCTGGCCACACCCGAAGGCCGCTCCGAGCTGGAACGACTGGTGGATGCTGATGGCACCGTCGTGGTGGACAACAAGCTGATCTACGCCGCCAGCTATCATGGTAAAGTGGCCGCGATCACCATAACCGGTGAAACCCGCTGGGAAGAAGACGGCTCCAGCTACACCAGCCCGGCGTTATCGCTGGGCAACGTATACCTGACCCTGGACGACAGCAGAATCCAGGCCTTTGATGTATATGGCGGTGATCCGGTCTGGACCCAGAGCGGTTTGCAGGGGCGTCAACTGGGGGCTGTTGAAGCCTACCGGAACAACCTGGTAGTGACCGACAGCGAAGGATTTCTTTATCTCCTGAGCCAAGTGGATGGCACCTTGCTGGCGCGTTTATCCCTCGTTCCCAATGCCTTGCACGTCAGCTATCCTAACCAGTCGGAAGCCACACGCTGGCGTCAGCTGCACGGTCGTGACTTTGGCGTTCGTAGCCCGGTATTGATCACTGAAAAGGGCATTGTGGTCTACACCAATGCCGGTGACGTGATGCTGGTGACGGTAGCAGAATAGTCAGTCTGTCGTTACTGGCCATCACGGTCGTTTTTCCGGGGAGCTTATTGGCTCCCCTTTTTATCTGAGGTATTTCATGGTTCCAGTCATCGCTTTGGTGGGTCGTCCCAATGTTGGCAAGTCCACTCTGTTTAATCGTCTTACCAAGTCCCGCGATGCACTGGTAGCGGAAATTGCCGGGCTGACCCGCGATCGCAAATATGGTGAAGGCAAGGTCGGTGAGCGCCCGTTTATCGTGATTGATACCGGCGGTATCAGCGGCGAGGAAGTGGGTATCGACGAAGCCATGGCGGTTCAAAGCTTTCAGGCGATACAGGAAGCCGACATCGTCTTTTTTATGGTCGATGCCAGCGCCGGTATTCTCGAAGGTGATCGGATGATTGCCAATTACCTGCGTAAGAGCGGCAAGTCGGCGTATCTGGTGGCGAATAAAATCGACGGCAAAAACCCCGATGTGGTACTGATTGAAATGTACGAACTGGGAATGGGCGAACCTCTGGGGATCGCGGCGGCGCACAATCGCGGTGTCTCTACCCTGATTGATCACGTTATGGACGAGCTGCATGGCGTCAGCCACGATGAACCTGTCGCCCGATCCGAGGATGAGTGGAACTACGTCTGGGAGGAAGACGAAGAAGGACACGTCACCGAAGTCGTCCACGAAGAGCTCGATGTCAAAGGCATCAAAATAGCCATCGTCGGGCGTCCCAATGTCGGCAAGTCTACTCTGGTGAACCGCTTTCTGGGGGAAGACCGGGTCGTGGTGTATGACGAAGCCGGTACCACCCGCGACAGTATTTATATTCCCTACGAGCGACACGGCCAGGATTACACCCTGATTGATACCGCCGGGATACGCCGCCGCAAAAATATCAGCGAAGCAGCCGAAAAGTTCTCCATCATCAAGACGCTGCAAGCGATTCAGGACTGCCACGTCTGTATTCTGGTGCTGGATGCCCGTACCGGCATTGTTGAACAAGACCTGCACATGCTCAGCTTTGTACTCAACGCTGGTCGGGCACTGGTGATTGCCATCAACAAATGGGACGGCATGGATGCGGACGAAAAGAAGCGGGTCAAAGACGAGCTCGACCGCCGTTTCGACTTCCTCACCTTTGCCGATATGCACTTTATCTCCGCGCTGCATGGCACAGGCGTTGGTCACTTGTACGAGTCGGTGGACCAGGCCTACGAATCAGCCATGGGTAAATGGCAAACCAACATGCTGACCCGGATTCTGGAAGATGCCGTAGCGACTCACCAACCGCCGATGGTACGCAGCCGTCGACCAAAATTGCGTTATGCTCACCAGGGTGGCTCGAATCCGCCAGTACTGGTGATTCACGGTAACCTGGTGAACGACTTGCCAGACGACTACAAACGTTATCTGGCCAATACTTTCCGTCGCGTGCTGGATATCAAGGGCACGCCGATCCGGGTGGAATTCCGACAGGGAGAAAACCCGTTCTCAGACAAACAGAAAGACATCCGCCATCGCACCAAACGACGGGCAGAGTCGGTTGTCAAAACCGCTAACATCCGTCAGATCAAACTCGATAAACACCGCAAGGCCCGCAACAAACCCTGAGCGCTTGTTGATCTGTTGTCTGAAATCTTGCCCCTCACCGGCGTTGTGATAGGGTGAGCGCAAACCATCGTTACGATTGTCGTAGCGATGGCGTTTCTTTTTGAGGTTGTCATGCCATCCCCCACTGCCAGTGTTGATTTTTACCATCGCCATGCCAAGCGATTGGCTGATTGTTACGACGGACTCTCTGTTGAACAGGTGCATGGAAGCTGGCTGCCACTGGTTCCGGTTCAACCGGGGGCCAGAGCACTGGATGTGGGTGCCGGTTGCGGTCGTGATGCCTGCTGGCTGGCTCAGCAAGGCTGGCAGGTAACCGCAGTAGAACCTGCAGCAGGCATGCGTGATATTGGCCAGCAGCGTTCACAAGCACTCGAACTTGGGCAAGACAAACTGGTATGGATAGACGATGCCTTACCGTCGTTGGCTAAAGTGCCGAATGCAGATTATCACCTGATCCTGCTGTCGGCGGTGTGGATGCACCTGTCGATTGCCCATCGTCCGCTGGCGTTGCGGCGGCTGGTGCAATTACTGGCCGAAACCGGTGTCATCGTGATTACTCTACGAAGTGGTTCCGGTGACCCGGAACGACCCATGTATCCGGTCAGTGCGGTCGAAGTCCGGGCTATCGCCAAGCCACTCAAACTCTCGGTGGAAGAACTCACCCCACGTGCCGGGAGAGGTGATCTGCTTGAACGCCCGAATGTCACCTGGCAGACTGTAATTTTACGACGCGACCGGGATAATTGAGCCGTCCATTGACAATAAATGTAATGCCCGTCGCCCGTCTGATCAGGCGGGCGTTACCTCGACCATCAACTCATCACTAAGCTGCTCCAGCGCCTCGGTAAGATCCTCATGATCCAGCGTATCGGGCACCTGCAGTTCCGCTCTGGCCTTGAACAGCGCCAGCGCCGACATTTCAGCCTGAACACACTCGGTGTTCAGCTCCAGTACATTCACACCCAATGACGCCAATACACGAGACACCTCACGGACAATACCCGGACGGTCGTTACCCACCAGACTCAAATTCAGTTGATGTGTATCGCCATGATCCAGCAAACCCCGTTCTGCTCTAATCTCGATACCACTGGCCGACAGCGCCGCCAACTCCGTTTGCAACCCGGCGTCATCGGATTCATCCAGCGTTACCAGCACAATACCGGCGAATTTACCCGCCAGACTGGCAAGATGGCTCTCCGTCCAGTTGCCGTTGTGGCGGCTGATAACAGCAGACATTGTTTCCACGATGCCAGGCTTGTCGTCGGCAATTACAGTCAGAACCAGAGATAACGTCATAACAAAAATACCTGAAAATAGAAGAGTGAAGCGCTTGTTGAAGAAGAGACACTTATTGTTAGAGGCCAAGGCTTTTGCGCTGAAGAGCAGAGATTAACAAGGCCGCTGGCGGTTGTCTTGAGTGAAATGCCGGAGGCGTCCATTCAATGTCGCTCGGTATCAATTGGCTAAGAATCAATTTCTTTACAGTCGTCAGTGCTTCACAAAACGGGTGTCAGGTCTTTCGGATTGCGGCCAGATACGAAGATGAAGCATGACTGGTTGCCTGCTGGCACAGGCTCAGATGAAGCAATTGTGACGGTTAGCATCAAGTACTACAACCAACCTGGACGGCCACATTCATCGAACGGTGATCAGAAACCCGTAGAGTACGACAAATTAGCAAAATAATGTGTCCGATTTTGTTGACCAGAATGTCAATGGCCATCTATTTTGATCCACCTTTGGCCAATAAAATTGACCCACTTTCTGAGCATCAACTGCCCAGTTTCTGCTTCAGCCGGTAGCTCTCACCGCCCATCATAAACACCTGCGAGTGGTGGATAATCCGGTCGATGATCGGTGCCGCCACATCGTCCTCATGGAAGAACTCCCCCCAGCTGTTTCAGCCGCTTTTTCAGCTCGCCTTTCTTTTCCGCCAGCTCCACAGGGTCAGGGCGTTGCGGAACAGCACCCGGTAACCGGCTTCCACCGCTTTGTGGCGGTGGCCCAATCAGGATCAGGTTGTGGCGCTCGTCAAGGAAGCGGAAGTCCAGCAGGGCGTTCACCTGACGTTTGCTGATGGTGGTTTGATGGGGTGGTTTGATGGTGGTAGTCAAAGCCTTTCAGGTGTTTTTCCGACGAGAACCCGGCCTGTTTCAGGTTGCGCTGCACCCGGCTGCCATGACGCTGTGTCAGTTCATGACTGGCCAGGTATAGGGCATTCAGACGCAGGGTTCGATAGCGCTTCAGGGTCTGTTCAAGCTGGCTCATAGCGCGCCTCCTGTCCACCGGAGTGGCCAGCGGCGGCGTACCGGCTCAGATCCAGTGGTGCATCTGAAAAGGCTACAGGTTCACTGTTCGACGAAGCCACCGCTACCTTCGAAGACGATGCCGGTGCCTACGACCAGAAAGACGCCGCAGGCTTTATCAAGCTCAACGCCCTGCATCTGCGTACCGATAAACCGCCATTTTTATACTGGAACCCCCATGCAAGATATCCTGATTAACTGCGAGCCAGTCGAGCTCTATAAAATCTTCAAATTTGAAAATATCGCCTCCAGCGGCGGTGAAGCCAAACTCATGATCGAAAACGCCTACTGGACAACTAGGGTGACAGAGCGGGGGACTGCCTACGCTACGCTTCGGCAGCCGTTTAACTTGGCGTTAGCACTCCATCAGGCATTGCGACTCTGCTTTACATCATCAGCGAGCCAGGCTTTGATGAGAGATTGATAGGGCATATCGCGTTTATTGGCTTCGATTTTAATACTATCCAATAAGCCTTCTGGCAATCTGAGAGATATGGTTTTTGTAGAAGGCTTTAAATTCGGCATCGCAACAGATTGGGCCTGCGTCCAATCAAGGTATTCGCTAGAGTCATGCTTTTCCCAAAAAGCTCGCTCTTCGGCTTCATTTTTAAACTTAGGTACGGTTTTAACTTTGCTCATAAATGTTCCTCTCTTTCCGGTGCATGTCACGAGCTGAAATAACACGAATCAAAGTATCATCAGAGCGTAAGGTAAAAGTTATATGCAGCAACCTAGCCTCATTACTTATTCCCAAGGCGTGGTATCGCGCTTCGTTTTGGCTGTGTTTTTGGTCTGCCAAAATCAGCAAGGGCTGGTTAAAAAACACTTGCTCAGCTTCAAAGCGGCTAACAGCATGTTTTTCCTCATTTTTTCGCTCGTTTCCAGCATCCCAGTCAAAGCCAGTAATTTGCTTCCAATTAATCATTTTTGTATATTGCTATCATATACACTAAAGTCAAGCGCTAACAAGCGCATGTTGTCGGACTGGCTTTCCGCTGCGCTCCAAACCAGCCGCAAATGCGGGCGTTAGGCAGCAAACTCAAGGAACGCATTATGTCTCAAATGGAATCATTATTTGAAGAGTGGAAGCGATTGGTAGATGAAGACACTACTGTCCGGTTAACCAAATCCCAGCCCCAACTGCTCCGTATCATCTGACAAATCCAGTGGTTTCCTGAACACCTCCATCAGTGGCATGCGCTGCATAAGTACCGATTTCAGCCGGATCGACACCTCCCCCAAACGCCTTTCAGGGGCCACGCCTACTGGACAACTAGGGTGACAGAGCGGGATCTCATCAACTATGCTGGCAGCGGGGAGGGTATCGAGCAATGTGGACTCTGATCCAGTTTGTGGTTATCGGGCCGTTGTGTTTTATCCTGGGTGTACTGTTGTTGATGATGGCATTCAGACTGTTGGTTGTGGCGTTGCCTTTTTTGCTGGTGGTCGGTTTGGTGATTTGGGCGATGCGGCGGTAATATCACTCGCGATATCAGCATCGCGACACGCAGTAGACTGATTATAGCCGCCACCTTTGGGTGTGAATTTGCAACAGGTGATGTAATCCCCGGAAGTACCGGGCCATGGTGCCCGGAACAGAATCAGTAGCGGAAGCCGTCCATGAACTTCTCCCCCCAACAACGTACTCGCCAGTACATCCATGCGCGTCAGCAGCATCCTGCCTGGCGTTTGTTGGCGTCGCCACGTGCGCCTTTGGTTCTGGGGTGTTTAACCACGCTATTTGAGCATGCCCAGAACGGTATCGCGGAAGAGGATGCCTTGCAGGCTTTGTCGGAGATGCTGGCAGCGTATGCCGGGCAAGATGAGTTCGCTATTGATCCAGACAATACCCGTCAACAGGCGGGGCGCGAGTTACGGGAATGGATCAAGCGTGGGTTGGTGATTGAACGCGGTCAGCGTTTGTACGCCACCGATGCTCTGGCGACGGCGATTCAGTTTGTCGATTCCCTCGATAACCGTATCATGACATCGACGGCATCCCGTCTATCAGTCGTTCAGTCGCAAATAGAAAAACTCGAAACCGGGCTTAATCCCAATCCGGCCAGTCGTATTGCCTCGTTGCAGGGGCGTATAGCCCAATTGCAGCAGGAGCTGGCCGCTGCGGAGGCGGGTGATATTCCGGTGTTGTCTAACGTAGAGGCGATTGAAGGTATTCGTGAAATCTTTTCCTTGGCGACCGGGTTGAGTGCTGATTTTCGTCGGGTGGAAGATTCCTGGCGGGAGGCAGATCGGTTGTTGCGCCAGTCTATTATGGCTGAGGGGACCCATCGCGGCGTTGTGGTGGATCGGTTGCTGGATGGTCAGGCGGCCTTGTTAAATACTCCAGAAGGTCGGGTATTTGATGGCTTTATTCAGCAATTGCGACAAACCATTGAGCTGGAGAATATGAATCACCGCATTCGTACCATTCTTGCTCATCCGGCAGCGCCTAAAGCACTGAACCGCAATCAGCTGACAGATCTGAAATGGTTGCGGCTGCGGTTGGCGCAGGAAAGTAAATTGGTGCTGCAGGCGCGCGCGCGCAGTGAACAGGATGTACGCGGTTTTCTGAAAAGTGGCCTGGCGGCCGAGCACCATAAAGTCGGTCAGATACTGACAGAGATTATGAAAGCTGCGCTGGACGTTGATTGGCAACGGCAAAAAGTCCGGCGCGCCGAGTCGCCGTTACCGCCGCTGGGGTTTGCGCTGGCCAATGTGCCGCTGGTGGAGCGGTTACGCTTTAAAAACCTGGAGAACCCGGCAGAACAAACACTGGATTTTACCGCCGCAGAGGCCAATCTGGGTGATCTCGACGAGGAGTTCTGGGCGGCCTTGGACGGGCTGGATCGCGACGTGGTGATTGCTGAAACCCTGGCGGTATTGGCAGCTGCCGGGCGGCCGTTAAGCTTGGTGGAGCTGGCGGAGCAATTACCGCCCACTCACGACCTGGAAACTTTTGCCTTGTGGATTGGAATGGCCCGTGAAGCGGGTATTGATATAACCGGGAACCACACCGAATCACTGGAATTGACAGATGCTGAGCACCGGCGCTGGGCCTTCAGTCTGCCGTTGTTGTCACTGGATGCGGCCGCGTTTGCGGGCATGGACTGGGAATTCTGAATATGACCAGTATCTTTGATGAACCGACGGCGCAGCCACCAGAAAAACCGCCGCACTTGTCTGAAAAATCGTCTGAAAATAATCATGCTGAGGGCAGTATTCCCCAAGTTATCGCTCCTGATGTTGGCGTTGTTGGCGTTGTTGGCGTTGAACGTACCGACCGCCGCTTGCGCGACACCGCTCAGCAGCTATTGAATACCGGTTTGCTGGAGCAAACGCTGAAGCCCAATGTGTATCGGGTAGCGGTGGTGAATCTGGAAGCCATCAACGCCATTCTGGAACCGCTGGATTTACAAGCTCAGGTGGATGACATTCGCGGGTTGGTGTTCCTGAAAGTGGTGGCGGCTGAAAAGACCGAGGAGCAAGACGACTGGTCGCACCCGCTGGTGCGCAAGCAACGGCTGACGCTGGAGCAATCACTGTTGGTGGCGATATTGCGGCAGTATTTTGTTAACTACGAGCAGGATTCCGGTGTGGGTGCGGCGGACGCCGTGGTGGCGATTGATGAACTGGTGCCACAGTTGCAGTTGTATCTGGGCGACAGTGGCAGTGAATCGAAAGAACGCAATCGCATGATCACCTTGTTGGATCAGCTCAAAGGACATGGGCTGGTCACCGCCCCGGACAGCCACGACCGGGTGACTATTCGTCCTGTCATTGCTCATTTGGCCAACCCGGAAAACCTGCAAGCATTGCTGAACGGTCTGCGTGAGCAGGCCGATGGTCAGCCTGATGATTCGGCGCGGGAGGAATAACCGTAATGCCAGCTCAGGAAGAGATGTTCGGGTGCGAGCCCACCTACCGTCTGCAACAACTGGAAATCTTTAATTGGGGTGGTTTTGGCGGCCCGCACAGTGCTGAGATTGATGCCGAAGGTACCGCGATTGTCGGGCCAACCGGTAGTGGTAAAACCACCCTGGTGGATGCCTTGATGACACTGCTGACAGCCAACCCCAAATACAACCTGGCATCGACGGGAGGTCACGAAAGCGACCGTGATTTGGTCTCGTATGTGCGCGGGGTCTCTGGCCCTGGGGATGGCGGTGCAGGCCAGGCGCATATCGCTCGATCCGGCAAAACCGTCACCGGTATTTGTGCCATCTTGTCGAATGGTCAGGACGTGGCTCGCCTGGGCGCGTTGCTATGGTTTGACGACATCAGCTCGACCCCGTCTGATTTGAAAAAACTCTGGTTTTTTACCACCGCAGCTGAACAGACCTTGCAGTACTGGCTGGAAGTGCATCAGGAAGGCGGTATGCGAGCGCTGCGGAAACTGGAAAAAACCACCACAGGGTTGTGGAATTACCCGGCTAAAAAAGGCTATCTGGCCAGAGTTCGGGATTTTTTCGAAGTGCGCGAGAACGCTTTTAACTTGCTGAATCGGGCGGCTGGTCTGAAGCAACTGAACAGTATTGATGATATTTTCCGCGAGCTGGTACTGGACGATTCATCCCAGTTTGAGCGGGCGTTAGAAGTGGCCGACAGCTTCGATGACCTGACGGCCATTCATGAAGAGCTGGAAGTGGCCCGGCGACAGCAACGCTCACTGGAGCCGGTCAAAGCCCACTGGGAAAAATATCAGCTGATTGATGGCCAACTGATGGAGCAACGGCAACTGGCTGATATTTTGCCCATCTGGTTTGGGGAGCAGGCGTATCAGCTCTGGAAAGCGGAGTGTGTTCGCCTGGTGACGGAGGTTCAAAGCGCCGAGGCAGGCTGTGTCGATGCGGAAGAAAGTGTCCAGGCGCAACAGCGCAGCTGCGATGCCCTGCGTGAGCAGTACTTGCAGTTGGGTGGCCATAATATTCGTAATCTGGAAGAACTGATTCACGAGAAACAGAACAATCTGGATCGTTGTGACCAGAACGCCCGCCACTATCAACGTATGAGTCGTAATCTGGGGCTAGACGATAGTCTGAGCCGTGCCGCGTTAACGGATAACCAGCGCGTGATAGCCGAGGGTCTCGAAGTGCTTGGCCACACGCTTGAGCAGGCTAATGAAGCCAGCTTTCAGCTGGGTGCCGCCGCCCAGGCAATTCGCTCGAATATTCGGCAACTGGAGGCTGAAATAACCGCGATCCAGCAGCGGCCCGGTTCTAATATCCCGGCCAAATTCCATACTTTCAGGGCGCTATTGGCCGATGAACTGGGTCTGCAAGAGGATGAATTGCCTTTTGTGGCTGAGCTGGTGCAGATAAAAGAGCAAGAACGGGATTGGCGTGGCGCTATCGAACGGGCGATTGGCAGTCACCGCTTGCGTATTCTGGTGCTACCGGAACAGGTCGCAGCGGCGCTGCGCTGGGTCAATCAGCGTAATAACCAGCTGCATGTACGTATCCTTGAAGTCAAGCAGCCTAGCCAAACTGCACGTTTTATGGACGATGGTTTTACCCAAAAACTGGATTACAAACCGCATCCTTATCGGGAAGCTGTCAAACACCTGTTAGCTGGGTTGGATCTGCACTGCGTCAACAGCCCGGACGATTTGCGACATACCGAACATGCCATCACCAAACAAGGGTTAACCTCTGGCAAGGCTCGGTTTTTCGACAAACAGGATCAAAAGCGGCTGGATCAGGACTGGCAAACGGGCTTCGACAATCAGGATCGTTTGAACAGTGTCCAGCAGCAACGTCAGCAAGCTCAGGTCACCTTGAAACAACAGGCTGCAGACGTTGAACGGGCAAAAGCGACGGTAGCTGAGTTGACGCACCGACAGATGTTGTCGCAGCAGCTGCTGGATATCCAGTTCGATCTGATGAATACCGAACAGGCGCAGCGCGAACTGTCTCATGTGCAAGAACAGTTGGTACGACTAACAGCCCCCGATTCCGACGTTACGGCGGCCAAAACAGCGTATGAGCTAGCCAACCAGCAGCTGAAACAACTGGATGATGAACGGATTCTGCGGAACCGCCAGAGCGAAGGTTGGCAACAACAACTGAAGAACGCTGAAACGCAAAAATCCCGAGTCTGGCGTCGGGCCGAAGCCGGATTGCTGGAATCCCAGCGTCAGTTAGCCGCTAGCCGGTTCGCTGATATTGCGGCAGCGTTCAGCCTGGCTCGGCTGGCAGAGCTGGATGAGCTGGAACACACCGCAGCCAAGGCATTGCAACAGCAACTCGATACGCTGGCCAAGCAGCACGCCAATGTGGTGAACGAGTTGACCCGAGCCATGGTCAAGGCCAAAACGGAAGACCGGGGTGCACTGGCAGAAACCGGCAGCGAGCTGATTGATGTACCGTACTATTTGCAGCGTTTGCAGCTACTTACAGAAGAGGCATTGCCAGAGAAGCAAAACCGCTTCAAAGAATATCTGAACCGTTCCTCTGACGATGGTGTCACCCAGTTGCTAATGTCGGTAGAGGCCGAAGTAGAACGTATCGAAGACAAGCTGGAAGAAGTTAACAGCACCTTGCGGCGTGTGGATTTTCAAGCTGGACGTTATCTGCAACTGGTGGCAGGCAAGGTGGTACATGAAAGTCTGAAAACTTTTAATCGGGCCATTGCCACGTTGCGATCGGCCCGCTTTGTCGAAGACGACGGCGAAAGCCAGTACAAAGCGCTGCGCGGCATTATTGCGCTGTTGCGGGATGCCTGTGAGCGTCAGCGCACCCAACCCGCCAAGGCCTTGCTTGATCCGCGTTTCCGGCTCGAATTCAAGGTGTCAGTCATCGATCGGGCAACCGGCAGCGTGATGGAAACCCGCAGTGGCTCCCAGGGTGGCAGCGGTGGTGAAAAAGAAATTATTGCGTCGTATGTGTTAACGGCATCGCTGTCGTATGCGCTGTGCCCGGATGGCAGTAATCGGCCCCTGTTTGGCACCATTGTATTGGATGAGGCTTTTTCGCGCAGTTCCCATGTTGTGGCGGGGCGCATTATCGCTGCGCTAACGGAGTTTGGTTTACACGCGCTGTTTATTACTCCCAACAAGGAAATGCGGTTGTTACGCAATCACACGCGTTCGGCCATTGTGGTACACCGACGGGGGATGGCATCGACCTTGACCGCGCTGACTTGGCAGGAACTCGATATCGTGTATCAGCAGCGCAGCGTGCAACGTATTCGTCAGCCGGAAGATGCCAATGATGAAACTTCCAGCTGATCTGGCAGAAAAGCTGAGCAGGCAATGGCAACAGACCGAGCTTCGGCTTGAACGCTTGTTGTCAGAGGCGGCCTGGCCGGTTGAGTTGATGATTGGCAAACCTTCCGGTGAGCAGTTTGCCCGCCATACCGCTGAGGTGCGACAGCAAGTGCAGGCCTGGCAGGCTGTCACGGTCGGAGAGGTCATTTTTACAGCGGTGAAATACCGGGCTGCGGCGGATGCGGTTGAACTGCCGTTGTGCTGGCGCTTGCACACACCAACCGAATGGGTCGCTGCTACTGAGAATGAACAGGTGCAGCAAGAGTTCCGGATATTGGAGCAGCTGGTTTTTAGCGGTCGTGTGCGTCAGGTGTACCACGCCGCCTTGATTCGTGAGCGCTCGCTGTGGCGCAATAAACCAGTTGAGGACGTGATCACCACCGCTTCTCTGGCTGATTCACTGTCGCCCGGTGCAGCGCAAGGCAGGCCTCTGCGTCTGATGGCAGGGTTTGGGGTGGATACTAAATTTATGGAGCGTAACGCCAAGCTACTGCAACGACTGCTGGACGAGCGTTATAACGGCACCGCCAGCGAGCAGGGGCTACACGCTTTTTTGGATGCAGCGGTTGAGTCCGACCATTGGCTGCTGGTGAAACCTCTGACCAGCGGGCTGTTGCCCTTTAAGCGGCTAAGACTGAGCACCCGTGAACTGGCTGATACCCCCTTGCCTTGCCGTCGTATTTTGGTGATCGAAAACGAACGCTGTGAACACCTGTTACCGGAGCTGGATGCCATTGCGATTCTGGGGGCAGGTCTGGATCTGGGCTGGCTGGCGTCGCGGGTCTTTGACGGTAAACAGATTCTCTATTGGGGTGATATGGACAGCTGGGGCTTAACCATGCTGGCGCGCGCCAGACAGCTGCGCCCGGCAATAGGCTCGGTACTGATGGATCAGGCCACGTTCGAAGCATTCCATGTTGGTGCTGCCGTGGTAGAACCGGCTCCAGCAGGAGAGCAAATTCCAAATGGGCTGACGACAGCAGAACAGCAGTTTTATTTGTACTTGCTCAACAGCCCGAAAGGTCGGTTGGAACAGGAGTTTGTACCTGCATCACGGGTCGCCGACGCATTAAATAACTGGATAAAGCACCAACTGACCAACAACAGGTAGGGACGAGCACCGTCTCTGTCCGGAACGAGCACCGTCTCTGTTCGAAATACCAATGCCACGCACGGAGGCGTTCGGCGGCCACAGGTAGGGACGAGCACCGTCTCTGTCCGGAAGGAGCACTGTCCCTGTCCGGAACGAGCACCGTCTCTGTCCGAAATACCAATGCCACGCACGGGCGGTTCGGTGGCCACGCAACGGTGAACCTGCCTGTCGTCGTGGCTGTCTGTTATAAATTTCTGTAGAATATCGGCCTCTTTTTTGTTCTTTCATCGTTACGGTGGGGGACAACCGACTTACAGACCAGTGACACAGACAGGTATCCCTTTGGAAATCAATCCAATCATCGAAACGATCAAAGACCTCACGGCGCGCACCGACGTGCTTAGGGGGTATCTTTGACTATGCCAACAAGACTGAACGGCTGGAAGAAGTAGAGCAGGAACTGGCTCAACCCGACGTTTGGAACGACGCTGCCCGCGCTCAGGAGCTGGGTAAGGAACGTTCCGCGCTGGAAGCGGTGGTCAAGACCATCGACACCCTTGATACCGGCCTTGCAGATCTGAAAGACTTGCTCGATATGGCCGTTGAGGAAAACGACGAAGAGGCGGTCGCTGAAGTTGAGTCTGAACTGGCCGACCTGCGGCAACAACTGGAGGCGCTGGAATTCCGTCGTATGTTCTCCGGTGAGCTGGATGCCAACAATGCTTACGTGGAAATCCAGTCCGGCTCGGGTGGTACAGAAGCCCAGGACTGGGCCAATATGATGTTGCGGATGTATTTGCGCTGGATTGAAGCTCATGGTTTCAAGGGCGAGTTGATGGAAGTATCCGATGGCGAAGTGGCCGGTATCAAGGGCGCGACCATCCGGGTTGAAGGCGAGTACGCTTATGGCTGGCTACGCACCGAGACTGGCGTTCACCGACTGGTGCGCAAGAGTCCGTTTGATTCCGGCAACCGTCGGCATACCTCGTTCTCTTCTGTGTTTGTATCACCGGAAGTGGATGACGATATCGATATCGAGATTAATCCGTCGGATCTGCGTATCGACGTTTACCGGGCTTCCGGTGCCGGTGGTCAGCACGTTAACCGGACGGAATCCGCAGTGCGTATTACTCACTTGCCGACCAATATCGTGACCCAGTGTCAGAACGATCGCTCGCAGCACAAGAACAAAGACCAGGCCATGAAACAGTTGAAGGCCAAGTTGTACGAGTTCGAGCTGCAAAAACGTAATGCCGCTGCTCAGGTGCTGGAAGATTCCAAGTCGGATATCGGCTGGGGCAGCCAGATTCGCTCTTACGTGCTCGACGATGCCCGTATCAAGGATTTGCGCACCGGGGTCGAAACCCGCAATACGCAAGCGGTATTGGATGGCGGTCTGGATCAGTTTATTGAAGCGAGCCTGAAAAAGGGGCTGTGATGCTGGTCAGTGGCTTGGCCCGATTGCATGTCGGCGGCAAGCCATCTCTACCGCGCACAGAGTACATAGTGTCTGACGTCCGTGTGTTGACGTCTGATCTGAAAACCATACATATAAGGTTCGACGTCTGACTTCGACGTCCGACCCTATACAGAACCGGGTTAAACAATGACCGAACAGAATCAAACCGCCCAGGAAGAAAACAAACTGATTGCCGAGCGTCGCGCCAAGCTGGAACAGCTGCGTGAAGGTAGCTTGGCAAATGGCCACCCGAATGACTTCAAGCGTGAACATTTGGCGGGTGAATTAAAAGCCAAGCATGGCGAAAAAGACAAGGCAACCCTGGCGGAAGAGCAGCACCCGGTCGTGGTTGCCGGTCGTGTGATGCGTCGTGGCGGCCCATTTGTCGGGATTCAGGACAGCAGCGGTTCGATCCAGTTTTACCTTGCCAAACCGAAGCAGAAAGAAAGCGAAGCGTGGCAGCTGCTGGACATCGGCGATATTGTCGGCGTGGCGGGCACCTTGCAGAAATCTGGCAAGGGCGATTTGTACGTTGAAATTGATGACATTACCAACCTGCGCATCCTGACCAAGTCCTTGCGGCCACTGCCAGACAAGTTTCATGGTCTGGGTGATCAGGAGATGAAATATCGTCAGCGTTATGTCGATCTGATCATCAATGAAGAAACTCGTAACACGTTTTTGATGCGTTCAAAAATCATTGAAGGCATTCGCTACTTCTTGTCCCAGCGCGGTTTTATGGAAGTGGAAACCCCCATGCTGCAAAGCATTCCGGGTGGCGCAACGGCCAAACCCTTTGAAACCCATCACAATGCCATGGGTATTGATATGTTCCTGCGGATCGCGCCAGAACTGTATCTGAAGCGGCTGGTGGTGGGCGGTTTCGACAAGGTGTTCGAGATCAATCGTAACTTCCGTAACGAAGGCACCAGCACCCGCCATAATCCTGAATTCACCATGATCGAGTTTTATCAGGCCTATGCGGATTACCGCGACCTGATGGACATTACCGAATCCATGTTGAAATTTATTGCCGAATCGGTGCTGGGCAACACTACCATTGAATATGGCGAATCAACCTACGACTTTGCTGCGCCGTTCCAACGCATGACCATGGTTGATGCGATTCTGAAGTACAACCCTGCAATGGACGCCGACGTGCTGAATCATGCTGAAGCCCATATCGACACGCTGAAACAGTACGCCCAGCAGGTCGGTATCAAAGACTCGCCCAAGCAGGCCGCTTGGGGGGCAGGCAAGTACATTTGTGAAATCTTCGAAGCAACCGCTGAAGAGCAATTGGATCAGCCCACCTTTATTACTGAATACCCGTGGGAAGTATCACCGCTGGCGCGTCGTAACGATGCCAACCCGTTTGTGACCGACCGTTTTGAATTCTTTGTCGGCGGTCGTGAACTGGCCAACGGTTTCTCCGAGTTAAACGACGCGGAAGACCAAGCGGCCCGCTTCCGCAAGCAGGTCGAAGAGAAAGACGCTGGTGACGATGAGGCGATGCACTACGATGCCGACTATATCAACGCGTTGGAATACGGCATGCCGCCAACCGCAGGTGAAGGGATCGGCATTGACCGTCTGGTAATGCTGTTTACCAACTCACACACCATTAAAGATGTGATCCTGTTTCCGCATATGAAGCCGCTGGCGTAATTCGGTTTCACTGTTTTTGTTTTGCATTTTGGTACGCACCCGAACTGCCCCAGGGCAGTTCAGCCTGTTTCTGGATCAGTAATATGAACAATAACTCGCAGACGATGGCGTGGATGGCTGAAGCCCTGTCTGACGCACTACTCCATGATAATCTTGATCATTTTCTGACACTGTTCAGAAAGACGATGGCGGTACCGGCCGCTGACTTCAAGTCGGATACACTGGGGCAGTACCTGTTTCAGTTACTGCCCAAATCCTCGAATCAGTTTGTTTTGGTGGCTCCGGCTTTTCCGGGGCGCAATGATCCCTGTTTCTGTGGCTCGGGCAAAAAGCTCAAAAAATGCTGTGTCGCGCTGAGTGATTTTCCGCTGCCTGTACCTGCCGATCTATTTTTGCTGGCCTTGTCAGCAATGAATAACCAGCAGTTGTTGGCGTTGGCGGAAAAGCCAGGCTGGACAGCCGCCGCTGCCGCTCTGTTCTGTGAACATGCGATGACGGAAATGGCATTCGATGCCGTGGTGACGGTCGGGCGTTATCTGACCTGCGAACCCGCAAAACTCAGAAACGAGCATCAGGAGCTGGTGAGTACCTTGTTCGATGCGTTGCTTGAAGTGCAGCTGGATGACGAACGATTTGCTTTGATGCAGCAACTGACCGAATGCAAACGCGCACCGTCGGTACAGTCTCTTGCCTATCAGCGTCTGGCTATGTTTGTATTTGAACAAGGGCAGGCAGCAGAAGCCCGGCAATATTTGCAGCAGGCGATGCGTCTGGATCCTGACCAGTACGAATTGCCAATGACGGAACTGACCATATTGTGCGCTGTTGCCGAAGATGCGGAAGTACGCGCCAGAGCCAAATTCTGGCAAGCCCGATTGCAGAAAAAGTATCAACAGGGCACCCCGATTCTGGAGTTCGTCAATCAAGTGGTGAAGGAAGGCAAGGCGCTTTATCTTCAACAACTCGATAGGATCGAAAACCTGTTAGATGTGCGCGAAGAGACTGCGGCTTTAGCGTTGGCCGATCCGTATATTGTGAATGTCGAAAAGGTACTCTCGCTGTTTGAGAGGTCTGAAAATACCTTTACCGGGTCTGCGTGTGACTTCAAGGTCGTTAAAGGCGAGGCGTCACGAATTCTGAAAGCGGAATACCGTCAAGACTATAAGGCATGGATACAGCAGCTGAGCTTGATGGAACAAGACTGTCTCTCTCAGGCTCAGCGCCAAGAGCGAAGGTTAGGTGACGACCATTTCCGGGAAATGGCCGATGACATGCGTTGGTTGCTGCCAGATACTCGCTGGATCGACATATTACGTCAGGCCCCAGCCTTGCTGAATCATATTGAGGTGATTCAGCGGTTGACAGATATGGCGCAGCCGCTGCCCTATCCAGAAGCAGACGACACTGCTGACAGCCCTAACCAGCTCAGTTGTTTTGGTATATTCAGAATGATATTGGGGTTCAAGCGTCGGGAAGTGTTAATGAATATCTGTTTATCCTTACCCGCTGAGCTGACGTTACCTGGGCGTTTAAAGGCCAATCAGCCGTTTTGGGATCTGGCATACGACTACTACCTGGATTGTTGCGAGCACGTTGACGGTGATGTGGATAATGAAGATATGCTGGAACAACTGGTTGCACGAGAGCCAGCCACGCCAGTGTGGTTGCAAGAAGCGCTGGCACTGGTTTACCTGAAACAGCAGAAAAGTGAACAGCTGGTGGCGCTGGTACGGGGATGTCGACGCACCTCGGTGGCGTGTATCCTGATGCAGGCTTATGCTCTTCAGTTACAGCAACAGCCACAAGACGCGCTGGCTTGTATTCAACAATTGTTAGTGCGCAATCGCAAGTTTTTACGCCAGCTCAAGATGGCGCTGGCAGAGACAAGCCTGAGTCCGTTGGAAAATACAACGCTGGTAACCTTTGGCCAGATACTGCTGGAAGACAACGACAATCAGGCTGTGGTGGGTTGCCGTCAGTGGCTGTTGAGGCATCTGCCGAGCTGATGTTGTAATGGACAGGGACAGCCAGAGTTAGGGACGGGGCGCTACCCCCGTCCTCTTATTATTATGCGTTACTGCACGATGGTCACCGGATAAACCGCAGACTTTTTGGCCGTTGGGTTGAGTTTTCTCATTTCCGGAGCCAGTTTACCCAGTTCCTTGGCGCGGTTGCCAGATGACGGGTGAGTTGATAAGAACTCCGGCCCGGAGCTGCCACCGACTTTCTGCATTTTTTCCCAGAGCGTAACGGCGGAGGTCGGGGAATAACCAGCACGGGTAGCCAGCTCGATGCCGATACGGTCTGCTTCGTTTTCGGCAGTCCGACTGTTGGGCAGTTGCAAGGCATACTTCGCTGCCATGGCACCACCCGAGAGGGCGATGGCGTTGTTGTCGGTAGCAGCAGCTGTTGCCGCCAGGCCGGCATTGATCACCATGGCCCGCGACATTTGCTCGGCGGTGTGGTTGGCCAGCGCGTGGGAAATTTCATGCCCCATGATTTGGGCAATTTCATCATCGGTCAGATTGAGTTGGTCGATAATGCCGGTATAAATAGCCATACGACCGCCGGCCATACACCAGGCGTTCAAGGTGTCGGGGTCGTTAATGATGGCCACACTCCATTCCCAGCTGGCTGTTTTCGGGTATTTGGCAACCGCTTCTGTGATCAGTCTTCCGGTAATGGTTTTGATGCGACTGATGCGCTTGGGGTCGGTGACCAGCTGGTCGCTTTCTTCCAGCTCGCTGACGGTGCTCAGGTAGGCGCTTTTGGATTCGCTGATGGCTTTTTCTGGTGAGATTACCATCAATTGGGTACGTCCGGTGGGGCTGGTGGCGCAACCGGCCAAGATCAGGGCGGTGGTGATTCCCGAAAGCAGCAAGGATGTGTTGATAGTCAGTTTGGGTGTGTACGTCATTATCGTTTTCCGTTTTTGATAATCCTGATATGGCCAGTTTACGGTCAATTGCCTTCAGTCTGAAGAGATGCAGTGACAGTTCGTTTAATTCAGGGTGTCTCTGTCATCCGGCTGTTATAATCGCCGCAATATTATTGTGAGGCGTCTACGTGTTTACTGATTATCCCCTGAATGCTCGCCTGGCGCTTGGCCTGGAAAAATTGTCTCTGGAAGCTCCGACGGAGGTGCAGCAGGCAGTACTGCCGCTGGCATTGGCGGGCAAGGATATTCAGGTCTGTGCCGAGACGGGCAGTGGTAAAACCCTGGCCTATCTGTTGCCCGTGATGCAGGGGTTACTGGATCGGGATGCGCCCAACTCCGCAACCCGTGCGTTGATTATGTGTCCCACCCGAGAGCTGGCTACCCAGGTGACCAAGGTGTGTCAGCATTTTTGTGACCTGACGACACTCAGTGTCGGGCAGTTGTGTGGTGGTGAAGAGTTCCAGTATCAGGCGGCGTTGCTGCGTAAAAATCCGGAGTTGATTATTGCAACGCCAGGTCGTCTGGTGGATCACCTGAAACGTGGTACGTGTGATCTGGGCGATCTGGAATATCTGATTCTGGATGAAGCCGACCGTATGCTGGATATGGGCTTTGCCGAAGATATGGACATCATTCGTCGCGCTTGTAATAACGAGCGTCAGACCATGCTGCTTTCGGCGACCTTGCGCCATGAAGGGGTTGGCCGAATTGCCGCCAATCTGCTGAAAAATCCTGAAGAAATCACTACCCATACCATTCAGGAGCAGCACGGTTTAATCACCCAGCAGCGGATTCTGGCGGATGATAACGCTCATAAAGACCGCTTGATCGCCTGGTTACTGGCGCATGAAACCTACGAAAAGGCGTTAATTTTTGTTAACAAACGCACCGAGGTCGAACGCCTGTCAGAATTTGTTCGTCGTCATCGTAACGGTGTTGCCATGCTACACGGCGAAATGACCCAGGATGAGCGCAAGTATGTGATGCAGACGCTCAGGGAAGGCAAACGTAATATTCTGGTGGCGACGGATGTGGCGGCGCGTGGCCTGGATGTTGAGGGAATGGATCTGGTGATCAATTATGATCTGGCGCGCAAGGGCGATGAATACGTTCACCGTATTGGCCGTACTGGCCGGGCAGGCAAGTCGGGTTTGGCCATCAGTCTGATTTCTCCGTATGAATGGAATCTCAAGGCGGCGATCGAAAGTTATATTCAGGTTGTGATGGAACCGCGCAAAATTGAAGGCTTGGTGGCGGTATACAAAGGCCCGAAAAAACTCAAGGCTTCGGGCAAGGCGGCATCTGTTGGTAAGCGTAAACCAAAGACCAAAGCTGCTCCGTCCGGTCGTGATGGCAAGCCAGCCAGAACCGGGCCGCGTCCATCCCGACCTGCTGTTGCGGGGAGCCGACCCGCTGCTGGAAGCCGTACAGCGGAAGGGAACCGTCCTGCTGCTGTAGGGAGTCGTCCGAGTACGCGTAAAAGTAATGTCACGGATGGCGAAGGCTTTGCACCGTTACATCGGAAAAAGCCAACCGAGTAGGTTGGCTTTTTGGCTGCAGTGCCGGTTATAACTGGTCGTGGTTATTGGCCAAAACGGCCAGCGTTGTAGTCGGCAATGGCTTGTTCGATTTCCTCGACGCTGTTCATCACAAATGGCCCGTAGTGAGCTATTGGTTCTCGCAACGGGCGTCCCGTCAGCAGTAGCAGATCGGTATCACTGGCGGCATTCAGCGTGATTATTTCTTCAGCGGTGTCAAACATAACCAGAGACTGGCTGTGGTTCATGTCAGTTAAGAGACCCTGATAAACATAGGCCATGGCGCTATGGCCAGCAGTAATTGGCAAAGTGAGCTGTTGCCCAGCGTCAAGGTGTATGTCGGCAATGCCAGCGTTGGCTGCGATGGTTGCCAATGGTGCGACATAGTTTTCACCATCGATGATCCAGTGTCCGGCGATCAGCTTTAGCTGAGCACCGCAGGCAGCCGTTTGGTGCAGAATTTCATCAGCGGCAACATCACGGTACCCCGGTGTCTTCATCTTTTCGCTGGCAGGCAGATTAATCCAGAGCTGGAAGCCATGCAGTGCGTCCATTTCCCGCGACGGCATTTCGGAGTGAATAATGCCGCGTCCGGCCGACATCCATTGTGCGCCACCACTGTTGATCAGGCCGCGGTTACCAAGGTGATCCTTGTGTTCCAGTGCGCCCTGAAGCAAATAGGTCAGGGTTTCCATGCCCCGGTGAGGGTGGGGCGGGAAGCCGCCGATGTAGTCATCCGGGTTGTCTGATCGCAGTTCGTCGATCATTAGAAATGGATCGGAGGCGGTGTCGTTAAAGAGTGCGACACGCTGAATTTTTACGCCATCGCCATCAGAACTGGCGTGGCTGCGAATGATTTTCTGGTAACGCTGGGACATAACATTCTCCTGATAATGTGAGAAGGCTACACCGTCTTTCTTCTGGCTGCTGAGGATAATTTACCGGTTATCAATCGAATAAATCGAATGAAAGGCTATGGAATGATCTATTAAACAGCCGTTTGTGCCTGAATCTGATCATCCAGGCCTAATATAATGGCGTGTTGCAGTTGCTGGCATAACACCGGGTCGGAAAACGGTTCTCCATTCTGATCCACGATGTAGAAAATATCCGATACTCGTTCACCTTCGGTGAGAATCTTGGCTCCCTGCATCTGGGCGCCAAACTCGGAGAAAATAGCACCCACGCGTGCCAGTAATCCCGGGCGGTCGGCTGCCGTGACTTCCAGCACCGTGCGTTGCATGTGAGGATCATTGCTCATGGTGACTTGGGTCTCGACTGGAAATTGCTTGAGCAGACGCGGAGTGCGGCGCTGAATGATCGTGGAGTATTCTTCCGGGTTCTCCAGCGCAGTGATCAAGGCGTGACGGATGGTGTCCAGGCGTTGTGGGTCATTGATCGGACGGTTGTTCTCATCCAGAACGATATAGGTATCAACGGCCTTGTTGTCTGATTCGGAGGTCATGACTCGGGCATCCTGAATATTGAGGTTGAGCTGATCCAGGGTGGCAGTGGTGACTGCAAACAGGTCGATCTGGTCTTTCATGTAAATAAAAATCTGTGTGGCACCTTCCCGATCCCGGTCAGAGGTTTGGCGAATGGAAATCAGTGGATCTCTTTTATTGCCATGCCCAGCGATGGATAGGGTGTGCCAGAGAATGTTGTCAACACTTTCTCTTAGAAAATAATCATCACCACAGTCGCCCCAGATCGCCAGGGTTTGCTCCCGGCTCAGTCCCTGTGTTGTCAGTTGCGACAAGGCTTCCTGCTGAATTTCCTCGATATAGTCTTCCTTGTTTAATGGATTGGCGAGACCACGACGCAGGGCTTGTTGGGTATTAAAATACAGCGATCGCATCTGCTCTGCACGCCAGCTGGTCCAAAGCTTGGGATTGGTGCTGATCATATCGGCCAGGGTGATCAGGTAGAGCATGTCGAGGTGATGCTGGTCGCCAATGTCCAATGCAAACTGGTGAATGTCATCCGGATTGTTCAGATCGAGCCGTTGTGCTGCGTACGACATAGTGAGGTGGTTGGCGACCAGCCAGCAGACCATATGGGTATCGGTGGGGCGCAGATTGTGCTGGCTGCAAAACTGCAGGGCGATGGCTTCGCCGTTACTGGAATGATCACCTTCCTGAGCCTTGCCAGTGTCGTGCAGCAGGGAGGCCAGATACAGGACTTCGCGGCGCTGAATGCGATGAATCAGCTTGGATGCCAGCGGGTACTGGTTACGCAGGCTGGAAAAGCGCAGCTGGCGCAACATGCGGATCATGCGGAAGCTGTGGTCATCGACGGTATGAATGTGCAGCAGGTCGTGCTCCATCATGCCGATGATACGACCAAACTCGGGAATGTAACGTCCGAGAATGCCGTAGCGCATCATGCGTGACAATTCACGCACGACGTGATTTTTGTGGCAAATCAGATCAATAAAACAGGCATTGTTTGCGGGGTTGGTGCGGAATGTATAGTCAATCAGATGGCGATGATCACGTAATGCACGAATGGTATCGGAATGAACACCTTTCAGGTCGGGGGTGTTGGCACAAAGGACAAAGACTTTTAATAACCAGGCGGGCTCGCGGGCAAACAGCTGTGGATCAGTCACTTGCAGGTAACCATTAAACAGCACAAAGTGTTCGTTGACTGTTACTGGCTCGATACCTTCATGGCTTTTCATGAAATCTTCGTTGAAATGCAGCAACAACAGATCGCATAACTCGGTGGTTGAGAGCTGGTTGCGGTAAAAGCGGGTCATAAAGCGCTCGACACCGAGATGATCGTTGTCATCTTCAAATCCCAGCAGGCTGGCAATCTGGCGTTGCAGGTTAAACAACAGGCGGTCTTCTTCCCGTCCTGCCAGCATGTGCAGGGCGTAACGTACTTGCCAGAGAAATTTCATGCTGCCGGCCAGTCGTGTGAATTCAAACTCGGTCAGAAAGCCCCGGTTCTCCAGTGCCTTGAGGCTGCCGTCACCAAAGTATCGTGTGGTCACCCAGCTGACGGTCTGGATGTCACGCAAGGCCCCTGGCGAGTTTTTGACATTGGGTTCGAGGTTGTATTCGGAGTCGTTATGCTTGTCGTGACGTTTTTCCAGTTCGTGCCATTTCTCTTTGAAAAAAGTTGCCGCAGGCCACATATCCGGGCTGTCGATAATGTTCCTCAGGTCAGCGTAGAGTTCAGCCGTACCGGCGATCATTCGGCTTTCAAGCATGTTGGTAATAATGGTGAGGTCTTTCGATGCTTCCTTGCGGCAATCGTCTAGTGTTCTGACGCTATGACCGACTTCCAGCTTCAGATCCCAAAGCAGAGTGATAAACCCTTGCAGCTGTTCAGAGCTGGTGGTGATGGCTGCTTCGTCGCGACAGAGCAATAGCAGATCGATGTCCGAGTAGGGGTGTAGTTCTCCACGTCCGTAACCGCCGACCGCTACCAGAGCCAGGTTGTCATTTTGCAGGCCATTGTGCTGCCAGAGGCAGGCCAACAAGGTGTCCATTTGTGCTGAACGAAATCGCACCGGGGTTTCTGCATCCAGTGTGGCGCGAAAATACGCATCGGCCTTTTGCTGGGTTTGTTGCAGTACTTCGCGGATGACCGGAATTGGCCCAGAGCATGCCGCCAGCCGGGCCAAAAGCTCTGGCTGGTCAGCGAGCTTCAGTTCAGGTCGCTCCAGGATCATGCGCCAGCCCGGTATTTTTCACCCGGGCGTGCCGTCAGCACCTCCACTCCGGATGTCGTGACCAATAGCGTGTGCTCCCACTGGGCGGACGGTTTGCGATCCTTGGTGACCACGGTCCAGCCATCCTTCATCAGTTTGTTGAAGCGGGTACCCAGGTTGATCATGGGTTCAATGGTAAAGGTCATGCCTTCTTCCAGTGCCATACCGGTACCCGGCTTGCCGTAGTGCAGTACCTGAGGGTCTTCGTGAAAGGTTTTGCCGATGCCATGGCCGCAGTATTCACGTACCACTGAGTAGTGATTGGATTCTGCGTGTTTCTGGATAGCGGCGCCGATGTCACCCAACTGAACACCAGGACGTACCATATCAATACCCAGGTAGAGGCACTCTTGAGTGATTTCCACCAGGCGCTTCACTGCCGCTATTGGCTCGCCAACAAAGAACATCTGGCTGGTGTCGCCGTGGTAGCCATCTTTGATGACTGTAATATCGATGTTGATGATGTCGCCTTTTTTCAGGATTTTGTCATTGCTGGGAATGCCGTGACAAATCACCTGGTTGATCGAGGTGCAGATGGATTTGGGGAAGCCGTTGTAATTCAGTGGTGCCGGGATGGCTTGCTGTTCATTCACGATGTAGTTGTGGCACAGGGTATCCAGTTCTCCCGTGGATACACCGGGGACGACATAAGGCCCGATCATTTCAAGGACGTCAGCTGCCAGGCGCCCGGCAACGCGCATTTTTTCAATTTCTTCAGCCGTTTTGATGGTAACAGTCATGTATAGATACAGAATTCCGCTGGTAGATGAGCCATTGTATCGGTTGTGACCGCAGTGTTGAACAATCATTAAATGTAATTGTACGTGACAAGGAAAGCTATGGCTCTGGTCTCGATGGCTTCAAAGTGGTATAAAGCGCGCGCTGTAAGCACCGTCGGGGCAGGGCAAGTAATTGACTCTGTACCGGCAACTAAATCACACACGTGCCACAACGATGTGTCGGGGTGCTGCCAACTTCGGTTGTGCAGTCGACTCATTGGGTACGTGGAGGCCTAACCCAACTGTATAAGGTATTAGATATGGCACAAGTAAATATGCGTGACCTGCTGAAAGCAGGCGTTCACTTTGGTCACCAGACTCGTTACTGGAACCCGAAAATGGGTCGTTACATTTTTGGTGCACGTAACAAGATTCACATCATCAATCTGGAACACACGGTTCCGGCGATGAATGAGGCTCTGGTTAAAATTGAAGGCATCGCTGCCCGTAACAACAAGATTCTGTTTGTTGGTACCAAGCGCGCTGCTGGCAAGATCATCAAGGAACAGGCCGAACGTGCCGGTATGCCATTTGTGGCGCACCGCTGGCTGGGCGGCATGCTGACCAACTACAAAACCATTCGTCAGTCTATTCGTCGTCTGCGTGACCTCGAAACGCAACAAGCTGACGGTACATTTGAGCAACTGACCAAAAAAGAAGCCCTGATGCGTAGCCGTGAAATGGAGAAGCTGGAACGCTCCATTGGTGGTATCAAGGAAATGGGCGGTTTGCCAGATATGGTGTTTGTAATCGACGTTGACCATGAACGTATTGCGATTCAGGAAGCTAACAAGCTGGGTATCCCGGTTGTTGGTATTGTTGATACCAACTCCAACCCGGACGGTATCGATTTCGTAATCCCTGGCAATGACGATGCCATTCGCGCTATCCAGATTTATGCTTCTGCTGTTGCAGATGCCGTTCTGGAAGGCAAGCAGCAGAATGGCCCGGCTGCAGACGAGTTTGTTGAAGTGGCTGCTGAAGAAGCACCTGCAGCAGAAACACCTGCTGAGTAATTGACAACTCGGGTCGGTAAAAAAGGGGGCGTGCCCCCTTTTTTTTAAGCAAGAAATTGAAGACAAGTTAACAAAAGAGGATTGGGATTATGGCGAACGTATCGGCCGCTCTGGTTAAAGAACTGCGTGAACGTACTGGTCTGGGTATGATGGAGTGCAAAAAAGCTCTGACTGCCAATGACGGTGATATCGACAAAGCAATTGAAGACCTGCGTAAGAATTCCGGTCTGAAAGCGGCCAAGAAAGCTGACCGTACTGCTGCCGAAGGCAAGCTGCGTATTCAGGTTCAGGACGGTGTTGCGTTTGTTGTAGAAGTGAACTCCGAGACTGACTTTGCTGCTGGCGATTCAAACTTCAATGCCTTTGCAGATCTGGTGGTTGCCAAACTGGCAGATACTCGTGAGACCGACGTTGCCAAGCTGATGGCAGGCGACCTGGAAGAGGCGCGTATGGCGCTGGTTCAGAAGATCGGTGAGAACATTACTGTTCGTCGTCCGGTGGTTATTGAGGCCGGTGTTGTGGGAGCTTACCTGCACTCCAATGGCAAGGTTGGCTGTGTGGTGGCATTGAATGGTGGTAGTGAAGACGTCGCCAAAGACATTGCCATGCACGTCACTGCATCCAGCCCTCGTGTGGTTCGTGGTGAAGACATGCCCGCAGAAGTGCTGGAAAAAGAAAAAGAAATTATCAAGGCGCAGCCAGATATGGCAGGCAAGCCGGATGCGATCGTTGAAAAAATGATGGTTGGTCGTATCAACAAGTTCCTGAAAGAAAACAGCTTGCTGGATCAGCCGTTCGTCAAGAACCCTGATCAGACTGTTGGTCAGCTGGCGAAAGAAGCCGGTGCTGACGTTGTTTCTTTCATCCGTATGGAAGTGGGTGAAGGTATCGAAGTTGAGAAAGTAGACTTCGCTGCAGAGGTTGCTGCACAGCTGAAAGGCTGATACAAAATCGGGGCAAAACATCAGGGATTGTCCCAACCTGAATATGCCGGGGTCGCCCGGCATATTTGTATCCAATACACGCTAATGGAGTCGGTCATGGCTAAACAGCAGAGTCCTAAATACAAACGTATCTTGTTAAAGCTGAGTGGCGAAGCCCTGATGGGTGAGCTGGATTTCGGCATTGATCCCAAAGTGCTGGATCGTATGGCGCTGGAAATTGGGCAGCTCAAGGGTATTGGTGTTCAGGTTGGTCTGGTTATTGGTGGTGGGAACCTGTTTCGCGGCAAGAAACTGAGCGAATCGGGTCTGGATCGTGTCGCCGGAGATCACATGGGGATGCTGGCAACCGTTATGAATGCCCTGGCGATGCGGGATGCGCTGGAGCGCGCCAATATTACCACGCGAGTCATGTCTGCGATTCCGATGAGTGGCGTGGTCGATCATTATGACCGTCGCAGTGCTATTCGTGCGCTGGATATTGGGGATGTGGTTATTTTTGCTGCAGGTACCGGCAATCCTTTTTTTACTACCGACTCGGCGGCTTGTTTGCGTGGCATCGAGATCAATGCTGACGTGGTAATGAAAGCCACCAACGTGGATGGTGTGTATACTGCAGACCCGAAGAAAGACCCCAGTGCGACCAAGTACGATACCCTGACTTATCAGGAAGTTCTGGAAAAGCAGCTGGGTGTGATGGATTTGACCGCTATATGCCTGGCGCGTGATCATCAAATGCCGCTGCGGGTCTACGATATGAATGAAGTTGGTGTGCTTGCCCGTCTGGTCACTGGCGGTGACGACGGCACATTGATTGTAAGCGAGGAACAATGAGTATGATCGAAGATATTAAGCAAGATGCAGAAGAACGAATGGGCAAAAGTGTGTCCTCATTGCTGGATGCCTTCAAGCGTGTACGTACCGGCCGGGCGAACCCCGCCATTCTTGATAACATCAGCGTTGATTATTACGGAACCGCGACACCGATTGCTCAGGCAGCCAATGTGATTGTTGAAGATGGCCGTACGCTGGCGATCAATCCATGGGAAAAAGCCATGGTCACGGTGATTGAACGGGCTATTCTCAAGTCTGATCTGGGTCTGAATCCGAACACCTCCGGTGATACCATTCGCCTGCATATGCCGATGCTGACCGAAGAAACCCGCAAGGATTTTATCAAGCTGGCGCGTTCAGAGGCCGAAAAAGGGCGAGTTTCCATTCGCAACATTCGTCGCGATGCCAATGGCAGCATCAAAGAGCTGCTGAAAGAAAAAATGATCTCCGAAGATGAAGAGCGCAGTGGTGAGGATCAGATTCAGAAGCTGACCGATAAGTTTATCGCCGAAGTGGATGCTCATCTGGCGCAGAAAGAAAAAGATCTGATGCAGGTCTGATTATTCTTCATGTCTACCAGTATCGATGATAAAAACGCGGCTGTTGGCCGCGTTCCCCGTCATGTTGCCATGATTATGGATGGCAACAATCGCTGGGCCAAATCGCGTCATTTGCCAGGTATCGCCGGCCATAAGGCGGGGGTTGATGCTGTGCGTCAGGCGGTTGAAGTGTCGGCGCGGGCAGGGGTCGAGGTATTGACCCTGTTTGCTTTTTCCAGTGAAAACTGGCGTCGTCCGGCAGCGGAGGTGTCTGCACTCATGCAGCTCTTTACGGTTGCGTTGGAGCGGGAAGTCAAACGGCTGCATCGTAATAAACTGCGACTGGTCGTCATGGGCGATAAAAACGGTTTTTCGGCACGTATTCAAAAGTTGATTGCCGATGCGGAGACGCTGACAGCGAACAATACTGGCATGGTCATCGTGATTGCCGCCAATTATGGTGGTCAGTGGGACATTGCCCAGGCTTGTCGGAAAATGGCGATTGAGGTACAGCAAGGACGTCTGGATCCCGCTGATATCAACGAACATACCTTGCATCAATACACCTGGCTGAGCGAATATCCGGCACCGGATTTATTGATTCGCACCGGCGGCGAACAACGTATCAGTAACTTTATGTTGTGGCAGTGCGCGTATAGCGAGCTGTATTTTTCTCCGGTGTATTGGCCAGACTTTAAAGAACAAGAATATCGCCAGGCGCTTGAATCCTTTGCGGATCGAACCCGTCGCTTTGGCCGAACTGATGACCAGCTGAAGGAAACCGCCAGCCGTGTTTAAACAGCGTGTGATCACCGCTCTGGTGCTCGCTCCCCTGATGGTCATCGGCATTTTCTTTTTGCCGTTGAAACAATTTGCCATCTTTATTGCCGCCATTGCCACTATTGGAGCCTGGGAATGGGCCAATATCGCGGGTTATGAGCGTCGCTGGGGACGGGTTGCCTACGCCTTGATGGTGTTTGTTTGTCTTTATATCAGTGCCCGTGTCCTCCGGATTCGCCCGGAGTTACTGGTGTATTACCTCGCCGTTGGAGCGTTGTGGTGGATCGTCGCCTTTGCCCTGGTCAAACGTTATCCCGGCGGAACCAGTTTATGGACTTCCCGCCCGGTCAGAGGGGCGCTGGGTCTGTGTGTGCTGGTGCCAATGTGGGTCGGTTTCATGCACCTCAAGGTACAACCTCACAGCTCATTGTTGATTATTTTTGTGATGCTGATTGTCTGGGGCGCAGATACCGGTGCCTATTTTTCTGGCAAGCGCTGGGGAAATACCAAGCTCGCTCCCCATGTCAGTCCGGGTAAGTCCTGGGCTGGGTTCTGGGGTGGGCTGGCGACCGCAGCTCTGGTCGCGATACTGTTTGGTTTGGGGCTGGATCGTTGGCTGCAACCGATGTCGCGTGACGATTATTTGCAAATGTTACTGATTGCCGTAATCACCATGGTTGTTTCCGTACTCGGGGATTTGGTCGAAAGCATGATGAAACGCCATCGCGGTATAAAAGACAGCTCGTCGCTGTTGCCGGGACACGGCGGGGTGCTGGATCGGATCGACAGTATGGCGGCAGCGGTTCCGGTATTTGCCTTATGTATTCACCTGCTTGATTGGGGGTTTGGTCAATGATCCGTGCAGTGACCATCTTGGGAGCGACGGGATCGATTGGTAGCAGCACACTGGATGTGATCGCCCGTCATCCTGAGCGTTACCGGGTTTTTGCACTGACCGCTGCTACTAATGCAGAAAAACTGGCTGCTCAGGTGCTTAAACACTCGCCTGATTATGCGGTCATGCTGGATAACATCGGTGCCGATGCGGTTCGTTGTCGGCTGCCTGCCGGTCACCCTACCCAGGTCTTGTCTGGTGAGGAGGCGTTAGCCTGGGTCGCAGGCCATGAGGATACCGATATGGTGATGGCGGCGATTGTTGGTGCTGCCGGATTGTTGCCATCGCTGGCCGCCGCCCGCGCCGGTAAACGTGTATTGCTGGCCAATAAAGAAGCGCTGGTGATGGCTGGGCCTCTCTTTATGGAGGCCATCAAACAGGGTGGGGCCGAGTTACTGCCCATTGATAGCGAACATAATGCGATTTTCCAGTCGCTACCTGAACACTACGGTGGCCACTTTGCTCCGCATGGTATCAGCAAGATTTTATTGACGGCTTCCGGTGGCCCATTCCGGGGTTGGCAGTCTGCAGAGCTTGAAGCGGTCACCCCGGCCCAGGCGGTTGCTCATCCGAACTGGTCCATGGGGCAAAAAATCTCGGTCGATTCCGCCACCCTGATGAACAAGGGACTGGAGTTGATCGAAGCCTGTTTTCTGTTTAACTGCCAACCGGATCAGGTTCAGGTGGTGGTGCATCCCCAAAGTGTTATCCATAGTCTGGTGCAATATTGTGATGGTTCGGTCATGGCTCAGTTGGGCCAGCCCGATATGCGTACTCCGATTGCCTACGGTCTTGCCTGGCCAGAACGAATCACTTCCGGCGTTGCGCCATTGGATCTGGTGACGATTGGCCGGTTTGATTTTGAGGCCGCTGACGAAGAGACTTTTCCCTGTTTGGCTCTGGCTCGACGGGCATTTAGCGTGGGTGGCACCATGCCAACGGTATTAAACGCTGCTAACGAAATTGCCGTTGAGGCATTCCTTGGGGAACGAATTCCCTTCAGTACCATTCCAACGCTCGTCGAACGGGTGATGGATGCCCATGAAGCGACAACGGTGAAGAGTCTGGAGACGGTACTGATGGCTGATCAGTGGGCCCGTAATCAGGCGATCCTGTTGCTGCAAGGTTCTGTAAACGAGGTGGATGCGTGACAATTCTCTGGTTTATCGTCGCCATCAGTGTGCTGGTGGTGGTTCATGAATACGGTCATTTCTGGGCTGCCCGCCGTTGCGGTGTCCAGGTGCTGCGGTTTTCAGTGGGGTTTGGCAATCCATTGTTTTCTGTACGGGACAAGCGTGGAACCGAATACTCGGTGGCACCGTTACCCTTGGGTGGCTACGTTAAGATGCTGGATGAACGCGAAGCCGAGGTGCCCGCGCATTTAAAGGATCAAAGCTTCAACAGTAAATCGGTTTCACAGCGTAATTTTATTGCTGCCGCAGGCCCATTCGCCAATTTTATTTTTGCCATTCTGGCTTACTGGGTGCTGTTTATGGTCGGCACTACCGGTGTGATATCAGATGTTGGCCGGGTAGTTGATGATTCCCCGGCGGCCGTTGCTGGCATTGAGGCGGGTGATCGTATCGTCGCTGTTGATGGTCACCAGACGACCACCTGGGAAGATGTTAACTGGCGCTTGATCAATCATTTGGGCGAAAGCGGTCATATTGCCTTGACGCTTGAAGACAGTAATCGCATTCAGCGACCCGTGCAGCTGGCGATTCAGAACTGGCTGTCCGAGAGCGAACAGCCCGATCCAATGGGGTCTCTGGGGATTCAGCCGCGCCAGCTTGAGGTGCCGGCGCTGGTCGGTTCTGTGGTCGAAGGCAGCGCTGCAGAACAAGCCGGTTTTTTGCCTGGCGACAAGGTGGTTGCGGTTGACGGCATGGCGATCAAGGACTGGTTTGCCTGGGTCGAGCTGGTGCAGCAACGTGCCGGTGTCGAACTGCAGGTTGAGGTGTTGCGTGATGGTAACAGGCAAACGCTGACCCTGTTACCCGGCAGCCGTACGCTGGACGATGGTCGCCAGATCGGATTTGCCGGAGTGGGTACGGTGCAACCTGAAGTTCCGACAGAATGGTTGAGTACCAGTTCGGCCGATCCATTGACGGCGATGCTGCGTGCAACGGGCAAAACCTGGGATCTGATTACTTTTACCCTTGATTCCCTTTGGAAAATGTTGGCAGGCGATCTCTCGGTAAAGAACTTGAGTGGCCCTATTACCATTGCTAAAGTAGCCGGCGCTTCGGCCTCGGGAGGGCTGGAATCCTTTATACAATTTCTGGCGTTGCTCAGTGTATCACTGGGTGTGCTGAATTTATTGCCGGTACCCATGCTGGATGGTGGTCATATTCTGTTTAATCTGGCAGAAGCCGTAACCGGCAAACCACTACCGGAACGGGTACAGACAGTGGCGATGCAGATGGGCATTGTGATGCTGTTCAGCCTCATGGCAGTTGCCTTTTATAACGATATCGGTCGACTTTAACTTTCGAAAGTCGCGTAATTTTGGATTACATTTTTCATGCGTTCGCTGCTGTTTTCCCTGCTTGTTGGGCTGTTTTCTTCGATTGCCTGTGCTGATGATTCATTTGTAATTGAAGATATTCGTCTTGAGGGGCTGCAGCGAGTGTCTGCAGGTACCGTGTTTGAGCGGCTGCCGATCAATGCGGGTGACCGGATTGACGGCAATCGCCTGGCAGACGTCTCACGGCGTTTGTTTGCTACCGGCTTTTTTAACGACATCAAGGTGTATCGTGACGGCCAGGTGCTGATCTTCCAACTGGTTGAGTTACCAACCATTACCCAAATTGAACTCGAAGGCAACTCGGCTATTCCGGATGATGTGCTGCTGGATAACCTCAAGCTGGCCGGTTTGGCAGAAGGGATGGTGTTCAAACGCTCGACACTGGAACGTATCGCGCTCGAACTGGAACGCCAGTACGTGATGCAGGGGCGTTACGATGCTCATATCGAAACCGTGGTTGAGGCACTGCCGCGTAATCGGGTGGCGCTGAAAATCAACGTTGAAGAAGGCAATGTGGCGGCGATTGCGCACATCAATATTGTGGGTAACCAGGCGTTTTCGGATGACGAGTTGCTGAAACAGTTCAGCTTGCAGGAATCCAACTTCTGGTCCTGGTACGCTGGCGATAACAAGTACTCACGGGAAAAACTGGCAGCAGATCAAGAAGCCCTGCGCTCGTATTACTACGATCGCGGCTACCTGCGTTTTAATATTGAATCCACCCAGGTCGCACTTGCGCCAGAAAAAGATGGTGTTTATATCACGGTGAACGTCACGGAAGGTGATGTCTATAAAGTCCGGGATATCAGGCTGGCGGGTAATCTGGTACTGGATGAAGACGAATTCAAACGTTTCTACAATATTCAGCCTGGTGACGTTTTCTCGCGCAGCAAGGTACTGTCTAGCAGTGAAGGCATGATTCGCCGCCTGGGTAATGACGGTTATACCTTTGCCAAGGTGGATGGCAGCCCCAAACCCGATGACGAAACACTGGAAGTTGACCTGACCTTTTTTGTCGAGCCAGGACGACGCACCTATGTTCGCAGTGTCAATTTCAGTGGTAACGACAGCACCATGGATGAAGTGTTACGCCGTGAAATGCTGCAAATGGAAGGTGGTTGGGCATCGACCGAAAAGATCGAAGCCGGTAAAAACCGTCTTAACCAATTGGGCTTTTTCAAAACCGTGACGGTTGAAACACCTGCGGTATCGGGGGCGGATGATCTGATTGACGTTGACTACAACGTTGAAGAACAAATGAATGGCAGTCTGAACTTCAACATCGGTTATGCCGGTGGCAGCGGTATGATTCTGGGTGCCAGTGTCAGCCAGAATAATTTTCTGGGTTCCGGCAATCGCATGAGCATGAGTGTGCAGAAGAACAAGACGGTGCAATCGTACAACTTCTCTTTCCTCGATCCTTATTACACCATTGATGGTGTCAGTCGTGGCTTTAACTTGTTCTATCGGGAAACAGACTACAATAGCCTGAGCTCTGTCAGTGACTATCAAACCAATGCCAAGGGCGCCAGCGTGACGTTCGGATATCCGATCACCCGTCGCCAGCGACTGTCGATGAGCGCCGGATTTACCAATACCCATATGTTTGAAGGATCGACGGTTCCTGCCGAAATTCTGGAATTTCTGGATACCGAAGGGGATGACTTTGACGAGTACACCCTGGGTCTGAACTGGCGTTACAACGGCCTGAACCGGGGTATGTTCCCGACTGCCGGTATCGAACAAAAACTGTCGGTTGATCTGGGTGTTCCCGGCAGTGACCTGACGACTTACAA